>NZ_JACJHR010000121.1 GCF_014174495.1 Amycolatopsis echigonensis
AACCGGCGAAGTTGGCGGCGCACTTCCGGTCCGCGCGCGTCGTCGGCGAGGTCGACAACCGCCTCGGCGTCCCGAATGCCAGCCAGCACATGCCGATCTGGCTGCTCGACGGCCGCATCGGCAGCTGGGCCGAGATCTGGCCCCAGCTCAAGGACCTCAAGGCGTGAGACTCGAGGACGTCCGGGACGTCAAACTCGACTGGCGGGGTTCGCTGCTGCCGCCGGCCACCCCCGACCCGGACGATCCGCCGGTGCGCTGGCACCGATGGTTCACCTGGATCGAAACCACGGTCGCGTGGATCCTGCTGCTCGTCCCGACCTTGCTGAGCGCGCTGAGCGGCGACGAGACCGCCGGTGCCCGGAACACCACTCTGCTGCTCGCCGCCGGCGCCGCGGTGTGGTTGGGGCTGACGACTGTCGCGCTGAGCGTGAAACTGCGCGACCACCCGATCGCCGCGGCCGCGTTGTTCGCCGGGGTGGTCACCTTCGGCGCGATTCTCCAGTCCCGCGAGACCTACTTCGTCATCTTCATGATCTACGGGTTCTTCGCGGCGATGCGGATGAAGCCGATGCCGGTCGCGGTGCTCGGCGTCGGCATCACCTCGCTGCTGGTCAACACCATGACACTCGGCGGGCCGATCCACGCGCTGTCGGTGTCGCCGGGCATCTGGGGCACCGTGGTGGTCGTGCAGACCACGGCGATCGGCGGTGGCGGCGCGCTCTTCGCCGCGGTGGGCAGGCAGAACCAGGAACGCAAACGGGCGCTCGAGCGCCTGGCCGCGGCCGAGGCGGAGAACCGCGGGCTCCAGCGCCAGCTGCTCACGCAGGCGCGCGAAGCGGGCGTGCTCGACGAGCGGCAGCGGCTGAGTCAGGAAATCCACGACACGCTCGCGCAGGGGTTCACCGGGATCATCACCCAGCTCGAGGCCGCCGCGCAGGCCCGCGACGACGCGGCGGAATGGGAACGCCACCTCGCCGCGGCGACCCAGCTGGCCCGGGAAAACCTCACCGCGGCCCGGCGTTCGGTCGCCGCGCTGCACCCGGAACCGCTCGAAGCCGCGACGCTGCCCGAAGCGCTCTCCGAGGTCGTCCGGCTGTGGAGCGAACGCACCGGCGTGCCCGCGGAGTTCTCGACCACCGGGACCGCCGTCCCGCTGCATCCGGAGCTGGAAGCCACTCTGCTGCGGATCACCCAGGAAGCACTGTCCAATGTGGCCAAACACGCGCGGGCCAGCCGGGCCGGGATCACCCTGTCGTACATGGGCGGCGAGGTGACGCTGGACGCGCGCGACGACGGCGTCGGCTTCGACCTGGCTGGCCCGCCCAGCCCGCCGTCGGCGGAAGGCGGGCACGGCATCCCTGGCATGCGACGGCGCGCGGAACGGCTCGCCGGAACCCTGCACGTCGAGTCCGAGCCGGGCGGCGGCACCGCGCTCTCGGCGCGCCTGCCCGCGATCCCGGCTGCGACACTGGATCCGACCAAGGGGGCCTCATGACCATCACGCTGCTCATCGCCGACGACCACCCGATCGTCCGCGACGGACTGCGCGGCATCTTCACCGGCGAACGCGGCTTCGAGGTGCTGGGCGAGGCCGCGCACGGAGCCGAAGCGGTCACGCTGGCCGAAGCGTTGAAGCCGGACGTCGTGCTGATGGACTTGCGGATGCCCGGCACCGACGGCGTCGCCGCGATCACCGAACTCGCCCGCCTCGGCAACCCGGCGCGCGTGCTCGTGCTGACCACGTACGACACGGATTCCGACGTGCTGCCCGCGATCGAGGCGGGCGCGACCGGCTACCTGCTGAAGGATTCGCCGCGCGAGGAACTGTTCCGCGCCGTCCGCGCCGCCGCCCGCGGCGAGGCGGTCCTCTCCCCCGCCGTCGCGAGCCGGATCATGGGCCAGATGCGCGCGCCGGCTCAGGAACCGTTGTCGCAGCGGGAGATCGAGGTGCTGAACCTCGTCGCGCGCGGGTCGACGAACAAGGAAGCGGCGAAGAAGCTGTTCATCAGCGAGGCGACGGTGAAGACGCATCTGCTGCACGCGTACGCGAAGCTCGGCGTGAAGGACCGCGCGGCCGCGGTGGCAGTGGCTTTCGAACGCGGCTTGCTCGGGTCATAACTCCGGCTCAGCGAGCGTCTCAAGGCGGCTTTGGGGCGCTTTCAGCTCCACAAAGCCAGGGAACGCGATCCAGCCTGTGCGGCGACCGCAGCCACGAATTCCTTGGCAGGCAAGGGATCCAGCCGACGACCGTCCCGGAGCCGGGGCGCGACCGAGTCCGCAGCAGCCTCCCTCGAACCGATCACCGCCTGGTACGGCACCAACCGCCGGTCGCGGATGCGAGCGCTCAGGCTGTCCCGGTCCGCCGGGACGACCTCGGCGCGCAGCCCGGCGTCCATGGCCTGCTCCGCCACCGCCGACGCGGCCGGAAGTTCCGCGTCACCCACCGGAAGCACCGCCACCTGCACCGGCGCCAGCCACGGCGGGAACGCGCCGCCGTGTTCCTCGATCAGCTGTGCCAGCACGCGTTCCAGGCTGCCGAGCACCGCGCGGTGCACCAGCACCGGCCGGCGCGCGCGGCCGTCCGGTCCGATGTATTCGAGTCCGAACCGCTCCGGTTGGTTGAGGTCGATCTGCACGGTGGACAGGCTCGACTCGCGGCCGGAACTGTCGGCGATCTGGACGTCGATCTTCGGGCCGTAGAACGCGGCTTCGCCCGGGCCGCGTTCGTATTCGAGGCCGTCGAGCGCGTCGACGAGCACGTCAGCCGCGCGCTCCCACGCTTCAGCCGCACCGGCGTACTTGCCGCGGTTGTCCGGCAAGGAAAGGCGGTAGCGCGCCGGTTTCAGGCCAAGATCGCCGTACACGCGGCGGATCAGCCCGAGCGCACCCCGCACCTCCGCGCCGGCCTGCTCGGGACGACAGAAAATGTGCGCGTCGTTCAACTGGATCGCCCGCACGCGGCTGAGCCCGCCGAGGACGCCGGACAGTTCGGCCCGGTACATCCCGCCGAGTTCGGCCAGCCGCAGCGGCAGTTCGCGGTGGCTGCGGGCGCGGGAACGGTAGATCAGCGCGTGATGCGGGCACAGGCTCGGCCGCAGCACGATCTGCTCGCCGCCGAGATCCATCGGCGGGAACATGTCGTCGCGGTAATGCGCCCAGTGGCCGGAAAGCTCGTACAGTTCGCGTTTCCCCAGCACCGGCGACGACACGTGCCGGTAGCCGGCGCGGCGTTCGACCTCGCGGACGTACTCCTCCAGCACGTGCCGCACGGCGGCGCCATCGGGCAGCAGATACGGCAGTCCGGCCCCGATCAGCGGGTCGCTACCGAACAGGCCGAGTTCCCGGCCGAGTTTGCGGTGGTCAGGCATGGCGGTCTCCTCACGGAAGGCGAGGCGAGCGCACCGCGGAGCCCGGGGCGCTCGCCCCGGGCTCGATGGCATTCTTCAGCGCGCCGGGACGGGATCCGGCGTCGTCGTGGACTGGGCGCGCTTCATGCCGCGAACGGTAACCCCGCGCCCGGCGGGACCGCACCTGGTTTTCCGGATCAGGGTTTCCAGCCGCTTTCTCCGGCCCACTTCTCCGCGCGCACGAACGCCGCGTTGACCCAGCCCTGCTTCTCCTCCGCGTACTGCTCGACCGTGCCGTCCGCGGAATGCTTGCGCGCCAGCTCTTCCTTCACCGCGGCGTAGCTGTCGCGCTCTTCCGGGTGCGCGCGGATCCAGTCGCGGAACAGCAGCGCGAGCCGCCACGCCGGGGTTTCGGTGGACCGGACGTGCAGGTTCACCGGCCGCTTCGGGTCCGCGCTCTGGTGGAACCGCTTGAGCCACTTCCCGTCGCCGTCCTGCGGATCGTCCCACCATTCGCCTTCGCGGCGCGGGAAACCGGCGTCGGCGAGAGCCTCGGCGAGCGCGTCCGCATCGTCCAAAGAGGACACTGTGAGCTGGAGGTCGAGGACGTCCTTGGCGGGCAGCCCCGGCACCGCGGTGGACCCGATGTGGTCCGCGCGCACCAGCCGCGAACCCGCGATCTGCCGCAGCCGCGCGAGCCGGCGTTCGGCCTGCAGCGGCCAGCTCGTGTCGTACGGCGAGATCACCGGCGAGGCCGGCGGACGCGGTTTGCGGAGCCGGAGGTTCGCCTCGAACGGAACCAGCCGGTCCGCCCACAACGCGTCCACTTCGGCGAGCACGACGTCCGGGGTGCCGCCGTTGTCGAGCCAGACGTCCGCGACGGCGCGACGCTGTTCCTCCGCCGCCTGCGCGCGGATCCGCGCCCGCGCGTCGGCCTCGGGCATGCCCCGCACCTCGACCAGCCGCCGCACCCGCACCTCCACCGGCGCGTCGACCACCAGGACCAGGTGATACGCGGGCGCCAGGTCGTTCTCCACGAGCAGCGGCACGTCGTGCACCACCACCGCGTCGTCCGCGGCCGCGGCCATCAGCTCGCCGATGCGCTGCCCCACCAGCGGATGCACGATCGAGTTCAGCCGCTTGCGCGATGCGTCGTCGGCGAACGCGCGCGCGGCGAGCGCGGGCCGGTCCAGCGAACCGTCCTCGGCGAGGATTTCCTCGCCGAACGCCTCGGTCAACGCCGCCAGCCCGGGCGTGCCGGGCTCCACGACCTCGCGCGCGATGCGGTCCGAATCGATCACGACAGCTCCGTGTTCGGCCAGCCGGTTCGCCACCGTCGACTTCCCCGCACCGATCCCGCCCGTCAGGCCCACTCGCAGCATGGCCACACCTTAACGAGCGCAGTCGTCACCCGCTCAGGCGACACCGGACCCTCTGCACGTGCAAGCGCACAGGTACTCGCACACCCTCCGCGCAAACGCAAGCACATTTTCGGGCGTAGCCGAACTGATGTGGGTGACACGCCGCGCGCCTGCGCTGTTTTCGCGGGTCGAGTGCGTACCGTGCGCGGCGGAAGGGTCGCCCACACGGAGGAACAATGGCGGAGAAGCACGTCGGGAAGCACCGGCTCGGCACCCCGGGCCTGGTGCACTGCGTCGCCTATCGCCAGGTCTCGGACGCACTCGCGGAGTACCGGCGCACGTGGTTCAGCGCGCTGCTCGTGCCCGCGAAGCACAGCCTGGCCGGTCTCCGCCGCCGCGCCCGGGAAGCCGCCCTGGAACACGCCTGGGTGCCTTCGGTTTCGCTGGAACGCGCCTGATCTTCCGCGGGTCCGCCTCCGCCCGCCGGTTCAGACCTCCCGGGTTTCGATCGCGATCTCGTGGCTCAGCGTGCGGTGCACCGGGCATTTGTCCGCGATCTCCAGCAGCCGCGCCCGCTGAGCGTCGTCTAGGTCGCCTTCCAGCGAGATTTCCCGGGTGATCCGGCTGATCATCCCGACTTCGGTCTCGCAGCGCTCGCAGTCGCGGGCGTGGACGCGGTCGTGCCGGAGCCGGACGGTCGTGCGGGTCAGCGGGATTCCCTTGCGGTCGGCATACATTCGCAGCGTCATCGAGGTGCAGGTGCCGAGCGCGGACAGCAACAGGTCATACGGCGTGGGACCGGCGTCCGCGCCGCCCACGCTCTCCGGTTCGTCGGCGAGGAATTCGTGGCCCGCGGTCGTGACACGCTGGGTGTAGCGGCCGCTCCCGGCATCGGTGACGACGACAGTGCCGGGTTCCGGCTGGCTCATGGGAACGGATTCCTTTGCTCGGGGAAGACGTGCTCGATGCGGGCGGTCGCTTGTGGACGGTCCGGGCGCACCGGAACGACGTTCCCAAGAAGCCGTGAATATCGTATCTTCTGCTTGCGAGACGCGGACGCGCTTCCCGCGGAGCACGGGCAAAGGGGGGTGGGAGATGGCCACCCGGCATCTCTCGACGCGGCCGGCGGAGCAGCACAACCGCAGCCGGTTCCTCGACGCGGCGTTGACCGTCCTCACCGAGCGCGGCGTCGCCGGATTGACCGTGCGGGCGGTAGCCGAACAGGCCGGGGCGTCCACGATCACCGTGTACACGCGCTTCGGCGGCCGCACCGGCCTGCTGGACGCGTTGTACGAACGGGCTTTCGACCTGCTGGGCGAGGACCTGCGCGCGGTTCCGCGGTCCGACGGCGACGGGATCGCCGATCTGGTCGAGGTCGCGCTCGCCTACCGCCGGTTCGCGCTGGAGAGCCCGGCCCGCTACGGCCTGATGTTCGAACGCTCCGTGCACGACTACGACCCGGACCCCGCGTTACGGTCCGGAGTGGTCCGCACGAGTTTCGCCGAGTTCGTCGCCAAGATCGAACGAGTCTGCCCGCCGGGCGTCGTCGCGGAGGAATGCGGCTACCTGCTCTGGACCTCGATGCACGGGCTGGTCAGCGTCGAACTGACGATCCGCTCGCAAAGCCCGCTTGACGACTGGTTCCTCAGCCCGGACGAGGCCGTGCACGAAACGATGTACCGCCGCGGCGTCCGGGCGACCATCGACGGGCTGGGCCTGCGCACCTGACCGGCGCGCGCAGCGCCGGAGAGACCGGCTCGCGACCCCTGCCTCGTGGACGAACAAGTCGGCCCCGGTCCGTGCGGACCGGGGCCGATCTTGTCAGAGACTCAGCGAGTCAGACGCTCACGCGCCGCCCGACAGCTTCTCGCGCAGGGCCGCGAGCTGCTCGTCGCTGGCGAGCGTGCCGCCGCTCTTCGCCTCGACCGGAGCGGACGAGGTGTAGCTCTGGTCGCCGCCCTCGATGCCGGTGGCAGCGTCGGCAGCGGCTTCGGCGTCGGCCTCGGCGGCCTTCTTGACCTGGGCCATGTGCTGCTCGTAGCGGGTGTGGGCCTCGGCGTACTGCCGCTCCCACTCCTCGCGCTGCTTGTCGAAGCCTTCCTGCCACTCCTGCGTGTCCGGGTCGAAGCCCTCGGGGTAGATGTAGTTCCCCTCGGCGTCGTACTCGGCGGCCATGCCGTACTGGGTGGGGTCGAACTCGGTCTCCGGCGTGACGCCCTCGTTCGCCTGCTTCAGCGACAGCGAGATGCGACGGCGCTCGAGGTCGATGTCGATGACCTTGACCATGACGTCGCCGTTGACCTGGACGACCTGCTCCGGGATCTCCACGTGGCGCTCGGCCAGCTCGGAGATGTGCACCAGGCCCTCGATGCCCTCCTCGACGCGGACGAACGCGCCGAACGGGACGAGCTTGGTGACCTTGCCCGGCACGATCTGGCCGATCGCGTGGGTGCGGGCGAACTGGCGCCACGGGTCTTCCTGGGTCGCCTTCAGCGACAGCGAGACGCGCTCGCGGTCCATGTCGACGTCCAGGACCTCGACCGTGACCTCCTGGCCGACCTCGACGACCTCGGACGGGTGGTCGATGTGCTTCCAGGACAGCTCGGAGACGTGCACCAGGCCGTCGACGCCGCCCAGGTCCACGAAGGCGCCGAAGTTGACGATGGAGGACACGACACCCTTGCGGACCTGGCCCTTGGCGAGCGCGTTGAGGAACTCGCTGCGCACCTCGGACTGGGTCTGCTCCAGGTAGGCGCGGCGGGACAGGACCACGTTGTTGCGGTTCTTGTCCAGCTCGATGATCTTCGCCTCGAGCTCGCGGCCGACGTAGGGCTGCAGGTCGCGCACGCGGCGCATCTCGACCAGCGACGCGGGCAGGAAGCCGCGCAGGCCGATGTCCAGGATGAGGCCGCCCTTGACGACCTCGATGACGGTGCCCTTGACGGGCTCGTCCTTCTCCTTGAGCTCCTCGATCGTGCCCCAGGCGCGCTCGTACTGCGCGCGCTTCTTGGACAGGATCAGCCGGCCTTCCTTGTCCTCCTTCTGGAGGACGAGGGCTTCGACCTCGTCGCCGACGGCGACAACCTCTGCCGGGTCGACATCGTGCTTGATGGACAGCTCGCGCGAGGGGATGACGCCCTCGGTCTTGTACCCGATGTCGAGCAGGACCTCGTCGCGGTCGACCTTGACGATGGTGCCTTCGACGATGTCCCCATCGTTGAAGTACTTGATCGTCTTGTCGATAGCCGCGAGGAAGTCTTCCTCCGACCCGATGTCGTTGATGGCGACCTGCGGGGCCCCGGTCGGGGCGGTCGGGGCGGTGGCGGTGTCGGTGGTCATTAGGCGGGTTGCTCCGGTGGATGGGTGTCGTAGGTGGATGTGAAGTTGGCTACCGGCGGTGCACGCGGCGGGCCCCGCAGTCATGGCATGCGGCGACCCTGCTCAAACGTCCGGCGACCAAACGTTCCACCAGTGAACGACCGCGGCATGACCCGCTGACGATGCGCGGCCCCGGTGGGTAGTCACCCAGGCAGCGCGAACCCCACTGCGCTAACACGTATCGTACGCGGGCCCCTCCGGGGGACACAATCAGGGTCGCCCTCGGCTCCCGGTACCTTCCGGACAACGTTTCCGCCGGTCCGGGCATTCCCCGCGCCCAGCCGGCGCCACCGGGAGAGGAGACCGGCATGCCCGAGCCCGCAGCGGCCCCGGCGGCCCTGTCCGGCGACCGCCACGCGAGCGCCGAAGAACGGCTCGGCACCGTCGGCGTCGCGCACCGCGAGGTCGGCCGGAACGAGGCGGAAGCGGCGAACCTGGCCTGGTGGGACGCGGACGCCGACGACTACCAGGCTGCCCACGGCGGATTCCTCGGCGACGCCGATTTCGTCTGGTGCCCGGAGGGCGTGCGCGAGGAGGACGCGCGGCTGCTCGGCGACGTGCGCGGCAAGCGAGTGCTCGAAGTCGGATGCGGACAGGCGGCGTGCTCGCGCTGGCTCGCGTCCGCCGGAGCCGAGCCCGTCGCCACCGACCTGTCCGGCGGCATGCTGCGGCACGCCCGCGAGGGGAACGCCCGCACCGGCGCGACGGTCCCCCTCGTGCAGGCGAACGCCGAGCGGCTGCCGTTCGCCGCGGCCAGTTTCGACATCGCGTGCTCCGCGTTCGGCGCGCTCCCCTTCGTTCCGTCGCTGGACACCGTGTTCGGCGAAGTGCGCCGGGTGCTGCGCCCGGGCGCGCCGTGGGTGTTCTCGGTGACCCACCCGATGCGGTGGATCTTCCCGGACGATCCCGGGCCGCAGGGACTCACCGCGACCCAGCCGTACTTCGACCGCACGCCGTACGTCGAAGTGGACGACGACGGCACGGCGACTTACGTCGAATACCACCGCACGCTCGGCGACTACGTGCGCGCGCTCGCCGCCGCGGGCTTCGCGCTGGAGGACCTCGTCGAGCCGGAATGGCCGCCGGGCCACACGCGCACCTGGGGCCAGTGGAGCCCGCTGCGCGGCAGGCTGTTCCCCGGCACCGCGATTTTCCGCACGCGCCGCGACTGACCGGCTACGCTGCGCCGGTGAGCTCCGCAGGCCGATTCGCCGAACTCGACCCGCTCCTGCCGCCGCCCGTCCCGCTCGCGAGCGGCGACCGGCTGCGCGCGGTGACCGCGTCCGGCGCGCAGGTGTCCGCGATGCTCCAGCGCTACCGGCACGGTCCGGGCGACGCTCCCCTGCTGTGGTCGGCGGCCGAGGTGTGGCAGCTGTTCCCGGATCCGGAGACGGCGGGCACCGAAGCGTTCGACGCGCTGCTCGGCGCGCTGCGGTCCCAAGTGGACACTGAAGCGCCGGGCGCGGATTCGGCGTGCGTCGTCAACTGGCCGAGCCGCGACGCCGAAGCCATCCGGGCTTTTCTCGACCACGGGCTGGTTCCGTTGTCCGCATTGGCCGTTCGGCCGGCCGTCGCACCGGAAGAAATCGCCGCGGACGCGTCGATCCGCCTCGCCGGACCGGACGACTACCCCGCGGCGCTGGCGTTGTGCACGGCGACATTCGACTACACCGGCCTTGTCGCGCACCGGAAACGCGAGCAGACCGCGGAACTGCTCGGTCCGGCGCTGCGCCGTGCGCTCGGCGAGAAGGCGACCTGGCTCGCCGAGGCCGACGGCGAAGTCGCCGCGCTCGCGCAATGCGACTGGGTGGAATCCGTGCCCGGGAACGAGGCCGCCGAACTGCTCCCGACCGGACGCTGGGGGTACGTGAACAACGTCGTCACCGCGCCGGCCAGCCGCGGCCGCGGGATCGGCCGCGCGCTGATGGCCCACGCGCACCGCGAACTGCTGAACCAGGGCGCGACCGGCACCTACCTCTATTACAACCCGACCAATCCCCTGTCGTCGGTGTTCTGGCACCGGCAGGGCTACCGGCCGCTGTGGACGTCCTGGGAGGCGCACCCCGCGTGGGCCTTGCGCTGAACCGGCCGCTCTTTGGTGTGACGTGCGGCGAGCCGCCTTGCCGACCGCCCCAGGTCAGGTCTAGCTTTTGAACTGACTGGTCAGTTCAAAAATCCGTGGAGTGTGTCCTGTGCAGGTCCGTGCCGACCGGGTGTCCCTGAAGGGTCCCCACGGCCCCTTGTTGCCGTCGACTTCGCTCACCGTCGAGGAGGGCTGCCTCACCGTCGTGCACGGCGAACCGGGCGTCGGCATCACCGCGCTGGCGCTGGCGCTCGCCGGACGGCTGAAGCCGACCACCGGCACCGTGACCGCCGATCCGGAGGGCGACTTGCGGCGGCTCGTCGCCGTGGTGGACTCGCCGGGGGTCAGCGAGCCGGACGAGGCCTTGCCGCTGCGCGTCGTGACCGGCGAGGAGCTGGCGCTCGCACACCGTCCTTCCAGCAAGGATGCTGTCACGGCTTGGCTCTCCCAGCACGACGCTGCTCCGTACGCCGACAGCCGGTTCGAGAATCTCGAGCCCGCGCTGCGCATCCGGTTGCTCACCGCGCTGGCCGCCGAACGCGAGGGCGTGCGCGTGCTCGTTCTCGACGTGCCCGACCGGCACACCAGCGACGTCGAGCTCTGGGCCGCGGTCGCGAGGGAGCACGCCGCCCGCGGGTTCGCGGTGGCCGTGCTGGCCGCGACGACGCCGGAGTCGGCGCTCCCCTTCCCGCCCGCCAAGGTCGGCGAGGTCGAGCAACCGGACCCGGTCCGGCTGTACGCCCCGCCGGAACCCGCGGAAGCCGAGCAGACCCAGCAGCTCGCGGAAACCGCCGAACTGACCGCCGAAACCGAGAACTCCGAGGGAGACCGGGCATGACCACCCCCCACAAGCGGGCCGGCGGACTGAACGCGTTCCGGATCGCGGGCAACGAGCTGCGCAGGCTGTCCACCGGGACGCTGCCGAAGCTCGCCATGTTCGCGCTCGTGATGGTGCCGCTGCTGTACGCGTCGTTCTACCTCTACGCGAACTACGATCCGTACGGCCGGCTCGACAAGCTGCCCGCCGCGGTGTTCACCGAGGACGCGGGCGCGAAGGACTCCAGCGGCGCCGTACGCAACGTCGGCCGCGAGGTCACCGACGAACTGGTGAAGTCCGGCACCTTCCAGTGGCATCAAGTGTCCGAAAAGGACGCTCGGGACGGCGTGCGGGACGACAAGTACTCGTTCGCCATCGGCATCCCGCACGACTTCTCGAAGGCGCTGCTGTCGTCCGGCAATTTCGAGCCGCAGCAGGCGACCATCACGCTCACCACCAACGACGCCAACAACTATCTGGCCGGCACCATCGCGAAACAGGTGGCCGACCAGGTCCGCAAGACGATCGCGGAGAAGGTGGGCAGCGAGGCCGCGGACAAGTTCCTCGTCGGCTTCTCCACCATCTACGGCAAGATCTCCGAGGCCACCGACGGCGCGACGAAGCTCGCCGACGGGGCGGCGAAACTCCAGACGGGGCAGCATCAGCTGGCCGACGGGGCGAGCCAGCTCGCGTCCGGGTCGGCCAGCCTCGCCACCGGGCTCGGCACGCTGAAATCGAGCACCGCGCAGCTGCCGAGCCAGACCCAGAAGCTCGCCGACGGGGCCGGCCAGGTGGCCGACGGCAACCAGAAGATCGCCGATGCCGCTTCGGCGGCGGCTTCCGCGTCCGGCGATCTGCAGGGCCGTCTCGACAGCTACCGCGCCCAGCTGAACACCCAGCTGCACGACGCCGGGCTCTCCGACAGCCAGGTGAACGACATCCTGTCCCGCCTCGACCAGCTGCGCACCCCGGTCAACGACGCGAACGGGAAGATCCAGTCGGCCAACGGCGACGTGCAGAAGCTGGCCAGCGGCGCGCGGCAGGTGTCCGACGGGGCGCACCAGCTGGCTTCGGCCTCGCCGCAGCTGGCCAACGGGATCGCGCAGGCGTCCGACGGAGCGAACCAGCTGCGCGACGGTTCGGCGAAGCTCAACGACGGCGAGAAGACCGCGGTCACCGGCACCGACCAGCTCGCCGACGGTTCGGCGAAGCTCCGCGACGGACTGGCCGCCGGCCTGAAGCAGATCCCGAACCCGGACGACCCGACCCGGACCGCCACCGCGAACACGATCGCCGACCCGGTCGCGGTCACGTCGAACGGGGTCGCGTCGGCGGGCACCTACGGCGCCGGGCTCGCGCCGTTCTTCATTTCGCTGGCCACCTGGATCGGCGCGTTCGTGCTGTTCCTGCTGATCCGCCCGCTGTCGACGCGCGCGCTCACCGCCGGCGCGTCGCCGCTGCGGGTCGCGCTCGGCGGCTGGATGTCCTCGGCCGTGCTGGGGCTGGGACAGGTGATCGTGCTGTTCGCCGCGGTGACCTGGCTGGTCGGCATCCACGTGGCGCATCCGTTGGGCGCGATCGGCTTCGCGTGTCTGGTGTCGCTGGCCTTCACGTCGATCGTGCACGCGCTGAACGCGCTCTTCGGCGCGGTCGGCAAGTTCCTCGGGCTCGTGCTGCTGGTGCTGCAGCTGGTGAGCGCGGGCGGCACGTTCCCGTGGCAGACGATCCCGGACGCGCTCTATCCGCTGCACATAGTGCTGCCCATGGGCTACGCCATCGACGGGTTCCGGCACCTGCTGTACACCGGCGCGTCGATGCAGATCCTCGGCGACATCGGGGTGCTGGTGGCCTACCTCGTCGGCGGGATCCTGCTGTCCACTCTCGCGGCGCGCAAACACCGAGTGTGGTCGGTCTCGGCGCTCAAGCCCGAGCTGAGCCTGTGAGAGAGGCGACCAAACAGAAGCTCTTCGAGGCCACCCTGCGGCTTTCGGCCAGCCGCGGCCTCGTCGGGCTGACGGTCGACGACATCGCGGCCGAGGCCGGGGTCGCCAAGGGGACCGTCTACTACAACTTCGGTTCCAAGGACGGGCTCGTCGACGCACTGCTCCGGTTCGGCGTGGATCTGCTCGCCGGGCGGCTGCGGGCGGCCGGGACGGACGACGATCCGCTGGCGGTGATCGAGGCCCAGGTCGACACGACGCTGGAGTTCATCGCGGAGCACCCGGGGTTTTCGCAGATCGTGGTCAGCGAGTTGTGGCATACGCCGGGACGGTGGCACGACACGCTGGCGTTGCTGCGGGAGGAACTGATCGCGGTGGTGAAGGCGCAGCTGGAACGGCTGGACGCGGCCGGCCGGTTGCCCCCCGGGCTGGACATCGCCACGGCTGCGGCGGGGCTGTTCGGGACGATGCTGGTGGTGGCGCTGGACTGGCAGGTCTTTCATCCGGCGCGATCCCGGGCCGACGTGCTGGAGTCGGTGATGGTGCTGATCCGCGGGTTGAAGAGGTGACGTGAGGGGGCCCGGCTCCGGTGCCGGGCCCCTGGGTGCGGCGCGGTGCGGCTAGTGGCAGTTGGCGCAGCAGCCGCAGCCCTTGCCGGTGCAGGCGGAGCAGCATCCGTGCCGCAGGACGGTCTGGAACAGGCGCTTGATCATGCTCGGTCCTTCCGCTTCGATCTACCTCTGCGCATATGACGCTAGGTGCGGGCTCGGGAGCGGGGGTACCGCTGACTGGGCGGGTGAATCTTGACTCGTTGGGGTGTCGTCGGGTGTCGGCTCGTCGGGGGTGTCGGCTCGTCGGGGGTGTCTCGTTCGGGGTCGGCTCGTCGCCTGGCGGCGACATTGCGGCTTGTCCTCGGGGGCGGGCACCCCGAAGCTGATTGTGCTGACGGTCTGAGGGTGGTTGTCAAGGCGGGAAAGATGCCTTGACAACCACCCTCAGACCGCAGGGAAGGCTTCGTATCGGGGTGCAGGGCGGGGGCTGGGTGCCTCGATCGTTGGGTGCGTCTGTTGCGGATTGGTGCTGGGTGCGCGATCGCGTTCACTGTCTACAAGGGACGTTCAGCCATGCTGCGGGCGGGATGCCTTTGTGGGTGTCTTCCGGCCGTCTTGGGAGGGTTTCGGGTTGTGGTCTCCGGCAGGAGGTCGGGGGCGTCGCAGCGGACTGGTTTCTTGAGGAGCTTGTCTGCTGGAGGTCGGCGGCAAGACTTGTTCTACCGCGCGCGTACCAGCCAGTGGGCTTCGATGCCGGTCTTCTCCTCGATCTGGTGAAGGCCGCGCTTCGCGCTTTCGGTGCACGCTCCGAGTACGTCGAGGGCACCGCGGACCCGCGACCGGCCCGCCGGATCCGGGTGCGCACGCCGCTGACTCGTGTCCGGTCTAACGGACCGGCCGCCGATCTCGGTCCGAGTGCGATACCCGCGCGCAACCCTCTAGCCCGGGGCCGATCGGCGACCCCGGGCCGGGCTTCTCAGCTCAGTGTGCGGCCTCGTTCCACGAACGCCCGTAGCCGACCGACACTTCCAGCGGCACTGTCAGTTCGGCGGCCGAGCCCATGCCTTCGCGGACCAGTTTCTCGACGTCCGCGCGCTCGCCGTCGGCGATTTCCAGGACCAGTTCGTCGTGGACCTGCAGCAGCACGCGGCTGCGGGCGCCCGCTTCGGCTAGGGCGCGGTGCACGTTCAGCATCGCCACCTTGATGATGTCGGCCGCGCTGCCCTGGATCGGGGCGTTCAGCGCCATCCGCTCGGCCATTTCGCGGCGCTGCCGGTTGTCGCTGTTCAAGTCCGGCAGGTAGCGGCGGCGGCCGAAGATCGTCTCGGTGTACCCGCGCTTCGCGGCCTCGCCGACGACCGACTGCAGGTAGTCGCGCACCCCGCCGAACCGCGAGAAGTACGCCTCCATCTGCTCTTTCGCGTCTTCCGTCGAGATCTTCAGCTGCTGCGACAGGCCATACGCCGACAATCCGTACGCCAGCCCGTACGACATCGCCTTGACGCGGTAGCGCTGTTCCGGCGTGATTTCCGCGGCGGGCACGGAAAACGCGCGCGACGCGACGAACGTGTGCAGGTCCTCGCCGCTGTTGAAGGCCTCGATGAGACCCTCGTCCTTCGACAGGTGCGCCATGATCCGCATTTCGATCTGGCTGTAGTCCGCGGTCATCAGCTCGGCGTAGCCGTCACCGACCACGAACGCGTCGCGGATGCGCCTGCCTTCCTCGGTGCGCACCGGGATGTTCTGCAGGTTCGGCTCGATCGACGACAGCCGTCCGGTGGCCGCGATCGTCTGTTGCAGCGTGGTGTGGATGCGGCCGTCGTCGGCAACCGACTTGATCAGGCCCTCGACCGTGGTGCGCAGCCGCGTCGCGTCGCGGTGCTCCAGCATGTGCTGCAGGAACGGGTGCTCGGTCTTCTCGAACAGCGACTGCAGCGCGTCCGCGTCGGTGGTGTAGCCGGTCTTGGTGCGCTTGGTCTTCGGCATGCCCAGCTCGTCGAACAGCACCACCTGCAGCTGCTTCGGCGAACCGAGGTTGATCTGCTTGCCGATCACCTCGTACGCGGACTCCGCGGCCTGCGTGACCCGGCTGAGGTAGTGCGCCTCCAGCTCGGTGAGCTGGTCGACGTCGACCGCGATGCCCGCCGCCTCCAGTTCGGTGATCACTTCGAGCAGCGGCAGTTCCAGCTCGGCCAGCAGCTTCGCGCCGCCGAGCTCCTCCAGCTCGGCGGCGAGCGCGCCGGCCAGCTCGAAGACCGCGCGGGCCTTCACCAGCTCGGCGGAGATTTCCTTCTGCTCCAGCTCGTCCGCGCCGCCGTCGAGCAGCGACAGCTGACCGTCGCCCTCGCCTGCTTCCGAGCGCAGCTCGCGGTGCAGGTAACGCAGGGCCAGGTCGTCCAGCCCGAACGTGCGCTGTCCCGGCCGGGCGAGGTACGCCGCCAGCGCGGTGTCCATGCTCAGCCCGCCGAACGTCCAGCCGCGGGCGCGCACCGCGTGCAGCGGCACCTTCAGGTCGTGGCCGATCTTGCGGATCTTCGGGTCCGCCAGCCAGGCCGACAGCGCCCGGTCGTCCGCCTCGTCCATCGCGGTGACGTCGATGTACGCGCCCTCGCCGTCGGCCGTCGCGAAGGCGACCGCCTTGAGATCGGAACGGACCGACGAGCCGGTCGTCCGGAACGACAGCGCGACCGGTTCGGCCGCACCGGCGTGCGCTTCGAGCCACGCGCCGAGCGCGCCCGGCACGAGCGCGGAGCCGGACACCTCGAAGCCCTCGTCGGCCTCCGGTTCGGCGCTGGTCAGGGTTTCGAAAAGCCGGTCGCGCAGAACGCGGAACTCCAGCTCGTCGAAGAGCCGGTGCACCGCCTCGCGGTTCCACGGGCGCAGCTCCAGCTGGTCCGGCGCGGACTCCAGCGGCACGTCGCGGACCAGTTCGGTGAGCTGGCGGTTGAGCTGGACCGACGAGAGGTGCTCGCGCAGCGCGTCGCCGACCTTGCCCTTGACCTCGTCGACCCGGTCGATCAGGTCGGCCAGCGTGCCGAACTGCCGGATCCACTTGGCCGCCGTCTTCTCCCCCACGCCGGGGATGCCGGGCAGGTTGTCCGACGGGTCGCCGCGCAGGGCCGCGAAGTCCGGGTACTGGGTCGGCGTGAGGCCGTATTTCTCCTCCACCGCGTCCGGCGTGAACCGCACGAGGTCGGAGACGCCCCGCTTCGGGTACAAAACGGTCACCCGGTCGGTGACGAGCTGCAACGCATCGCGGTCGCCCGTACAGATCAGGACGTCGTAGTCGTCGCCCGCCTGCGTGGTGAGCGTGGCGATGACGTCGTCGGCCTCGTAGTTCTCCTTCGTCAGCGAAGGGATGCCGAGCACGTCGAGCACCTCTTTGACCAGATCGACCTGGCCGCGGAACTCGTCCGGCGTGGTGCTGCGGTTGGCCTTGTAGTCGGCGTACGTCTCCGACCGGAACGTCTTGCGCGACAGGTCGAACGCCACGGCGAGATGCGTCGGCTTCTCGTCGCGCAGCAGGTTGATGAGCATCGAGGTGAAGCCGAAGACCGCGTTGGTGACCTGCCCGGTCTTCGTGCGGAAATTCTCCGCGGGCAGGGCGAAGAAGGCGCGGTAGGCCATCGAATGGCCGTCGATCAGCAGCAGCCGCGGGCGGTCGTGCGCGGCGGCGGCGCCTGTGGCGTTGGCAACGGTTCGGTTCTCGGTCGGGCTCACGGGGGCGAGTCTAGGGTGAGGGTCTGACACTCTTGCGTGTCGCATACGGTTGAGGAGCAGAGAGTGACCGAGCAGACGGCGGAAATCACGCCGGGCCAGTTCGGGGGCGTCGACCCCGCGGCCGCAGGACAGCAGCTGAACGACAAGATCGGGCTGAAGCTCGTCGAGATGACTCCCGAGCGGGTCGTCGGCACGATCCCCGTCGAAGGCAACCTCCAGCCCTACGGGCTCCTGCACGGCGGCGCGAACGCCACCGTCGCCGAAGCGCTGGGCTCGGTGCTCGCCGCGCTCAACGCGGGCCCGGAACGCGCCGCGATGGGCCTGGAACTGTCCTGCACCCACCACCGCGCGGTCCGCTCCGGCACCGTGACCGGAGTCGCGACCCCGCTGCACGTCGGCCGCGGCACCATCACGTCCGAAATCGTCCTGACCGACGACGAAGGCCGCCGCACCTGCACCGCGAGGCTGACCTGCGTGGTCCGCGACCGCCCACCGCGTTGATTGCCGAGGCTCCGCCGAGGCGCCGAGATCACAGTGTTCAATTGCCCCGGCTCCGCCGGGGCGCCGAGATCGCAGTGTTCAATTGCCCCGGCTCCGCCGGGGCGCCGAGATCGCCTTCAAGCCGGTCTCTTCCCGCCTGATTCACCCGGCCCCGGGGGGCCGAGCGAACCAGGCGGGAAGAGACCGGCGCGATCTCGGTGTCGGCGGAGTTTCGTTGAGGGGCTTTACGGGTTACCTGCCCAACCGCAGCCAGCGCACCCAACGAACGAGGCACCCACACCTCCCCCGCACCCC
>NZ_JACJHR010000122.1 GCF_014174495.1 Amycolatopsis echigonensis
ACTGTATCGAAGTCGCCGTGAGCAGGTTGAGCTGGCATCGGCGCTGCCGGGCGTGTTGGTGACCGGGAATGGGTGAGGTCTCCGGTAGTTGGTTCGTCGACCAAGAAGAACCTGAACACCACCGGAGACCTCGTGGACACCCTAGCGGTGGCGGGGCGGTTCGACCTGACCGACGAGCAGTGGGCAGCGCTGGAGCCGTTGCTGCCGGTGCCGTCGCGGCCGGGTCGGCCGTCGTTGTGGAGCAGACGACAGTTGATCGACGGGATCCGGTGGCGGGTGCGCACCGGAGCGCCGTGGCGCGACCTGCCCGCAGAGTATGGGTCCTGGGCAGCTGTTTATGGGTTGTTCCGGCGCTGGCAACGCGCCGGTGTCTGGCAGCAGATTCTGACCGCGTTGCAGGCTCTGGCTGAGGCGGCGGGGCAGATCACATGGGATGTCAGCGTGGATTCCACGGTCGCTCGGGCGCACCAGCATGCGGCGGGTGCGCGGAAAAGGGGGATCTGCAGGCCGAGCCGCCGGGCGGGGTCATTGTCGAGCCTGGCGATCATGCGTTAGGCCGGTCGAGGGGTGGGTTGACCACGAAGGTGCATCTGGGGTGTGAGCAGGGGCAGAAGCCGTTGTCGATCGTGCTGACCGCCGGGCAGCGCGGCGACAGCCCGCAGTTCATTCCGGTCCTGGCCGGGATCCGAGTGCCCCGGCCCGCCGGTGGCGGACGGCCGAGGACGCGTCCTGATCGGGTGCTGGCGGACAAGGCTTACACGTCGAAAGCCAACCGGGCTTACCTGCGCGGTCGCGGGATCAAGGCGACCATTCCGAGCAAGGCTGATCAGGACGCGCACCGCAACGCCAAGGGGTCCAAGGGCGGTCGGCCACCGGCCTTCGACCCCGAGATCTACAAACAGCGCCACGCCGTGGAGTGCGGCATCAACCGGCTCAAACGCCACCGCGGGGTCGCCACCCGCTATGACAAGCTCGCCGTCCGTTACGAGGCCACCGTCCACATCGCCGCGATCAACGAATGGCTCTGACCGACTTCGATACAGGCCCTAGGTCGGACTCATCCAGCACAGAGCTGGAGTGGTGCTGCTGCGGGTTGATGATCCGAATACTCCAGAGGTGGATCGCGGAAGTTGGCTGCCAGCTGTTCATCTCTGGGGTTGGAGGCGCCAGTACGCCGGCGTCCGCGAGCTGCTGGCACGCGATCTCGGCAAGCCGTCCAGGACCGCGCTGGCCGCGGTAGCGGCGCGCCCACCATGGGGCCTGCTCAAGGTGCTTCCGGAGCAGTGCCGCTGCCAGTTCAACGCTGATGGGCGCGGTCGGGTCCTGTCGATGAGCAAGCTCGTAAAGCAGCACCAAGGCGGCCTGTTGTTCCTGCGTCCGCACACGGGGGAACTCGCACTCCGTAGTACCGCCCTCCGGATCGGCGACAGTCCACCAATCTCGGCGAATGACGCAGACGAGACCGGCCGCGGCTGCCGCCGTTGTCGCTCGGCGACGTCCAGCTGGTGACGTGAGGTAGCGGCCGACGTCGTGAGATGAGTCGACGGGGACGCCAGGATCGTCGAGCACAGCGCGCAAGGAGAGGTGACGCCGACGGCGCTCATGTTCACGCATCGAGACGTGTTCTGGAAGTTCCGCCTGATCCGAACACAGCGATTCAATATGGGTTTCTGGCTTCGTAAGGTCAATGTTCAGCAGTGTCGGTGACGGACATGCTTGCAAGGCAATCAGGCGCTCTCGGCGTGCTGAAATGAGAAGGTCAGCACGATCGTCTTGCTCGGCAATGTCTATCGGCCTGTCCACCTTGATGACATGCCACTTGAGAAGTAGGCGCACGGCGTCGACGAGCGCGACACGATGGGTGTTCGCGCGAGCGTGTTCCTCACCTGCCTGTGCGACGGGTTGAAATTGTGGAAGTTTGCCCTCGGCAGCTTCTGTGGCACATGTCTGCGTGATATCACGCTGCAGGTCGTTGAAACTCGTCTCAGGGTTTCGCCAGAGCTGCTCGCAGACCAGGCACAACAACGTGAGCACCAGTGGAGAGGCAGGGCGTCGTCCGGCGCGTTGCTGGCGGACAAGCAACGGAACTCGGTCACAGGGAGGCACTCGCCGACGTTTGTACAGTCGGCACACTCCGTCCGCGGGATGCACCTCTAGACGCCATCCCGTCATCTCGCGGAACCACCGGACGAGTTCGTCATCGTAGAGAGTCGCGAGCCGGAAGAGGTCGGGATCGGCATCCTGGGTAAGCAGGGGGTTCCGCAGCAGTTCGGCGATAACCTGACCACATTCATGGTCAACCGAAGATTCGGCCACAATGTCGGGACTGAGAAACTCGTCTCCAAGCATCAAGCCACCTCAACTTTTCCGTGGCTATCGGCATCCAATGATCGAATCTCCACCCGGAGGTCGGGGGCGGTGAGGGTTCCTTCTGCTAGCTGCACGGTCACTTTGCGTCCGGGCTCGCCTACAAACAGTCGGAGTTGGCATCGCAATGTGGCCGCAACACCAAGCCCAGTTGAGGCATCGAAAGCAACCATGGCTTCTTCAATGAGTTCGATTAGTACCGTTGTATGTTCGGCATCCAAATTGGTGAAGTGCTCCAGAGTGACGACGCCCGGAGTGATGAGATCAGCTGAGAGATCCGACAGGCGAAGCAGTTCAAACATCTTCTGCGCTTCAGCAGCTTCGCGAACCTTGGCGACGTCAGGAATCTTGCGTGGCCGTCGCGACGATTGAGCACCGGCATCATGCTCCCGTAGTGTCACATCGGCGCGATCCGGTGTGCTATCAGCGGCGAGCACTGCCGTCGCGATATCTTCAACAGCAGGACGCCGGGGATGGGACGCTGGCCACATACCGAAGGCTGCCGAGAACACCTGGTACGCGGCAGCGTCGGAGGGCTGAACGTGAATCATGCGAGCAATCTGACGAAAGTCGGAACCGAGGTCACTGCCGCGCGTGTTCGCATAGTAACGACGATCAATAGCGCCCAACAGCGTATGAATCGCGCCCGCCGCAGAGTCGATCAATCGCTCGATGGATCCCCTCGGTTCAAACCACCGGTCGAGATCGTCCAGATGCTGCTTCATTTCGTCCGCCCACGCCTGCTGCCCGTACGGGTCGAGCACTCCAGCGCCACGAAGACCGCGTTCAACTAGGCGGACATGACCAATGGCGCGTAGCTCCATTAGGGCGTCGCGCACTCGAACCAGAGATCGCTCGGTCGATCGAGCGAATTGACCCAGAGCCGAAAGAATTCGCTCTCGACTACTCAAGAACACGGTGTCATCAGTGACGTCGAATTGAACCAGTGCCGCTACGGCGCCGTAGAAGTCACCTGTAGCTGAGACAAGCCCGGAGAAGCCGAACCGCTCGTCGACGGGTTCCCAGGCCCGCGCGACGCCGGGAGCCAGCCGTTCGGCGAAGGTCGACGTCGTCGTCCCGGTGCCGGGGAGATCCTCCACCGCGTTCGTGACGATGTCGCTCGCCGCGGCGCTCTCCGGCGGCAGATAGACGACCAGGGCGTCGCGCCGCGGGTACTGGCCGGGCCGGACGAGGATTTTCGCTTGATAGGCGACGTCGGCACCTTCCAGACGCGCCAGAACAGCCTGCCAGGCGTCCACTGCGGCAAGCGGATCGGTCAAGTGCACATAGATCCGCAGCGGAGGGCGGGTGAACTCGACCGCGCGGGAGCTGCTGACCAGCAGGAATCCTGGCGACAGACCTGGCCTTGCAGGCGGTACCCGCAGCTGGACCGGATTGCCAGGCACAGGCAGGTCCGGACTGTCGATCGTGCTGGAGGGCAACCAGACCAGCACCCCATCCCATTCCACGAGCACCTGGTGCGTCGTGATCTGTCGAAGTACGGCTGTGGCCGTCGTGCCGGCGTGCGGAATGGCCGCGGCGAGGGCGTTCTCCAGCCCGCGATCACGCCGGAGCGTCGCGTTGCTCTCCCTGCCGTTCCCTATCCCGGCGTGCAGCTCCGCATAGAGGGTCTGGGTGAGCAACGGCTCCAGCTCGCCTCGGCTTGCGGCTTCAGCGATGCGGTCACCGATGACGGCGTGATACCGGTCCAAGTCGATCCGGATTGCGGTGAGTGCGGCCTCAAGCCGCTCGGGCAGGGCGGAGGTGCTCATGTGGTCAATCCGAGAATCGGTGCGAACCGGTCCGGGTCTCGCAGGACGACGCGGCCCAGCCGGAACAGTGTATGCCCTGCGCCGTCGAGCCGGGGCTGGAACATCGCGTCAGTGAGCATGCGCATGAAGAGGTGCCAGGCGGCGAACAAGACGATTCGGCGGGTCATTTTCGCCGAGGGGCCGGGACAGGCGTTCCGGTAGGCGAGCCAGAAGGACTCGACGGTTCCGCGCACGGCCAGCCATGGACGCCAGCTTGGTGTCAGTGGGATGTTCGGGACCTGCACCGGCCGCCCGGAACCGTTCTTGGCACGGTCGGCCAGAAACTTGACCACCGTGTGGTGCAGCCATTCGCCGACGAAGTTGCCGAGGTCGCGTGCAGGGTCGCCGAGCTGGAACGCCTCCCAGTCGATGACATGAAGCCGGCCGTCGGCGATCAGGAATTGGTCGAGGCAGAGGTCGCCGTGCACCGGGACCTTGACGACGCCTGCCGTGGCGTTTTCCAGCAGGCCGATCGAGTTCACGATGGAGTGGTCCTGCTGGAGAAGACGCCAGGCCTCGAGCTGTGCCCTGCTGGATGCGTAGAACATTTCCGAACTCAAACCTGCGAGCATGTTCTGCTGGGGCAGCGGGGGGAGAGACCGCTCGATCTTGAGCAGGTCATCAGGCGGGCTCGCATGCAGCGCCGCGATTGCGGTGCCCGCCTGGGTGGCCATCGCGGGATCGAATCTGCCGTCGGCGGCAAGCTGCCGACCATCGCGGGCACCATCGAGGCCGTCGAAAACCTGGACCGCAGCCTCAGCATCCTGGCCGATGAGCGTCGTGGTTCGCAACGCTGCGCCGCCGCTCCGGTGCGTCTGGTAGAAGGCCTCGGTGCGCCGCAACCCGTGCGCGACTTCGATCTCGGAGCCAGCCAGGGCTTTGATGAAGATCCGCTGGCCTTCGACTGTGTTCCCGAGCCAGTTCTCGTTCCGCCCGCTGGCGCTGGTGGCCGTCGTCCAGTCGAACTCGCCGATGCCGAACCGGGCAAGAACCTCGTCGACCCGGCAGGTGTCCCGCGTGCTGAGCATGTTCTTCTCACTTGTTCTTCCGGCATTAGCGCCGATTCGGCCGGAGGCACGTCCGCCGAGGGTCGGAGTCAGTCTCTTCCGGCCCGGCGTTTCGAACTGCGGTGCAGCAGAATCGAGAACACCGAAATCATCAGGCAGGCGAGGACCAGCAGAGTGATTCGCAACCAGACGATACCGCCGCTTGTGAAGGAAAGGGGGATCAGTGCCAACCCGATGACCAGGTAGCCGAAAAGTGCCTTGTCGTGCGCACTTCGAATTCGTTCAGACATGACTGAATCCTACCCGCGTTCGGTCGTGCACACGGTCCGGCTCTCCCTGGGGCGAGTTTGACCGGCCCCAGGGAGACCGCTGATCACGTCGCGAGGATGAGGCCGCTGATCGCGGCCGAGGTGCTGACGCTCTGGAGGAACGACGAGAGATCAGGCGCCGAGACGTTCTCCAGCTCCGTGACCGACAGGTCGATCGATGCGCCTGCGCCGATGGGCAGCTCCTGGGAGCCGACCTCGGTGACCGACAGGTCGAGGTTCTTGTTCCGCACTTAGTTCACCGCCTCCTTGTGTTTGTTTCGATCGGTAGCGCCGGGCCGAATCAGGTGATGGCGATGACGCTGAACGAGATGGCCAGGCTGATCGCCCCGCCGAGGGACGCGTCGCAGGCGTTGGGGTCGACGTTGCCGCCGCAGTTCCCGCCGAGACTGACCATGGTCTCGAGCTCCTGGACCGAAAGGTCCAAGTCCTGCACCGTGTTGCTGGTCGTCCGCACGATTATTCACCCCCTCCCCGTCTAACGAAATAAGCCAGACTGTTCGAGGGGCTCACCGCGTTGTGCCGCAAACGCAATATTATACGTAATCTCGCCGAGCGGAAAACGGTATTACAAGCCAAGCGTCGCACTCTGCGGGCAGCGCGAGTGTTGTTCGACCGAATTCCAAGCTTGATTCCGCGAAATAGTTTTATATTGCGGCCTTGAGATCCCCTCGATGAAGATCGACACTAGTCACGAAAAAACTCACCAGTCAAGGCGCAGCAAGTGGGAGAGATGTGTGTCACAGTAAGCTAACGCAGATTGCCTCGCTCGCGACGTGCTGCCTATTGCCCCCGAAACGGGGGATTCCAATCTCCCCTAAATGAGGGATTTTTTGCTGTCCGCGGAAGAAGGTGCGCACTCGAGGAGCGGATGTTGTGAAGTATGGCGTAAGCGCGGGCAGGGCGACCGGGCTGCGAAGTCTTACAGCGGTAAGCCGTCGACCGCTTTCCGCGGTCAATTTTAAGGCAAGATCAAGAACTTGTAGGGGAGGACAAGGACATGGGCGAACAGGAATCACGGACGAGCGGGTCCGAGGACGCGGCCCGGTCGGCACTGTCCGCGGTGGTCCAGCTGAGCAGTGGGGTCCGTCCCCGCACCGGGGGCTGGGATCGGATCGTCTTCATCGAATCGGCTGAGCACCTGGTACAAGGGCGTCGCTTGTGCGGTGAGAACGGGCTCGTGCTGTGCCCCGGGACCGGCGCAGCGGAAAAGGGTGTCCTGGCCTACGAGGGCTCGCTGTCCGAACCGGGCGACGAACTGCTGGTCACCGAGCAGCTCTTCATCTACACCCAGGACTATCTGGCGACTCCGTTTCTCGCTGTCGCCGGGCCGACCATTGTGCGGATCAGTTCCAGCGAGGACTACGACGGCTTTGTGCAGGATGCCGAGCTGGCGCGCGGCAAGGGTGTTTTCGTCGAGCAGTTGCTGCAGCCGGGTGTGTTCCTGGCCGACCAGTGCGCCTTGGGCACGACACATCGCTGTGCGGGTTCCGGCCGTCTGCACGTGACCGTGTCCGGCGAGGTGCGAACGACCCCCAGCGGGCCCGGCCTGGGCTCCGTCACGACCAATCCGGACAGCCTCGTCAACGCGGCCGACGCGTCGGTGTCGCGGGATCGCTGCCTCGACGCCGTGGTCGATCCCGTCGTGCTCGACGAGGCCCGGGCCCGGCTCCCCTGGCTGTCCCGTTACCTGCGGGCGGTCGATGTGCTGCGTGACCTCCGGGCGGCCGGCCGGGTTGGCTTCGCCGTGTCCGGGTTCGGCGGTCGGCTCACCGCAGACCTGCCTGCCGGGCTTGAGGAGCCGGTCGACGCGCCGCTCCTGCTGTGGAGCGGCGAGGAGTACCTCGTTTGCGATCCCGCGCAGGAACGGGTCTTCCGGCTCGGCCCCGACGCGGCGCGGATCTTCGAGATCGTCCTAGTGACGGGTTCTGCCGGCGAAGCCGCTGAGCTGGCGTGCGCTCATCTCGGCCTCGACCGGGACACGGCGGAGGAGGCGATCACCGTGATCACGACGAAGTTCGCGGACTCCGGTGTACTGCTGGCCCGGGTACCGGCGTGATCTCGGCGCCTGGGACCGCGGGCCGGCTCGCACGGTTGTACGGCCTGCAGCCGCAGGAGCTCTACGGCCTGGCCGGCTCAGCTGTCTACGACTCGATGTGCCGTCATGACTCGACGGAGCTGACGGACATCCTGCGTCTGGTTCAGGCGACCGCCGGGCCAGTGCTGGAGCTGGCCTGCGGGTCCGGGCGGCTCACGTTCCCACTGGCCTCGCGAGGGCATGAGGTGGTCGCGCTGGACAACTCGGCCGCCATGCTGGCAATGGTGAAGGAGCGACTGGACGGCCAGCGGATCAGCGTCGTCGAAGGTGACATGGCGAAGTTCGTGTTCGACCGGTCGTTCTCGCTCGTCGTGCTGGGCACGTCCTCGGTGTGCCTGCTGGACGCGGACCAGCGCGCCAGCATGTTTCGCCGGGTCGCGGACCACCTCGCCGACGACGGCGTGTTCTACGTCAGCGGACTCGACCTCGACGACCGGTTGACCGCCGCGGCACGGGACGCCGAACGCGTGACGGTGCTCGTGGACGGGGACAAGGTGCTGACGCTGCATCAGTACTTCAGCGGCCGCCGCGGGGTACGCACGACCAGCCTGTTCACCGAGACGGTGACCGGTCACGAAACCGCCGGCCGGGAGCTGTTCACCAGCGAGATCTTCCTGGTCAGCTCGGTACGGCTGACGGAGGAAGTCCGCACTGCAGGGCTCGAAGTCGTCGATACCCGGCACGGCCCGCCTGCCGAACAGCGGCACTTCCAGTTGACCTGCCGTCGGGCGGGAGGCCGCCGTGGCTGAGCGCTACCCGCTCTGGGAGTCATTGACTCCGCCGAGCCAGTACGGGAAACCCGAACGGCTGGCCTCGGCCGCGAACGGCACCCGGATCCAGTTCGCCGACGGTGCGTGGGCGTTGTGCGCGACGAGCGGGCTGTGGAACGTCAACCTCGGCTATGGGAATCAGGCGATCGCTGAGGCCATCGCGCAGTCGCTGACCACGGCGTCCTACCTGACCCTATTCCGCGGCGGTCATGACCTCGCGGTGAGGACCGCGACCGCCTTGCTCGGGGTCTGCGGGCCCGAGCAGTTCGGCCGGGTGCTGTTCTCCACCTCCGGCGGGGCGGCGAACGACGCCATGATGAAACTGGTCCGGCACTACCAAGCGCTGCACGGCGACGAACGGCGCCGGGTCGTGGTCGGGCTGAGGGGCAGCTATCACGGGCTGACCTACGGCAGCTTCGGGCTCACCGGGGAACAGCTCGGCCAGCAGGTCTACGGTGTCGACCAGCGTTTCGTGCGCCATGTGGACCACCGCGACCCGGCCGATCTGGCGGCGTTGTTCGCACGGGAAGGGCATCGCATCGCGGCGGTCGTGGTGGAGCCGGTGCTCGGCTCCGGTGCGTACCCCGTGCCGGAACACTTCATCGAAGCGCTCGGCACGCTGCGGGACGAGTACGGCTTTCTCCTGGTCGCGGACGAGGTGGCGACCGGATTCGGCCGGACCGGCCGATATTTCGCGTCGCAGAGCTGGGCGATCCGGCCCGATGTGCTGATCACGTCCAAGGGCCTGACCAACGGCACGTGCGCGGCTGCGGCCGTCGTCGTCTCGCACGACATCTGCGAAGTCTTCGAACGCGCGGACTCGATCCTGGTGCACGGTGAGACCCAGGCGGGCGCGCCGAGCAGCTGCGCCGCGATCCTCGCCACCATCGAGGAGATGGCACGCTTGGACGCCTGCGCGCTGGCAGCCGAGAACAGCGTCCGCCTGGACCGGCTGGTCACCAGGCTGTCGGAGCATCCGCTGGTGACCGGCCACCGCGGCGCAGGTTGTTTCCGCGCGCTGGAGCTATCCGGCCGGTCGGCAGAGGTGATGGCGGCGGCGCGGCGTGCGGGTGTCGTGGTCCAGCCTGGGCCCGACTGCATCCAGCTCGTGCCCGCGCTGACTTATACCGCCGAGGACTTTGAGGAGCTGGAGGCCGGTATCGCCGGAGCGCTGGACGAGGTCGCGGGATGCTGACCCGGTCCGGCGTGGCGACGACCGTGCGGGCTGGGAGCGGGGTGTTCCCCCGGGTCCGCCGGTCCTTGGGCAAGCGGACGCTGGTCGTCGCCGACGCCAACGTGCCGGTCGAGGGACCCGCGATCCGGCTCGACGCCGCGGATGCCGACATCGCGGCGGTCCGCAGCCTCGCGGCGCGGCTTGCGGAGCGCTCGCCGGACACAGTGCTCGGGATCGGCGGCGGCAGCGTCCTGGATCTGGTGAAACTCGCCTGTGCCGTCCAGAAGCACCCGGAATTTGCCGATGTCCTGGAAATCCGGGGCCGTCGCGCGGGTGCGATCTCCCTGCCCGCATTCCGGAACCCGTTGGTACGCCGGGTTTTCGTGCCGACCACGGTAGGTACCGGCGTGGAGGTCAGCGCTGTGGCCTGCGTGCGGATTGACGGCCGCAAGCGCATCGTCGCCGGCCCCGCATTGCGACCCGACATCGCCGTGCTCGACCCCGAGCTCACGGCCACGCTGCCAGGTGAGCTGCTGCGCGAAGGAGCGCTCGAGGCGCTACTGCGGATCATCGGACCGGTCGCGGGAAGCGGCCGGGTCGGCGGGCTGCCCGACGCCGAAGCGGCGTCGCTGGTCCGCGAGCTGGTCGCGGTCGGGCACCGGATCGCCGCCGGCGGCACGGGCCCGCAGACCCGGCTCGACGCGGCGATGCTGAGTTCCGCGACGCATACCGGGTGGGCCCTGGCTGGACGCGGTATGTACTCGGCGAAGCACTGGTACCTGGCCAACGAGCTGTCCACTGGGCTCGGGCTGCGCAAGATGGTCGCCACCGCGTGGCTGGTGCCGGCCGTCTGGTCGCGGATCGCCGCCGGCGACACCCGATACGGCAACCCGGATATGCTCAGGCAGGCGTGGTCCTGGCTCGGCGAAGCCGACCCAGTCGCCGGCCTGCGGTCGTTGCTGCGCGACTGGGGCCTCGACTACGAAATCGCCGCACCGGAGCCGGTACTGGCCGAGATCGCCCAGCACACGGTGCGGTCCTGGGGCGGGCGGCTGCCCATGCTCGCGGGCCTCGCCGTCGCCGACGTCCGGGAACTGTACCTGGACGCGGTGAAAGGTGCCGCACGATGCTTGACCTGATCAAGACACTGGACCCGGCTAACGGATTGGCCAGGGGCTGGCAGATTCGTCCGCCGGATCCGGGCCTGCCGTTGTGGAGCCTCGCCGTCGACATCGGAGGTCTGGCCGCGCGTGGCCAGGCCGTCGACGAGTACCCGCTGCACACTGTCGGCGCGTTCGGGGTGAGCCGCGCCGACACGATGACCCGCGCCGCCGGCGAAGCGGTGGAACGGTACGCGTTGTTCCCGGCCCGGCCGGGCCCGGCCGCGGTCACCGCGAGTGCGGTCGAGCTCGGTCCCGCCGGGCTGGACTTCGCGGGTTATGCCCTCGGTGATCCGGCCGTCCGCGACCAGCGGATGCGCTGGTACGAAGGGCACTGGCTCGAAACCGGCCGGCCGGTGTGGGTCCCCGCAGCTCTGGTCGACTACCCGCTGCACGACCTCTCGTTCGACCCGACGCCGTCGGGCGCGGCCGCCGGACCGACCCTGGACTTCGCCGTGCGCGGCGGGTTGGTCGAAGTGATCGAACGCGACGCCGTCGGCGTGGCCTGGGCCGCCGAACGCGCGCTCGGGGAATTCGACGTCGAGCAGGAGATCGCGGCAGCCCGGCCGACCGCCGACTGGCGCCACCTGACCCGGTTGTACCGGGCGGCACTCGGCCAAGGTCTGCGCCCCCGGCTGATCCGGGTGCCGACGCTGCCCGGATTCCACGGGGTGATGGCCGCCGTTCTCGACGGTGACGCGCTCGCCGCGGTCGGTGCCAAAGCGCATGAAAACCTCGGCCGGGCTTTGCTGATCGCGTTGCAGGAGTCGCTGCAGATCCGCGAAGCGCTCACGCGGCTACGGGACGACTGGGGTGGTGTTGCCGACGCGCCCGACGTCGTCCACGACGACATGGACCGTGCCCGGCTGTGGCTGACCGAGGCCGCGACCACCGAGCTCAAACGGCGTCTGCGCGATGTTCCGCCGGTGCGGCCGGGAGCGGCCAGCCAGCCGCCGCTGGCGCTCGACGAGCTGGTCGCGGCCGTGGCGGCGGACGGCGGCAGCCCCGTTGCGGTCGACCTGACAGCCAGGCTTCCCGAGGCACACCGAGCCATGGGCTGGCATGCCGCGAAGGTGATCGTCGCCGGCTACCAAAGTCTGCGGATGGACGAACGGCACCAGTTCACCTGGCAGCGCGCCCGACTGGCCGCCGCGGGCGCCGCCGTGCCCGGTTCCTTCCCACACCCGCTGATCTGAAAGGGGGACAACCGATGACAATCGACGACCTGACGCGGCCGCGCCTCGCCCCGTGGATCATCGTGCACCGGCCGATGGCCGACGGCGCCCCCCGGATCGTCGAACGCCCCGGCGAGAACCCGTTGCGGGTCAGCGCCGATGTCGGAACGCTGTTGTCCGCTTTCGACGGTGAGCGCGACGCCGCAGGGCTGGCCGCCGCGCTGGGCGAACGCTGGACCCCCGAACTGGTGCACACTGCCGTCGACAAAGTCAGCCGGCTGGGGTTGCTGGCCAGCGACGACACCCCGGCACCGAAACCAGAACGCCGGTTCGTGGCCCGGTCCTGGACCGCGCTGCAACTGCGGATCATCCAGGCCAGCCAGGTGCTGGACCCGGTGCGTCCCCTGCTGACCCGGCTGTCCGGGCGCGTGGTGCTGGGCACTTCGCTGGCAGCGATCCTCCTCGGCGTGCTCGCCCTGGCCGTGCAGCACGAGACCGTCGCCGCGGCGTTGGGACGGCCGTTGCCGCTGAGTTCCGCGCTGACGATCTGGCTCGGGCTGGGCGTGGTCACGCTCATCCACGAACTCGGCCACGGCGCCACCCTGACCCATTTCCACGGCAGGCCGGGCTGGCTCGGCGTCATGCTTTTCTACCTGACGCCAGCCTGCTTCTGCGAAGTCACCGATGGCTGGCGGCTGGCGAAACCCCGCCAGCGAGTCATGGTCGCCCTCGCAGGGGTGATCACGCACGCCACGGTCGCAAGCGTCGTCGCTGTCGCCGGGCTGCTCCTGCCCGGCGGCGACCTCCGCACCACCGTGATCGCCTTTTCGATCGCCACTTACCTGACGGCGGCGATCAACCTGGCCCCGTGGATCAAGCTCGACGGGTACCTGGCCCTCATGTCCTATCTGGACATTCCCCAGCTGCGCGACAAGGCCATGGCCGACGCACGCGGATGGCTCGGCCACGTGGCGTTCGGGACCCGGCGACCGGCTCCCCAACTGGCCCGGCCGCGCCTGGCGGTGCCGTTCGGCCTGCTGTGCATCGTATTCCCGGTCGCGGTCCTGTATTTCGCGGTGACCCGCTGGGGGCATCAGCTCGCGAACTTCGGTGCCACCGGCGCCGCCCTGAAGCTGCTGCTGATCGCCCTCCTGGTGGGCTGGCTCTGCCGCAAGACGTTTGTGGTGTTGCGAAACGCCCGGCGCAGCGGTGCGGGTGTGCTGCGGCGGACAGCGGTCATCGCGGTCGTTCTTGCCGTGCTGGCCGTGTTGTTCGGCGGGATCCGCGTCCACGACGACCGTCAGGGCGGATATGTCAAGGACCGCGCGGACGTGCTGCTGGCGCTTCCTCCGGGCTCGGATCCCGGATCGGTGCCTGCTGGCGACTCCGTGGTACTCGAGCGAAAAGGACTGTTCTTCACCACGGACGTCGGCTCCGCCCGGGTCGGCGGCGACAGGCCCGAGAACGCCCGCGTCCCGGCCGAAGCGCTGATCCCGTTCCGATCGGACTCCTCGGTCGACGCGGTCGTCATCCGGCTCGACGCGGTCCAGGCCGCTCAGCTCGACGATGTCGGGGCCGCGACTGTGCCGGGAGGCACGACGCCACTCGGTCTGTGGCTGCTCCAGGAACATGTGACGTCCGCGTGGCGCACGATCTTCGGAAAGTAGGGGGACGATGACAACCGCCATGGAATTCTGCGAGTTCGGCAAGCAGTACGGTCGGGTGGTCGCGGTCCACGACCTCAGCTTCACGGTGCGGACTGGCCGAGTGGTCGGCCTGATCGGGCCGAACGGCGCGGGAAAGAGCACGTCGCTGCGCGGGCTGCTCGGCCTGATCCGTCCGACCACGGGCTATGCGACCGTGTTCGGGCAGTCCTATGCCCGGCTCGATGCGCCTGCCCAGCGCATCGGCGTGCACATGGACGGGCTGGGTTTCGAGACCGGCATGACTGGCCGACGGCACCTGGAGATCTGTGCCGTCGCTGCCGGGGTGTCCCGGCAGCGCGTGGAGCCGGTGCTCGAAGAGGTCGGTCTCGCCGACGTCGCCGGGCGTCGGCTCGGCAAGTACTCCACCGGGATGAAGCAGCGATTGGGGCTGGCGAGCGCGCTGCTCGGCGAACCGGAGCTCCTGGTCCTCGACGAGCCTGCGAACGGGCTGGACCCGGAGGGCATTCGCTGGCTGCGCAAGCTGCTGAGGTCCTATGCCGAACGCGGAGGGACAGTGCTGCTGTCCAGCCACCAGCTCGCCGAACTCGCGCAGACCGTCGACGAAGTCGTGATCATCAACCGAAGCGCGGTATTCAGCGGGTCTCTCGACGAACTTACCGACGGTGGCAAGGAAAACCTGGAAGACCGCTACTTCGACCTCGTCGGCGTGCCGAGGGAGGCGAGCGATGCGTGATTCGGTCCGGGCCGAGCTGTTGAAGGCCTGCAGCGGCTTCTGGATGCTCGCAGTACTGGCTTATGCGATCCTTCTTCCCCTGGGTGCCTGGCGATTCGCCGGTCGGGGCATGCTGGCATCCGGCGCGAGCGCCGCGGAAGTGTCGCGCGCGATGCTGGTCTACCTGATCGCCTGTCCGATCGCCGCGACCTTCGTCGGCAGCTACCTGGTGACGCGGGACTACTACTACAAGTCGATCACCCGGGCCGTTCTGACGAACCGCAAGGACCATGTATACGCGGGAAAGCTGCTCGCCGGAGCGGGCAGCGGGCTCGCCGTCGGAATGGTCGGCTCGCTCGGCTGGCTCGTGATCGCCGGGCTCATCCTGCGGGGACGGGATCAGACGCTGCTTCTCGACGGCGCTACCGCGCAGGCGGTCGGCGGCTGCGCGGCCGCGTCGGTCCTCGCCGGGGTATTGGGCGTGGCCATCGGCTGGATCGTCCCGAACTACTACGCCGCGACATCGATTTCGATGCTGCTTCCACTGGCCGTCGAGGTGCCGCTGGCCCTCGCCGTGCCGGAGATCGCGCGCTTCCTGCCCGACACCGCGCTCGCGGGCGTCGCCCAGGCGCAGCCGGTGTTCCCCGGGATCTTCGGGACCTGGACGAGCCTGCCGATCGCCGCTGTCTGGGTGGCGCTGGCAGCGTTCGCCGGATGGCGGCTGTTCGAGCGCCGGGAGATCCGATGACGGCGCGCTCGGTCCACGCGGAACTGCTGCGGCTGCGCTCGGACTACCTGCTGCCAGGGTTCGCCGTGCTGACCCTGGTCCTCTCGGCAGCGGTGAACGCGGGGCAGCAGAGCGACCCGAGCGCCGGGCTGGCGCAGGCGACGGTGATCGCAATGATCTTCGGGTCCATCCGGTACACCCTCGATGCCCGGAACGGCCTCATCGCCCGCGCCGTCCTCGCCAGCGGGCGCGGACCGGCCTTGCTCGCGAAAGCTGTCGTGACAGCCACAGCCGGTGCCGTAATCGGCGTCCTGGGCGGGCTCTGCACGGCCGTCGTCACCGGGCTGGACGGCAGCGTGCTGCCGGATCTGTTCGGCACCATGCTGAGCGCCGCGGCCGGCGCTGTCATCGGACTGTGCGTCGGCGTCTTGGTGCGAAACCATTTCGCGGCGCCAGTGGCGGTGTTGGCGGTGCACCTCGGGTCGATTCTGGTCTTGCAGTCCTGGCCCGCAGTCGGTGCAGTGCTGCCGCTGGGCGCGACCATGGCGCTGGTCTCCGACACGCAGCCGGACTTGCTTCCGCAACCGGCGGCGATAGCCGTCCTTCTCGCGTGGACAGCTATCGCGAGCGCATGCTCATGGCTCGCCATGACCATGCGCGACCTCGGGTGAACAGACTCGCGATTCCGGGATGTGGTTGCGGCAGACTGACCTGCCGATTGTCGCAGGGCTGCGATCGAGCGAGTGAGCGACCGCCCCGATCGAATTGTCTGCCCGCAGCAGGTCTGCGATGGACGCGCGTTCGTGTCCCACCGGACCGGAGGTAGGTCGTTGCTGGCTCGCAAGGACCGGGAGGCTGTTGGCCGACCTCTTGGGATCAGTCTGTAGCTCCGCCAGAGGCGATCCACTGCTCCGGCAACTGACCACGCGCACAGTAACTAACATTCAACGTTACGTTCAGCACTGACAGCTTTCCAGCGCTCAACAGCGTCAAACCACGCGGGCCTCGGCACCGACTCTTGTTGGGGAAGATCAACAGAGTCGTCGCTGGCGGCAGCCGTCACACGGTAGGACACGCAAGCTACTCCATCTCTACATCACTGAGCGTCACACCGAGCCTGACACATTCGACGCAGACGAGCATTGCTCGTTGCCAGCAATCGCCGCTGAGCCGCGACGAGGCTGCCAGCAGCGGACGCCGCATCGTGGACACCTGGCTGCCCATCCACGACTGGACCGAAGACCAGGTGTGGCAACGCATTCACCAGTCGGGTGTTCCGTACCACCCGGCCTACGACCAGGGCATGACCAGATTGTCCTGCTCGCTGTGCGTGCTTGCCAGCCGCGCCGATCTGATTCGTGCCGCGCAACTGCGCCCGGATCTGGCCGCCGAATACGCCACGGTGGAAGCAGACATCGGCCACCGCTTCCGCAACGACATGCCCATGTCGGACATCATCACCGCGGCAGCGGCCAGCAGCACGGTCAGCACGGAAGGCGCCGAGCACGCCGCCACGGTCGAGCTCGGCCAGGGCCAGCTCTGGTGGCCGCGGTTCGAGCGGCAAACCGACCGCTACGGAACCATCTTCCTGTGCACGGGACCGGACGGCGCGGACTACGTCACCTTCGAGTCCGCTCCCGTCGGCTCCCACGGATGGCTCGTCGCCGTTGTGCTGGAAACCCGACCGTCCGTCCACTGTGGTGACCTCGCCCGCGGCCTAGCGCCAACGGTCCCGGCGGTCGGGGAGGAGATCACGCTCGGGTCAGGGACCGTGTTCACCGAGCCTGACCCGGACACCGGTCTGCTCACCGCCGTCGGCCTGATCCCGGACGACGGCCGGGATGAGGACTGGTTGGACCCGCGCGCCCTCTACCGCTGCCACAACCAGACCGTCCGGCTCGAACTCCGGGCTGCCGGCCACACCGACTTCCGCAGGTCCAAGGACGTACCGCGCGCTGCCTGACCGTTGCTCGGCGCAGGCACGCGGGGTGGTCCCGCTACTCAAGCCGCGGACCGCGGGACTCGGTCATTCCCTTGCGCCTCAACGCAAACCCCAGCGAACAGGAGCTACGTCATGACCGACACATCCGTCCCCCCGATTCCCGCCTGGCTGGCCCATCTGCCCACGGTCGGTGGCCTCGTGGTCCCGTGGATCACCCCTCGGACCGCCGACGGCCGGTATCTGTTCGGGTCGGTCGACCGCGATCGGATGGAGCACGCGTTGCTGCGCCGAAGGTGCGGCGTGTGCGGCCGGCCCCATGCCGACCGGCTGGTGTTGCTGATGCGGCTGTCCGACCTGCCGCGCCGGTGCACCAGCGAACCCCCGTTGCATCCCCAGTGCGCCGCCTACACGATCACGGCCTGCCCGATGGTCGCCGGGCGCCTCGACCACTACCGATCTACCCCGATGCGGCTCGACGCCACGATCGCGCCGGCACAGGACTCAGCTGCCCGCCAAGGCTCGCCCGCCGAGCCGTGGTTCGCCGTGTGGCTGGACGGCTACCAGGTCGTCACCGACCACGGCAACCTCGCCGCGTCCTACGCCGACAGGCGACTCCTGCGGCTCCGGCCCATCACCTGGCGGCTGCCCGGCATCCCCTGACGACACCGCGCACCCGCACACCAGCGCGGTTCGCCAACACGGGGGCGTGATCGACCCGCGCTCACAACCCTTGCCATCACACCGAACTGGAGGAGGCATGCATGCGCCGCTATATCCCACCCGCCGTCGCACCGGACGACGAGTTCGACATGTACGGACTCGAAATGGAACTGGGCACCTGGTCCTACATCCTCGATGACGTCGGCGTCGTCTACGGACCTGGCTGGTATCCGTTCCACCGCGCGCTAACCCGATCCGAGCAGAACCCCTCCGCGCCGCTGCTGAACCGGAC
>NZ_JACJHR010000123.1 GCF_014174495.1 Amycolatopsis echigonensis
TTGTCGCGGGGTACGGGATCGCCATGCCGGTCGGGGCGATCGGCGTTTACCTGGTCGAACTCACCGCTCGCACGTCGTGGCGGGTCGGGGCGGCCGCGGCGATGGGGGTGGCCACCGCGGACGGCGTCTACGCCGTTCTCGCCACCACCGGCGGCGCCGCGCTGGCCCCGCTGCTCGCCCCGATCACCACTCCCCTGCGCCTGACCTCCGCCGCCGCGCTGTTCGTGCTCGGCGCGTGGACCGCGATCCGAGCTGTCCAGCGCTATCGATCCGCGGAAACTCCGTTGCTGGCAACGGAACCGCACCCGCTCCGGGCGTACGCGACGCTGCTCGGCCTGACCCTGCTCAACCCGTCCACCATCATCTACTTCACCGCGCTCGTCCTCGGCGACCGCCCGGCCAACGGCACGGTATTCGCCGCCGCCGCGTTCGCAGCTTCGGCCAGTTGGCAACTGCTCCTGGCCATCGGCGGCGCATTGCTCGGACGCGGACTCACCGGTCCGCGCGGACGGCTCGGCACCGCCCTGCTGTCCAGCGCGGTGATTCTCGTGCTGGCGGTGCGGCTCCTCTAGGAAACGACCGTGCTTTCCCTTACCTCCAAGGAAAACGGCGGCTGCACCGAACGCGGCTCAGCGCTCTCGGTACCGGCGAGGCGGCTGTGGATGAGGTCGATCGCGGCCTCGGCGATCGCCGCCTTGTCCGGCGAGATCGTGGTGAGCGCGGGCAGGCTGAACGCGCTCTCCTCGGTGTTGTCGAAGCCGACGATCGCGATGTCGTCGGGCACCCGAAGCCCGTGCTCGGCCGCCGAACGCAACGCGCCGACGGCCAGCAGGTCGTTGAAGCAGAACACCGCGTCCGGCGGTTCTTCCTGTGCCAGCAAGCGTTTCATCGCCGCCGCACCCTCGGCGCGATGGTACTTCGCCACCGGCTCGACCAAGGAATCCGCGGACGGCAAACCAGCATCGGCCAACGCGGCCCGATAACCCGCGAGACGCAGCGACGAAGTCCCGCGCTTCGGGTTCGCGCCGATCGCCGCGATCCGGCGGCGGCCGAGCGAAACCAGATGCGACACCGCGAGATGCGCGGCCTGCACGTTGTCGATCGCCACTCGGTCGAGCGCGACGTCCACCGCGTGCTCGCCGAGCAGCACCATCGGGATTTTCTTTTCCGCGGCGGGGAAATCGGCCGCTTCGAGCGCCTCCGGATGCACCAGGGCGCCGTCGACCAGATGGGGGCCCAGCGAGTCCACAGTGGCCCGTTCGCGGTCGCGGGTCCCCTGCGTCTGCTCGATCAGCACGCTCCACCCGCGGCGCTGCGCGGCGGTGATCACCAGCCCGGCCATTTCGCCGAAGTACGGAATGCTCAGCTCCGGCACCATCAGCGCCAGGAACCCGGTCCGCCCGCGGCGCAGGTTGCGCGCGCCGAGGTTCGGCCGGTACCCGGTCGCGGCCAGTGCCTCCTCGACGCGCCGCCGGTTCTCGGGCTTCACGAACGCGTAGCCGTTCACCACGTTCGACACGGTTTTCACCGAAACGCCCGCCAGCGTCGCGACGTCCTTCAGGGTCACGGCCACGCTGACTCCTCATCTCCTCCGCCCGGGAGCCCGAGCTCATCACGAGCCCGCGAAGCCCTCGGCACCAGCCCCGACGACCACGTAGTGTAGCGACGTTTTGCCTGTTTACAACGTTGTTCCAACGATGTAAAAATAGCCGGAGCTCAGCGGGGTGACGGTCGTCACCCCGCCGAGCGGGTTGCCCCAGTCGTCGGCTGCGAGGAGTCCGCCGTGTCCCCGTCCGTCCCTGCCCGCTTCGCCCTGGTCGCCGGCACCGCCACGGCACTCGTGCTCGCCGGCTGCACCAGCCGCGAGGAAACCCCGGCCGCGCAAAGCAACGGCTCCGGTCCGGCCGCCTCGGCCGCGTCCTCCGCGCCCAGCGCCGACGGCTGCACCATCGACAAGACCGGATACCCGAAGGTCGACCCGAAGACCGCGATCGTCGGCTTCTCCCAGTCGGAGAAGGAGGCGAACCCGTTCCGGATCGCCGAGACGCAGTCCATCCGCAGCGAGGCGGCCAAGCTCGGCATCCCGGCCGACCACCTGCTCACCACGAACGCGCAGAGTGACCTCAACAAGCAGATCTCGGACATCAAGTCTCTGCTGGACCGGGGCGCGCAGCTGCTCATCGTGGCCCCGCTGAACTCCGACGGCCTGCAGCCCGCGCTCGACGCTGCGAAGGCGAAGAAGGTCCCGGTGGTCACCATCGACCGGCAGGTCACGTCGAAGCCGTGCACCGACTACCTGACCTTCATCGGCTCCAACTTCATCGAACAGGGCCACCGCGCGGCCGCCGCGCTGGCGAAGTCCACCGGCGGCAACGGCAAGGTCGCGATCCTGCTCGGTTCCTCGGGCAACAACGTGACCACCGACCGCACCAAGGGGTTCAAGGACGAGCTGGCGAAGACGCCCGGGCTCACCGTGGTCGCCGAGCAGACCGGCGAGTTCGACCGGTCCAAGGGCCAGTCGGTGATGGAACAGCTGATCCAGAGCCACCCGGACCTCACCGCGGTGTACGCGGAGAACGACGAGATGGGCATCGGCGCGGTCAACGCGCTCAAGACCGCGGGCAAGAACCCCGGCAAGGACGTGAAGGTCGTGTCCGTCGACGGCACCCGCAACGCGGTGCAGCTGATCGCCGACGGCAGCTACAACGCGGTCATCGAGTCGAACCCGCGGTTCGGGCAGCTGGCGTTCCAAACGCTGCAGCAGTTCGAGGACGGCAAGCCGATCCCGCCGAGCATCGTCATCACCGACGACGCCTACGACGAATCGAACGCGGCCCAGAAGGTCGGGAACGCGTACTGATGATCAGCGCGGCCGACACCCAGGTGGCGACCATGACCGCACCGGTGCTCGAGGTGGCCGGGGTGACCAAACGGTTCCCCGGCACCGTGGCCCTCGACGACGTCTCCTTCCGCTTGCGCCGCGGCGAGGTCCACGCGCTGGTCGGGGAAAACGGTGCGGGCAAGTCCACTTTGATCAAGGTCCTCACCGGCGTGTACCGGCCGGACGAGGGCGAGGTGCGCCACCTCGGCGAGCCGGTCGACTTCCGCAGGCCGATCGACGCACAGCGCGCCGGGATCTCCACCATCTACCAGGAGGTCAACCTCGTCCCGCTGATGAGCGTGGCGAGCAACGTCTTTCTCGGCCGGGAGCCGCGCACCCGCACCGGCCTGGTGGACTGGTCGGCGATGAACGAGCAGGCGCGCGAACTGCTCAGCGGCTACGGGATCGACACCGACGTGCGGCGTCCGCTGCACACGCTGGCGGTCGGCGCGCAGCAGATGGTCGCGCTGGCTCGTGCGGTGTCCACAAAGGCCGGTGTGGTCGTGATGGACGAGCCGACGTCGTCGCTGGAACCGCGTGAAGTGGACACTTTGTTCGAGGTGCTGGCCCGGCTGCACGCCGACGACATCTCGGTGCTCTACGTGAGCCACCGGATGGACGAGCTGTACCGGGTGTGCGACAGCGTCACGGTGCTGCGCGACGGACGTGTAGCCCACAGTGGACCGTTGAAGCCGTTGCCGCGCATTGAGCTGGTGTCGATGATGCTCGGCCGGGAGATCCGGCAGATTCGCGCCGAGGGCGTCACCGCGTTCGGTGAGGAGCATCATGCGGAGAAGGAACCGCTGCTGCAGGCCATGAACCTGTCCGGCGGGAACAAGCTGCACGACGTTTCGGTCAGCGTGCGCCCGGGCGAGGTCGTCGGGCTGGCCGGGCTGCTCGGCTCCGGCCGGAGCGAGACCGCGCGGGCTGTGGTCGGGGCCTTTCCGCTCGACGGCGGCACCGTGCTGCTGGCCGGAAAGCCGTTGAAGCGGGGGAAGATCTCCGCCGCGATGCGAGCCGGAATCGCGCTGCTGGCCGAGGACCGCAAGGCGGACGGGATCATTCCGAACCTGTCCGTGCGCGAGAACATCGTGCTCGCCGCGCTGCCGCGACTGTCTACGTTCGGCTTCGTCAGCCGGTCCAAACAGGACCGTGTGGTGAAGACGTTCATGGAACGGTTGCGGATCAAGGCATCCAGTCCGGAGCAGAAGGTGTCCGAGCTGTCCGGCGGCAATCAGCAGAAGGTGCTGCTCGCGCGCTGGCTCGCCACCGGCCCGAAAGTCTTGCTGCTGGACGAGCCCACGCGCGGTATCGACGTCGGAGCCAAGGCCGAGGTGCAGGCGCTGATCGACGAACTGGCGCAGGACGGGCTCGGCGTGCTGCTGATCTCGTCCGAACTGGAAGAAATTCTCGACGGTGCGGACCGGGTGGTCGTCCTGCGCGACGGCAGCGTCGCCACCGAACTGGCCGGTGACGCGGTCACCGAGGACAACGTGCTGGCGGCGATAGCTGCAGGGGGTGACAACGATGTCGACCGCGACACTGACGAGACCTGACCGCGCCCGCGTCACGAGCTGGCTGCAGAACTACGGCGTGTACCTGGCCGTGGTTGTGCTGCTGCTGTTCAACATCGCGTTCACGCAGAACTTCCTCTCCGCGGCCAACTTTCGCACTCAGTTGGTGCAGGCCGCGCCGGTGTGCATCGTGGCGCTCGGCATGGCGCTGGTGATCGGCACCGAAGGCATCGACCTGTCCGTGGGCTCGGTGATGTCGGTCGCCGCGGCGCTCGTCCCGCTGTATCTCGGGGCCGGACCGCTGATGGTGATCCTGGTCGCGCTCATCGCCGGGCTGGTTTCCGGGCTGTTCAGCGGTTTTCTGGTCGCCCAGCTCGGAATTCAGCCGATCATCGCGACGCTGGCGTTACTCGTCGGCGGTCGCGGGCTCGCGCTCGTGATCGCGCACGGGCAACTGGTGCAGCTGCACAACCCGGGCTTCCTCGCGCTCGGCACCGGCGACGTCCTCGGGGTGCCGATCATGGTCCTGGTAGCAGCCGTCCTCTCAGTGCTGGCCGGATTGCTGGTGCGGCGCACCACTTTCGGTCGGCACCTGGTCGCGGTCGGCGGCAACCGTCCCGCCGCGACACTCGCCGGGCTGCCGGTGAAACGCGTCCTGATCGGCGTGTACGCCATGTCCGGCGCGCTGGCGGCGATCGCCGGCGTGCTGTCCACCGCACGGCTCGGCGCGAGCGACCCGAACGATCTCGGCCTGCTGATGGAACTCTCCGCGATCACCGCGGTGGTGGTCGGCGGCACGCCGCTCACCGGCGGGCGCGTCCGCGTGCTCGGCACGGTGTTCGGCGCGCTGCTCATGCAGCTGGTGCACGCCACGCTGATCAAGCACAACCTGCCCGATTCCGCCGCGCAGATGGTGCAGGCCGCCATCATCGTCGCCGCGGTGTACGTCGCCCGGGAACGGAGCACGCGATGATCGCGACCACCGTCGCCCCGCCGTCGGAACGCGGCGCGGCGTTCGCCGCAGTCCTGCAACGCCAAGGCGCGGCCGTGGTGCTCGTCCTCGGCGTGCTTGTCGCGTGGTTCACCTTCCCGCGCTTCGGATCCGCGGACAACCTGCGCGACCTCGCCTTGCAAAGTTCCTTCCTGGCAGTGATCGCACTGGGCATGACGTTCGTGATCATTTCCGGCGGGATCGATTTGTCCGTCGGCTCGGTGTACGCACTCGGCGGTGTGCTCGCCGCGTACGGTTCCCGCTACGGCCTGGTCGTCGCGATCCTGCTGCCGATAGTCGTTTGCGGACTGATCGGGCTGGTCAACGGTCTGCTCATCGCGCGGACGAAAATGGCGCCGTTCATCGTCACGCTCGCCTCGCTGTTGTTCGCTCGCGGGCTCTTGCTGGCCTTGACCAACGAGGGTGCGACAACGTACAAAGTGGAGCCAGGCGCGGCCTTGCTCTGGCTGGGACAAGGCAAGATCTTCGGCATCGGCGTACCGGTGTACCTCGCGCTGATCCTTTTCGGACTCGGCGGGCTGCTCTTGCGCCGGACCCGCTTCGGTCAGTCGATCTTCGCTCTCGGCGGTGCGGAACAATCCGCGTTGCTGATGGGTCTTCCGGTGGCCCGCACCAAAATCATCCTCTACACGCTCAGCGGCACTCTCGCCGGATTCGCCGGCGTGCTCACCGCCGCGTATCTGCAATCGGGCGTCACCGTGCTCGGCGTCGGCACGGAGCTGGACGCGATTTCCGTCGTGGTCATCGGCGGAACGCTGCTCACCGGCGGAGCCGGGACCGTCATCGGCACGCTCGTCGGCGTGCTGCTGAAGACGCTGATCCAGAACGTCATCAACCAGGTCGGCACTCTCGATTCCAACTACCAGACGGTGGTCAGCGGCGCTTTCCTGCTGGTCGTCGTCGTGATCCAGCGGCTGCTGGCCCGTTCCCGCCGTTCCTGACCCCCGTGCAGCTCCATCCGCGCTGATCCACCTGTCAGTAGGAGGTTCGACGATGGTCCGTCCTGCCCGCAGACCCGGCCGTTTGGCCACGGTGGCCGCCGCGCTCGCCGTGGCCGTGTCCGGGTTGTCGAGTGTCCCCGCCGCGGCGGCCGATCCGCCGCAATGGCAACGCCTCACCCCTCCCCTCACCACCCCGTGGACCGACCAGGTCTCCCCGACCAACGCGCTTCCCGAATACCCGCGCCCGCAGCTGACCCGCGACAACTGGCAAAACCTCAACGGCGTCTGGGAATTCTCCGCCGCCAAACCGGGCGACTCGCCGCCGATCAACCGCGGTCTCGACGAACGCATCCTCGTGCCTTATCCGGTCGAATCGGCGTTGTCGGGAATCATGCGGCACGAAACGTCGATGTGGTACCGGCGGACGTTCCAGGTGCCGAAGAACTGGCATGTGGGCGGCCGGGACCAGCGGCTCATCCTGCACTTCCAGGCGGTCGACTACGACACCACGGTGTGGGTCAACGGCCATCAGGTCGTCCACCACACCGGCGGTTACGACGCGTTTTCCGCGGACGTGACCAACGCGTTGACCACCGGGAAAGACCAGGAAGTCGTCGTCGGCGTCACGGATCCCAATGACGCGGGCGGGCAACCGCTCGGCAAGCAGCGCAAACCCGGCGACGGGATCTTCTACACCCCGACTTCCGGCATCTGGCAAACCGTCTGGATGGAACCGGTGACCCCGGCGTACATCTCGCGAGTGGACACCACGCCGGACGTCGCCAGCGGTTCGGTCACCGTGAACGCCGTAGTCGGCGGGCCGGTGAAACAACGCGTGCAAGCCATCGCCTACGACCACGGCCGCGTCGTCGGCGTCGCGTCCGGACCGGCGAACACTCCGTTGACGCTCAAGGTGAACAAGCCGCATCTGTGGACGCCGGACGATCCGTTCCTGTACGACCTGCGCGTCTCACTGTCCTCTGGGGACAGTGTCGGCTCGTACTTCGGCCTTCGGTCGATTTCCGTCGGCAAGACCGCCGACGGCAAGCAACGGATGATGCTCAACGGCAAGTTCGTGATGCAGCTCGGCCCGCTCGACCAGGGTTTCTGGCCGGACGGCATCTACACCGCACCGACCGACGCGGCGCTGAAGTTCGATCTGGAACAGGAAAAGGCGCTCGGCTTCAACATGGTCCGCAAGCACATCAAGGTCGAACCCGATCGCTGGTACTACTACGCGGACAAACTCGGGCTCCTGGTGTGGCAGGACATGCCCGCGATGAAGGACGACATCGAGCCGACGCCCGCGTCGCAGGCGAACTTCGAATCCGAACTGCACCGGATGATCGACCAGCACCGCAGTTTCCCGTCGATCGTCACCTGGGTCCCGTTCAACGAAGGCTGGGGCGACTACGCCGTCGGCCGGATCGCCGACCAGGTCAAAGCCTGGGATCCCACGCGGCTCGTGGACGCGGAGTCCGGCGTGAACTGCTGCCGGTCCGAACCGGACAGCGGCCGCGGCGACATCTACGACGACCACACCTACACCGGTCCCGGCACCCCTGTGCCGGACGCGACCCGCGCCGCGGTCGACGGTGAATACGGCGGCCTCGGCCTGAAGGTCGACGGACACCAATTCGACCCGGCCGGCAGTTTCGCCTACGAGATGGAACCGGACAGCGCCACGCTCACCCGCCGCTACGCCGAGCTCCAGCAACGCCTGCTGCTCGCGGGACGGCAATGCGGGGTGTCGGCAGGCGTGTACACGCAGACCACCGACGTGGAAAAGGAGGTCAACGGCTTCTTCACCTACGACCGTCAGGTGAAGAAGATGGACTTCGCCGCCGTCCGGTCCGCGAACCTGTCGGTGATCAACGGCGTTGACGGTTCACCGCAACAAGGTCCGGTGATTCCGCCGGGCACGCCCGGCATCGACGGAATCGCCGCGTACCCGTTCGACGAGAACAGCGGCACCACGGCGGCGGACACCGTGGGCCACCACGACGCGACGCTCATCGGCGGCGCTTCCTGGACCGCCGGACACAGCGGTTCGGCCCTGGCGGTGAACGGCTCGGGCCAGTACGCGGACACCGGTGCCGCGCTGGTGAAGACCGACCTGAGCTACAGCGTCGCCGCGTGGGTGAAGTTCAACGCGGTCGGCGACGGTTTCCAGACCGTCGTGAGCCAGGACGGCGACGACCACAGCGCGTTCTTCCTGCAGTATTCCGGCGCGGACCACAAGCTGGCGTTCAGCTTCGTGGGCACGCGGGCCCTCGCCCCGATCACGCCGGAAGCCGGACGCTGGTACCACCTGGTCGGAGTCCGGGATGCCGCTACCGGTCAGCTGGCGCTGTATGTGGACGGTCAACTGGCCGCGTCGCGCAGCGTTTGCCTGGGCGAGGCGTCCACCGGCCACACGGTGATCGGCCGCGGCAAGTACGGCGGGAACCCGGTCGACTTCCTCAACGGGGCGGTTGACCAGGTGCACGTGTACGACCGGGCGCTGTCTGCGGCGGAGGTGGCGAAGCTGTACGCCTCTTGATCTCGGTGAACGGTTGCTGAGGAGCGCCTGGGCCTGCGAGTTCGCGGGTCCAGGCGCTTCTCTTTCCGGTTCCCCGCGGGCCGGTGCCCTTCCCGGGCGCCAAGACAGCTTGGCGGGCAAAACCGCGCCGGCCGGCTCGTGCCGTGCATCGGTCTGCCACCCTTGGCTTGCCTTGCTTTTCCTTGCTGTGGCATGGGTTTGCTGGTCCAGCGTCGAGCTGAAAGACCCACACCGTCCCGCAAGTGAACTGGGCGCGGCGGCTGGCGTCATGTCGTGCTCGGCGAAGGCGGCTACCTAGGGCTTGCCGGAGACTTCCCGCTTCGCCCGCACCCGCAGGTAACTCCAGATCACCAACGCGAACAAGATCAGGCTCGACAAAATCAGGCTGGTCCCGGTGCTCCACCCGCTCAACGGCAGCGACCGCACCGTCCCCCACACGATGCCCGCGGCCAGCAAAGCCAGCCCGGCCAGCACCGAACCGGCGATCCGCAGCGGCGAGGACACGCTGTCCTCCGCGGCTTGCATCGCCCGCGTCCGCACCGGGCCGACGAATCGCTGCAGTGCCGGGAACTCCGAGGCGAGCACCAGCAATCCGGCGAGCACCAGCAGCAGTCCCGGTCCCGGCAGCACGAGCAGCACGACCCCGACGATCACCAGCGCCCCGCCGACGACCGAGAGAAGCACCCGGCGCACTGGCTTGCCCAATCCCATCGGGCCAGTGTGCCGCCGGGCCCGCGGTACTGCCAGCCGGACTGTCCATACTGGACTCCGGCAGCGGATCGGCCGGTTTTGTCGGTGCCGGGTGCTTAGCTGCTCAGCGTGGCCGAATCACTTCCCGACCTCATCCGCCGCTGGCAGGCGGGATGGGGCGTGTCCCGAGGATTCCGGCCCGCCGAAGAACCTCGCGGCGGGCTGCGAGTCCTGCTCGAACAACCGGATCGGCACGCCGAAAGCATCGCGCGGTCCGCCGATCCCGATGTGCACGGCCATTCCCTGGACCACCCGCGCCACCGTCCTCATCGTCCAGACCCCGGCAGGCTGACGTGAACTGGCTCACCGACACCCGAACGTCCTACGACACCGTGGCGGAGGACTACGCCACGTTCGTCCGCGACGCGCTCGGCAAGCAGCCGTATCTGCTTGCCGCACTGCGGTTGTTCGCAGAACAAGTCAGCGACGGACCGGTCGCGGACCTCGGTTGCGGCCCCGGCCAAGTGACCGCGCACCTCAACGAGCTCGGCGTAGCCGCGTACGGCGTCGACCTCTCCCCCGGCATGATCGAGGTGGCCCGGCGCGACTATCCGAAGCTGCGGTTCGAGGTCGGCTCGATGACCGACCCGCTGCCGACCGCGTCGCTGGCCGGGATCGTGGCGTGGCAGTCGGTCATCCATCTGCCCGACGACCGGCTCCCGGACGTCCTCGCGAATTTCCGCCAAGCACTGCGCCCCAGCGGTGTGCTCCAACTGCTCTTCCACGTCGGCGACGAAACTCGGCTGAAGACCGAGGGCTACGGCGGCCACCCGATGAAAGTCCAGGTGCACCGCCGCCCGCGAGAACGCCTGACGAACTGGCTGCGCGACGCCGGGTTCACCGTCGAGGCCGAACTGCTCCTCAACCCGGAAACCCCGGCGCCGCAGGCACTCTTGACCGCTCGGAGGCGTCAGTGACCAGCCAGCAACTGCTCGAACGACACCGACGCGTACTCGTCGTCCGGCTTCGCCTCAGGTGCCGCCGCGACCAGCTGGGCCAGCTCGCGGCCCGCCCGCTCCACGCGCTGCTGCAACGCGCCCGTCGCCTCGACGCTGCCCCAGTCCGACGACGCCGCGTACACGCCCGTCGGGACCACAGTCGCGCGAAGGTAGGCGAAGAGCGGCCGCAGCGCGAAGTCGAGCGCGAGCGAATGCCGTTCCGTACCGCCCGTCGCGGCGAGCAGCACCGGCTTGCCGTCGAGCGCTTCTTTGTCCAGCACGTCGAAGAACGATTTGAACAGTCCGCTGTAGGAAGCGGTGAACACCGGCGTCACGGCGATCAAGCCGTCGGCGCGCGTCACGATGTCGATCACTTCCCGCAGCTGCGGGCTGGGGAACCCGGTGAGCATGTTGTTGGTGACGTCCACCGCGATGTCGCGGAGTTCGAACACCTTCACCGTCACGTCGTCGTCGACCAGGGCGGCGCGGGTGGCCTCGGCCAGCCGGTCGGCCAGCAGCCGCGTCGACGACGGCTGGCTCAGTCCCGCGGTGACCACGGCGATAGTGCGTGCAGTCATGACCTCTCCACTAAGTCCGGCGAGCCCAGGTCAAGCGGTGACGGTCTGGGCTTCGCGAGCCGCCTTGAGCGATTCGTGCGTGGGCGCGTCCGGCACGTGCGCCGGGCGCTTCGCGTCCAGTTCCTTGCGCAGCACCGGCACGACCTCTTCGCCGAGCAGGTCGAGCTGCTCCAGCACGGTCTTGAGCGGCAGGCCGGCGTGGTCCACCAGGAACAGCTGGCGCTGGTAGTCGCCGAAGTGCTCGCGGAAGGTCAGCGTCTTGTCGATGACCTCCTGCGGGCTGCCGACGGTCAGCGGCGTCTGCTCGGTGAAGTCCTCCAGCGACGGCCCGTGCCCGTACACCGGCGCGTTGTCGAAGTACGGCCGGAACTCGTTCCACGCGTCCTGCGACTTCGGCCGGATGAACACCTGCCCGCCGAGCCCGACGATGGCCTGGTCGGCCTTGCCGTGCCCGTAGTGCTCGTAGCGCTGCCGGTAGAACGCGATCAGCTGCTGGAAGTGCGAGGTCGGCCAGAAGATGTGGTTCGCGAAGAACCCGTCGCCGTAGTAGGCGGCCTGTTCGGCGATCTCCGGGCTGCGGATCGAACCGTGCCACACGAACGGCGGCACGCCGTCGAGCGGGCGCGGCGTCGAGGTGAAGCCCTGCAGCGGGGTGCGGAACTTGCCCTGCCAGTCGACGACCTCCTCGCGCCACAGCCGGTGCAGCAGCGCGTAGTTCTCGACGGCCAGCGGGATGCCCTGGCGGATGTCCTGGCCGAACCACGGGTAGACCGGGCCGGTGTTGCCGCGGCCCATCATCAGGTCGAGCCGCCCGTCGGCCAGGTGCTGCAGCATGGCGTAGTCCTCGGCCAGCCGCACCGGGTCGTTGGTGGTGATCAGGGTGGTCGACGTCGAGAGGACGATCTTCTCAGTCTGCGCCGCGATGTTCGACAGCAGCACGGTGGGGTTCGCCGGCGCGGCGAACGGCGGATTGTGGTGCTCGCCGACGGCGAAGACGTCGAGGCCGACCTCTTCGGCCTTGAGCGCGATCTTGACCATCGCCTTGATGCGCTCGTGCTCCGTGGGCGTGACGCCCGTGGTGGGGTCGGTCGTGACGTCGCCCACCGAGAAGATTCCGAACTGCATGACCGCTCCCTAGCCGGTTCGTTGTGTCCTTGCTTGTCGGCACAACTACTCGCGTGGAAGATGTATTCCTCCAGGACTATACCGGTGACCTGGGACACGCTGCCGGACCCCATCGGGGGCGCAGCGGCCCGATCCTGTCGGGGGGTGCGGATATCCTGCAGTACGGTGACGGCCCGGGGCCCCTGCTCCGGCCGCCTGTTTGCCCACCGAACAGCTCGCCTCGATCCGGGAGAACGACCTCGTGACTGCTGAGACTCTGTACGGGGCCGACGACCTGACCCACCTCGAAGGACTCGAGGCGGTCCGCAAGCGCCCCGGGATGTACATCGGCTCCACCGACAGCCGTGGCATCAACCACCTGTTCTCCGAGGTCGTCGACAACTCCACCGACGAGGGCGTGGCCGGTCACGCGACGCGCATCGTCGTCACGCTGCACGCCGACGGCAGCGTCCAGGTGGACGACGACGGCCGCGGCATCCCCACCGGCGTCCACGCCAAATCCGGCCTTTCCGGCGTCGAACTGGTGCTGACCAGGCTGCACGCCGGCGGCAAGTTCGGCGGCTCCGGGTACAAGACGTCCGGCGGTCTGCACGGCGTCGGCGCTTCGGCGGTGAACGCGCTCTCGCACCGGTTCGACGTCACGGTGAAGCAGAACGGCAAAGTGCACCAGATGTCGTTCGCGCACGGCGTGCCCGGCGTGTTCGACGGCCCCGGACCGAAGGCGAAGTTCACCCGCCGCTCCGGGCTCAACCTCGTCGGCAAGATGAAGCGCGGCGAGCGCAGCGGCACGTCCATCCGCTACTGGTACGACGCGCGGTACTTCGAAACCGGCGCGGCGCTGGACGTCGAAGGCGTGCGCACGAAGCTGCGCAACACCGCGTTCCTCGTGCCGGGCGTCACCTACGTGCTGCGCACCGCGTTCGAGGACACCATCAACGAGGAGACCTTCCACTTCCCGAACGGGCTGGCGGACATGGTCGACTTCCTCGCCCCGGACAGCGAAAAACCGGTCTGCGGCACGCTGATGATCACCGGCGAGGGCACGTACAAGGAGAACGCCGCGGACGCCAACGGCGTCATGCAGTCCAATGTGGAGCGACACGCCGAGGTCGAGGTCGCGCTGCGCTGGGGCACCGGCTACGAGCGCACCGTGGAGTGCTTCACCAACACGATCCGCAACGTGCACGGCGGCACGCACCGGCGCGGCTTCGACCGCGCGGTCACCCGCGCGCTGCAGGACGTGATCGGCAAAACGCGCGGGCTGCTCAAGCCGAAGGAGGACCCGCCGACCACCGAGGACGTGCTGGAGGGCATGACCGCGGTGATCCACGTCCGGCTGCCGGAACCGCAGTTCACCTCGCAGACCAAGGACGAACTGTCGACGGCGGGCATCACGCGCGTCCTCCAGGGCATCGTCGACAAGCAGCTGCGGGCTTGGACCGAGGACCGGAAAACCAAGTCCGAGGCCAAGATCGTGCTGCAGAAGGTGGTCGACGCGGCACGCGTGCGGCTCGCCCAGAAACAGCAGAAGGACGCCGCCCGGCGCAAGACCGCGCTCGAGGGCGCGGCGATGCCGCCGAAGCTGGTCGACTGCCGCACCACCGGCGTCTCGCGCAGCGAACTGTTCCTGGTCGAGGGCGACAGCGCGCTCGGCTCGGCGCGGATGGCGCGGGTGTCGGAGTACCAGGCGCTGCTGCCGTTGCGCGGCAAGATCCTCAACGTGCAGAAGGCGTCTCTCGGCGACACGCTGAAGAACGCCGAGATCGCGTCGATCGTGCAGGTGCTCGGCGCGGGCACCGGCCGCACGTTCGATCTGTCGACGATGCGCTACGGCCGCGTGATCCTGATGGCGGACGCGGATGTCGACGGTTCGCACATCCGCACGCTGCTGATCACGCTGTTCGCGAAGTACATGCGCCCGGTGATCGAGGACGGCAGGCTGTACGCGGCCATGCCGCCGCTGCACAAGGTCACGACGAAGGGCCGCGGTGCGGAGACCTTCTTCACCTTCTCCCAGCGCGAGATGGAGCAGAAGGTCGCCGAGCTCGAGGCGGCGGGCAAGCAGGTCGTCACGCCGGTGCCGCGGTTCAAGGGCCTCGGCGAAATGGACGCCGACGAACTGTGGGAAACCACGATGAACCCGGCGACGCGCTCGGTCCGGCGGATCACGCTCGAGGACGTCGAGGCCGCGGAGCTGGCGCTGGAACTGCTGATGGGCGAGAAGGTCGAGCCGCGGCGCAACTGGCTGGTCGAATCGTCCGACCGCGTCGACCGCGACGCCATCGACGTCTGAGTTTTCCGTTCGTTCCCAAGGAGTTGTGAGCCATGGCTCGCCGTAGCAAGACCCCGGTGACCCGGGTCGACCCGAGCGCGTTCGACTCGCCGGGCGCGCAGGTCTTCGACAACCCGCTGAAGACGGAGATCGAAGACTCGTACCTGGAATACGCGTATTCGGTGATCCACTCGCGCGCCCTCCCGGACGCGCGAGACGGCCTGAAGCCGGTGCACCGCCGGATCCTGTTCTCGATGAACGAGAACGGCTACCGCCCGACGCACGCGTACGTGAAGTCGTCGCGCGTGGTCGGCGACGTCATGGGCAAGTACCACCCGCACGGCGACGTGGCGATCTACGACGCGATGGTCCGGCTGGCGCAGGACTTCTCGATGAACGCCCCGCTGATCGACGGGCACGGAAACTTCGGCAGCCCGGACGACGGACCGGCCGCCTCGCGGTACACCGAGGCCCGGATGTCGCCCGAAGCGATGCTGCTCGTCGGCGAGCTCGGCGAGGACACCGTCGACTTCCGGCCGAACTACGACGGTTCGCTCGAAGAGCCCTCGGTGCTGCCCGCCGCGTACCCGAACCTGCTGGTCAACGGCACGTCCGGGATCGCGGTCGGCATGGCGACCAACATGATCCCGCACAACCTCGGCGAGGTGATCGGCGCCGCGCGGTGGCTGATCAACCATCCGAACGCCACGCTCGACAAGCTGATGGAGTTCGTCCCCGGCCCCGACCTGCCCACCGGCGGCAGCCTGCTGGGACTGGACGAGGTCCGCAAGGCCTACGAAACCGGCCGCGGCGTCGTGCGGATGCGCGCGAACGTCGAGACCGGCCCGCTGGAGGGCAGCCGCGGACGGCAGGCCATCACGGTCACCGAGCTGCCGTACGGCGTCGGCCCGGAGAAGGTGATCGAGAAGATCACCGACGAGGTCAACAAGTCCAAGCGGCTCACCGGAATCGCGGACGTCAAGGACCTCACCGACCGCGAGAACGGCACCCGGCTCGTCATCGAATGCAAGGTGGGCGTCAACCCGCAGGCGCTGCTGGCTGATCTGTATCGCCTCACGCCGCTGGAGCAGTCGTTCGGCATCAACAACCTGGTGCTCGTCGACGGGCAGCCGCAGACGCTCGGACTGAAGGCGCTGCTGGAAGTCTTCCTGAAGCACCGCTACGAGGTCGTCACGCGGCGCACGCGCTACCGCCGCCGTAAGCGCGAAGAGCGCCTGCACCTGGTCGACGGCCTGCTGATCGCGCTGCTGAACATCGACAAGGTCATCCGGCTGATCCGCGAGAGCGAGAACGCGGCCGCCGCGAAGGACGGCCTGATGACGAAGTTCAAGCTGTCCGAGATCCAGGCGACCTACATCCTGGACACTCCGCTGCGCCGGCTCACGAAGTACGACCGCCTGGAGCTGGAAAGCGAACAGGACAAGCTGCGCGAGGAAATCGCGGAACTGACCACGATCCTCGAGGACGAGTCGGTCCTGAAGAAGCTCGTGTCGACGGAACTGGCGAAGATCGCCAAGGACTTCCCGACCGGACGCCGCACCCGCCTCATCGACGGCGACCTGAAGGAAGTCCTGGCCGCGTCGAAGCCGTCCGGCCCGCTGGAAGTCGCGGACGACCCGTGCCAGGTGATCCTGTCGGCCACCGGTCTGGTCGCCCGCACCGCGGCGGAATCCGAAGAGGCGTCGGAAGTCCGCCGCCGAAACGGCCGCGTAAAACACGATGCCGTATCAGCCGTCGTGCACACCACCGCGCGCGGCCAGGTGCTGCTGGTGACCAGCCGAGGCCGCGCGTTCAAGACGGACGTGCTGCCCCTGCCCGTGCTCCCCGAACAAGCAGGCACAGTCTCGCTGCGCGGCGGGATGGCGGCAAAAGAACTGGTGCCGCTGGAAAAGGGCGAGCGGGTCGTCGGCATCGCGCCGTTGGGCGAGCAGGCAGGCAACTCGCCAGGCCTGGCCATCGGCACCCGCGGCGGCGTAGTGAAGGTCTGCGCGCCGGACTGGCCGGTGCGCTCGGACGAATTCGAGGTCATCAGCCTCAAGCCCGGCGACGAGATCGTCGGCGCGACCTGGCTGACCGACGGAAACGAAACCCTGGCCTTCATCTCGTCGGACTCGTCCCTGCTGCGCTTCGCCGCGAGCCTGATCCGCCCGCAAGGCACGAAGAGCGGCGGCATGGCAGGCATGAAACTGGCCGCGAACGCCACCGCGGTCTTCTTCGGAGCCATCCGCACCGACGACGAAGAACACGGCGAACCGATGGTCGTGACGGCAACGGGACAGAGCGTCAAGGTCACGCCCTTCAGCGAATATCCAGCGAAGGGCCGAGCCACCGGCGGCGTGCGCGCCCACCGCTTCCTCAAGGGAGAAACCGAAGTCCAGGTCGCCTGGGTAGGCCCCCGTCCAGCAGGCGCGAGCCGCACCGGTGACCCAGTAGAACTCCCCGAAGCAGACCTCCGCCGCGACGGCTCAGGCCACGCCCACCCCGGCCCAGAAGTAGTAGGCCACCTCATCGAACGCGGCTAGCCAAAACGGCGCGACCCAGGACCACACCGGGGCGCACCCACCCGCCGCCATCCTTGACGGGAACCCTGAGGGACTCTGCCCCCCTCAGGGTTCCTCTCACGGCCTCGCTACCCATGAAGGTCCCTTCCCGGACTTGGATTCCCTCGCCAGTGACTTAGGCACGATGGAACCGCGGCCGAGGCACGCTCACCGAGGCCGAAGGACCTCGCAACCCCACGCTGGCTGCGGCGCGGCGCGGGACGACGCGGCACTGGGCCGTCGTCTGTGCGGGCTCCAACCCGCACAGACCACCACCCAACCACCGCCGACGCACCCACCGGTCCAGGCACCCACCCCACCCCCACACCCCGACGCCCGGCCGCTCGGTGGGGTCGTCGGCGGGCACCTCGGCGACCGGATCGGCCGCAAGCCGGGGCTGGTGGCGTCGCTGATCGTGGGGGGGCTC
>NZ_JACJHR010000124.1 GCF_014174495.1 Amycolatopsis echigonensis
GTGAAGGGTCCCCCTCATGGGACCTGCTGAAGGAGACGGAGCGAGGTCAGTCTGCCTCGGGGGTCCGGTCCAGCCGGATTTCGTCTTCCTTCGCCCGCTGTGCCGCTTCGCGCATTTCGATGACGTCCGTGAACCAATCGCCCGTTTCGCGGGCTATGTCGCGGACTGCGCCGGTGATGATGGTGGCGATGTTGCCGATGTGGGTGGCCGCGGACTCCGTCAGCTCCTGCACGGTGTCCTTGCCACTTTCGAATGGGCCGACCATGGGCTTCCTCAGGCTGCTCGGAGTTGCCGTTCGGGGTCCACGGTAGCGGTCGGCCCCGGTTTTCCGGGAAGGGCCAGCCGCACGATCTTCTTCGCTACCGACCACAGCTGGCGGCGCAGGGGGCCGGTGTTGTAGGGCAGGCCGTAGCGTTCGCAGATTTCGCGCACTTCACCGGCGATCTGCGGGTAGCGGCGCGCGGGCAGGTCCGGGAACAGGTGGTGCTCGATCTGGTGCGACAGGTTCCCCGACAAAATGTGGAACAGCGGGCCGCCGGTGATGTTCGCGGAGCCGAGGATCTGGCGCAGGTACCACTGGCCGCGCGTTTCGTTCTCGGTCTCTTCCTCGGTGAAGCTCTCGACGTCCGCCGGGAAGTGGCCGCAGAAGATGATCGAGAACGCCCACAGGTTGCGGACCAGGTTGGCGCTCGCGTTGCCCAGGAACGTCAGCGGTGCCAGCGGGCCGGTGAGCAGCGGGAACAGGACGTAGTCCTTGCCGATCTGGCGCGAGGCCTTGCGGACGATCCGGCGCAGCACCGGCACGTTCTCCGCCCAGGTCCGCTCGCCCTTCACGACCCGTTCGACCTCGAGGTCGTGCAGCATGACGCCCCACTGGAACAGCAGCGCGAGCAGCGTCGCGTACACCGGGTTGCCCAGGTAGTACGGATGCCACTTCTGCGCCGGGTCCATCCGCAGGATTCCGTAGCCGACGTCGCGGTCCTTGTCGACGATGTTGGTGTACGTGTGGTGGATGTAGTTGTGCGAATGCCGCCAGTTCTCGGCCGGCGCGACGGTGTCCCATTCGAACCGCTGCGAGCTCAGCTCCGGGATGCGCGTCCAGTCGTACTGGCCGTGCATCACGTTGTGGCCGATCTCCATGTTGTCCAGGATCTTGGCCGCGGACAGCGCCGCGACGCCGGCCAGCCACGCGGGCGGCAGGAAGCCGGCGAACAGCAGGCCGCGGCCGGTCACCTCCAGCGCGCGCTGGGTTTTGATGATCTTGCGGATGTACTCGAGGTCTTCCTCGCCGAGGTCGTCGACGATCCGCTGGCGCAGCGCGTCGAGCTCCCGCCCGAATTCCTCGACCTGTGCGGGGGTCAGGCGGTCCTGCAGACCGGTCATGATGCTTCCTCCGATGGTCAGGCGTCGATTTCGACGTCCCCGACGGGGACGCTGACGCAGAGCTGGATTTCTTCGTTCTCCTCGCCGGAGACCTCGCCGGTGCGGGCGTTGCGGACGCGTCCGGCGGTTTTGAGCTGCGTGCAGGAGAAGCAGATGCCCATCCGGCACCCGTGCTCCGGCGTCAGGCCCGCGTCCTCGGCCTGTTCGAGCAGCGGCTTGCCGGAGTTGTCGCACTCCCGGCCGCTGCGGGCGAAGCGCACCCGGCCCTCGGCGGCCTCCGCGGCGAAGGTCAACGGCGCTGCCGTGAACTCTTCGGTGTGCAGTTGTGCACTCAACCCCTCGTTCTCGAAGAGTTCACGTGCCGCGGCCATCAGCGGAGCCGGGCCGCAGAGGAACGTCTCGGCCTCGCGGAACCACGGCGCGGCCTTCTCCAGGTGCGCGAGAGAGAACAGGCCGTGCAGATCTCCGCCGCTGCGGGCGTGGGTGTGGGCGTGGACCACGCGGAACGCCGGGTGCCGGGCGGCGAGTTCAGCCAGTTCGTCCCGGTAGAGCGCGTCCGCGGGAGTGTTCGAGTAGTGCAGGAACACGATCTCGCCGGGGTGTCCCTCGGCGACGAGCGTCCGGGCCATCGCGAGCACGGGCGTGATCCCGCTGCCGCCGCTCATCAGCACGATCCGGTCCGGGCGCGGCGACGGCAGGGTGAATTCGCCGTCCGCTGGCGAAAGGCCGACCACCGCGCCGACGGTGGTCTCCTGCAGATGCCGTGACACCAGCCCGTTCGGGTCGGCCTTCACGGTGAACTCCAGGTCGCCGCTGCCCTGCGCGCCGCACGGCGAGTAGCAGCGGGTCCGGCGCACGCCGTCGATCTCCACCTGCATCCGCACGTACTGCCCGGCGCGGAAGCCCTGCCACGCGCGGCTCGGCCGCACGGTGAAGGTCACGGTGTCCGGCGTCTGATGCCGCACGGCGGTGACGCGGCCGCGGATCTCGCGCCGCACCAGCATCGGGTCGACCAGTTCGAGGTACCGGTCCGCGCCGTGCGGGGTGAGCAGCGCCTCGGCGAGCGAGACGAGCCCGCGCACGCGGCGCGGGAGCAGTGCGGTCATCACCCCTCCAGAAGTTTGAGTGCACAGTCGTACACTGACTAGTGTGGGGGCAAGGCCGGGGGGCCTGTCAACGCGGAAGCGAGGTGATGTGACGTGGGCCATGCGACGAGCGCCAGTACGCTGCTCGACGTGTCCGCAGCCGAGGAGCCGGCCGGCCCGGTGAGCCGGCAGGAGCGCAAACAGCGCACCCGTCAAGCGCTGCTCGACGCGGCGCTCGACCTGCTCGCCGACCGGAGTTTCGCCAGCCTTTCGCTGCGCGAGGTCGCGAAGGGCGCGGGCATCGTGCCGACAGCGTTCTACCGGCATTTCTCGTCGATGGAGGAGCTGGGCGTCGCGCTGGTCGAGGAGACCACGCGCACGCTGCGCGGCATGCTTCGCGGCGCGCGCACCGAGCAGAGCGGTTACGGCAGCATGATCCGGGCTTCGGTGCGCACGCTGCACCGGCACGTCCGCGAGCACGAGGACCACTTCCGGTTCGTCACGCGCGAGCGCTACGCCGGAGCCGGCGCGGTGTCCCGGGCGATCGCGGTCGAGATGCGGATGTTCTCCAGCGACCTGGCACTGGACCTGGCGCGCTTCGATCCGCTGCGCACCTGGCCCACCGAGGACCTGCACGTGCTGGCCGATCTCATCGTCACCGCGATGCTCGGCACGGTTGCCGAACTGCTGGAGATCCGTCCCGGCGACACCGCCGCCGACGAGCGCACCTTGGTCGCGGCGGAAAAACGGCTCCGGATGATCCTGCTCGGCGTTCCGCACTGGCAGCCTTAGCGGCATGGCCTTCCTGCAGCTGACCGCGATCATCGTCGACGACTACGACGAGGCGATCGACTTCTTCACTCGCGCGCTGGGCTTCGACCTGGCCGAGGATTCGCCGTCGCTCACCAACGACGGCCGCCCCAAACGGTGGGTGGTCGTCCGCCCGCCGGGCGGCGAAACCGGCATCCTGCTGGCTCAAGCCGACGGCGACCGGCAGTCCCGTGCGGTCGGCGATCAGCACGCCGGCCGCGTCGGGTTCTTCCTGCGCGTGGACGACTTCGACGCCAGTTGCCAGCGGATGCGGGACGCCGGGGTGCAGTTCCTCGGCGAACCGCGGACCGAGCCGTACGGCCGGGTCGTCGTGTTCCGCGACATCGCGGGCAACCGCTGGGACCTGCTCGGACCGGCCGCGTCCTGAGCCTGCTCTACGATCCCGGGGTCCAGCTGATCGTGGAGGAACGCTATGCCGAGCGGGTCGGAAGTCCGAGCCGAATTCACCGACCCAGCCGAAAACCTGGCGTTCGACGAGGCACTGCTGCGCGAGGGCCCGCCGGGTCCGGTGGTGTGGCTGTGGCGGAACCCGGTGTGCGTCGTCGTCGGCCGCGGTCAGCGCATCGCGCGCGAAGTCCGCGTGGACGAATGCGCTCGCGACGGCGTTCCCGTGCTGCGACGAGCCAGCGGAGGCGGCACGGTGTTCCACGACCCGGGCAATCTCAACGTGACGCTCGTGCTTCCCGGCCCCGCACCGCGTCCGCTCGAAATGCTCGGCCTGGTGATGTCCGCCGCGGTGGAGAAACTCGGTCTCCCAGCCAGAATCGGCGACCGCGGCATCTTCGTCGGCGACGCGAAACTGTGCGGCTTCGCGGTGTTCCGGACCAAAGACGTGCTGCTGGCGCATTCGACACTGCTGGTCGACACCGACGCCGCCCGCGTCGGCGCGTACCTCACCGGTCCGCCGCCGGACCCCAAACCGCTGGATTCGCACCGGAGCAAGGTCGCGTCCCTGCTCGACCATGGCGTGCGGCTGCCGCTGACGGAAGTGGAAGACACCGTCCGCGCGGCCGCAGCCGGACTGCTCGGCCCGCTCCCGCCGCGCGAACCGACGGCGGGGGAGCTGGAGCGGCAGCGGGCCTTGCTGTGGAGCCGCTACGAGTACCCGGACTGGCACGCCGAAGGACGCCAGCGCTCGTAATCGCCTTGCCCGGCAGGCACATCCGGGCACCCTGGCCGAGATGCCGTGAAGGGCTCCTTGCGGGAATCAGCTTCCCGCAAGGAGCCCTTCACGGAACGGATCAGTTGCCGGGAGCGGAGAACAGCACCTGCGGCACGGCGCTGGCAGCACGGCGACGCGGCTTGGCCGGTGCCGGAGCGGCGGTCTTCGCCGGGGCCGCGATCTTCGCGGCTGCGGCCTTCGCGGGTGCGGCAGTTGCGGGCGTGGCTTTCGCGGTCGCCTTGACGGGTGCGGTCTTCGCCGGTGCGGCAGTTGCGGGCGCAGCCTTCGCCGTTGCCTTGACGGGCGCGGTCTTCGCCGTCTTGGCAGCGTGTGCCTTGACCGCAGCAGCCTTCGTGGAGTTGGCAGCGGGTGTCTTGACCACAGCAGCCTTCGTCGACTTGGCCGTGGTCTTGGTCGCAGCGGCCTTCGTCGGCTTGGCTGCCGCGGACTTGGCCGGAGCCTTCCGCGCCGTCCCGGTCGCGCCACTCGTCCGGGCAGTCTTCACCGTGGCCTTCGCGGCACCGGCGGCGGAAGTCTTCTTGCCAGCAACGGCTTTCCCGCCCGTGGCCGCCGCGGCGGGCTTCTCCGCCGCAGGCTTGGCCTCGGCCTTCTTCGCCCCGGCGAGCAGCCGCGGCCGCAGCTTCCGGCCTCCCGTGCGGCGACCGGCCTTGGCGTACCGCTCCAGCAGCCGCCGGAGCGCGGCCGCGTTGCGGGTGCCGAGGTCGATGTCGTAGTCGATGCCGTCCAGCGAGAACGCGACGGTCTCGGCCGCGCGTCCCCCGGTCAGGTCGTCCAGAGTGCGGACAGCAGTGTTCCTCGCCATGGGAGCCTCCCGTGCTCGATCGTGGTCGTGCGTGCAACCGGCACGGCGACGACCCGGATTTCGCGGTGCCGCCGGTTTCTTGCAGCTCGCTGACGAGAATAGCGGCAGGCTTGCGCGAACCTGCGCGGTGGTGTGCGCTGTGCCCATGGCAGCAGAGACTTTCGACGTCGTGGTCATCGGGGCGGGTCCGGTCGGGGAAGTGGCCGCCGAACGGGCCGCCAAGGGCGGGCTGAAGGTGGCGCTCGTCGAGCACGAACGGTTCGGCGGGGAGTGTTCGTACTGGGCGTGCATCCCGAGCAAGGCGTTGCTGCGCCCGGGAAACCTGCTCGCCGCGGCCAAGCGGATGCCCGGGGTGCCGATCGGCGACGCGCTCGACGCGGAGAAGGTGCTCGCGCGGCGCGACTGGTTCACCGGCAAGGGCGACGACTCCGGTCAGGTCGAATGGGCGCGCGGGGCGGGCATCGAACCGGTGCGCGGCTACGGCCGGATCACCGGCGAGCGCGAGGTCACGCTCGACGACGGCCGCGTTTTCGCCGCCCGGCACGCGGTGATCGTGTGCACCGGCAGCGTTCCGCGCACGCCGCGGATTCCGGGTCTGGACACCATCAAGCCGTGGGGTTCGCGGGAAGCGACGTCGGCGACCGAGGTGCCCGGACGGCTCGGCGTGCTCGGCGGCGGCGTGGTCGGCGTCGAGATGGCGCAGGCTTGGGCACGGCTCGGCTCGCAGGTCGACTTCGTGATCACCGGCGAACGCCCTCTGCCGCGGCTGCCGGAGTTCGCCGGCGACCTGGTCCTGGACGGATTGCGCGAGGCAGGCGTCCGCGTGCACGCCCATTCGGGCTTGAGCGAAGTGTCCGTTGTGGACAGTGGGACGCGACTGAAACTGTCCGGCGGAGAAGAGATCGTGGTCGACGAACTGCTGGTCGCGACCGGCCGCGCGCCCGCGACCAGCACCATCGGGCTGGACGTGCTCGGGCTGCCCACCGATCGCCCGCTCGACGTCGACGAAAGCGGCCGAGTGTCCGGTGTGGAGGGTGGCTGGCTGTATGGCGCGGGCGACGTCACCGGCCGTGCTTTGCTGACCCACCAGGGCAAATACGCCGCGCGCGTCGTCGGGGACTCGGTCGCCGCCCGTGCCCGCGGCGAGGAGATCTCGACCGAACCGTGGAGCCGCTACAGCGCGACCGCCGACCACCACGCGGTGCCGCAAGTGGTGTTCACCGACCCGGAGGTGACGTCAGTCGGCCTGACCGAAGCACGCGACGGATCCGCGGACCGGGTCGTCGACATCGACATCGCGGTCGCCGGTTCCTCCCTGCACGCCGACGGGTACCAGGGCAAGGCGCGCATGGTCGTCGACACCGAGCGCGGCATCGTGCTGGGGGTCACGTTCGTCGGCCAGGACGTCGCGGAACTTCTGCACTCCGCGACGATCGCCGTCGTCGGCGAAGTGCCGCTGGACCGGTTGTGGCACGCGGTCCCCGCGTTCCCGACGATCAGCGAGGTGTGGCTGCGGCTGCTGGAGGCTTACGGGCTCTGAGCTGTTGCTTTCCGGTAGCGTCGAGGCATGACCAGTGCCCCCGTTCCCGGCCGACGCGAACGCAAAAAGGCGGCGACCCGCCAGGCGCTGGCCGATGCCGCCCTGCGGATGTTCCTGGAGCGCGGCTACGACCAGGTGACCGTGCGCGAGATCGCCGACGCCGCGGACGTGTCCACCACCACGCTGATGAAGCATTTCCCGACGAAGGAAGCCCTCGTTTTCGACCGGGAGCCCGAGGTGGACGAGCAGCTGGTCTCGGCGGTTCGCGACCGGCCCGAGGGCACGTCGGTGCTGGAGGCGCTCCGCGCGCATGTGCACGTGCGGGCGATCTCCGGCATCCGCGCGGAGGCCGAACCGTTGCTGCGGCTGGTGCGGGAAACGCCCGCGCTTTCCGAGTACTGGCACAAGATGTGGATGGGGCACGAGCACACGCTGAGCCGCGTCATCGCGGAGGAAACCGGTGCGCCGGAGGGAGATCCGCGGTGTGCGGTGCTGGCCCACTTCGCGTTGGAGACGGCCGCGCTGGCCGACCGCTCGGACGATCCGCCGCGGGTTGTCGACGTGGCGTTCGACCTGTTGGAGAACGGGTGGCAATGAGCCGTTCGCTCGGCACGGCCCGGTAAGCCGGGTTCCTCAGTTGGCGGGTTGCTCAGGACGGCAGTTGCAGGTCGAGCGCGCCCTTCGCCGCCCGAGCCAGTCCGGGATCGTCCGCAGTGGACGGTCCCGGCTGCCAGACCGCCTGCACGAGCCGGACGCCGTTCCCGTCGATCTTGCTGGCGTAGGCGGCGCCGTCGAACTGCGGCGGACCCGACGGCCACTTGCCGGTTTCCGTGGCGACGTCCAGGATTCCGCCGCCGCCCGGGTTGTCGGCGATCTCCTTCAGGCGGTTGGCCTGTCCCGCATCGGGAAACTCGACCACCGCGACGGTGACCGCGGCGGGCCGCCCGTCCACGAGCGCCGTGTAACTCGCGCGGCGGACCCCGGAGCAGCTGGTCTGCTGGAGGCTCGCCTGGACGTCCCCGAACGCGTGCGAGGCGCACTTCTGGTCGGCGCTGCTCGCCCGGGGTTCGAAGGTGAGAGTCGGGGCTGGCGGGGCGCTCGACTTGGCGCTGCTCGGCGCCGGACTCGGAACGCTGCTGGGCGCCGCGCTGCTGGCGGGCGGAGCGGCGGCGGTGTCCCCGCTGCCGCTGGTCGCCACGACGATCGCCGACACCACCAGGACGACCAGCAACACGATCGCCGCGATCGGCACCCATTTGACGGTCCGCGACGCCGGTTGTCCCGGTCCGGCCGGGGTGTTCGGCCCTGCTCCAGCGGCCGTCCCTGGTCCGGCTCCCGCCGCGGCGGTCGCTCCCGCACCGGCGGCTGTCCCCGCTGCGGCAGCTGGTCCCGCTGCGGCCGGAGCCGGGCGCGGAGGCTGAGGCGCACCTCGCGGCGGACTGCTCGGCCCGGGAACATGCACCGGCGCGATCGGCGGAACGGCCCCGCGCGGACGTCCGGTGCCCTGCGGCTTCGCCGGAGAAGGCATCTTCTCGGTCGGAGCCTCGGGCGGGTCAGTGGACTCGGTGGGCGCCTCGGACAGCGACTCCAGTTCGATCGACGGAATCTCCGGTCGAGGCGGCCGCACCGCGATGATCTTCGGCTGGTACACGGGAGGGGCGGATTTCGGTGCGGCGGAAGGGCTGCTGGGGGAAGCAGCGGCCTTCGGTGCCGTGACGCCGGCCGGTCCCGATGGGGTGGCACCGGGGAAGACGGGAAGCCCTGGGGTATTTCCGGCACCTGCCGGGGCCTTCGGCATCGCGGTGGTCGCAGCGCCGCCGGGGACGGCATCCGCAGTGGATCCCACGTTGGCGGAACCAGCCGGACCTGAACCCGCGGCGTTGGGCCTTGCGGCACCGGCCGGGGTCGCGTCCGTGGTGCCGGGCCCGGCCGCGCCTGTTCCGATGGCGTTCGCAGGGCCCGAGCCGGGACTCGTGCTGATCTGGTCGGGGGCGGAACCGGCAGCCGGTTGACCGGTGCCGACTCGGCCCGAGTCCGGCGTGGCGTTTCCTGGGCCTGGCGAGCCGGGAACGGTGCTGGCTCCGGCCGCACCGGGCTCGGCGGCGGTTCCGGCGGCGCCAGACGTCGCCGCGTTGGACACAGCGGCGGCTGCCGAGGCCCCGGTCGTTCCTGCGCTGGCAACGGCTGCTGTGCTCGACCCGGCATTGGTTCCCGGAACAGCAGGAGCAGGGCCGGAATCTGCCGAGGCAGTGCCAGGCCGAGAGCCATTCTGTGGGCCAGCAGCGGCCGCGGAACCGGAGTCAGCTGCGCCGACGGCAGCATCCGGTGCAACTCCTGGGCCAGCCGCGGCAGGGTGGGGAGCAGCACCGGCCCCGCCCGCGGCAGACCGAGGACCAGGCGGAACCGGGACGTCGTCCGCGAACCGAACGAACCCCTCGCCGCGCAGCACCTCGTCCGAAAGCTCCGGCGCGTTGGGGGCCAGCGCCGAGATCAACGCCCGTGCCTGGTCCACCGACCGCGGATGCCGCGCGGTGGCCAGGGAGACCGTCGCGGCCAGCATGGTCGTCGGTGTCGGGTGCAGCACCCGGACCGGGCCCGCGAGGTCGCCCGGAGGCTGGTCGACCGTCTCCACATACGGGCCGACCGCCACGATCGTGCCGACGGGGCCTCCGCCGAGTTCCGCGATCCGGCGTTCGCATTCCTGGGAGAGATCGAGCGCTTCGGTGGCGGGGTTGACGTCGTCGCCGTGGACGAGGGGCCAGCCGTCCGCCTTCCACGGGCCGCTCAGCGGGGCTTCGAGGCGCAGGGCCGGGTCGGGCAGGTCCACGCCGATCACGACGAGCACGCCCGCGGGCAGCACCACCACCGCCTCGACCGGACGGTCTCCGGTCGGGCGGGCGCCGACGAGCGCGACGCCGCCGATCACCGTGCTCCCCCGCCCGAGGGAGGCCAGTGCGGCCCGCACGTCTTCCGCGACGCGCGAGGGCTGCTGCCCGAGACGGACCAGTCGCACCGAAACTCTCCTGTCGAATCCGCAGCGTTTCCGGTGCACCACGCTAGCGTGCCGGGCCGCCGGAACCGTGCTCCGCGCCCTCGCGTCGGCGTGGCTCACCACAATGGGTCGTCCGCTGCGACTTGTGGTGTTCATGTGGCCAAAGGGCACGGTGGGGGTGCAGAATGTGCTACACAGGTCGGGAACTGCCGTGGAGGCTACGCAACCTGCGCAGGGTTCGAGAGGTCGTAGGGGAAGACGTCCCTCGTCGAACAAGCGGAGGTCAGCAGTGAGCACCCGTGGCAGCACCCGAGGCGTGGTGTACGTCCACTCGTCGCCGTCTGCGGTATGTCCGCACGTCGAGTGGGCTATTTCGGGCACCCTTGGCGCCCGAGTCGAGCTGAAGTGGACGGCTCAGCCGGCCAGTCCCGGACAGCTCCGGGCCGAATGCAGCTGGAGCGCGCCCGCGGGAACCGCGGGCAAACTCGCCAGCGCGCTCAAGGCGTGGCCGATGGTGCGCTTCGAAATCACCGAGGAACCCAGCGCGGGAGTCGACGGCGAGCGATTCTGTTTCGCGCCCGGCCTCGGGCTCTGGCACGGCCGCACCAGCGCGAACGGCGACATCGTCGTGGGCGAGGACCAGCTGCGCGCGCTCGTCAGCATGACCCGCGGCGGCGAAACCCTCGCGCACAAACTGGACGAACTCCTCGCCGCCGCCTGGGACGAGGCGCTCGAGCCGTACCGGCACGCGGGCGACGGCGCCCCGGTCACCTGGCTGCACCAGGTCGGGTGACCACGAGCGGTACCCTCGTCCGGGTGAGCGTTCCTCCGGCCCCGCCCTCCCGTCAGCGGTGGTTGATCCCCGTGCTCGTGGTGGTGCTGTCCATCACCGTGGCCGGGGGTCTGCTCGCCCGCGAGCTGTACCGCCGCCCCGACGCCCCGCAGCCGGCCGACGGGGAAGTCATCGCGCCGCCGGTCACGACCAGCGACGCTTCAGGCGAGAAACCCGGACCGGACCGCGTCGAGGTCACCGCGGACGCCGCGAACCATCCGCAGGACGAGGCCGTCCGGTCGGTGCTGCAGGCCTATTTCAAGGCGCTCAACGCGAAGGACTACGACGCCTGGGCGGAGACGGTCAGCGACGCGCGCCGCGCCAAGACGCCGGAAGCGGACTGGCACCGCAACTTCCAGTCCACGAAGGACGGCAGCATCCGGCTGTACCGGATCGAACCCGGTGCGCAGGGCTCGCTGCGCGCGCTGGTCGGCTTCACCAGCACCCAGTCTCTGAACGAAGCCCCGGTCGACTTCCCGCACGAGTGCATCCGCTGGCGGCTGGTGCTGCCGTTGAAGTTCGAGCACGGCTCGTACCGGATCGACACCGTCGACGGCACCGCCACCGAACACGACGTGTGCTGACCGGCTGGAAACCCAGCGAAACCAGGAAGGGCCCCCGCGGAATTCCCGCGGGGGCCCTTCCCGGAAACAGGACTCAGTTCGCCGGCGTGAACAGCAGCGCGGTGTTGTGCCCGCCGAACCCGAACGAGTTGGACAGCGCCGCGGCGAGTTCGACCTTGCGGTTCTCCCCGGCCACGACGTCGAGCTGCACCTTCGGGTCCAGCTCGGTGAGGTTCAGCGTCGCGGGCACGATGCCCTCGTACACCGAGAGGATCGTCGCGATGCCCTCGACCGCTCCGGCCCCGCCGACGAGGTGGCCGAGCGCGCCCTTCGGCGCGGTGACCACCGGGTGCTCGCCGATCGCCGACCGGATCGCGGCCGCCTCGCCGATGTCGCCGACCACAGTGGACGTCGCGTGCGCGTTCACGTGCCCGACGTCCGACGGGGACAGCCCGGCCATCGCCATCGCCGCGCGCATCGCCGCGATCTGCCCGATGCCCTCCGGGTGGTTGCCCGTGATGTGGTAGGCGTCGGACGTCAGGCCGTAGCCGGCCAGCTTCGCGTAGATCCGCGCGCCGCGGGCCTTCGCGCGGTCGGCCCGCTCGAGCACGACGACGCCGGAGCCCTCGCCGAGCACGAAACCGTCCCGGCTGACGTCGAAGGGACGCGACGCCGCCGCGGGGTCGTCGTTGCGCGTCGACACCGTGCGCGCCTGAGCGAATCCGGCGACGGTGATCGGGTGGATGCACGCCTCGGAACCGCCCGCGACGACCACGTCGGCCCGTCCGGACCGGATCATCTCGAAGCCGTTCGCGATGCCCTCGGCCCCGGAGGCGCACGCCGACGCCGGCGAATGCACCCCGGCCCGCGCCTTCAGGTCGATACCCACGTGCGCGGCCGGGCCGTTCGGCATCAGCATCGGCACGGTCAGCGGCGACACCTTGCGAAGACCCTGCTTGTGCAACAGATCGTTCTGGGTCAGCAGGGTCACCGGCCCGCCGACCCCGGTGCCGATCGAAACGCCGAGGCGCTCCGGCTCGACGTCCGTGTGCTCGTCGGTCTGCTCGGCGAACCCGGCGTCGGCCCAGGCCTGGCGGGCGGCGATGAGCGCCACCTGCTCGCACCGGTCGAGCCGGCGGGCCTGCACGCGGGGCAGGATGTCGGTCGGCTCGACGGCGAGCTGCGCCGCGATCCGCACCGGCAGGTCCAGCTCCGCCGCCCAGTCCGCCTCGATCGTGCGGATCCCGCTGCGGCCGGCCAGCAGACCGTCCCAGGTGGACGCGACGTCACCGCCGAGCGGCGTGGTCGCGCCCATTCCGGTGATCACGACGTCGATGTTGCTCATGGGAGTCTCCCCAAGGTCGGCTCCGGACCGGGGCCCGGGTACGAAGAGGACTTACTTCGAGTTGGCGGACACGTAGTTCACCGCGTCGCCGACGGTCTTCAGGTTGGCCAGCTCGTCGTCCGGGATCTTGACGCCGAACTTGTCCTCGGCCTGCACGGCGATCTCGACCATCGACAGCGAGTCGATGTCCAGGTCGTCCACGAACGACTTCTCGGCGGTGACGTCGTCCTGAGCCACGCCGGCGACCTCTTCGACGATCTCGGCGAGGCCGGCGAGGATCTCAGTGTTGTCAGCCATCGGTGTTGTTCCCTTCTCGGTTCTTGCGGGTCCGCTCGCGGGCACGGCGCCCGCGGGGGAAGTATCGCTCAGGGCAGGACGAACGCCTGCGCGGCATAGGAAAGCCCGGCTCCGAAGCCGACCGCCAGCACCACGTCGCCGCTTTTCGCCGTCCCCGCCTTGCGCATGTGGTCCAGCGCCATCGGGATCGAAGCGGACGAGGTGTTGCCCGAGTACTTGATGTCGTCGGCCACCACCATGTCCTCGCGCGCCCCCTTGGCGCGCAGTTTCTTGGCGATCGATTCGACGATCCGGAGGTTCGCCTGGTGCGGCGCCAGCACGTCCACATCGGACGGTTGCAGCCCGGCGGCCTCCAGCGCGCGCAGCGCGATCGGCGCGATCTGCGTGGTCGCCCAGCGGAAGACCGACTGGCCCTCCTGGTAGATCCACTGGTTGTCGCGCATGTAGATCAGGTCGACGAGGTCGCCGGCGCTGCCCCACACGACCGGGCCGATGCCCGGTTCGTCGGACCCGCCGACCACCGCGGCCCCTGCGCCGTCGGCGAAGATGATCGCGTTCGCGCGGTCGGTCGGGTCGACGACGTCGGTGAGCTTCTCCGCGCCGATCACGAGGACCTTCTTCGCCGAGCCCGCGCGCACGAGGTCGGAGGCGACGCCGAGGCCGTAGCAGAATCCGGCGCACGCGGCGTTGAGGTCGAACGCGCCCGGGCTCGGGACGCCGATCCGCGCGGCGATCTGCCCGGCCGCGTTCGGGATCGGGGACGGCATGGTGCAGTTGGGGACGATGACGGTGTCCACTTCGGACGCGTCGACGCCCGCGTCGGCGAGCGCGTTGGCTCCGGCGGCGACGGCGTAGTCGACCAGCACGTCGTCCTTCTCGCCGAACCGCCGCTCGATGATGCCGACGCGGTCGCGGATCCACTGGTCGCTGGTGTCCATGACCTGCGACAGGTCGTCGTTCGTGACGATCCGGTCCGGCTGGTGGCTGCCGAAGCCGAGGATCCGGGCGGCGGGGGCGCCCTGGGCGAGGCGCAGGGTGGGGCGGGCGGTCACTGGGCGTCCTCCTCGCGCAGCGCCGCCAGCTCGGCGGGCGACTTCAGCGCGGTGGTAGTGGTGACGACGCCCTTGAGCTGCCGCTTGACCAGTCCGGTCAGGGTGCCCGCGGGCGCCAGTTCGACGGTGCGGTCCACGCCGAGCGAGACGAGTCCGTCCATGGTGAGGTCCCAGCGGACCGGGCGGGTCACCTGGGCGACGAGCCTGCGCAGGTACTCCGCGCCGCTCGTGACGACCTGACCGTCGGCATTGGACAGCAGCGGGCGCGTCGGGTCGGCCGGGGAGAGACCGGCGGCGTGCTCGCGCAGGGCGTCTTCCGCGGGGGCCATGTAGGGCGTGTGGAAGGCGCCGGCGACCTTGAGCGCACGGATCTTCGTGCCCTCCATCGGCTCGGCGATGATCCGCTCGATCGCGGCGGCGGACCCGGAGGCGACGATCTGCCCGGCGCCGTTCCGGTTCGCGGCGGCGAGGCCCTGGCCTTCCAGCCACGCGGTGACTTCCTCGGGGTCGCCGAGCATCACCGCGGCCATCGACGTCGGTTCGAGCGCGCAGGCCTTGGCCATCTCCGCGCCGCGGACCGCGGCGAGCGCGACGGCGTCGGCGGGGGTGAGCACGCCGGCGATCGCGGCCGCGGCCAGTTCGCCGACGGAGTGGCCGGCGACCGGCGCGTCGGCGGGAACCGGCAGGTGCTCGAAGGACAGCAGGGACAGCGCGACGATCAGCGGCTGCGCGACAGCGGTGTCCTGGATCTCCTCGGCGTCAGCTTCCGTGCCGAGCCGGATCAGGTCGAGCCCGGAGCGGGCGGACCATTCCTCGACGCGCGCGCGGGCGCCGTCGAGCTCGAGCCACGGAGCGAGCATGCCGGGGGCTTGGGAACCCTGACCGGGGGAGAGGACTGCAACTGTCACAGTGTCTATGAGACCACGGGAGGGGTCGGTCCTTCAGATGCGGGCGGTCACCAAGTCCGTGCGGCGTTATTGGAGGAAACCTCCAAAGACCGGCGGGAGAACCCAGCCCTTAACCCATCCGCCTTGTGGGATTCAACCAGCGCTTGCCGTGAAGTCTGTCACCCGCCACGCTCCGTCGAGCCTCGGCGCGGAGGGGCTCCGGGAGCGGGACGGGTTCGCGGCGCTTCCGCCGGACTCGGGGCGGCCTCGGGCGCGCGGATGCCCCACGCCGTCTCCGCTGTGCGAGATCCCCGACGCGGCATTGGGTGGACGCCGCCTGGGGTGCATCCCCCTGCGAATGGGTTTCCTGGCAGCGCGGGTGCGGAGGGAGACGCGGCTCTGCTCCCTCCAGCACCGCACCCCGCTGAAAAACCCGGCTGCGGCGTCAGTGCGGTTACCAGAGGCCGCGGGCGCGGGCGAGCCTGCCGACGGTGAGCGCGACCCGCAGCACGAGCGCGTCTCGGGCGTCGGTCGGGTTGCGGCCGGTGAGTTCGGCGGCTTTGCGCAGCCGGTACCGGACCGTGTTCGGGTGCACGAAGAGCGTTTGCGCGCAGCGTTCCAGCACCCCGCCGGTGTCCAGATAGGTCTCGACGGTGCGTTGCAAGGCCGCTCCGGCCTCCTCCAGCGGCCGGGCCACGCGATCGACCAGCAGCCGTTCCGCGCCCGGGTCGCCGGAAAGGGCGCGTTCGGGGAGCAGGTCGTCGGACCGGACCGGACGCGGCGCGCCGGGCCAGCCGACCACGGCGCGCAGTCCGGACAACGCCTCGGCCGCGCTGTGGTGCGCTTCGGCCAGCGTCGGCACCGTCGGTCCGGCCACGACCGGGCCCTCGGCGAAGACCGTCGACATCCGGGCGAGGATTTCGCGTTCCTTCGGGCCGCCCTCGGTCGGGCCGCCGATCACGATCACCAGCCGCGAGCCCTGCACTGACAGCAACACCGCACGGCCGACGCGCGCGGCGCGGGCGCGGACGTCGAAAACCACCGTCGGCGGGTCGTCCGAGGGCGGATTCCCCACCAGTACCGTCGCCGCCGCGGCCGGGTCCCAGCCGAGCGCGGCGGCACGCGACAGGACGGATTCTTCGGCATCCCCGCGGACGATTCCGTCGACCACGAGCGCTTCGAGCCGGGCGTCCCACGCACCGCGCGCTTCCGCCGCGGCGGCATAGGAATTGGCCGCGGCGAAAGCGATTTCCCTGCCGTAGCGCAGAATTCCTTCGATCAAGGCCGCGCGTTCGGCTTCCGAAGCGGCGAATTCCGGCAGCTGCTCTTCGAATACCTCGATCGCGAGCCGCACCATCGCGACGGCCTGGCGCAGGCTGATCCAGCGCGACACTTCGGTCGGGGCGTCGCGGAACGCTTCCGTGGTGAGCTGCAGCGCTTCCTTCGAATCCCGCAGCCACGCGACGAATCCGCTCGCTCCGGTCTGCGTGATCAGCAGGACGCTGGCGCGCTGGTCGGCGGGAAGCCGCGCGAACCAGACCAGGCGGCGTTCCATTTCCGCGACGCTCGCGCTCGCCAGCCGCCCGGAGGCGTGCTCCAGGCTGCGCAGGGTTTTCGCGGACAGCCCGTGGTGCTTGGGCGCGGGGCGTCCTGTGGTGTCGGCCATGTCGGCTCCGATCCTACGTGCCGCCCGCGGCCCGCAACTTTAGGCGGACGCGGCGGCGACCTCGGATGGTGGGCGGTGCCTGGCCGAAGTGCCTAGGATCCCAGGTGGGGTGGTAGGGGATCACCCCGGAGAAAAGAGAACAGGGGGACGGGCCATGCCAGAGCCCGGATTGGAGATCGACGGGATCTCCAAACGCTACGGCGCCGTCGTGGCGCTCGAGCGAATGACGTTCGACGTGCGGCCGGGGGAGCTTTTCGGATTCGTCGGCAGCAACGGGGCGGGCAAAACGACCACGATGCGCATCGCGCTCGGCGTGCTGAGCGCGGACGCGGGGCAGGTGCGGTACGCGGGCGAGCCCATCACGCACGAAACGCGCCGGCAGATCGGCTACATGCCCGAGGAGCGCGGGCTGTACCCGAAAATGAAAGTCGGCGAACAGCTCACGTATCTGGCCCGGCTGCACGGAATGCCCGCCGCCGAGGCGAAGGCGTCGAGCGAGCGGTGGACCGAACGCCTCGGCGTGGCCGCGCGCCGCGACGACGAGGTGCAGAAGCTCAGCCTCGGCAACCAGCAGCGCGTGCAACTGGCCGCCGCGCTGGTGCACGAACCGCGGATTCTCGTGCTGGACGAACCGTTTTCCGGACTGGACCCGGTGGCCGTCGACGTGATGAGCGACGTGCTGAAGGAAAAGGCGGCCGAGGGCGTTCCGGTCGTGTTTTCGAGTCACCAGCTGGATTTGGTGGAGCGGCTGTGCGACCGGATCGGGATTGTCCGGAGTGGACGGATGGAAGCGTGCGGCACGGTGGCGGAACTCCGCGCGGGCGGGACGACCAGGCTGCTCGTGGACGCCCCTGAGGCGCCCGAAAACTGGGCGGCCGCGCTGTCCGGCGTGACCGTCGTGGGCCGCCGGGGATCGGTGACCGAACTGGAACTGGCCGACGGCGCGGACGACCAGGCGGTGCTGCGCGCCGCGCTGGCGACCGGCCCGGTGCGGGAATTCGCCCGGAAGCTGCCGTCCCTGACCGAGTTGTTCCGTTCCGTCGTGTCCGAGCAGCAGCAGGAGGCC
>NZ_JACJHR010000125.1 GCF_014174495.1 Amycolatopsis echigonensis
CATGACCACCGCCAAGCGCAAGCGCATGCCCCGAGCCGAGCGGGAAAGGCAGATGATCGAGGTCGCCGAGCAGGTCTTCGGCGAGCGCGGCTACGCGATGGCGTCGATGGACGAGATCGCCGAGCTGGTCGGTGTGTCCAAGCCGATGCTGTACGAGTACTTCAACTCGAAAGAGGGCCTGCTGCTGGCCTGCATCCGGCAGTCGCGCTCGGCGTTGCAGGAGGCCACCGAGCAGTCGATCGTCGGTGCCGAGTCCGCACAGGAGGCGCTGCGGCGCGGACTGCTGGCGTTCTTCGTCTTCATCCGCGAGCGCCGCCAGGCCTGGTCGCTGCTGCGCCACGAGATGGCCCTCATCGGCACGCCCGCCGCGGACGAGATCGAAGAAACCCGCCGGCAGCAGACCGACCTGATCACCGCCTTGATGAGCGGCTACTTCGACAGCGAGGACACCCTGCGCGCCGAAGCCTCGGCCGAGTTCGTCGTCGGCGCCTGCGAGCGATTGGCGATCTGGTGCGAGCGCTTCCCGGAGGTGACCCCGGAGAAGGCCACCGAGTACGCCATGGATCTGCTGTGGGCCGGGTTGTCACAGCGAGCGATTTAACGTGCACGTGAAGATGACCGTGCATTAGTCCATTCGGTCGTCACTCAGCGCACATCTCGTCCCGTTACTTGTGACACAGAGTTTTCTTACGGTATCGATGACACGGTAGAAAGACACACTGAGTGTCGCGCCAGCGGCCCGCGAGCAGGAATCGCGTCATGAGTTTGCGGTGGCCGGGTCTCGACCTGTGACGCATGCTGATGACGAGAGGGGTGAGGCAGTGGTGGAAACGATCACGGCGACGTACAAGCACGACAACGACGACTGGACGATCACCGTCAGCGGCCGCGGCAAGGAGCTGACCGGCAAGGCGCCGGGCATCATCGCCGCCCGCGACCGGGCCGACCAGCTCGTGGAGAAGCTCGCCCCGAACGAGCGACCCACGGTCGTGCACCTGCTGAATGGCAACGCGCTGGAGTTCACCAGCGCGTACATGGCCGCGCGCCTGACGCTGCCGGAGATCGAACCGCTGGAAATCCCGCCGTCGGGCGGTGCGAAGGCGGCCAAGGAAGCCGCTTCGGGCTCCAGCAAGACCTCCGCGCCAGCTGCCTCGACGTCGTCTTCGACCTCGGCCACGGCCACGGCCACGGCCACGGCCACGGCCACGGCCACGGAAAAGGCCTCGGAAAAGGACAAGGCCGCGAAGCCAGCGCTGCCGCCGAGCAAGCAGCTCCCGAAAGAGGTCGAGGACCGCAAGCCTGAGGCGAACCGCCCCGGTGTGACAGCGGGCGCGTCGGCCACGCCTCCGGTCGCACGCGCCTGACCTAGTTCTGTCCGGCTCGCGTTGTTCGCGGGCTGGCTTTGCCCTGCGCGCATTTCTCTTGCCGCAGTGCCCGAGCGCACGCCGACGGGCGCTCGCCCTGGGGCGCTTGAGCGCTGCCGTCGCAGACCTTCACCCCCCGGCGGGGCCAGATCCGGCCGTCTCGACGTCCGCTCACGGATTCGGCATCCCCTCGCGCCTGGCCGCCCCGCAAACAGCGGCCCGCGTCCAGCACAGCCGGGAAAAACCGTCTCGTCACCCCCAAGGGGTAGCCCGATTCGGCGAACGTGGTGCTCCCGACCGACCCAGGTGAGCGACCGCCAAACAGGCGACCCCTGATTCAGTGGCTCTTCTCACGAAGTTCACCCGGCGTGACAATCACGCCTGTCCATCCGCCATCCAGGGAGCTAGTCGACAACTCCCGCAGCCGCGGCCGGAACAGCACTCGGCGTGACCGTCAGCGTGTCAGCGCGAGCCGTCAGCGGAACAGCTTCCGCACCAGCAGCACGGCCACCAGCACGCCAGCCCCGATCAGCGGGTACTTGACCTTCGGGTTGTCGAGCTTCGCGCGCACGCCGTCCTTCGCCTGTTCGGCGAGTTTCTGCGGGTTGGCTTTCGTGCCCAGCTGGTCGAGGGTCGCCGCCAAAGCGGTCCTCGCCTGCTCGATCTCACGCTCGATGGTCTCGGGGTCGCGAGCCACGTGCCCTCCTCGCCGCAGTCGGACTGTAGGCGGTCCACGGTAGAGGACAACCCCCACGCGACGGCGACTGGCCACGCCGAGCGAACCCGAACGTGGCGCGCGCTACGATCACACCTGATTCCTGGGGGCCGTAGCCCAATTGGCAGAGGCACACGGTTTAGGTCCGTGCCAGTGAGAGTTCGAGTCTCTCCGGCCCCACCCTGGAGCTCTCACCAGTGGCGCGGCATTTCGGGGTCGATGATCCGCATCAAGCGGGCCACAGGAATGCCACAAGAAGACGGACGGGCTGAGGCTGCCGGGTCACCCGCCGCCGATGGTGAGCGTGATCGGCGCGTGCGCCTGATCAGCCGTCAGAAACTGGTCTCCGCGATGAGAGACGGTCAGCACATAGGACGGCAACCCGTCGGGGACATCGTTGACGGTGAACCCCAACTGGCAGCCGGTCACGACGTTCTGTCCGTCGAAATAGGTAGTTTGTGCCTGTCCGCCGGTGATCGAACCGGTTGCGATTACCTGGCTGGACCTGTCGGACACCTTGACAGCAGTTCCGGGCGTGAGGTCCGAGTATCCGCCCGTCCCTTGGCAGTCGGAGTCAGTCCCTCCGGCGCCGGTCGACCGCACCCCTGACGGACCGCTTTCGATCGTGATGACACCGGTCAGCATGAATGTGTTCTTAGGCAGCGGGACCGGCACCGGAGGGATCAACGCCGTCGCATTCGGCTCCGTCACGACGTAGGTGACCGTCGCCGTGGCCGTGATGGCGAGCACCAGGGCGCCGACACCGACAATGAGGCGGGTACTCGTCATCGCACCCTCCAGTTCGAACGGGCTGTTCTGGCGAGTCGCCATCGGCCGCTGCCGTGTTACCGCCGAACCGAACGAGAGATTGTCGCCAGCCGCACCCAAGAAGCAGAAGACGCGTTCCTTGAGGGCGGCGGATTCTCGCCGCACGAAGCTGTGCGCTCAACGCCGCCAAGCCTCGACGATCTCTTCGGGACCGAACGAGGCAGCCAGCGGCAGTCCGTCTTCGACGCCGTTGCGGGACACTGCGATCAAGGGCGTCGCGTAGTCGCGTCCGGGGATCGACATGGATCCGGCGAGCAAGCTTTCGCACTCGCGTTTGCCGAACAGTTCGGTCTCCAGCCACTTGATGGAGCCCGTGAACGCGATGCGGGTCGCGGCGGGCCGTTCGCGGTCGGCGCCGACCAGGTCGATCTCCGGGTTGTTCTGCCGGTTCCACCAGCCGCCCACGACGTCCGCGCCGGGCAGCCGGTCGTCGGGAAGGAGCCGTTCAAGGCCCTCCCGGACGACGGGCTCGACAGCACGGCCGCGCCAGGACGGCCACGACCTTTCGATGCGTGATGCGACCAAGTCGCCGCGGCCGCGTTCGACCTCGGCAATGCCGCGCTGCAGGAATGCCAGCCAGAACCGCAAGTACGGATCCTCGATCCGGTAGCGCTTGTTCCTGGTGTCCGGGCGGGTGGCCAACGGAGTGTCGACGGCGACGATGCGCTTGGTCGTCAGGGTGTTCAGGATGGGGGCGAGGGTGCCGGAAGGGATCGGGTTGCCGACGCCGATCCGGTGGGCGATCGCTCCGAATGTGCGTTCGCCCGTGCCGATCGCTTCCAGGGCGGAGCGACTGTGCGACGGTTCAGGGACCTCGCCCAGCAGGGACAGTTCTCCCGCCATCAGCAGCGGGGAAAGCGGGTCGGCGAGCTGATCACGCAAAAACGCGGTACGGCTGGTGCCCGGCTTCCATCGTTGGACGATCTCCGGAAAGCCGCCGGTGATCAAGAACGCGTCGATGGCCTCTGCCGGCTCGAGCCCGGTCATTCGCTGGACGTCGGCCGGGTTTAGGGGTCGCACGAGCATGCGGCCAGCGCGGCCGTGGAACGGACGGCCGTACTCCTGGAGGGACTCCATCATCGACAGGTCGCTTCCGACCAACAACAGCAGCACGGGCTTGGTCGACAGGTACCGATCCCAGACGGTCTGGAGGGCGCCTTCGAACTCGCTGTCCTGCTCGACCAGCCACGGCACCTCGTCCAGGACGATGATGCTCGGGGTTTGCTCGGGTACCGCGACTGCCAGTGCGCGCAATGCCTGGTTCCAGTCGGAGCCGAGCGCCCCGGCGACCAGATCGGCGCCGGGCAGGGTGGTCTCGGCGAGCGCGGCGGCGAAGTCAGCGCGCTCCGCAGCCGGATTGCGGCCTCGAGACGCCTGAAAGATCAGGTACGGCAGCCCGGAGCGGTCGCAGAACTCCTGGACGAGCCGAGATTTGCCCACTCGCCTGCGGCCGGTGACGATCACGGCTTGGCCGGGAGTAGTGGCAGCCGCGTCCCGGACGAGGCGCAGCTGCCGTTCAAGCAGTGCGAGATCGTTCGCGCGTCCTGGGAAATCCACCACGGGCTTGACCTCATCTAAGTATGATCGGATCTTACTTAGATTGAATCATACTTACACGAGATCACCGTGAGCGAACAGCTACTGCCTGCCACAGCATCGACTCGTGAACCCGCCAACCCGCACGGAATCAAATCACTACGCCGCCCCGAGCCGCCGCTCGTGACGACAGCTGCTCCCTTACCCGAGTCAGCGTCTCGATTCGCTCGTCCAGCACCGCCAGTCGGCGATTCACCAGTTCCACCGCGCTTGACGACAGCTGCCGCGCGGGCAGATCCCCTTGCAGGCACGAGCCCAGCGGGCGGATGTCTTCCATCGTGAGCCCCGAATCGAGCAGATAGCGGATGTTCGCCACCCGCTCGATCGCGGACTCGTCGTAGTGCCGGTAACCGTTGTGGGAGCGGGCCGCGGTCAGCAGTCCCTGCTCTTCGTAGAACCTCAACGCCCTGGTGGTGACACCGGTGGCCTTCGCCAGCTCTCCGATCCGCACCAGCCCGAGCGTACGCCGCTAAGCGATCACTGCGCCGCCGTCGACGGGCATCACCACGCCGGTGATGTACTCCGCGCCGGGGCTGGCGAGTTCGACGATCCAGTGGGCGACTTCTTCCGGCTGGGCCAGCCGCCGCAGAGGCACTATTTCCCGCAGGGCTTCGTGCTGTGCCTTGCCTTGCTCGGCGGACAAGCCCTCGCGTGCGTAGATCTCGGTGGCGACCGGGCCGGGGGCGACCGCGGTGACGCGGATGCCGCGCGGGGCCAGCTGCACTGCCCAGCTTCGGGTCAGCGACTCCAGCGCGGCTTTCGTTGCAGCATAGAACTCGCGGCCGGGCATCGGCCATCCGCGTTGCCCGATCGCGGTCGTCACGTTGACCACCGCGCCCTCGTTTTCGCTCAGGTGCGGCATCGCGGCCTGCACGAGGTAGACCGGCGCGAGCAGGTTCGTCGCGACCACTTCGTCGAACGCGCCGGGCTTGATCTCTCCCAGCGCGGCCGGTCCGACGATGCCGGCGTTGTTCACCAGCACGTCGATCCGGCCGAATTCGGCAAGGGCCGCGGCGACAACCGCCTCCGCGGCGCCCGCCTCGGTGAGGTCGGCGGCGAACGGGCGGATCCGCGGGGAGCCCTCCGCGGTTTCGGCGAGCCGCTCCGCCGTCCGGCCGGCGACGAGCACATTCGCGCCTCGCCGGGCGAACTCGCGTGCGGTGACCTGCCCGATGCCCGTTCCGCCGCCGGTGACGATCACGGCCTTGCCTTGAAACTGTCCTTCACTCATGCGATCGACGCTAAACATTGCCGTATGCGTGAAGGTCAAGCCGATCAGCGCACGCGGTCGTAAACCAGCGCCACTTCACCGAGATCGCCGGTCTCCTGATACGCGACTGTCCACTTGGTACCCGGCAGGCCGTCGTCGAAAAGCCGGGGGCCGCCGCCGGCGATTTCCGGGCAGATGATCAGGTACAGCCGGTCGATCAGGTCCTCGGCCAGCAGCGCCTTGATCACGCTGACGCTGCTGTTGACCAGGATGTCGCCCTCGCCCTCGGCCTTCAGGGAGGCGACGACCTCGGCGGTGGGCGCGTTCACGACGCGAGTGTGCTCCCACGGCGGCTCGGTCAGGGTGCTCGACAGAACGACCTTTTCGGTGTCCACCAACCATTTCGCGTAGCCGCGGTCGCGCGGGTCGGCGTTTTCGTCGGCGGCGACGGTCGGCCAGAAACCGAGGAAGCCTTCCGCGTTGCGGCGGCCGAGCAGCGCGGTCGTCGCTTTCTCCCAGATGCGGGTCATCTGGTTGCGGGAGGTTTCGGTGGTCACGTAGGGGATGATCGCGCTCATGTCGGCGGGGCCTTCCGGACCGTGGTAGCGGCCGTCGAGGGTCAGGGCGAGGTTGGCAGTGACACGACGTTCGGTCATGACTGGACTTCCTTCCGGGTGACGACTTCGGTGAGGTGGTCGAGGACCTGTCCCCAGCCGGTTTCGATTCCGGCGATGGCGGACACGGCCCCGACGGTTGTCGCGCTGATCTCCAGACCCAGCCGCAGCCGGGTGCCGCCGTCCGCCGCGGCGAGGGCGAGGTCGTAGTGGCCGCTGAACGCGACGGCGCCGGCCGCGTCCAGCACCGACAGGTCGAACACGAGCCGCTCGGTTTCGCGAGCGGTCCGGACCTGCCCTTCCGAGCGGTAAGCGCCGTCGGCGTCGCGGTAGACGAGAACGACTCGCCCGCCCGGTTCCGGTTCGAGGACACACTCGGCGACAGTCAGGGATGGCGGGACCCACCACGACGCCAGCAGCCCGGCGTCTGTCCAGTACCGCCAGACCGTCTCCGGCGGGACCGGCAGGACGCGCTCGAAGGAGAACGCGCGTCCGTCGGCCCAGCGATCCCGGTCCGCGGCCGCGGTTTCGGCTTCGATCGCCGCGCGGTAGCGATCGAGCACGTCGCGCTCTCCCGCGTGCGCCTCGATCGTCTCGGCCAGCTTGTGCAACTGGTCCGCGAACTCCCGCAGCGGAGCCGCTTCGGCCGCGTAGACGCGCCGCTGTCCGAGCGGGGCCATGGTGACCAGGCCGGCGCGAGCGAGGGTCTGCAGGTGCTTGGTCGTCTGCGGCTGCCGCAGCCCGGTCAGCTCAGCCAGCTCGCCGACCGACCGCGGCCGCTGCGCGAGCAGCTCGATCAGCTGCCACCTGGTGGTGTCTGCGAGTGCTGAGGCGATCCCGTCCATGCACCGAAGTATTCACCTGATCGAATATTCGTGTCAAGGAATTCTTTTCGGACCGGGTTCAGCCGGGCAGCAGCCGGGCGGCGAGGTTGCGGACCGCCAGCCCCCGCTGCGTGCGCGGGACCAGCATCGAAGCCGCGGCCCGGACCCCGCGTTGCTTGGGCTTCACGCGTGCTCGATGGGTCGCCTCGTAGTGCGCGAACGCCTCGGAGTGGGCGCCTTCAGCAAGCGCCGCGGCCAAGGTGTGCGCGCCGACGATCGCGAGACTCGAACCGTCGCCCAGCAGCGAGACGCAGGAAGCGGCATCGCCGACCAGCGCGACCCGGCCGTGGTGCCACTTAGGCGGATCGACCACGGCGACCGCGTCGAAGAACACGTCGTCCGCGGCTTCGAAGCGGGCAAGCAACTCCGGGACTCGCCAGCCGAGCCCTCGGTAAGCAGCGGACACGATTTCCTTGCCCTGCCCGGGATTCGGCGCGCGGAAGAGGAACGCGACTCCGGAATTCCCGCGCACCGGATGGATCGCCACGAGCCTGCCCGGAGTGTTCAGCAGGACCACGTCCTCCGGGTAGTCGGACGGCTCGCCCAGCGACACCGTCCCGACGTACAACCCGGCGTGCCGGACGAATTTCTCCTCGGCGCCGAACACGAGCCGCCGCACCGCCGAGTGCACGCCGTCCGCTCCGATCACCAGGTCGAACCGGCGCGGTGCAGCGTGTTCGAAGGTGACGTCGACCCCGCCTTCGTCCTGCTGCAACGCGGTGATGGTGTCGTCGAAGAGGATTTCAGCGTCGTCGCGCGCCGCTTCGTACAGCGCGGAGGCCAGATCGGCACGCGGAACTTCGATCTCTTTGCGCACCGCCATCCGCACCGTGGTCACCGAACGCCCGCGCGCGTTGAGCACCCGCAACCGGCGCGCGTGCGTCGCGACCTCGCGCAACCGCGGCACGACACCCATCGCGTCGGCCACCTCCATCGCACCGACGCGGACGTCCACCGGGTTGCCGCTGCTGCGCCGCCCAGCCGCCCGTTCTACGACAGTCGGCCGGAAGCCATTGCGCGCCAACCAGAACGCGAGGGTCGAACCGGCGATCCCGGCACCGCACACGAGCACGTCACGAGTCATGCGGCCCACGGTAATCGCACTCAGTGCATATTTGCAATGAATGCTGTTTTGCACTTGGTGCCGTATGCTCGCCTCATGTCGCTCCGTGAACGCAAGCGCGCCCGCACCCGCCAGGCCCTGATCGACGCGGCCACGGACCTCTTCGAGCGCAACGGCTACGACGAGACGACCATCGCGGACATCGCCGCGGCCGCCGAGATCGGCACCCGCACGTTCTTCAGCTACTTCGCCAGCAAAGAAGAGCTGGTGTTCCCGGACGCCGAGAGCCGGGTTCAGGCGTTGCTCGACGCCCTCGCGAACCGCGCCCCGGACGACCGGCCCATCGACCTGCTGGTCCGCGTCCTTTGCCACGGCGACGAGGTCAGCAACGACATCATCGGCAAGCTGACCCCGTTGCGCATGCGGCTGCTCCAGACCGTGCCCGCCGTCCAGGGCCGAGCACTGCAGATCCAGTTCGACGCCGAGCGCCGGATCGCCGGAATCCTCGCCGAGGCCTTTCCCGACGAGCTGGACGACCTCAGCGCTCGCGCGTTGACCGGCGCGTTCGCCGGCGCGGTGCGCGGAGCGTCGCAAGCCATGTTCGACCGCGCCGGCGAGCTGACCGCCGAGCAGCGGGCCGAAGCGACCCGGCAGGCCGTCGTGACGACGCTCGCGCCGTTGCTCAAACGCGACTGACGTGCTCCGTGCACAGGCACGCCACCGCGGTGTCGATCCATTCGCGGCCTTCCCACTCCGGATGCCGCTTGATCAGCTCGTCCCGCACTTCCGCGATCACGGTCGCCTCGTCCATTCCTGAATCCCGGCGCCGCCAGGTCTCGTCGCGCAGCAGTTCGAGATAGGCGCGCAGGTCGTCGAGCAATTCCGGACCGCTGATCTCGCCGTGGCCGGGAACGACGATCTCCGGTCGCTGCCGTGCGAGCTTCCGCATGACGTCGATCCAGCGGATGCCGGACACGTCGGTGTCGTGCGGCGGGAACCACGGGAAGATCGCGAACTGGCCGGTCTCGGCGAGGTCGCCGGTGAACAGGACGCCCGCGTCCGGGACCGTGACGACCTGGTCGCCCTTGCTGTGCGCACGGCCGGTCGCGCGCAGCTGCACCACGCGACCGCCGAGGTCGAGGTCGTGCGAAGAGTCGTAGACGACATCCGGGGCCGGCAGCTCCACCCCCGCCAGTTGCCGCGCGACCGGTTCTCCCAAGCCGGCGAACATCCGCAGGTAGCCGGGGCCTTTCTCGGCAAGATCGGTCGCTTGCGCGCGGTTGGCCAGGTAGGTCGCGGCACCGGCGAAGGTCTGCGCGCCGAACGCGTGCTCGGGGTGAAAATGCGTGGTGGTCAAGTAAATCCGGCGACCGCGCGCGTACTCGGCCGCGAACTTCAGCACGGTTTCCGCGTTGCGGGGCCCCATGCCGGTCTCGACGACGAGCACGGAATGCGTCCCGCCGATGACGCCGACGTTCGGCACCAGCTGCACGCCCTGGTTCGGGAGCACGACGAGGTCGCGGGCGAGTTCGCGCACCTGTGCGGTCCGCACGACGGGATCGGGATACGGATAGTCGGCCATCGCCGGGGGCTCCTCAAAGCGCGGGATCAGGGACCGTTCCAGTCCAGCGCCGCGCCCGCGCCGGTGTCCAAGACTGATCCGCTTTTCCCGATACCGCGCGGGTATTGTCGCTGGTTGTGGATCTCCGTTCGCTCCGGTACTTCGTCGCGGTCGCCGAGGAGCGCCACTTCGGCCGGGCGGCGGCGCGGCTGCACATGACCCAGCCGCCGCTGAGCCGCGCGATCAAACAGCTCGAAACCGACCTCGGCGCGACGCTGCTGGACCGATCGCCGTCCGGCGTCACGCTCACCGCCGCCGGGACCACGCTCTACGACGAGGCCCGCACCCTGCTCGCGGGCGCGGACCAGGCCCGCGCGAGGGTCGCCGCGGCGGCCGGGCCCGGAAGGCTCACGCTCGGCACCCTCGCCGACAGCTCGGAACCGGTCGGGATCCGGCTCGCCGGCGAGTTCCGCAAACGGCATCCGGGCGTGCGGATCAGCGTCCGCGAAGCCGACCTCACCGATCCGACGACGGGCCTGCACGCCGGGCTCGTGGACGTCGCGCTCACCCGGATTCCCTTCGACACCACCGGAATCCGCACGCAGGTGCTGCGCTCCGACCCGATGGGCGTCGTGCTGCGCGCGGACGATCCGCTGGCCGGCCGCGACGAGGTGCGCCGGGAGGAGCTCGCCGACCGGACGTGGTTCCGGTTCCCGGACGGCACCGACCCGCGGTGGCAGGCGTTCTGGAGCGGCGGCGTCGCCGGCGGCCCGGTCGTGCGGACCGTGCACGAATGCCTGCAAGCCGTGCTGTGGAACGGAACCGTCGGGCTGGCCCCGCTCGTGCACTCGTTTCCCGAGGGCGTCGCGACGGTCCCGCTCGCCAGCTACCCGCCGAGCCGGCTCGTGGTCGCCTGGCGCGAGGACTCGGCACCGCCGCTCGTCCGCTCGTTCGTCGAACTCGCCGTGCGCATCGCCGGGCTCGACGGCCGCGAAACCCCCGCGAACCCGTAGGCTGGGCGCGGACATCGGGGAGGTGTGGGCCGTGCCGGAACGCAATCCGCTGCGGATCCTGCGCAAATGCGCGGACTGGTTCGAAAACCGCGGCGTGTACATCCCCGGCGAGGAAAGCCGAGCGGTCGACCCGGTGCGCGACTTCGGCTGGCTCATGGTCGCCTGGGGCGCCGGCGTCGCGGTGTTCATCCTGTTGTTCGCGTTCGCGGTGTGAATCCCGACCGACGGCCGTTGACATCGGGGTGACGACTGTCACCCGGAGTGCTCTTTCGATCACGGATCGGCCACGGCTGTACACCAGGTCCGCGTCTTCCGCACCGTGACGGCAATAGTGCCGCCACAGTGGAGCGGGTCCGCCCGGCAACTACGCCGAACGGCACACCGCCCCACCCCGACTGGAGTACCCCCGCGATGGCGCCCGCGCGCACCCCGAAACTGCTGCTGACCGCCTGCCTGCTGTTCTCCGCGGCGGCCTGCGGCGGTGTCAACGCTCGGGAAGGCTCCGCCGCGATGGGCGTCGGCAACCCGGCGGCGCAGCCCGCGGCCGCGCAAGCCTCCGGTGACCTGCAGTTCGGCGCCAACCACCGCTTCGCCAGCGGGATCACCGTCTCGCTGTCCGCCCCGCAGTCCTTCCAGCCGAGCCCGGCGGCGTACCCGCGCAGTGCGCGCGCGGCGGCGTTCTACATCCAGGTCACCAACAACGGCACCGATCCGTACCGGGTTTCCGGGATGTCCGTCACCGCCACGGTCGCCGGGAAGCCGGCGAAGCAGGTCGTCGACGCCACGCAGGGGCTCGGCGGCGTCTCCGACGCCGGGAAGGACCTGATGCCCGGCCGGTCCACGCAGCTCACGCTCGCTTTCGCGGTGCCCGCCGAGAGCGCCCGGATGGCCGTGCAGGTGCGGCCGAGCACCGGCGAGCCCGCCGTCGTCACGTATTGCGGAGACGCCTGAATTACTCTCGTCCCCATGACCGACCAGCGACTCGCCGTGGGCGACGAAGCGCCCGAATTCACCCTGCCGGACAGCACCGGCAAGAACGTCTCGCTCAGCGACTTCCGCGGCCAGGCCGTGGTGGTGTACTTCTACCCTGCCGCGGGCACGCCGGGCTGCACCAAGCAGGCGTGCGATTTCCGGGACAACCTCGCGGAACTGAACGACGCGGGGTATCAGGTGCTGGGGATTTCGCCGGACAAGCCGGAAAAGCTGGCGAAGTTCGTCGAGGCGGAGAAGCTGACCTTCCCGTTGCTGTCCGATGTGGACAAGACAGTGCTGACCGAGTGGGGCGCGTTCGGGGAGAAGAAGAACTACGGGCGGATCGTGCAGGGCGTGATCCGGTCTACGTTCATCGTGGACGCGGAGGGGAAGATCGCCAAGGCCGCCTACAACGTGCGGGCTACCGGGCACGTGGCGAAGCTGATCCGGGATTTGGGGATTTCCGCCTGAATTGCCGCCGGAGCGCGGAGAGGCCGGACACGCCTCTCCGCGCGACCGGTCAGCGACGCACCTGGTAGCGCAGGTGAAGCACCCGGTCGCCCTGAACCACGTCCGGATCCTCCAGCAGGTGCTGCGCTGCGACGGAGCCGAAGTAGCGTTTGCCGGAGCCGAAGACGACCGGCACCACGTCCATGCGCACCTCGTCGACCAGACCCGCGGCTAGCGCTTGGCCGCCGACGTCACCAGCGGCGACCTCGACAATGCGGTCGCCTGCTAGCTCTTGCGCTGTGGCGACGGCGGACGTGACGCCGTCGACGAAGTGGAACGGTGCGTCGGGGTTCCAGCCCTCGGGTGCCGGGCGATGGGTCACGACGACTACGTGGTCGATTCCGCTCGGAGGTTTCCCGTCCCAGCCGTCAGTCAGGTCGAAGACGTGGCGGCCCGCGATGGTCACCCCGATCTGGTCCCAGTACTGCCGGGTGTAGTCGTAGGACGGCTGCGACACCTTCAGCACGCCGCTCTCGTCCAGCGGGACGTCGCCGCTGGTCAGCCAGTCGAACAGCGGGCCGGGCTGGTCGTTTTCGCCGGCGATGAAGCCGTCCGCCGACACCGAGCCGTACATGACGACCTTGCCCACGGGGTTCTCCTCTGCGTTCGGATGGCCCCAAATTAGCGTCTCGCCAGCGGTCGCGCTGGTAAGAAATCAATCGGCCGGGAACGGCCGGCCCTCCAGCGGGTGGCCGGGATGGTCGCGCAGGAACCGCCGCCGGACTTCGACGTACTGGGTCGGCGTTCGGCCGGTGAAGGCGCGGAACTCGTGGCCGAAGCGGGCCTGGTCGAGGTAGCCCGCGCGACCGGCCAGGTCGCTCCAGCCGATCGGTCCGGCGGGGTCGATCGCGAACACGGTGGCGGTGAAGCGGTTGGGGGCGGGCCAGTCGCTTCGGCGTGACGCCGCTGAGTGCCTTGAACCGCGGTGCCAGATGGGTACTGCTGACTCCGGCGGTCTGACTCAGCTCGCGGACCGGGTCCGGGGGGATAGCCGAACCGCCGTGGGCCTCGGCCACATTACGGACGATTGCCAACCCCAGGCCGCTGCCGCCGGAGGTTCGGCTTCTCGAGGGATCTGCGCGCCAGAAACGGTGGAAAACTCGGGGCAGGTCTCGAGACCAGCCCGGGTCCCGCCCCGGAGCCACCAGCGCGGCTCCAGGGCGGGCGGGAGTTATGCGTCGGCCAGTTTTCGCAGAGCTGGCAGGAGCGCGCGCAAGGCTTTGCCTCGGTGCGAAGCCGCGTCTTTTTCCGCCGGGCTCAGTTCGGCGCTGGTTTTCGTTTCGTTTTCCGGCACGAAGATCGGGTCGTAGCCGAAACCGTTGGTTCCGCGCTTTTCCCTCGTCAGCGTGCCGCGCCATTCGGCCCGGACCGTGGTGATTTCGCCGGACGGGAGAGCCAGTACTGCCGCGCAGACGAAGGCCGCGCCCCGGCGCTCGTCCGGGGTGTCCGTCAGCTGCGCCAGCACCAGGTTCAGGTTCGCCTCGTCGTCGCCGTGCTTGCCGGACCAGCGGGCCGAGAGGACTCCGGGCATGCCGTTGAGAGCGTCGACGGCCAGGCCAGAGTCGTCGGCGATGGCGGGCAGACCGGTGGCGGCGACCGCGTCCCGCGCCTTGGCCGCGGCGTTGCCTTCGAAGTCGGGGGCGGTTTCCGGGGCTTCCGGGAACTCCTCGACGTCGTTCAGGCCGACGACCTCGATGCCCTGGATGCCTTCCGCTTCCAGGATCCGGCGCAGTTCGCCCAGTTTCTTGGCGTTCCGGGTGGCCAGCAGCAGCTTGGTCACTTCTGGCCCTTCTTCTTGTCCCGACGCGGTTCGGGCAGCTCGCCCGGGTACGGCAGCGCCAGCGCTTCTTTCTGCAGCCGCGTCAGTTCCTCGCAGCCCGCCAGCGCCAGGTCCAGCATGGTGTCCAAAGTGGACCGTGCGAAGGTGGCCCCCTCGCCGGTGCCCTGCACCTCGATGAGGGTTCCGGCGTCGGTGGCGACCACGTTCATGTCGACCTCGGCGCGCGAGTCCTCCTCGTACGGCAGGTCGAGGCGCACCCGGCCGTCCACGACGCCGACGCTCACCGCGGCCACCGAGGACGACAGCGGCTGTGGGTCGTTGAGCCGGTTCGCCGCTCCCAGCCAGGTGATCGCGTCCGCCAGGGCCACGTAGCCACCGGTGACCGCGGCGGTGCGGGTGCCGCCGTCCGCCTGGATCACGTCGCAGTCGATGACGATGGTGTTCTCGCCGAGCGCGGCCAGGTCGATGCAGGCGCGCAGGGAGCGGCCGATCAGCCGGGAGATCTCGTGCGTCCGCCCGCCGATCCGGCCCTTGACCGCTTCGCGGTCGCTGCGGGTGTTGGTCGCGGACGGGAGCATCGCGTACTCCGCGGTCACCCAGCCGAGACCGGATCCGGCACGCCAGCGCGGCACGCCCTCGGTCACGCTCGCCGCGCACAGCACCCTGGTGTTGCCGAACTCGACGAGCACGGACCCGGCAGGCCACTTCTGGAACCCGCGGGTGAGCTTCACTTCGCGGAGCTGGTCGTCGTTCCTGCCATCTTTTCTAGCCACGCAGCAGACGATACTGCGTGGCAACGCCACTCCGTTGAGGGTGGTGGAGGGGAGGAAGGCGGAGCTAGGACGTGCCTCTGACGCTTTCCGATCAGAGGTCGTAGACCGCGCCTTGCGTCACCAGCTCGGCGTCCGGGAACACAGCTTTGGCCTCGGCCAAGACTGCGTTCCGGTCGGTCCACGGCGCGACGTGCGTCAGCAGCAGACGGCTTACCCCGGCTTCCTTGGCCAGTTCACCTGCTTCTTTGCCGGAGAGGTGCACGCCTGGCGGACGGTCGGCGGCATCGGTCCAGGACGCTTCAGAAAGCAGGACATCGACACCGTCAGCCAGCTCGCCGAGAACTCGGCACTGCCCGGTGTCACCGGTGTACGCGAGGATGGTGCCGCCGTACGCGATACGCAGGCCGAAAGCGGGCGTCGGGTGGTACACGGCGACGGCCGTCACGTCGAAGGGACCGATCTGGACAGTCTCTTCGCGAAGCTCGTGGAACTCGTACACGTCCGACAGATCCGCGCAAGCTCGTTCAGCTGCGTCAGCCGCGTACGCGTGCGCGAGGCGCGAGGGTGCCTCAGCCGGCGCGTACAGCGGCAGCTGCCTCGGCCGCGCGGGGTACGGCGGCGCGGGGTGGTAGCGGCGAAGCACCGTCAGGGAGTTGACATCGGCGCAGTGGTCGGCGTGCAGGTGCGAAAGGACAAGCGCGTCCAGGTCGAACGGGTCCAGCACGGTCTGCAATTGGGCGAACGTACCCGTGCCCAGCTCGAGCCCGAGCCGGTAGCCCTCCGCCTCCAAGAGGTACCCGGACGCGGCGGCGTTCGGCCCGGGGATGCTGCCCGAACACCCGAGGATCGTCAGTCGCACCCCGTCACCCTAACTCCGCTCAGCGGCGCCGCAGCGTCACGCGCTGAGCGGGGCGAGCGCGCCCGGCGCGAAGCCCATGAACCGCTGCGCCAAGCGGGCGAACGGCTCCGGCGAACCGGTGGCGAGGAACTCGTGCCGCGGCGGCTCGTCGCGTTCGGCGAGCAGGTCGAGCTCGGTCAGCACACGGTAGAGGTCCTTGGCGGTTTCGTCGGCGCTGGAGACGAGCGTGACGTCCTGTCCCATCACGATCTGCAGCACGCCGGACAGCAGCGGATAGTGCGTGCAGCCGAGGATCAGCGTGTCGACCTCGGCTTCGAGCAACGGCTGCAGATAACCCTGTGCCAGGCCGAGGATCTGTCGGCCGGTCGTGATGCCGCGCTCCACGAAGTCCACGAAGCGCGGGCAAGCGACGCTGGTGAGGCGTACGTCGGGCGCGGCGGCGAAGGCGTCGTCGTACGCCCTCGAACGCACAGTGCCCTCGGTGCCGATTAGACCGACGCGTCCGCTGTGCGTCGCGACCGCTGCCCGGCGCGCAGCCGGAAGGACCACTTCGACGACAGGGACGTCGTAGCGTTCGCGCGCGTCGCGAAGGCAAGCCGCGGACGCTGTGTTGCACGCGATCACCAACGCCTTCACACCGCTCTCGACCATGTCGTCGAGAGCGGCCAACGCGTACTCGCGAGCGGTGGCGATGGGCAGCGGCCCATAGGGGTTGCGCGCGGTGTCGCCGACGTAGCGCAGTTGTTCGGCAGGCAGCAGTTCGAGGATCGAGCGTGCGACGGTGAGCCCGCCGACGCCGGAATCGAAAACACCGATGGGCGCGCCGGGAGAACTCACATCCCGAGATTACCCGGCGTCGTCGGCTCGGCCTTCGGGGATTTGACGCGTTCGCCGCGTGAGGTCAGCCACGCGGCGAGGATGCCGGCCAGCGCGCCGAAGAGGTGGCCCTGCCAGGAGATGCCGGGGTTGCCGGGCAGCAGGCCCCAGAGCATCCCGCTCCAGATGCCGAGCAGCACGACCGCGACCGCGATCTGCGCGAGCGACCGGTGGAACAGGCCGCGCACCAGCAGGTACGCGAGCCAGCCGAAGGCGAGCCCGGACGCGCCGACGGTGTAGGCGTTCGCCGGTCCGACCAGCCACACGCCGAGCCCGGAAACCACCCAGATGATCGCCGTGACCACGGCGAACCGGCCGATGCCCGCCGCCATCGCGAGGAAGGAGAAGATCAGCACCGGCACCGTGTTGGAGAACAGGTGCGACCAGCCCGCGTGCAGCAGCGGCGCCCACAGGATGCCGTCGAGGCCGGACGCCTCCCGCGACAGGATCCCGCCGTGCGTGAAGTCGCCCG
>NZ_JACJHR010000126.1 GCF_014174495.1 Amycolatopsis echigonensis
CCGCAAGATCGGAACGCTGCGGGCGACGGCCGCGCTGGCGTCGTGGATGTTCCGGATCGTGCGCAACGAGTGCCTGCGCCGGGCGCGCGCACTCGTGCAGCGCGACGAGCCGATCCCGGAAGCCGCGGGTCCGTCCGCCGAGGACGACGTGCTGAGCAGGCTGGAGGTCGAGCGCCTTTCCGCCGCCATCGCGTCACTGCCCGGCGACCAGCGCGGTGTGCTGATCATGCGCGACATCCAGGGCCTGCCCGGAAAGACCGTCGCCAAGTCGCTCGGCCTGAGCCCGGCGGCGATGAAGTCGCGGCTGCACCGCGCCCGCGCCGCCGTGCGCGTCCGCCTGGATCTCCCGGAGGAAGACCGATGAGCACGTCGTACGCCAGCAAGTCCCTGACGGTGCACCTCGCCCGCGGAATCGCCGGGTTCGGCCTGATCGCGGCGTCGATCGCGCTGGCCCCGGTGATCGGATGGGCAAGCCTGGTGGCCCTGCCCGTCGGCGTGCTGGCGCTGCGGGGATGCCCGACGTGCTGGGTGGCCGGGCTGGTGCAGACCCTGTCGCGGGGCCGCTTGGAGAGGACGTGCGCGGACGGGCAGTGCGGCGTGTCGAGGACGGGCTCCTGAAACGCCGATGGCCTGCCGGCGGAGATCGTCGGCAGGCCATCGGAGAAGTGCTGGTGGGCGATACTGGGATCGAACCAGTGACCTCTTCGGTGTGAACGAAGCGCTCTCCCGCTGAGCTAATCGCCCGCTCGCGGTGCGGAACCAGCCTACCCCACGACTTTCGGGGGCCTGCAAACGGGTGGTTTGATCTGATTACCGCCCGTCTGCCTGCGAATACCGTCCGAACAACCCCGAGCTAACCGAGGCCCTGCACGGGCGGGGGCGCGTGCGGGCGTCCGCGACATCCGTGCGACGGTGCTATCGCACAGCGGCCGAACCGCGCAAGATGTACTGGTGGCTCCCCACCGGGCGCCCGCTGAAGGCTGCGCGGCACGGACGGCGACGGACCGGACGGACCTCGGGGCAGACGGTCTCGAACGGGTGATCTCGAGCGCACCCGCGACGGATCCGGGCTCCTGGTGCGTCTCACCGTCGTCCTCGGTCGTCCGGGCCGGGAAGGGAGACGAAGGGTAGGACGATGCGCAACGATCACGTGACGCTCCGCTCGACGGCGGTCTTCGACCTGCTGGCGCCGCGGACCCCGGCGGTTCCGGTGAAGGTGGAGCTGCGCTACGACACCCGCGACCCGTACGCCGTCGTCGCCGCCTTCCGCACCGGGCGGGCGGGCTGGGTCGAATGGGTCTACGCGCGCGACCTGCTCGCCGACGGCCTGCTCGCCGACGCCGGCGACGGGGACGTCCGCATCCGGCCTTCGGTGGAGGACCCGGAGTCGGTCCTGATCGAGCTGAACTCCCCGTCCGGGCACGCCATGTTCGAGGCGTCCGCGCAGGAGCTGGCCGATTTCCTGGATCGCACGTACGACGTCGTGCTGCCGGGCAACGAGCACCTGTGGGTCGACGTCGACGACGCGCTCACCCACCTGATCCCGAACGATCTGGCCTGATCACCGGCCCGCGGGCGGGCCAACAACCCCCCGGTGCCGGGACGGTCGCCGGGATCGGCTATGGTTTCTTCACACCACGGCGACGGGGTGCGAGCCGGAATCGCGAGATTCCCGGCACCGCCTCGGAGCCACAGGTAGTGCGGACGTAGCGCAGCTGGTAGCGCATCACCTTGCCAAGGTGAGGGTCGCGGGTTCGAATCCCGTCGTCCGCTCGGAGGGCTCAAGCCCCATGCGGTGGAGTGGCCGAGAGGCGAGGCAACGGCCTGCAAAGCCGTGTACACGGGTTCGAATCCCGTCTCCACCTCGCGCGATTAGCTCAGCGGGAGAGCGCTTCCCTGACACGGAAGAGGTCACTGGTTCAATCCCAGTATCGCGCACCATCGTGTTTCACACCTCGGAAGCCCCGCTTCTCCTCGGAGAGGCGGGGCTTTTCCGTTCCCCGGGTCGCCCGCTCACGACGGGAACAGGGTCGAGCCCAGCGGCCGGCGCTCGTCGAAGCCGGGGAGGATCAGGAAGGTCCCGCTCGCGGTGGTGGTCGTGAACGGCAGCAGCGCGTCTGCGCTCTCCATGCTCGCCAGGGTGGCGGTGAACGTGTGCAGGTCGTTCTGGAAGCTCACGAACAGAAGGCCGGGCGCCGGCGTGTCGATGCTGTAGCTGCGGCGCAGCATGAGCCCGGCCCCGACGACGTTCGCGTGGGCTCGGCGGATGTGCGCGGCGGCAGGGACGAGATAGCGGCCGTCCGGGGTTTTGGCGCCCAGATCCGGCCCGTCGGCGATCGCGCCGCCCGACAGCGGGATCCCGGTGTCTCGCCGGCGGCCGAAGACCGCCTCCTGTTCTGCGAGCGGCAATGCGGCGAACCGCGCGACGTCCACCACCATCCGCCGGACGACGGCGATCGTGCCGCCCGCGACCGGAGCCGGGCCGGAAAGCCACAGATCCCGCTGCTGCTCGGCGGGAGTGCGCGGGCCGATGATGCCGTCGACGAAACCCAGGACGTTCCGCGGCGCGGTCTGCCCGTCCGAGACCGGGACGTGCGGCCCGCGCCCGCCCGACTGGCGCCAGCGTTCGCGCAGACCGGGTCTCGCCAGGAGCGCGGCCGCGGCGACGGGCGGGACGAGCGGGTCGCTCGCGCAGATCTGAAGCAGCAGGTCGCCGCCGCGGTCGGACGGAGCAATCGCCTCGTGCGCGGCCGGAGGAAGGTCCTTCGCGCCGGGCAGGTGCGAGTCGCTGGACTGGACCAACCTGGGACCGATGCCGGCCGTCACGGTCAGGTCGCCTGGGGGCAAGCCCAGCAGACGGGCGTCGGTTCCCGCCGTCATGGCCAGAATGTGGCGGCCTAATTCGGCCAGAAGGGGGCCCGGCGCGACGGAAACATCTGCGGCGACGACTAATAGGTGCGGTTGCGGTTGTTGCGGGGTGGTGATCCCGGCTTGGTGAGGGCCGGTGTGCTCGATCGGACCGGGCCGGGTTTCGGCATCGGGCGCGGAGGCCGCGTGACACCCGGCGGCGAGTCCGGCGGTCACAGCCGCCCCGAGAAAAGCGCGACGGGAAGGGCGGCGCTCAGCGGAATTCACGTCGGGCAGCGTGACAGATCCCGGTGCCTGAGGCGAATTCGGCTCGGCCTGATGCCTGGTTCGATGGCGACCGCCCCCTCGCTGATCCGGCGACTGCGTCCGACAAACCGGCCCGGTGAGCTCACGCCGATTCGCCTGGAGTTGCCGCGGCGGGCTTGGCTGCGAGATTGCTGAGTGCGCGAGGATGGTTCCCGCACGCGGCGACCGCCAATCCAGCGAGCGATCCCCCGCCGTCCCGACGAATTCGCCTCCCAGGCCCCGCCACAGCGCCCCGCCACAGCGCCAACGAAGCGCACGTCCGCCGCTCGGCAAGCGATCCCCCGCCGTCCCGGCGAATTCGCCTCGCAGGCAGGCCGCGCCACTGCGCGTCGGCGAATCCAGCGGCCCAGTCGCCAACCAAGCGGACCTCCGCCGCTCGGCCAGCAATCCCCCGCCCTCCCGGCGAACTCGTCTCGCAGTCCGGCCCGCCACCGCGTCAGCGAATCCAGCGGCCAACCAGGTGCATGTCCGCGCCCGGCCAGCGATCCCCCGCCCTCGCTGCGAATTCGCCTCCCGGGCCCCGCCACCGCGCCTCGGCGAATCCCGCGGCACAGCAGCCAGCCAAGCGCACGTCCGTCGACCGGCCAACAATCACTCCAACGGTATCCGGCGCTCGTGCCAGACTGGGCGTATGCGTTTTCTCGCCATCGTGGCGATCCTGGGGTTGTCCGCGGCATTGGTCAGCGGATGTGGTTCTTCCTCCGCCGAGGGGCATCGGCCGGACGGGGCGGGCGTGACGATCCGCGTTCCCGCCGACGCGCCGACCATTTCCGCCGCTGTTTCCCTGGCTCAGGCGGGAGATCTCGTGCTCGTCGCGCCGGGCGAGTACCACGAAACGGTGAAGATCGCGACGCCGCGGGTCACGCTGCGCGGCGAAGTGCGGGAGAAGGTCGTCGTCGACGGGCAGCTGAAGCGGGACAACGGCGTCGTCGTGTCCGCGCCGGGGGTTGCGGTCGAGAACCTGACAGTCCGGAATCACACGCAGAACGGCGTGCTCGTGACCGGTTCGGTGAAGGCCGCGTCGGGGCTGCCGGGGCACGGAGGCGGTTACGACACCGGCGACGAGCCGATCCGTTTCCTCACTTCGTTCCTGGTCTCGCACGTCACCGCCACCCGCAACGGTCTCTACGGAATCTATGCGTTTTCCGCACAGAACGGAGTGATCGAGCAGTCTTACACGTCCGGCGGCGCTGATTCCGGAATCTATGTCGGCCAATGCAAACCGTGCCGGACGGTGGTGCGGGACAACGTCGCGGAGCTCAACGCGGTCGGCTACGAGGGCACGAACGCCAGCGGCGACATGTACGTCGCCGGGAACCGGTTCAGCGGGAACCGCGTCGGGCTCACCACCAACTCCGACCATCAGGAAAAGCTGTTGCCGCAGCGGGATTCGGTGGTCGCCGGCAATCTGGTCGCGGCCAACGGCCAGGCGGCGACCCCGGAGCAGGCCGACGGCGGCTGGGGCATCGGGATCGGCATCGACGGCGGCAGCGGCAACCAGGTGCTGCGCAACCGGATCGCCGGGAACGCGAACGCCGGGCTCGTCCTCACCGCGACCCAGGACGTGCCGCCGAAGGACAACCAGATCGTCGGCGACGTCTTCGCGGCGAACGGCATCGACGTCGGCTGGACCTTCCCCGGCACCACGAAGGGCAGCGGAAACTGTCTTGATTCCGGCGTGCCGCACACGATTCCGGAGGGATTGGTGACAAGTGCTGCGTGTCCCGCGGCAGGTGCTGCCTCGCCCTCGGGAGCGTGGACGAGGGCGAAACCGCCTGCGGGCATCCCGTTTACGGACGTCGCGGCGCCGCCGTCGCAGCCCCAGTTCCCGGACGCGCGCACGGCCGGACCTACCGTCGTCCCGGCCGTGCCGGAATTTCCGGACGTCGCGAAAATCCAGGCACCCGCGGCCTCGTTGCTGGCAGACCGGGCTTCCGTGGCCGCCGCTTGAGGACAGCGGACACTCACCAGGCATCCGGTTGTGCGGCGGCAGCAAGGGCTTCCGGAAACGCGGGCGTTCGCCGCATGCTGGTTGACAGAGCGAGACAAGGCACCATCATGCCGAACCCGCAGTCGGCTCAGCGAAACTTTCGAACGAAACCCAGGCAGCAGCGCCATGCTGGCTGGCGAAACGAGGCTAGGCGATTTCGGCGGCGTTCAGCACGAAGCCGACGACGACCACGAGGAGCCCGCACGCGAGGCCGATGCGGAGGTCGCGGCCACCAGACCTCCGCAACCGTCGAATGCGCGAGCCGCGACCGTCCTCGAATCTCGCGTGTTCTGGATGCTGCCAGACCTCTCCCCCGGCCGCCCGCACCTGAAAGGAAACGATCCCAGTTGCGGGCCACGGAAATCCAGCCATGGCCGTCTCCCCTGCTGCGGTCGCCACACCCTCACGCAACTCAGCGCGCGAGCGGCACCGCAGTGGATTCGTGGGTGTCGAAGGAAATGACGACCGGTTTCGCCTCCCCCGGGATCGCGGTCTGGACCCGGAACATGACGCCGTCCGCGTCGAGCCAGTACCGGACGGATTCCGCCGTGCCGGGCCGCTCTCGCGAATCCGGGCCGGTGAAGACGTCGACCGGATGTCCGTTCACCTGATCGGCCGCTACCCATTCGGCGCCGTTCTGCGGCAGCAATTGCGCGTTGTCCGGCCGGTCGTTGCCGAGTCCGAGAACAATGGCCAGCGCGCGGTCCAGTGCGCCCGCGGTCGGGTCGAGCGGACGGGCGAACCAGCCGTCCGCCGGCGGTTTTTCCGGAGGGAACTCGGGGACGGCGGACAGCGGGTGCAGTTCGATCCGGCTGGCCGTCCACCGGATCAGACCATTGCCGGAGTCGTTGCGCCCCTTGCCTTTCAGCACTCCGTAGCCGGCCTTGGCGCGGTAATCGGCCGAACCGGTGATCTCGAGTTCGCCCGCCGCGCCGGGCACACTGATCGCCACCGCGCGGACTTGCTTCTGGTAATTGCGGAACCGCGCGATCGCGAGCCGGCTCGCCTCGTCCGCGGTGACCGCGCGCGGGCCTGAATCGGCGGAACCGTCGGAGGCATACCAGAATATTCCCGCGCCGAGCGCGAGCGTCACTGCCGCGGCGAGGACGACCCAGCGGCGCGCGATCCGTTTGACAGGCACAGCGAGTGACCGTAGCAGGGTTTTGATTCACCCGGTCCTGTATCCGAGTGCCGTACCCGGCAAGACCGTTTTCTGCTTCACTGTTACAACTTTGCGGCACGCCGCGCGAAAATTCCGCGCAAAGAACGGAGATCCCGCAGTCATGACCCGAGGTGGCAGAAGAACGAGCGGCAGATTCAGGCTGACCCGAGCAGCGGCCGCTGCCCTCTTGCTGGGCGGCAGCGCGATCACGGTCACCGGCGGCACAGCCGCGGCCGCCGGGGACGGCACGCTGACCGTCCAGGTGCTCCGGGATTTCTTCGGCACCGGAATCGTCAACGCCACTATGGACACCCCGCAACCGGGGATGTCCGTGCTGGTCACCGACCCCGCCGGACATCAGGTGCGCGGGCGGACGGACGCGGCGGGAAAGGTCGTCGTGGACCCCTCCGCCCCGCTCGCCGGCGGCCGGTACCGGGTCGACGTTTCCGTTCCGGATCCGTATCGCGCGTATTTGCGGGCCGCGCCCGCGTCGACGGAGAAAAACCACTTCGACAGTTTCACGACGTTCGTGGATCTGCGGGAGAGCAAAGACGTTTCGGTGATCACCGGCGTCTGGAACCCGGCCGACCACACGCTGCCCGACGCCCGCTATTACGTGCCGGTGCAAAGCCCGGCGGTCAACAGCGACGGCAGCGCGCCCGACCCGAACAGCCGCGCCCTGGTCGCGTTCGACCGTACCTTCCGCGGCACCTGCCCGGCCGACTCGGCCTGCCCGACCGTGCTGAACACCCAGGCGCAAGTCGGCACCACATGGGGATTGGCGTACGACAAATACCGCGAGCGCATTTTCCAGTCAGCGTTCGCGAAACGCTTTACCACCTACGGTCCCGAAGGCGGCGGCGCGATTTACACGACGCCGCTGGGCGGCGGCGCGCCCCAGCTGTTCGCGAAAGTGCCGGACGCCGCGGTCACCGAGCACGGCGCGGTCGACCTGCGCAAGGACGAGCATTTCGTGGACGTGCCCGGTAAGGAAAGCCTCGGCGGGATCGCGCTCACCGAAGACGGGAAGACGCTCTACGCGGTCAGCCTGGCGACGCGGAGCCTGGTCAGTTTCGACGCGACGGGAGCCACCGCGGAACCGGACAGGACCGTCCCCATTCCGGCTCCGGAGTGCGCCGTGCCCAACGACTGGCGGCCGTTCGCGGTCGCCGCACACGACGCGAAACTGTACGTCGGCGGCATCTGCTCGGCGGAAAGCACGAAGCGGCGCGAGGATCTGAAGGCCGTGGTCTACACCTACGACGGCACGAAGTTCACGCCGGTGCTCGAGCACCGCCTCGACTATCTCCGCGGGTACGTCATCGCGGGATACCAGGAGGAGGACACCGACCACTGGAACCCGTGGGACACCTCGTTCTCTTCGTGGGACAAGTTCACCCACCACGGGCCCAGCCCGGCCCCGGGGCCGGGCATCAACCCGCAGCCCGAGCTGGCGAGCATGGCCTTCACCCGCGACGGCTCGATGATCCTCGGCTTCCGGGACCGGTTCATGGACGTCTTCGGCTCCGGCATCGACCCGCGACCGGACCACAACGAGGCGTCGACCGGCATGTCCGGCGGCGACATCACCATGGCCTGCGCGGCTCCCGGCGGCGGATACGACTGGGAAGGCACCGGCGCCTGTCCGAACCACGGCAAGCCCGAGACGAACGGCAACGAGACGCCGGGCGTCGTCGAGTACTTCCCCGGCGACTTCTTCGACCCGAGCCGATCCGGCAACGGCTTGCACCAGGAGTCCGCGCAGGGTTCGGTCGCCTACATCCCGCAGCAGCAGTGGGCGATCAGCACCCAGATGGATCCGGCGCAGAACGTCAGCTCCGACGGCGTCGGCTACTACGACGTCAGCACCGGCATCGGGCCGGGGCAGGACAATCCGAAGCACGGGTACGCGTTCGTGGGCCCGGCCAACAGCTTCGGCAAGGCGGGCGGGCTCGGCGACATCGCCTACCAGGCAGCGAACGCGCCGATCCAGATCGGCAACCTCGTCTGGTTCGACGGCGACCACAACGGCATCCAGGACCCGAACCGCACGGACGAGGTCCCGCTCGCGAAGGCGACGGTGAACCTGCTCGACGCCGACGGCAAGAAGGTCGCCAGCACCCAGACCGACAAGGCGGGCGAGTACTACTTCGGCGGCGTCGGGGCGGAGTACCAGCTGAAGCCGGGCGAGAAGTACACGGTGCAGTTCGACGTCTGCACCGCCGCGACGGACAACGTGCCCGGGACGCCGCCCGCGACCGACCTGCGGTTCACGCTCCCCACCGCCGGTCCGGACCGGGCGCACGATTCGAACGTCGTGCCGCCAGCGACCGGACGGCTCTGCAACGGCTACGCGCCGGTGACCGCCCCCGCACAGGCAGGCGGGGTCGACCACACCATCGACGCGGGCGTCTACCTTCCGCCGCCGCCCAGCCCGCCCACGTCGTCGGCGCCTCCGGCGACGAGCCCGAACCCCGCTCCCCCGGCAGCCCAGCCCCCGGCGCCGGGCGCGGCGACGGGCACGGATTCGCTGGCCTCGACCGGGATTCCGCTGCTGCCGATGCTGCTGATCCTCGGCGGAGCCCTCGTCGTCGGAGGCACGGCGTTCCTGGTGGCGAGCCGGAGAAAGCGGTTCAGGCAAGAGTGATCGCCCGGTGATCGAGGCTCGCGCATCATGGGCGGGCTTCGATCACCGTTGTCGTGTCGGCCAATCCGCGATGTCGGCCACGATTGCCGGGGCGACCTGGCGCGGTTTCCGGTGACTGTCCGGAGTGGACGGACCGTCCGCACGGCCGCGACCGCTGGCTCGGCGACCGCGACGAGCGCGATGATCGACGGCATACGGAAAACCCCCGCCCAGCCGGAGCCGGACGGGGGTTCGTTTCCCGAGATCCGTCAGGACAGCGCGCGCAGCCGCGGCAGCACGTCCTCGGCGAACTGGCTCAGGTACCGTTCCTGGTCGTGGCCGGGGCCGTGGAAGACCAGGTGGTTCAGGCCGGCGTCGAGGTACGGCTTGATCTGCGCGACCGCCTCGTCCGGGTCGGAGGCGACGATCCACCGCTTCGCGACCTGCTCGATCGGCAGCTCGTCGGCCAGCCGCTCCATCTCCTCCGCCGAGGAAACGGTGTGCTTCTGCTCCGCGCTCAGCGACAGCGGGGCCCAGAACCGGGTGTTGGCCAGCGCCTTCTCCGGGTCGCGGTCGTACGACATCTTGATCTCGATCATCCGGTCCACCCCGGACGCGTCGCGCTCAGCCGCGGCCGCGCCCTCGGCCATCGCCGGCATCAGCTTGTCGGTGTAGAGCTCCATGCCCTTGCCGGACGTGCAGATCATGCCGTCGCCCGCACGGCCCGCGTACTTCGCCACGACCGGGCCGCCCGCCGCGATGTACACCGGCACCGGACGCTCCGGACGGTCGTAGATCTTCGCGTTGACCAGCTGGTAGTAGTCGCCCTCGAAGTCGACGTTGTCCTTGCTCCACAGCTCGCGCATGAGCCGCACCGACTCGCGCAGCCGCGCGAACCGCTCCTTGAACTCCGGCCATTCCCGGCCCGACACCGCGATCTCGTTCAGCGCCTCGCCGGTGCCCGCGCCGAGGATCACGCGGTCGCCCGACAGCAGCGCCATCGTCGCGAACGCCTGCGCGATCACCGCGGGGTTGTACCGGAATGTCGGCGTCAGCACGCTGGTCCCGATCAGCACCCGGCTGGTCCGCTCCGCCACCGCGGGCATCCACGCCAGCGCCCACGGCGCGTGGCCGCCCTCGTGGCGCCACGGCAGGAAATGGTCCGACACCCACACCGAGTCGAGCCCCAGCTCCTCGGCCCGCACCGCGAACTCCACCAGCTCGCGAGGCCCGAACTGTTCCGCCGACGCCTTGTACCCGACCTTCAGCTCCACGATCGCCCTTCCCCGTCCGCATGAACCACGCAGGATTCCGTGGCACCGTCAACCGTACCCGGATGGGCCTTGCGAAGGCGGGTGTGCTGTCGGTCACTAACGGGGCTAGTAGGTCGCGTTCATCAGCGCGAGCGCGGCGGCCTGGCAGCCCTGCCCCTTGCCCGCGCTGGAGGACCACGAGCGCGAATACTGGTCGAAGTCGTTGCGGGAGTGCGCGTAGGCGGAATCTGCCTGTCTGGTCAGGAAATCCCGGTAGGGCATGTCGGACGTCGCGGCGTCCAGTTCGGACAGACCGCGGACGAGTCCGGCTTTGAAGTACGACCCGTCGTCGGTGCAGCTGGCGCCCTCGCCCGGGTCGTGGACGATGCCGTCGTCCCCGGTGAAGAACGACCCGGTGCGGGTCGTGGAGTCGGCGACCGAACGCGCGGTGCCGATCAAGCTCTGGTCTCCGGTCACCTTGGACAGCGCGGTGAGGCCGGAGACGAAAACGCCCTGGTTGTAGGTGTAGCGCTGGCCGACCGCGGCGCAGCTCGTGCCGTCGATGCCGTCCACCACCAGGCCGTCCGAGCCGATGAGCCCCTTGCCGCGGAACCACTCCCAGCCTTGCTGCGCCCGGCTCCGGTAGGTCGCGTCGCCGGTGCGGTCCGCGAGGGTGGCGTTGACCTGGATGTACAGGCTGTTGGAGATGGACGCCTTGTACGTCAGGCCTTCTTTCCACCGGATGCCGCCGCCGCAGTCGCCGGTCCAGAAGGTCTGCATGTGGTCGGCGTCAGCCTTCGCGGTCGCGAGGTAGCGCTGCTCGCCGGTGCGGTCGTAGGCGTCGAGCCACGCCATCGCCCACCAGCCGGTGTCGTCGGAGAACTCGTTGCGGAACTGACCGCGGCCGGCGTTGACGTTCTTGTCGTACGTCGTGGCCATCGCGTAGTCGTAGCTGGCCATCCGGCTGACCGACGCGTTGCGGATCACCGCCGCCAGCGACACCGCTGTTCCCCAGCCGCCGCCCTCGCGGAAGTAGCCGGTGCCGTTGTCGTACAGGGCCATCATCGCGGTCGCCGCCGCTTGCGCGCGGTTCGCGGCGTTCCAGCGGGTGCGTGCCCAAGGCGTGCAAGCGATCCGTCCAGTGTCGACCGTGCCGCCGCACGCGCGCAGAGCGCCGACGCCGCGGTTGTGCCAGTCGTCGTTGTTGTACATCTGGGTGCGCCAGCCGCCGACCCCGGACGGGGCGGTCGTCAGGCCCAGTTGTGCGCCGCCGTCCCAGGTCGCGCCGCCGTCGAAGGACCGGTCGAGCCACACCCGGTCGCCCGGACGCGAATGGTCGATGACGGCCCAGCCCATCGGGTCGCTGTCGGCGAAGTGCAGCTGGAGGACGCGGTCGTCGAGCGGCGCGGTGACCGCGATCCGGTCGCTGGACGCCTGGTCGGCGGCGCGGTCGTCGCAGTATTTGTCGCACACCACGAGGTTCGCCGCCGGTTGCGGCGCGGGTGTCCTGGCCTGGACCGGCATCAGTGCTGACATCGTTGTCAAGACCACCGTGAGCATGACCCGCACCGCTGCCTCCTCGGATCCCCGCCCTGTCCCCCAGGACGAAGATCCGCTCGCGGCGCGGCGCGGGTCAACTCATGACAAAGACTTGGCGCGCGAATGCGGCCGAATGCCCGGTGCGCTGGGCTATTTCCCCGCCAGGTCCGGGAGGTCGGCGAACTCCACGACCTGGCGGACCTCGACCTCGATCTCGTCGAACAGGTCCGCGTACTGGCTCGCGTACTCGACGGCCTGGGCCCGGTTCTCGGCGTTGACCAGGGCGAATCCGCCGATGACCTCCTTGGCCTCGGTGAACGGCCCGTCCGTCGCCGTCGGCGTCGCGCCGCGGGGTTTGCGGACGATCGCGCCCTTCGCCGAGGGGTGCACGCCCTCGGCGGTGATCAGGATGCCGCGTTCGGTCCAGTCCTGGATGAACGCGCCCATTTTCTCCATGAATTCCGGGGTGGGGTTCCAGGCCTCGGGGGCGTTCTCGTCAAGCCGGTGCATCATCAGGAAACGCATGGACCGCTCCTCGGGTCGGGGCTGGCATCGTCCAGCCGTCACATCCTCGTCGAACGGCCTCGCGCGGAATCGACACCCTGCTTCAACAACGATGCGAGGGGGACTTTCGCGGCCGGGTCAGCCACGCCGCGACGCCCGCGGCGACGGTCGCCGACGTCACCGCGACGCCCGCGATCGGGCTGTCCATCAGCACGAGACCGGCGAGGAACGCGGTTCCAGCGAGGACGAGCAACGCCATCCGGAGCGCGGCGGCCCAGGCGACGACGAAATCCGCGGCTCGGGAGGTCCAGGGGTCGCGGGTGTCGGGCTTGCGGTGCCGGCCGCGCTTGCGGCGGTCCAGAACACGGTGCGCGGAAGCGACCATCTCGTCCCGCGTGGCGACGCGCCGAGGCGGCCGGGAGAAGGGCTCCCAGTCGACCACGACGCGGACCCGGGCGGGATGCTGGGGATCAGGGTGGAGCGAGTCCGCGGGACGGTTCGGTTCGACTGACTGCGGCGTGGTGTTTGCGGCATCGGTGCCGCTCGCCGCGATATCTCCGGCTGCGCTGGCGGCAGCCGGATCCGCTGGCTGCGGCACCGTGCTTGCCGCATCATTGCCGCTCGCCGCGACACCTCCAGCCGCGCTGGCCGCCGAACCGGCCGAGTGCGACGCGGAGCATGCAGAATTGGTGCCGCTCGCCACAGCACCCACGGCCACACCCGCACCGGCTAACTGCGACGCGGCGCTCGCAGGATCGGTGTCGCTCGCCGCAGCATTTCCGGCTGCGCTGGCGGCAGCCGGATCCGCTGGCTGCGGCACCGTGCTTGCCGCATCATTGCCGCTCGCCGCGGCGCCTCCGGCTGGGCTGACCGCGGCCGCATCGGCTGACTGAGCGGGATCGACTGAGCTGGGTTCAACCGGGTCGACATTGGCCGTGCCGCTTGCCTCTGGTTCCCGGGCCGCCTCGGCAGTGGAGGCTGCATCGTCCGCATCTCCCGACCGGGACGCCTCTGCAGCCGGGGCCAGTCTCTCCGGCTTCGCCACACCGCGCGGACAGGGCGCTGAGTCCGGCTTGCCCCGGCGGTTCGGCTGGGGCTCCCGGACCGGCGCCGCGCTTTCGGGCGGCTCGCCGGTCTGGCGCGGCTGCCCGGCTCGGCGCGGCGGGTCGGCGAGGCAGGGAACCACCGTCATGAGGTCGTCATCCCTTTCTCTTCCGGCCGGCGGACCGGTTCCGACGGCTCCCCGGACCCCGGCGGTCGTGCGGCGCGGGCCCCGGATGCGCTCATCCTGGCGAAAACGGTGCGTCACCGACCAGTTCTACTGGCAGTGTCGCGGTGAACGGTCCCTCAGCGTCGCCCAACGGTTCGAGTGACGGTTTTGGCTACTCTTCGCGGTCGCTGGTCCGACCTCCGACGGCCACTCCGGCGACGATTTGTCCAGACCTCTCGGCGAGTCCGTCAACTGCGAATAACCGGCTCTGACACGGGAAGATGCACGTTCATTCGCACAGTCGCCATACGGAGAAACTCGGGTCCAGCGCACGCACTCTCAAACGGTAATACACAGAGCGTCACCCCATGCGAGGTTATTGAGCAGTCAACCGTCACCCACATAGGTGACACGGAGAGTGAGTGCCGGAAGAACGCGACACTCGGCGGAGTGGCCCGAACGGACGCATCCGAACTAGGCGAGGCGTACGCACAGCTGCAGCCACTGCAAGTTTCGGCCCGCCCCGTCCTGTCGCAGCACCGGCACTGCGGGTCCGTTAGAACAGCCGTCCGGCGTCGTTCGCGGGCGGTTCTTCCAGGTGCAGCAGGAACCGTTTCCGGTCGACGCCGCCCGCATACCCGGTGAGACCGCCGCTGCTCCCGACCACCCGGTGACAGGGCACGACGATGCTCAGCGGATTCCAGCCGTTCGCGTTGCCGACCGCTTGTGCCGCGCCGGGTTCGCCCAGTTCGACGGCCAGATCGCGGTAGGTGCGGGTCTCGCCGTAGGGGATGCGAGTCAACAGTTGCCACACGCGGCGCTCGAATTCGGAGCCGCGCAGGTCGAGTTCGAGGTCGAAGGTTCGCCTCTGACCGGCGAAGTACTCGTCGAGCTGCTGGGTCACAGCGGCGAAACCGTCGTCGGTGCGCGGGCCGAAGTCCGGGAAGCGCGGGGTCCGGCTGTGGCCGTCGAAATAGACGGCGACCAGCGCGCTGCCGTCGGCGACCAGGGTGAGGTCGCCGACCGGTGATGCGACGACGGTGTGCCGGAAAGCCATCTGTCCTCCGTGATCGGTGCCACGGAACGGTATCCGGCCGGGCCGCGCGTGAGAGCATCGCCGTCCATGGACGACGGTTTCGCCGACATCCCGACCACGACGCTCGCCGACTTGCTCGGCCGCGGCCAGGTGCTCGACTACGGCGTGCGCCCCTTGTGGGGGCCGGTGCCGCGGATCGCCGGGCCCGCGTACCCGGTGCGATGCCCGCCGGGCGACAATCTGATGCTGCACGCGGCCATCCATCGCGCGCCCGCCGGAGCGGTGATCGTCGCGGAATCCGGCGACGTCGACTACGCACTCGCCGGCGGCAATGTCTGCGCGACCGCCCAGCGCCGCGGCATCGCGGGCTTCGTTCTCGATGGCGTGATCCGCGACCTGCAGGAAGTCCGCGAGGCGCGCTTCCCGGTGTTCGCGCGCGGCGTGATCCCGATCCCCGGCACGAAAGCCGCGGTGACGCCGCTGGGCGAGCCCGCTCGGTGCGGCGGGGTGACGGTGCACGCCGGGGACATCGTCGTGGCGGACGAGGAAGGCGTGGTCGTGGTGCCGGGGCCCGAGGCGTCGCAGGTATTGGCGGACGCGCGGGCGAAGCTGGCCAAGGAGGAGGCGCAGACGCTCGACGAGTGGGCGGAGGCGCACCGCGCGAAGGTGGACGCGGCGCTGGAGGCTGGCGGGTTTCGCGGCTGAATCGCATGGCCGGGCGGGTGGCGCTGCGGAGTGTTCAGTCCGCTAGCACTGGTCAGCGGCGGTGCTAGCGGGCGGTTCTCTCCCGAGAACGCGGTTGGCAGCGAGTCGGCTTCCCGGGCCACCGGAGTCTGGGCAGTTCCGGAACCCTCATTCCGGCCGGACTGTCCACAAGGGACCGGCCACCGCCAGTTCGGGGCCGGGTTCCGATTCCGGCGGGAGCGGTTCGGGGTCGGGCAGCGGACGATCCGGTCCCGGCGTCACCGGATCGGGCTCCACCGGACCGGGCGGGACGGGCTCGGGCGGGGCGGGCGGCGCGGTCGAGCGGGGGCGAAGCATCGCGGACTCCTTTCTGTCCCTGATGGGCTACCGCACACCGGCGGCGGCGAAACATCCGCCCGCCCGCGCGAGGTCGGCTAGGGTCGAAGGCGGAGCCGACAACTGGGAAGAGGCGAGACGATGAGCGCGGACAAGCCCGGCGAGCAGCAGCCGCTCGACGCGGAGATCGTGGAGAGCCCCGGCACGCCGCCCGCCGATCTCCCCGAACCCGACTACAGCGACAACGGCGCGCCGTCGTTCGACTTCGTGCGGGACCGGATCGAGAAGCGGTACACCACCTCGGTCGGCGCACAGGAGCTGGCGGGAATCGGCGGGCCGGAGGACCTGCAGTCGCTGGACAAGAAAATCGCCGACCGCAAGGAGGCGGCCAAGGACAAGCTGGCCGAGATCCGCCGGTCGATGGGCAAGGAGTAACACCGTTTCCCGGCGCGGGTGACGCCTGCGCCGGGCGGAGCTAGTTCAGACTGGCGAGGGTGCCGGGCGATCCGGCTTCGCCCGGACCGGGCGCGACGGCGGAAAGCTGGGCAGGCGGTTGCCGCGCAGACCCGCAGGTTAAGGGCTCCGCGCCTGGCGGGTGACGTGTAGCGCCTTCCCGAGCAACCAGTACCGGCACCAGGCGTTCCATGCATAACCGCAGAGCGCCCGCTCCATCGGCATCGCGCCCCGCGGCCCGGTAAACAACCAGGCATTCGACGCACAAGCCTGGCGGAGCCGCACACCCTGCTGGCCGGAGGCGGCTCCGGCGGGGTCGTCGATGTCGGCGAAGAGCAGGCGGGTACCGTCGCGCGACATCAGCGAGGCGGCGGCTTCCTCGAAACCAGCAAGGCCGGTGGCGCGCGCCGCACGTTAAGCCACGTCGACGTGGAACACCTGCCCGCGTTGCCGCGTCAATGCGCACCTTCGCCACTTCACGACCGCAGGCCAGCGAAGGCCGCTTCAGAACAACACTCGCCCTGACTGTCCACAGTAGACAAGATCCGCCAATTTCCGTGGCCTCCCCCACGCCCGTTCTGGTTGAATCGCCCCTATGGCAACCACCGTGCGCGTTCCCGGCCTGGTGATCACCGAGCACGAGTTCTCCGTTCCCCTCGACCATTCCCGTACCGACGGCGCGGAGATCACCGTCTTCGCGCGGGAGGTCGCCGATCCAGACGGGCTCGACCGGCCGTTTCTCGTTTATCTCCAAGGAGGTCCCGGGCACGAAGCGCCGCGGCCGTCGCGGGGAACGCCGAGCTGGCTGCCGCGGGCGTTGCGCGAGTACCGGGTTCTGATGCTCGACCAGCGCGGGACCGGACGCTCCACGCCGGTAGGCACGCTGACCGGCACGCCGGCCGAGCAGGCCGAATACCTCACGCACTTCCGCGCGGACGCGATCGTGCGCGACGCGGAGTTCGTGCGACGGCAGCTGGGCGTCGAGAAATGGAGCGTGCTCGGGCAGTCGTTCGGCGG
>NZ_JACJHR010000127.1 GCF_014174495.1 Amycolatopsis echigonensis
GTTCGGTGTGGTGTCGGGCGGATTGGGGCGGTGGTCGCCGGGCTTGGTACGGGTGCACTCAAGCGACGCGGCCATGCCGGAGCGATGCCCGGCACCCTGAGGTGATGGCGGATTGCGCACGGGTCTCGATGCTGGCGTGCTGGAGCGGGGCCGCGCGAGGCCGGTCGCGGGTGCGCTCAGGCAAAGTGACCGTGCCGGAGTCACGCCCGGCGTCATGGAGTGATGCGGGCCAGCCAACGGACTCCCGCTGTCGCGGCGGTCCGGTCCCAGGCGGGCGCGGAGTGCGGTCGGGGACCGGTCCCGGTCTGGCTGGCTAGCTTCGCGGCATGGGTGAACAGCCGTCGACCAGGGCAGCTACCGCGGCGCTGGTGCTCAGCATCGTCAGCTGGCTCGCGTTCATCGGGACCTACCCCAGCCACAGCAGCAGTTTCGGCGACGCGCTCTATTACCAGCCGGTCACGGTTCTGGGGCCCTTGGTGCTGCCTCTGCTCGCGATCGTCTTCGGCCACCTCGGGCGCCGAGCCGGGGGCCGCGGCCGGTCGTCCGCGGCCTTGGTGCTCGGGTACCTGGCGCTTGCTCTCGAGGTGGCCCGGCTCATGGGCATGGCGACGGCTCACTGAACCCGCGTTGAATTTCGGGGCTGTCGCGAACCGAGTCGCTTCTCGGTCTTGACCCGATTCTGCCCGTCCCGCATTCGCCGTCGTTTTCGCGGGAAGAGCGGTCCTCTCCGCCGGGCCCGAACCTGTCCGGCTCCCCGATCGTGGCGATCCGTTTGCGCAGGTCGAAGCCGCCCGGTCCGGCTCGGGCAGGGACGGGTGCGCTGCCCGTTCCTGCGGTCAATGCTGCCCTTGCGTAGCCAACTGAGACGTAGATCTCCACCGTTGGAGTGAAATCTGCCCGGTCGGGCAGCTTAGGCTCTTACGGCGCGTTACCTATTGAGAAACATTCACTTCGGTCCGGACAGGTTCGCGACCGGATTACGAAGGAGGCGCCGTCGTGGAAACCGAACCGCAGGTCGTCCGCGCGACGATCATCTTCGGGCTGCGCACGTTCGGGTCCGTCCCGCTGCCGGTGCGCGCCGATCTCGAGTACGACCCGGCGGATCCGTTCGCGGTGTCGGTCGGCTACCACGCCGGCGGCGGCGTCGTGCGCTGGCTGTTCGGGCGAGACCTCCTCGCCGACGGCCTGCTCGCCCCCGCGGGCGACGGCGACGTCCAGGTGCGTCCCGCCTCCGACGACAGCCGCGTGCTCGTCGAGCTGAACGCGCCGGACGGCTCGGCCGTGCTGGAAGCCGCGGCCAGCGAACTCGCCGACTTCCTCGACCGTACCTACGACGAGGTCCCGGTCGGCTTCGAGGACCGCTGCTTCGACTTCGACGAGGAACTGGCGAAGCTCGCCCTTCGCGATTGACGGTCCACAGTGGACCGGCGCGCCGGGCGGCCTCTGAGCAGGCAGCCTGACCTTCCGCAAGAGTGACGGGCGGCAAGGTCGGTGTGTGAATCGACGCCGCAGTAAGGGAGCGACCCTGCGAGTCTCACGTCGGAGAGGCACCGCTCGGCTCGCTTGCGGCGAGAGCGACCGCTTGATGGATGCTAGGTCGCTGCGCGCGAATGGCTCGGTCCGTATCGGAGGGCCAAGCCGCGGGCCCGACTTGTCCGCCGTGAGACTGGATGGCCGCTTGTACGCCCGCAGCCCGACTCGATAATCCAGGCCCGACTCTGCCCGGTCGATTCAGCATCTGCCCAGCGCGGCCATTTTGCTTGCTACGTCAAGTGAACCGCCGCAAATGCGCTCACTGCGCGAACCAACGGCCACTCCCCGAACACCGGTCAATTCGCCTGGCCGCGAGAACGAACCCCGCAGCGCGAAACGGCGAGCCGATCAGACTGCCCGGGGCGGCCGAAGCACCAACGGAAACATCCCCCAACCAGGGGTCCGGCAGTAAACGGCCGATGAACGAATCCCCGCCCCGCCGCAGAAATCGGCAGCCCGCCAACAAACCGGCCGGGCAAACTCATCCGCAGCGCAGCTCGGCAACAGTGCCGCCGAAGCACGCCCCCCGAACAGGCGGACTCAGCCGCCGCGTGAGTGAACCTCGTGGTCACCCGGGTTGACCGCACTCGCAGAGCGCGTACGGTTTTCAGTGTTGGCTGTTGTCGAGAACCATACTGCGGTCAGCGCCCCCAGCAGTTCTCTGCGAAAGGAGCGCAAACCCATGACTCTCCACCTTCCCGGCGTCACGGCGCCGGTGGAACTGACCGTCCGCGCGGCGAGGCAGGCGGACGCGGTCCACCTCGCTCTGGTGGGCGACCTCGACGCGGCTACCGCGCACGTTTTCGAAGCGGTCGTCGCGCCGTTGACCGATTCGGTCGTCGTCGACCTGTCCGGGGTCGCGTTCCTGAGCTGCGCGGGCGTGCGTGCCCTGCTCGACGCGCACGAGCGGATTCCGTCGTTCGCGATCGTGCCTGGGAGGGCGCACGCGGTCCGGCGGTGTCTTTCGGTGACGGGCGCGGACGAGATCCTTCACGTCCGCGAGGCGGTCGCTGCCTGATCGAGCGAGTTTCACTGTCCTCGTGCAGGGGTAGGCCGCCGACATGACGATCGAGACGAACCGCGTTCCGCAGCTCGAACTCAACAACGGCGTCCGGATTCCGCAGTTCGGCCTGGGCGTCTTCCAGATCCCGCCGGAGGAAACGGCGGCGGCGGTGCGCGAAGCGCTGGAAGCCGGGTACCGGCACATCGACACCGCGCAGATGTACCGCAACGAAGAGGGCGTCGGCGAGGGCATCCGCGATTCGGGCGTACCGCGCGAAGAAATCTTCGTCACCACAAAGCTGGCGAACGACGCGCAGGGCCACGACAACGCGATCAACGCGATGGAGGGCAGCCTGCAGCGGCTCGGCCTGGACTACGTCGACCTCTACCTGATCCACTGGCCGCTGCCGGGCCAGGACAAGTACGTCGGCACCTGGCACGGTTTCGAGGAGCTGCTGCGTGCCGGGAAGGCCCGCGCGATCGGGGTGTCCAACTTCCAGGTCGCGCACCTGGAACGGCTGGCCGCCGAGTCGGCGACGGTGCCCGCGGTGAACCAGATCGAACTCCATCCCGCGCTGCAGCAACCGGAACTGCGCGCCTACCACGAAGCGCACGGCATCGTGACCGAGGCGTGGAGCCCGCTGGCCCAAGGCGAGGTGCTCGAGGACCCGCTGCTGGCCGAACTGGCCGAGAAACACGGCAAGACGCCCGCCCAGATCGTGCTGCGCTGGCACGTGCAGATCGGCAACGTCGTGTTCCCGAAGTCGTCGTCGCCGAAGCGGATGCGGGAGAACATCGACATCTTCGACTTCTCCCTCAGCGACGGCGACCTGGATGCCCTCAGCGGTCTCGACGAGGGCCGCCGCACCGGCTTCGACCCGGACACCTTCGAAGGCTGAACCAGATCGCCCAGTCGCCCGTTGTCTCCTGTGTGGAGGGAGGCAGCGTGCGACTGTCCTGTTTCGTGGTCCCCGGCGACGTCGACGACCGCAGCGTGCCCAGCGGCGGCAACACCTACGACCGTCGCATGGCCGAGCACCTGCCGGTACGGCTGCGGCCGGTTGACGGCACCTGGCCGGACCCTGACGAGGCCGCGCAGCGTCGGCTGGACCAGGCCCTCGCCGAGGTCCCCGACGGCGGGAAAGTGCTGCTCGACGGCCTGGTCGCCTGCGGAGTGCCCGACGTCCTCGCCCCGTACGCGGACCGGCTCGCCCTGGCCGTCCTCGTGCACCTCCCCCTGGCCGACGAAACCGGCCTGGACCCGCAGCGCGCGGCAGACCTCGACGGCCGCGAACGCAAGACGCTCCACCTGGCGCACCAGGTCATCGTCACCAGCCCAGCCGCAGCCCGCGCTGTCGAGAAGCGCCACGGCCTCGCGACCGTCCACATCGCACCGCCCGGGACCGATCCGGCACCGCCGGCGACCGGGACCGACGGAGTGTCCCAGCTGATCTGTGTCGCCGCGATTACCCCGCGCAAGGGCCAGGACATCCTCCTCAATGCACTGTCCGAAGTAGACGGACTTGAGGTTGACTTCGTCGGCTCACGGACCCGAAACCCGGCCTACGCCAACAGTTTGAGCCATCCGCGCGCCCACTTCACCGGCCCTCTCGACGGAGCAGCGCTAGAAGCCGCCTACCACCGGGCTGACCTGTTGGTCCTGCCGTCGCACGCCGAGACCTACGGCATGGTCGTCACGGAAGCGCTCGCCCGCGGAATTCCGGTGCTCGCGTCGGACGTCGGCGGCGTGCCCGACGCCCTCGGTCGCGCACCGGACGGCGAGCAGCCCGGTCTCCTCGTCCCGCCCGGCGACGCAGCAGCCCTCGCGGCAGCGCTCCGAACCTGGCGCGATGACCCTGACCTGCGGAAACGACTCCGTGCTGCGGCTGCCGCACGAGCACGCACACTAGAGGGGTGGGCCGCCGCCGCGGCCCGGTTGAACGGAATTTTGGCGGTGCGTTGATGCGGTGGCTGCGACTGCTGGCCGGAGCCGCGCTCCTCGCCGCCCTGTGGTGGAGGCTCGGCACCGGAGCGTTCGCCGGTGGCCTGCGCGCGCTGGGGCCGGGTCCGATCGCGATAGCCCTGGTCATCGGCGTCGTGACCACGCTGGCGAGTGCCGCGCGCTGGCGGCTGGTCGCGGCGCGGCTGGGGCTGCACCTGCCGTTCCGGGAAGCCGTCGGCGACTACTACGGCGCGCAATTCCTCAACGGCGTCCTCCCGGCAGGCGTGCTCGGCGACGTCCACCGCGCGGTGCAGCACGGACGACGGTCGGGAGACGTCGGCCGCGGCATCCGGGCAGTCGTGCTCGAACGCGCCGCCGGACAAACGTTCGTGGTGGTCGCCGGGCTGGCCGTCGTGGTTTTCCGGCCGGAGCTTCTGCCGCGGCAGGTGCTGATCTGCCTGGGGATCGTGATCGTGGCGCTGGTCGTGGTCGCGGTGGTGATGCGGCAACGGCTGCGCCGCGTCTGGGCGGCCGACATCCGGACCGGCGTGCTCGAAGCGTGGCCCGGTGTCACCGGCTGGTCCCTGCTGGCGGTGGCCGGGCATCTGACGCTGTTCGTGGTCGCCGCCCGCGCGGCAGGCGCGACCGCGCCGTTGAGCGTCCTGCTGCCGCTGCTGGTGCTCGCGTTGCTGGCGATGGGGATGCCGCTGAACGTCGGCGGGTTCGGCCCGCGCGAGGGCGCGGCGGCGGTTTCGTTCGCCGCCGCCGGGCTGGGCGCGGAGCAGGGCGTGACGGTCGCGGTCGGCTACGGCGTGCTCGGTCTGGTCTCGACGCTGCCCGGTGGGGCGGTTCTCGTGCTCCGCCGGGTGATCCGGCGGCCGGACCGGGACGCCCGGCCGGTATCGTCCGGCCGGTGGCGGCGGCTTTTCGGGGGATTCGGCGACGGTGGTTCGCGGCGCTGGCCGTCGTCCCCGCTCTGGTCGCCTCGGCCTGCGCGGCTTCGGACGCGGCGATCACCCGGGCAGGTGACGTCGTGCACACCGCAGCCGGCTCCGTCCGCGGCAGCGTCGCTCCCGGTCACCGGGTCTTCCAAGGCATCCCGTACGCGGCCGCACCTGTCGGGCAGCGGCGCTGGCAGCCGCCCGCCCCGGTCGAGCCCTGGACGGGGGAGCGGGACGCCACGAAACCAGGGCCCCGCTGTCCGCAGGCCGCCGACGGAGCCCTGACCAGCGAGGACTGCCTCTCCCTGAACGTCTGGACCCCGCCGGCCGGCGAGACCGGGCGGCCGGTCCTGGTGTGGCTGCACGGCGGCGCGTTCCTCACCGGCGGCGGCGACCGCTACGGCGCTGGACGGCTCGTGGACCGCGGCGACGCGGTCGTGGTCACGCTCAACTACCGGCTCGGCGCGCTCGGCTTCCTCGCCGACCCGTCGCTGGGCCCGGAGCCGGGGAATTACGGCTTCCTCGACCAGCAGCAGGCGCTGCGGTGGGTGCGCGACAACATCGAATCCTTCGGCGGCGACCCGAACCAGGTGACGATCGCGGGGGAGTCCGCCGGCGGGATGTCGGTGTGCGACCACCTCGTCGCCCCCGGCTCGCGCGGGCTGTTCCGCGCCGCGATCATCCAAAGTGGACCGTGCCAGGCGCAGGCGACGCTGCCCGCCGCCGAGCGCAAGAGCGTCGAGTACGCCGCCGCGCGCGGCTGCACCGACCGCCGGACCGCCGCGGAATGCCTGCGGGCCTTGCCCGTCAAGCAGCTCCTGGCCGCTCCGGCGTACGGCTCGATCGCCGGCATCGAGATGCCCGGACCGGTCACCGGCGGTTCGGTGCTGCCCGGCAAGGTCCCCGCGACGCCGGTGCCGGTCATGCTGGGCACGACGCACGACGAGTTCACGTATTTCCTCGCCGAGCAGGTCGCGTCCGGTCGCGAAGTCACGCTGCACGGCTACCCGCAAGCGCTTGCCACCGTCTTCCCCAACGCGGCCGCGGTCGCTCGCGAGTACCCGGTGGATGCGTTCAGCGGCAACGCTTCCCTCGCGTACGCGGCGGCGGTCACGGACTGGGCGTTCGCCTGCCCGGCCGCGCGGCTCGCCAGTTCGCTGCCGAGCGTGTCGACCTACGAGTTCGACGACCCGACCTCACCGGCCGCGGCGGCGTTGCGAGCGCCGTTCCCGCTCGGCGCCACGCACACCGCGGAACTGCCGTACCTGTTCGATTTTGCCGACCAGCCAACAACATTCACCCCGGCGCAGCAGCGGCTCGCGGACCGGATGGCGGACGACTGGATGTCGTTCGTCCGCGGCGGTCCGACCGGGCAGGCGGTCGCGTACCGGCCAGACGGCGCGCAGCCGTTGACCGGATTCGCGAAAGATCACCACTGCGGCTTCTGGGCTTCTCTACGCTGACCCGATGACCGTGCGCGCCGAAGACCTCGACGAAGCCCTGACCTGCGTGTCCACCGCTCTCGAGCCCGTCACCGGCGGCGACTGGACGCGTCCGGCAGGCGACCTCGACTGGGATTGCCGTTACACCGCAGAGCACCTCGGCGACGCGCTCCTGTCCTACGCCGCTCAAGTCGTGAGCCGCCCGGCCGACCGTTACGTGCGCTTCCTCGCCAAAACCGACGCCGACGCGTCCCCGGCCGAGCTGCTCGAGTTCGTCCTCACCGGCGGGCGTCTGCTTGCCGCGGCGGTCCGGAACAGCCGCCCGGACGAACGCGCCTACCACCCGACCGGCCGCTCCGATCCGGCCGGTTTCGCCGCGATGGGCTGCGTGGAACTGCTGCTGCACGGCGAAGACATCGCCCGGGGCCTGGACACGGCCATCGACGCTCCGCGCGACACTTGCGCCCGCGTCGTCGCGCGGCTTTTCCCTGAGCAGGAGCCGATTCCCGACGCCTGGGACGCGCTGCGCTGGTGCGCGGGCCGGATCGAGCTGCCCGGACGGCCCCGGCGGACCGGCTGGAAGTGGCGGGGCAGCCCGCTCGAGGACGGCTCGATTCCCGAGGAGTGAACACACCTGCCCGCGGGGTGGTCACATCCGGTAGTCTTGACGACCAGGTCGAGAGGCGCTGCAACGGACCGGTGGTCCGCCACGCTCGGCCGGCACCACCATCCCAAGGGCGCCTCCGTGAACTCATGCGGAGGTGGCGATGACCCAGAACCTGCGGAACCTGCTCGACCAGCGCGTCGTCGTGCTCGACGGGGCCTGGGGCACGATGCTGCAGGGCGCCGGTCTCGCTCCCGAGGACTACCGGGCGGACTGGCTCGAAGGGCACGAGAAGGACGTCACCGGCGACCCGGACCTGCTGAACCTCACGCGGCCCGACGTCGTGCTCGACGTGCACCGCCAGTACCTCGCCGCGGGCGCGGACATCACCACCACCAACACGTTCACCGCGACCAGCATCGGCCAGGCGGACTACGGCCTGCAGGACCGCGTGCGCGAGATGAACCTGCGCGCCGCCGAACTCGCGCGCCAGGCCGCGGACGAGTTCGGCGACCGGTTCGTGGCCGGGTCGATCGGGCCGCTCAACGTCACGCTGTCGCTGTCGCCGCGCGTCGAGGACCCGGCGTACCGCGCGGTCACCTACGAGGACGTCAAAGCCTCGTACGCCGAACAGATCAAGGCGCTCGCCGACGGCGGCGTCGACCTGCTGATGATCGAGACGATCTTCGACACCCTCAACTGCAAGGCCGCGATCACCGCGGCCCGCGAGGTCGCGCCGCATCTGCCGCTCTGGATCTCGGTGACCATCGTCGACCTGTCCGGGCGCACCCTGTCCGGCCAGACCGTCGAGGCGTTCTGGACGTCGATCGCGCACGCGCGCCCGATGGTCGTCGGCGTCAACTGTTCGCTCGGGGCCGCCGAAATGCGTCCCCACGTGGCGGAACTGGCGAAACTCGCCGACACCTACACCGCGTGCCACCCGAACGCGGGGCTGCCCAACGCGTTCGGCGGCTACGACCAGACGCCCGAGGAGACCGGCGGCATGCTCGGCGAGTTCGCCGGCGCCGGAATGGTCAACATCGTCGGCGGCTGCTGCGGCACCACGCCCGCGCACATCGCCAAGATCGCCGAAGCCGTCAAGGGCCTTCCGCCGCGGACGGTGCCCGCGCACGAGCCGAGCACGCGGTTCTCCGGGCTCGAACCGTTCAAGATCGGCGCGGACACCGGGTTCGTGATGATCGGCGAGCGCACCAACGTCACCGGCTCGGCGAAGTTTCGCAAGCTGATCGAGGCGGGCGACCACCAGGCCGCGGTGGACGTCGCGCTGGAGCAGGTCCGCGGCGGCGCGAACCTGCTCGACGTCAACTTCGACGCCGACCTGCTCGAATCCGAGCGGGAGATGACGACGTTCCTCAACCTGATCGCCACCGAGCCCGAGGTCGCGCGCATCCCGGTGATGATCGACAGCTCGCGCTGGAGCGTGCTGGAGGCCGGGCTCCGCTGCGTGCAGGGCAAGGGCGTGGTCAACTCGATCAGCCTCAAGGAGGGCGAGGGACCGTTCCTGGAGCAGGCCCGGCGCATCCACGACTACGGAGCCGGCGTCGTCGTGATGGCCTTCGACGAGAAGGGCCAGGCCGACACGGTCGAGCGCAAGGTCGAAATCTGTGCCCGCGCTTACGATCTGCTCACCCGCGAGGCCGGATTCGCCGGCGAGGACATCATTTTCGACCCGAACGTGCTCGCCGTCGCCACCGGCATCAGCGAGCACAACGGGTATGCGAAGGCGTTCATCGAGGCGCTGCCGCTGATCAAGGAACGCTGTCCGGGCGCGCACACCTCCGGCGGCATCTCGAACCTGTCGTTCTCCTTCCGCGGCAACAACGTCGTGCGCGAGGCGATGCACTCGGCGTTCCTGTTCCACGCCGTGCGCGCCGGGCTCGACATGGGCATCGTCAACGCCGGCCAGCTCGCGGTGTACGAGGACATCCCGAAGGACCTGCTGGAACTGGTCGAGGACGTCCTGTTCGACCGCCGCCCGGACGCCACCGACCGGCTCGTCGAGTTCGCCGAGACGGTCAAGGGCAGCGGCACCAAACGCGTCGTCGACCTGTCGTGGCGCGACAACCCGGTGGCGGAACGGCTTTCGCACGCGCTGGTGCACGGCATCGTGGACTTCATCGAGGAGGACACCGAGGAGGCCCGGCAGGAGTTCGCCCGGCCGCTCGAGGTGATCGAGGGCCCGCTGATGGACGGCATGAAGATCGTCGGCGACCTCTTCGGCGCCGGGAAGATGTTCCTGCCGCAGGTCGTGAAGAGCGCGCGGGTGATGAAGCGTTCGGTGGCCTACCTCGAGCCTTATATGGAGGCGGAGAAGGAGAAGATGCAGGCCGAGGGCCGCATCGACACCTCGCGCGGCAACGGCAAGGTCGTGCTCGCCACGGTGAAGGGCGACGTGCACGACATCGGCAAGAACATCGTCGGCGTGGTGCTGGGCTGCAACAACTACGAGGTGATCGACCTCGGCGTGATGGTGCCCGCGGCGAAGATCCTCGACACCGCGGTGGCCGAGAACGCGGACGTCGTCGGGCTGTCCGGGCTGATCACGCCGTCGCTGGACGAGATGGTGTCGGTCGCGCAGGAAATGCAGCGGCGCGGGCTCAAGCTGCCGCTGCTGATCGGCGGCGCGACCACGTCGAAGCAGCACACCGCGGTCAAGATCGCCCCGGCGTACGACCACACCACGGTGCACGTGCTCGACGCGTCGCGGGTGGTCGGCGTGGTGTCCGACCTCCTCGACACCGACCGCGCCGACGCGCTGGACACCGCCAACCGCGCGGAGCAGCAGCGGTTGCGCACCCAGCACGAAAACCGGCACGCGACGCCGATGCTGACTCTGGAGCAGGCGCGGGCGAACGCCGAGAAGGTGTCGTTCGACGAGATCCCGACGCCGGAGTTCACCGGCGTGCGCGTGGTCGAGCCGTCGATTCCGCAGCTGCGCGAGATGATCGACTGGCAGTTCCTGTTCCTGGCCTGGGAGCTCAAGGGCAAGTACCCGGCGATCCTCGACCAGCCGGTCGCGCGCGAGCTGTTCGACGACGCGAACCAGCTGCTGGACGAGATCATCGAGAACGGCTCGTTCACCGCACGCGGCGCGTACGCGTTCTGGCCCGCGCATTCCGAGGGCGACGACATCCTGCTCGACGGCGAGTACTCGGACTGGAAGTTCCCGATGCTGCGCCAGCAGACGCAGAAGCCGGAGGGTCGCGCGAACCGGTGCCTCGCCGACTACATCGCCCCCGCCGGCGCGGGCGACCACCTGGGCGGGTTCGCCGTCGCCATCCACGGCGCGGAGGACCTGGCCGCGAAGTACGAGGCCGAGCACGACGACTACCGGGCGATCATGGTGAAGGCGCTGGCCGACCGGCTGGCCGAGGCGTTCGCCGAGTACCTGCACCTGGAGGCCCGCCGCCGCTGGTTCGAACCGGACGCGCAGCCGGACCTGGCGGACCTGCACGCGGAACGCTTCCGCGGCATCCGCCCGGCGCTCGGCTACCCGGCAAGCCCGGACCACAGCGAGAAGAAGGACCTGTTCGAGCTGCTGGGCGCCCAGGAGCTGGGGATCGGCCTGACCGAGTCGTACGCGATGACCCCGGCCGCCGCGGTGAGCGGGCTGATCTTCGCGCACCCGGACTCGCGGTACTTCACGGTCGGACGCCTGGGCCGCGACCAGACGGAGGACTACGCCCGCCGTCGCGGCGAGGAACTGTCCGAAGTGGAGCGGTGGTTGCGGCCCAATCTGGCTTACTGAGCTTCTGGGGAACGACCGGTGCGGTCGTTCCCCGTTGGCTGGCCGACCTGCGCGTCCCGGCTGCGGGGTTTAGTTTCGACCTCGTGGCAAGACTCAGTGTGGTCCGGTTTGGGCTGGTCGCGGGGCTGGTCGTGGTCGCGGCCGGGGCAGTGGTGCTCTGTGTGGCGGTGTCGGCGTGGTGGTGGTTCCTCGCGGCGCCGCTGCTGGCGCTCGCGGCGACCGGGGCATACGACCTGGCCCAGCGGCGGCATTCGGTACTGCGGAACTATCCGGTGCTCGGGCATCTGCGGTTCTTGCTCGAAAGCCTCCGGCCGGAATTGCAGCAGTACTTCGTGGAACGCAACTTCGACGGCCGCCCGTACGACCGCGACGTCCGGTCCATTGTCTACCAACGCGCCAAAGGCACTGCCGCGGAAGAACCGTTCGGCACCGAGCGCGACGTGTACGCCGAGGGATACGAATTCCTTGTTCCGTCCCTTGCGCCGGTGCCGGTTCCGGATCACGCGCCGCGGGTCCGGGTCGGCGGGCCGGACTGTACTCGGCCGTACGAGATGGCGTTGCTGAACGTGTCCGCGATGAGCTTCGGTTCCTTGTCCAGCAACGCGATCCTCGCGCTGAACCAAGGCGCTGCCCGTGGCGGCTTCGCGCACGACACCGGCGAGGGCGGGCTCTCGGAGTACCACCTGCGGGGCGGCGGCGACCTGATCTGGGAAATCGGCACCGGCTACTTCGGCTGCCGGACCTCGGATGGCGATTTCGATCCCTCGACCTTCGCCGAAAAAGCCGCGCACGACGCGGTGAAATGCGTTTCGCTCAAGCTTTCGCAAGGTGCGAAGCCGGGGATGGGCGGGGTTCTCCCGGGTACGAAGGTGAATGCGGAAATCGCCCGGGTGCGCGAGGTGCCGATGGGAGAAACGGTGGTTTCCCCGCCGTATCACCGGGTGTTCTCGACGCCGCGCGAACTGGTGCGGTTCCTCGCCCGGATGCGCGAGCTGGCAGGCGGGAAGCCGACCGGGTTCAAGCTGTGCGTCGGTTCGCGGGTGCAGGTGCTGGCGGTGTGCAAGGCGATGCGGGCTGAAGGGGTCACGCCGGACTTCATTGTGGTCGATGGTGCTGAAGGCGGTACCGGCGCCGCCCCGCTGGAGTTCGCGGATCACCTTGGCACGCCGCTCACCGAGGGTCTGCACACTGTCCACAATGCACTTGTCGGCACCGGGCTGCGGGACCGGATCCGGCTCGGGGCGAGCGGAAAGGTCGCTACCGGAGCGGACGTGGTGAAGCGGCTGATCCAGGGCGCCGACTACACGAACGCCGCGCGGGCGATGATGTTCGCGGTGGGGTGCATCCAGTCGCAACGGTGCCATACGAACAAATGCCCGGTCGGGGTGGCGACGCAGGATCCGCGCCGGGGGCGGGCGCTGGACGTGGGGGACAAGACCGAGCGGGTGCGGCGCTACCAGGAGGCGACGGTCGCTTCGGCGATGCGCATCATGGCGGCGATGGGGGTTTCCGATCCGGCGGAGTTGTCGCCGCAGATGCTCCGGAGGCGGGTGGACGCACGGACGGTGCTGTCGTACGCGGAGTGGTACGACTGGCTGGAGCCTGGGCAATTGCTGGCGGAGCCGCCTCGCGAATGGGCGGAGGCGTGGGCCGCGGCGGACCCCGACCGGTTCGCTTGACCGCGGGCTCGCCGGGGTGCTGTTGGGCTGGCGGCGGATTCGGACCAGGTTCCCGACTGCGGGCGGCCCGGTTTCGCTGACGTCCGTCGGCCGATGCGCGTTGCCGGTCGCCTTGATCTCCTGCGGTCCCGCTGGCACGGTCCGGCGGCTACTGAGAAACCCCATGTGGCATCCCGCGCACCGAACTTTGGGTGCGTCAGATGCGCCCCATGCCGCATGGGGGACGCGCCGGGCGGGGCTCGCCGAGGCGGGGCGAGGTGGCAGACGACCAGCTCCGGCGGCGTTGGTTCCCCTGGGGTCGGCGCGAAGCCCGGGGTCCAAGGCCGGCGTGTCGTTCTCCGCGACTGGCCTCCTCCGGGCCCGCTGATGGCGGTGCCGGCGCGCGGCCGGGCGGAGGGTCCGCGGTGCCGCCGGGCGGGGTCCACTGGCGATCCGTCCTCCGATCCGGCACGATCAGCAATCGTGGCTTCGGGAGACGGGCAGGAAGCGGGCGACCTCGAGGTTTCCGTCCGGTGGCGGGGACCGGCCGCGGTCGTGACCGTGGGCGGAGAGATCGACCTGGTCACCGCGCCGGAACTTGGCGAGTTCGTGGGCGGGGTGCTCGAACGCGAGCCCGGCGTGCTGGTGGTCGACCTGCGTGCGGTCGAGTTCCTCAGCTCGTCCGGACTGCAGGTGCTGGCCGGCGCGCACCGCAAGCTCGACGCGGGCGCGTTGCGGGTCGTGAGCACGTCCTCGATCACCTCGCGGCCGTTCACGACCACCGGGCTCGACGAGTGGATCGCGCTGTTCCCGTCGGTCGACCAGGCGCTGGCCGGGGTCGCCGGAGCGGGCGGCTGAGGATGGACGTGCAGGAGGGCACCCGCGCGCTGAGCTGCCACGGGATCGTGGCGGAGCCGGGGGCGCTGCGCGCGTTGCGGCACCGGCTGCTGGACTGGGCGCTGGAGTCCGGCATTCCGGACGATCGCGCGCACGACATCGTGCTGGCCGGGTACGAGGCGCTGGCGAACGTCGCGGACCACGCGTATCCGGACGAGCCCGGGCTGGTGGATCTCGACGCGGTGTGCCGGCCGGACAGCGTCGAGGTGGTGATCGCCGACCACGGGGAGTGGCGACCGCCGGACGAGACCGAGGACGATCCGGTTTCGCTGCGCGGGCGCGGCTTGCTGCTGGTGCAGGCGACCGCGGACCGGGCGGAGGTGCGCACCGGCGCGGACGGCACGGTGGTCACGTTGGGCTGGCAGCTCTGACGGGCCCGGTCCTCTGCGGATAACGCCGGTGCCGATCCGGCTTGGGTGTCCGTGCGGTGGCTGGTGCGGTGCGGGTGCCACAGTGGCCCCATGGGGACGGAATTCGGTTTTGCTGGTTTGGTTGCGGCCGCGGCCTAGTTGCGGGCGACAGTCTCGTTTGGTGCGACGGGCGACGGCTGGTCGGGCGCGCGGCACAGTTGTCGCGTTGGGCAGGCAGCGCTGGTGAGTTCACTTCGCCAGCTACGCCGCGAAGGCCGCCTCAGCTCACCGGTTCGGCGGCGCGGCGGCGCAGCAGGTACCGCTGCACCTTCCCGCTCGGGTTGCGCGGGAGAGCCGAGATGAACTCGACCCGCCGCGGGTATTTGTACGGCGCGGCAAGGGATTTCGCGAAGTCCTGCAGCTCCTTCACCTTCGCGTCGTCGCCGGGAACGCCCTCGTTGAGGACGACGTAAGCGGCGACGATCGAGCCGCGCGCGTCGTCCGGGGCGGCGACGACCGCGCATTCCAGCACGTCCGGGTGGCGCAGCAGCACCTCTTCGACCTCGGGACCGGCGATGTTGTAGCCGGACGAAACGATCATGTCGTCACTGCGGGCGCGGTAGTGGAAGTAGCCGTCGGAGTCGCGGACGTAGGTGTCGCCGGTGAGGTTCCAGCCGTCTTCGACGAAGACCGTTTGCCGGTCGTCGGCCAGGTAGCGGCAGCCGGTCGGGCCTTGGACGGCCAGGCGGCCCGGGGTGCCGTCGGGGACGGGGCGGCCGTTGTCGTCGACGATCCGCGCGCGGTAGCCGGGCACGACGCGGCCGGTCGCGCCCGGGCGGGCGTCCTCGTCGGCGGCGGAGATGAAGACGTGCAGCATTTCGGTGCTGCCGATGCCGTCGATGAGCCAGTGCCCGGTGGCCTCGTGGAAGTCGGTCGCGACGGACGCGGGCAGCGCCTCGCCCGCGGACACCGCACGGCGCAAGCCGGACAGCAGCGGGCGGCGGTCGGAGGCCAGGATCGCCCGGTACGCGGTGGGCGCGGTGAACAAGACCGTCACGTGATGTTCGGCGACGAGGTCCGCCAGCTCGGTCGGAGTGGCGCGCTCGACGAGCAGTGTCGCGGCGCCGGCGTGCAACGGGAAGACCAGCAGTCCGCCGAGCCCGAAGGTGAACGCCAGCGGGGGAGTGCCGCAGAACAGGTCGGTTTCCCGGGGTTTGACCAGGTGCCGGGAGAACGTGTCGGCGATGGCGAGCAGGTCGCGGTGGAAATGCATGGTCGCCTTGGGGCGGCCGGTAGTGCCGGAGGTGAAGGCGAGGAGGGCGACGTCGTCCGAGGCGGTGTCGACGTCCTCGAAGGCCTCCGGGCGGGTGGCGCAGCGAGCGGCGAGGTCGTCGGGACTGTCGCCGCCGTACGGCACTACCGGTAGGTCGAAGGATTGCAGTTCCTCGAGGTACCGGTGGTCGCAGAGGGCGATCGCGGGCGTGCTCGCTTCGATGATCTTCGACAGCTCGTGCGCGCGAAGCATCGGCATAGTGGCGACGGCGACCGCGCCCGCCTTCAGCACTCCGAGCCAGCACGCGGCGAGCCACGGGGTGTTCGGCCCGCGCAGCAGCACGCGGTTCCCGGGTACGACGCCTTGCGCGGTGAGTTCGTGGGCGATCTGGTTGGCGCGCGTCAGCAACTCGCCGTAGGACCAGGATTCGGTGGGGGAGAGCAGCGCGGGACGGTCGGTGCCCCAGCGCGCGATCGTGTCGTCGAGCAGGCGCGTGGCCGCGTTGAGCCGGTCGGGGTACTGCAGTTCGGGCAGGTCGAACCACAACTCCGGCCACTGCTCGAACGGCGGGAGGTGGTCCCGGCAGAACGTGTCGACATGCGCACTCGGCTGGAGCTGCACTGCGTGCCCCCAATTCGGACGACGGCCATTCACGCGTCCAGCTACTGTAATACGTTTTACGACCGTCAGGAAGACGCAACATCGGACGGCGCTCGCGGGGGCACGGAGCGCAGTCGGGCCGGGAGGCTCAACGGAGCGGGGCTGCTTGGGGAAGTTGGTGTCGCGTGGGCGGGCTCTTTGGTGATGCGAGGCCGTGGAGTGGCCTGCCGTGGGCTGGGCTCGGTGGATGCTCGCCGGAAAGCGGCGGTGCGGCACGGGCGTTCGCGGAGCGCAGGTGGTGTGTGGCTTCGTGCGGAGTGCGGCGGTGTGGACCCAGCCGGTCAGGCGCGGAGCTGCTCGCGGAACGCGGCGATGCGGCTGCGGACGAAGTCGTCGAAGTCTTCCGCGGCCGGGTCGATCGACGCGAGGACGCGTTCGAGCCGTTCGAGGCGGTCCGGGTGGGTGTGCCAGTGGGCGAGCGGAACACGCAGGGTCGAGACGAGGAGATCGCCGGGAAAGAGGTCGCCCTCGCAGAGCGGGTCTTCTTCCAGCATCGCCAGCGCGCGGGGCACGAGGAAAGGCACGCCGACGTGCTGGCCGAGCAGCAGGCGCACGTCTTCGGCGGTGAGCAGGCCGAGGGGCTTGCGCCGCAAGCGGTGCACGGTCGAGATCAACCGGGTCGCGTCGGCGGGCGGGTCGCCCCAGTCGGAGTCTTCGATCTGCTGCAGCGACTGGGCGGACCGGTCGGCTCGGCGGGACATGGGCGGTCACCTCGTTTCCGGCGCGGTTTTCGGCGAGCGTCGATGCCCGCGGGAGTTCGTGAGGGGAACCCCGCAGG
>NZ_JACJHR010000128.1 GCF_014174495.1 Amycolatopsis echigonensis
CAGTGTTGCGATGAACGGCGAATCGTGGTTCTGCGCAAGGGTTTTCGCCCGTGCCGCCAAACACGGCGTGCGAGGGCTGGTGAGCTTTGCCGACCCCGTTCCACGCTGGCGTACCACCGAGGGTCGGACCGAGCTGATCAAGCCTGGGCACCTCGGCATCGTGTACCAGGCGCTGAACTTCGACTACCTCGGTCGGTCCACCCGCCGCACCCTCACGGTGCTGCCCGACGCGACGGTGCTGACCGCCCGCGCCCAAGCGAAAGTCACCGGTGGTGAACGGGGACGCAACGGCGTCGTGGCCAGACTCGTCGCGCTCGGCGCCGCACCGCGTCACCCGGACGAGGACCCGACGCTGTGGCTCGCCACCGCGCTGCGCGCGATCGGAGCACGTCGCCAGCGGCATCCCGGCAACCACCGGTACGCGATCCGGCTCGGCCGCACCCGCGGCGAACGCACTCGAACCACCATCGGCATGGCCCCCGGCCCGTACCCGAAGCCACGCCTCGCCGTCGCGTAACCGAGCTTCGGCCACGACGGCAGCTCCGCCGATGTCGCGCGCCACTCGAAACACCACCGCAATTCACCAGACAGAAAGGGGCTCAGCCATGCCCAAAACAGCCGAGAACTACTCCCCAGTGGACATTTTGCGTGAGGTGACCAGCTTGCTGAAAGGAGTCTTTCAGCAAATCGACTGGGCCGAAGACGAGATTCGCCGGGCCATGAAGCGGCATCCGTCCGAACGCGACCTTCTCTACCACAGCTTTCCCCTTCTCGCAGCCACGCACCAACTCATGGCTACCGAGTTCGTCTACCGGTCGCACTGCCGCGAACTCCTGGAGCGCCTCGTCAACGACGCGGACACGCGGCCGGGAACCGCGGTCGAGGTGTGCTGCCTGTGCCGCGACATCAGTCTGCGTGCCCCGCTGCGGTCACCCGCCGCGGGCCTGTACTTCCGCATGTGGGCCGCCGCGTTCCCCGACAAGCCGCTCGACGACGACAGCCGCCAGCACCATGAGGCGCTGGAAAGGTCGACCATCGACGACCTCGAAGCGATCGCACGACGCAAGCTGGCCGTCAAGAACCGCACGCTCGGCGAGATCACCTGCGACGGTCGCCACGACGGCGACATCGTCCAATGCAAGTACGCCGGAGCATGAAGACAGCCAACCCCGAGCGTGCCTGCCAAACCATGCCACGAGTAGCCGGACCCTCTGATCACCGACGGGGTCCGGCCGTTGGTCGTGGTGCTGTCCGTCGCTTCGCCACACGACTATCCGTCCGCAGAACAACAACGCACGGAGGACGACATGGAAAGGAGAGCACCCGACGCCTCCACTCACGTCGACACCAACCCGATCCACCACACCGAGCTGATGCCGTACGCGTGGTCGTACGGCATGGGAGCAGAGTCAACCGTTATGGTGACACTTCACTGCTGTCGCAGAGGTCCCTAGCCAACGCCAGCTTCGCTGTGTTTGGCGTGTTCAGATCCCGGAGGATCTCAACCTTGCTCATGTACAAGACGTCACCGGTGAGAGCGCTCGGCGCACCTGGGCTCGGCGGTGACGAAGCCCAGGTGCTGCGTCGTGCCGGTGTAGGCGACGGGCTGCCGTTCCTACTCGGCCCCGACGGCTCGTACGACCTGGAGTTGAACCGGTTCGTGCGCGAGTTGGACGGGTGGGGTGTGCGCTCGGAACACACGAGAGAGGCGTACGCGCGTGATCTGATGTTGTTCGGCCGCTTCCTCCACGAGCACCGTGGTGGACGGTCCATCTGGGACGCCGGCCAGGACGATCTGCGCGCCTACAAGCGGGCGCGGCGGCGGACCAAGGGCTTCACGGTGTCCGCGTCGACCTGGAACAGGTTCATCGCGGCGCTAGACAAGTGGGTCAAGTGGGCGATACACGAGGAGCTGATCGAGGCCCAGCCGTTCCGCATGGTTGAGAAGACGGTGTTGACGGCCCGCGGGCTGGTACGGGTGCTGTTCAATGCCGAGCGCGAGGTCGAGGACAGCGCCGGGCCGGTGCGGTTCCTGGCCTACGAGGACTACCTGGTGTGGCGGGACGTCGGGTTGCGTGGCCAACTACCCGACGGCTCGCCGGACCCGAGTTGGCGCGGTCGGCACGGCGAGCGCAACGCGGTGTTCGCCGACCTGTTGGTCTGCACCGGGATGCGGCTGAGAGAGGCGTCGAGCCTCCTGGTCACCGAGGTACCGCCGCTGGCGCAGCGGCGGCTGACCGGAGACCTGAACCTGCCCGCGACGATCACCAAGCGCAGCCGGCCGAGGACGGTTTTCGTGTCGCGCCGCGTGCTGCGCGACCTGCACCACTACGTCGACATCGAACGCGACGAACTGGTCGAGCGCCGCCGGGCGGCCGGGGCTTACGGGTGTACGGACGCCTGGATGGGAGTTCGCTCCGTCGGCAAGACTGCTCTGACGCTCGTCGAGGATGGCCGCTCGCGGCCGTACTCGCGGGTGACGATCGAGGAACGGCAGCGACTGTGCCGGGTCGGCGACGACGGTCCGGGTGGTCCGTTGTGGCTGTGGCTCGGTGAGGACGGCTTGCCGCTGTCGCGGTCGACGTGGCAGGCGGTGTTTCGGCGAGCCAACGAACGGTGCGCCCGGTTCGGCCTGGACCTGGTGGTCCATCCGCACGCCCTGCGTCACACATTCGCCGTGCACATGCTCGGGCTGCTGCTGCGCCAGACCGTCCGCGCGTTGCGCATGGAGCCCGGCGAGACCCTGATGAGCCAGCAGGTGAAACGGCTGCTGGTCGGCGACCCGCTGCGCAAGTTGCAGCTACTGCTCGGCCATCGCCAGCGCGAGACGGTCTTCGTCTACCTCGACGTCCTGGACGAGGCGCAGGAGATCGTGCTGTCCGCGCTGCGCGAATGGGATGAACAAGCCGAAGCGCTGAGCAGGGTCCGGCTTGAGGATGGTGCTGCCGCGTGAACCGCACCGAGGGTGCCGGCTCCGGTCGCCGTGGCCGCTGGGCGGCTTTCCCGACCGAGGAGCAGATGCCCGCGCAACCCGCTCCTGTCCCGGACATCGGTCCGCTGGTGCTCCGGCTGCACCTGGATGGCGCCGACCGCACGTTCGACATGTCCGCGTGGCCATGCCCGCGGTTGACCCGCCAGCTTGCCGCGACGCTGCGCACGGTGGCCGCCGACGGACCCGAATCGAGTTACCAGGCGTTCAAGATGAACCTGTTCTCGGTGCGGAAGTTCGTGCGGTTCATCACTGGAGCCGAACCGCAGAACGCCACCGAGGTCGAGTTCAGTGACCTGGAGGCCGAGCACATCGACGCGTTCGAGCAGGCGCTGATCGCCGAGTACGGACCGGACAGTGACCAGCCGCGCATCAGCATCGGTGTGGTGGTCCGGCTGCTCCGCGTGGCGTTCGACGCCAGCCCCACGACGTTCGATCCCGACCTGGCTATCCGGCTGAGGTTCCTCGGACGGGAAACCCGTGCCCGTCAGACGAGACCCTTGGATGCCTACCCGCAGAACGTGTTCGAGGCGATCAGGAACGCCGCGCTGGCGGATGTCCGCGCGATCGCGCGCCGAATACAGGATGGCGAAGCCCGAGCCGCGACGGGCCAGGACCCGAACGTCGGCGGTTGGGATGTGATCGAGAACGTGCTGTGGCACATCGCCCGTCACGGGCCTGTCACGATGCAGTTCCTGCGGCCCCTGGTCGGCAAGAGGCTGGGCAACGGGCGCCCGCTCAACGCGGCGCTCATCCTCACTCGGGAGGACAACGTCGTGTTCCTGATCCTGCTGAGCTGCATGACCGGGCTTGAGCCGGAGTGCGCCAAGCGGTTGCAGGCCGACTGCTTGACCAACCCGGCCCGCGGGTTCGTGAGTGTCAACTATGTCAAGCGGCGCGCGCACGGTCGCCGGATCTCTAAGTCCATGCGGGTCAGCGATGGCGGTGCCCTGCACCATCCCGGCGGTCTGATCCGACTGGCGCTGCGGCTCACCGCGCGAGCCCGCGAGTTTAGTGGCAGCACCGATTTGTGGGTCGACTACGGAGACAAGGGCCTGCGGGACTCCTTCCCGCTCGGCGGGCAGGGTCCTTGGGGTCACGTGGACAACTGGCAGAAACGACACGGCATCGACCAGATGACCGACGCTGACGGAACGCCGGTGCGGCTGGATCTGCGGCGGCTGCGCAAGACCTACAAGTCCCAGCAATACCTCAAAGCCACCGGCGTGCTCGCCGACTTCACCCAGGGCCACACCGCCGACGTCGCCGCAAACCACTACGCAAACATCCCCGCCCACGACGAGCTGCACGACCAAGCCGTGGAGAACGGCCTGCGCGAAGCGCTGGACGTCGCGCTGCCGCCGCCGGTGGTACTCGACGAGGACGGCACCCGCCTCGATGCCGGAGAAGGGGACCTGCCACCCGAGCAGGTGCAGGCGCTGCTGTCGCGCGAGAGCGACGTGTTCCTGGCCTCCTGCCGCGACTTCTACGACTCGCCTTTCGGGGCGAAGGGCAAGCCGTGCCCGGTGTCGTTGTGGGGCTGCCTGGAGTGCCCGAACGCGGTGTTCACCACCCGGCACCTGCCGCAGGTTCTGACCTTCCTGGACTTCATCGAGCGCCAGCGGGAGGAGTACCCCGTCAGCGAGTGGAACGTGCGCTACGGCCTGGCGTGGGACCGGATCGTGCGCGGCATCCGGGCCAAGTTCCGAGACGAGCAGATCACCACCGCCCAGACGATCGCCGAAAGCGGTGGGGCACGGTTGCTGCTGCCGCCCGAGTTCTGGGAGGCCGTCGCGTGACCCGCGCCCCCGCACCGCGCCCGTCCGCCGCGCCGGAGCCATCGGCCGATCCCTGGGTGCTGCCCGAGTCCTTGACCACCGAGACAACTGGCCGCGGCCCCCGGTTCAGCGACGACATCTGGGATTTCCGACCGTTCGCGCCCCGCAGCAACGGCTACCTCCGGCTGGACTTCACCGAGCTGCCCGACGAGATCGCGATGCTCACGGCCAAGGAGTTCATCTACTCCCGCATCCACCGCGTGGTCCCGCTGTCCTACGGATCGCGGACCGCCCGACCGATGAAAATCACCAACACCTACAAGGACTTCATCATCGTGCGTCAACTGTTTACCGAGCTCGGCAAGCAGGGCGTGACGCGCTTGGCGCAGGCCCGCCAATCCCACCTGGACGCGACCGCACGCGTCTGGCGTGAGACCTGTGTGCCAAACACGCTGGCTGTCCGGATCGGCGTCATCCAGCACCTGGAGGCGCACAGCCCGTACCTGACCGCGGACCGCCTCACCGTCGTGCCCTGGAAGGGCCGCCCGGCCACCCAGGTCGCCGGGCGGCGACCGGACGAGGAGAACAGCACCCCGCGCATCCCCGAGCCGATCATGGCTCCACTGCTGCGCGCCGCCCTGTTCTACGTCCAGACCGCCAGCCGGGACCTCCTGGCCGCCCAGCGGGAAATCGCCGACCTGGAGCAGGCCCGAGCAGGCGGCCGGTGCCGGCATGGCGAGGCTGTCACCAAGATCGAGGCGTTCCTGGACCGCCGCCGTCAGGAGGGGCGAGGTGTTCCCGCACTGCCGCTGTACTGCCTGGCCCAGCGCCCGACCGCGCCGGTTGTCGACGGCGTCGTGCAAGCCCCGAACGCCGCTCTCGTCGCCCTGATGAGCGGAACCAACAGCTTCCAGGGGCATCCGACACGGCTGATGGAGCAGATCGGCGCCGAGATCGGCTACGAAGAGGGTGGTCTGGACACGCCGATCTCGACGTGGCCGGACACCGGGCGACCCTGGCGAGGGCGGCTGAATCACCGCAGCCTGCATGACGAACTGCACCACCTGCGCACCGCCTGCTGGGTGCTGGTGGCTTACTTGTCAGGACTTCGGGACATGGAAGTCCTGGAGCTGGCGCGGGACTGCGCTGTCACCACCACCGCCGTTGACGGCCGGACCCGCTACAAGCTGCGCGGCCGGGTCTTCAAGGGCCGCAAGCTCACCGGTGACGAGGCCGAGTGGGTCGTGCTCGACGCCGTTCACGAGGCGATCGACGTCCTGCTGCAGATCAACGACGACCCCACGCATCTGTTCGGTTACCGGCTCTGGCCCGCCAGCAAGCCACGGCTGGCGAACAAGCTCACCGAGCGCCTCGGTGGTTTCCGGGACCACGTCAACGAGCTGTTCGGTACCCAATCGTCCGACGGGGTGGCCGAACCGTTCGTCCCCGCCGACGGGGAACAGCAGTGGGTGTTCACCACCCGGCAGTTCCGGCGGAGTCTGGCCTGGCATATCGCACACCAGCCCTTCGGTGTGGTCGCCGGTGCCCGGCAGTACCACCACGCCAAGGTGACCATGTTCGAGGGCTATGCCGGGACCTCAGCCTCTGGGTTCGCCGCCGAGGTCGCCGCCGAGGAGGCGGTCGCCATGCTCGACTACGTGGAGGATCTTTACCGGGATTGGAACACCGGCGCCCAGTCCGGCGGTGGGGCGGCCGAGCGGATCAACGCCGAGTTCCAGCGCATTCGGCGCGAGCTGGGTGATCTCCCCGGCGTCGTGTCCGACGAGCTGCGGCTGCGGACGATGCTTCGGCATCTCACCAAGACGCTGCATCCCGGCGTGCTCAACGACTGCTTCTTCAACGCGGCGACCGCGGTCTGTGTCAAGCGAGCCAAGGTCGTCGGGCAGCCCGTTCCGCAGCACAACATGTGCCTGCGCTGTCCGAACGCCCGACGGTCCACAGTGCACCGGCCCCGGCTGGCCGCCGCCCGCAATCAGGCCCTGGATCTCCAGGCGTCCTGCGAGAAAGCCGGTCCGGTCCCGAAACTCCAGCAGGTCGCGCTCACCGGCTACATCACCGAGCTCGACCAGCTCATCGGTGATCTCGACAGCGAGGAGGCGCAGGCGTGACCCGCGTCGCTACCCAAGTCCGCCTGGAGCAGGCGCTGACCCGGCTGCTCGCCGGTCAGCCGACTGTGACCGACGGCGAGCTGACGGTCTCCAACCTGTGCCGGGAAGCCGGTGTGGGCCGCGACTCGTTCTACCGCTCGCCTCCGGAGTTCAAGGACGCCGTTGTTGCGGCACAAGCGAATCGAGAAGCCCAGCAACCTGAACTCGTCGCGCTGCGCGAGGAGATCACCGCCCTCAAGCGGGAACGCAAACAGACCGCCAGCGACCACGCCGCCACCGTGCGGGAACTGGAGGAGACGATCAGGGTCTACGCCAACCAGATCCAGGTCCTCGCCCTGCGCAACTCGGAGTTGGAGGACCAGATCCGACATCTGGCGCACCACGATCCCGACGTGATCTCGCTTCACACCCGGAGGTGACCCCCGTCCACCGACGCTGTGACACCGAGAGCGGCCGGGCGGTTTCTAGATGGCGAGCTGTTCGAGGGCGGCGAGGTACGCCTCGGTGTAGGTCGGGAATTGGGCGACGCCGTCGAGCAGGGTGTCGATGGAGATCTGGGCGCGGATGGCGAGGGCGGCGGTGTGGATCCATTCCCCGGCTTGGGGTGCGATGGCCCAGGCCCCGATGAGCGTCCGCTGGGTGCGGTCGGCGATGAGACCGAGGGTGCCGGCGGGGTCGGTTTCGTAAGTCCAGGGTCGCGCGATCGAGTCGGCGAGGTCGAGTTCGGTGGTGGCGATGTCGAGGCCACGCTGGCGGGCTTGGTCGGTGGTCAGGCCGACAGCGGCGATCTCGGGTTGGGCGAACACGACGCGGGGGATGCCGCTGTAGGTGGTTTGGCGGGGTGTGCCGAGGATGTTGTCGGCCACGACCCGTCCTTGGTACATGGCGACGTGGGTGAACAGCGCGACCCCGGTGACGTCGCCGAGCGCCCAGAGGCCGGCGGTGACGCGGCAGTGCTCGTCGACCTCCAGCGCGCCGCGCGGGTCCGGTGTGACCCCGACAGTCTCCAGGCCGAGCCCGTGGGTGCGGGGGCGGCGTCCGGTGCCGAGCACGACGACGTCGGTGCGCACGGTGGTGCCGTCGTCGAGGTCGATCACCGTATCGGCGCCGTCGCGGCGCGCGGCGGTGGCCTGCCGGCCGAGACGGACGTCGATGCCGTCGGCGCGCAGGTGGGTGGCGACGATGTCCCCGACACGGGGGTCTTCCCGGTCCAGCAGCCGGTCGCCGCGCTGGATCAGGGTGACCCGAGCGCCCATGCGAGCGAGGAATTGGCCGAGTTCGATCCCGACGGCGCTGCCGCCGATCATCACGATCCGCTCGGGGATCTCGCGCAGGGTGGTAGCTTCCCGGTTGGTCCATACGCTGACCTCGTCCAGGCCCTCGATGGGTGGGTGGATCGCGTCGGAGCCGGTGGCGATCACCACGTGCTCGGCGGTGAGTTCCCGGCCACCGGCCCGTACCCGCCACGGGTCCCGGCCCACCAGGGCTGCGGTGGCCTTGATAACCGTGACGCCCTGCTTCTCGTATCCGGTGACCTGCTCTGTGTCGTCGAGGTGGCGGATCATGTAGTCGCGGTAGTCTCGCAGTGCCGCCCAGTTCTGCGCCGGAGTGGACAGGCCGGCCGCGTGGGCGGCTTCGGCGCGGGCCTCGGGTGGGCGCAGCAAGGTTTTGGACGGGATACACGCCCAGTAGGCGCACTCCCCGCCGATCAGTTCCTGCTCGATCAACGCGACCCGCCGTCCGCCCGCGTGCAGGCGCGAGGCGGCGGTCTCGCCGCCCGGTCCGGCGCCGATCACGATTACATCGAAGTCCGTACTCACAGTGGCTGTCCCTTCTCGGTGATGGCGGTTCGGGCGGCGCAGGTGGGCGTCAGCAGCACCCGCCGGGCTCGGGCTCCTCGGATTGAGCGGCGTCCAGCTGCCGGCCGAGTTGATAAGCGTCGGCGACTGGGAGGACCGATCCGCCGGGGTGCTCAGCGAGCCAGGGCGCCGCGGCGTCGGCGTCGGCGAAGAAGTGCACGTGGTTGCAGAAGGAAGCCCGTACGGAGACCAAGTCGTCAGGCGTGACGATGGAGACCATCGCGGTCTGGGGCTCGACATCCCTGACTCGGTCGGGCTCGGCGGTGAGCCGTATCGGGGCACCGGTGCTGTGGCAGGGGGATTCAACCTGGGCGGATTGGCCGAGGGTGGCGGGGAAGATGAGGGTGTCCAGGGCACACCAGGTGTAGAGCTGGTGGCCGTCGACGGTGAAACGGTGCGGGGTCGGGCGCAGCGTGATGCCGTAGCCGACGATCCGTCCGGCGTCGTCGTATTCGGTGTCGCGCAGTCGGCCCACCGCCTGCGCAACCTCGTCACCGGCGCGGCCGGTGGCGGCCGCGAGGTCGGCAATCGTGAGGGGTTCGCCGCGGGCCAGTTGCCGCAACAGCGGCTGCCATAGCCATCCGGCCGGGCTGTCCTGGCGGGAGAAGACACTATCCATAGTGGACACCACGGTGTCCAGGTCATTCGTCATCGGGATTGTCCTTCCGAGAGCAGGGTTTCAGGAGGCGCAGCAGGAGAGTTTGGACACGTCGCGGGTGAAGGTTTGGGCGGCGAGTTTGATGCCCTCCGCCATCGTCAGATAGGGGCACCACAGGTCGGCCATCTCGTGCACCGTCATCTGGTTTGCCAGCGCATAGACAGCGGTGGCGATGACGTCCCCGGCGCCCGCGGCGAGCACGTGCGCGCCGAGCAGCCGCCCGGAGCCTTGTTCGGCGACGAGCTTGATCGCGCCGCGGGTGTCGCGGTTGACCAGCGCCCGCGGCACGTACTCCAGCGGCAGCACCCGGCACTTACAGGCGTAGCCCTGCTCCACCGCTTGGACGTCGGTCAGCCCGGCGGAGGCGAGACTGGGCGTGGTGAAGGTGACCGCGGGCAGGTGATGGTAGTCCAGGGTGCGCCCGGCGTCGCCGAAGGCGTTGTCGACCACGACGCTGCCATGGGCCCCGGCGACGTAGACGTACTGCGGGTGCCCGGTGACGTCCCCGGCCGCCCAGACGCGCGGGTTGTCGGTGCGCAGATACTCGTCGACGACCACCTCCCCGCGATGCCCGGTCTTCACGCCCACCGCGTCGAGATTGAGCCCGGCGGTGACCGGGTTCCGCCCAGTCGCGAGCAGCAGCCGCTGCCCAGTCACCCGCTGCCCACCGGCGGTGACGACGACGCCCGAACCATCGGCCTCAACCTCAGTGGCGCGCTCGGCGATCACGGCGATGCCGTCGTCAGCGAACACCCCGGCCAGCAGGCCGGCGAGTTCCGGTTCGGTGTGCGGGGCGAATCGGCCCACGATGCTCACTCGGACGCCGAGGTGGGCGAACAGTTGCGCCTGCTCCAGCCCGACGTAGCCGCCGCCGACGACGACCAACGACTCGGGCAGTTCGGTCTGCTCCATCGCGGTGGTCGAGGTCAGGTAGTCCACCCGGTCGGCTCCGTCGAGGCCGTCGGTACGCGGGGTGGAGCCGGTGGCGATCAGGTAGTGCTCGGCCTCGACCCGGACGTGGCCGCCGTCATGCAGGTTCACCTCCAGCGCCGGTCCCTCGATGAACCGGGCCTCGCCGGGCAGGATCTCCCACCCGTACTCGGCGGCCAGGTCGACGTACTTCTCCGCCCGCAACCCTGCCACCAGCGTGTCCTTGCCACCGATCAGCGCGGCGGCGTCCACCGGGCCCGCGCTGGTGGAAATCCCCGGAAAGTGCTGGTCCAGCGCCACATGGCGGGCCTCGGCCGCGGCCAGCAGTGCCTTCGACGGCACACAGCCGACGTTGACGCACGTCCCGCCAACGGTGCCGCGCTCGATCATCACCACGCTCTTGCCCTTGCCGCGGGCCGCGATCGCCGCCGCGAACGCACCCCCACCCGAACCGATCACCGCCAAGTCGTACCGCACCAGCGATCTCCTCCCACTGACATATTCGTCTTCCCGGATGCATAGATGCTAACCTAAGATTCGTACATCCGGATACGACAGACACTCGATGTGAGGACGGCGACCGTGGCCGACGCTTCCGAACGCAGCAGCACGCTGCTGCCCACCGAGCCGAACGGGGTGGAGATGATGGCGAAATTCTTCCGCGCCCTCGGCGACCCCGCCCGGCTGCGGCTGCTGGAGTTCCTGCTGCACGAGGAACACGCCGTGGGCGAATGCGTCACGCACATCGGCCTGTCCCAGGGCCGGGTGTCCAGTCACTTGGCCTGCCTGTCCGACTGCGGCTACGTGCAGCTGCGCCGCCAAGGCCGCTTCGCCTACTACCGGGTCACCGACCCCCGCGTCGCGGAACTGGTGCTGCTGGCGCGCTCGCTGGCCGCGGACAACGCCGCCGCCCTCGCCGCGTGCATGCGCATCACCGCCCCGAACGCCTGACCAGCCGAGGAGACCGCCTCCATGTCGACCAACCCCGGCTCCGAGAGCAAGCGCACCGCGCTCGCCGCCGCCGGTTTCCTCCTGGTCCCCATCGTGTGTTGCGGCCTGCCGGTGCTGATCGCCGCCGGAGCCCTTGGCGCGGTGGGCTCGGTACTGGGCAACCCCTGGGTCATCGGCACCGCCGTCGTGGTGGTCCTCGCCGCGGTGACGCGGTTCGCGCGCCGGCGCGTCACCCGACACGGCGCCACCCGAGACAACTCGTGCTGCCCGCCCGTGCCACCCGCCCGCGACCAGCCCGATCGGCCACACGAGTCCTCCCACCCCAACCAGGAGTCCTGACCCATGCCTGACGCACCCGCCCCGACCGGACCTGCCGCGCCGCGCTCTCGTCGACGACTCGTCACGATCGCGCTGACCGTTATCGCCGTCGTCGGGATCTCCGTCGTGCTGTATTCGGCGTTTTCCCCGTCGAGCAAGCAGACCGCGTCCCCACCCGCTGCCGACGGCAGCGCAAAGGCCGGGACCACTGCCGCTGCGGGAGCGTTCACCGCCCGAACCCTGCAGGGCGTGCAGGTCGCGGTGCCCGGCTCGCGGCCCAGCGTGCTGTTCTTCTTCTCCGTCGGGTGCGGCGGTTGCGGTCCGGCCACCCACACCCTCGCCCAGGTCCAGCAGGCGGTCGGCACGAAGGCGAACTTCGTCGCCGTCGACATCGGCCCCGGCGAAACCGAGCAGGACATCACAGACTTCCTCACCGCCAACCAGGCCACCAGCCTTGCCTACGCCAGCGACAGCAACGCCACCCTGATCAGCGCCTACCAGGTCACTCAGCTGTCCACCGCCGTCGTGCTGGACGCCTCCGGCAAACCGGTGTTCCGCGCTGTCGAGCCCACCGCCGATCAGATCCGTGCCGAACTGGCCAAGGTGAGCGCGTGATCGGCCCGCTGTTGGCGCTCGCCTTCGGCGCCGGGATGCTCGCCCCGGTCAACCCCTGCGGCTTCGCCGTACTGCCCGCCTTCCTCGCCTACGCCGTCGACACCGGCGACGGCCAGGCGGACGCGCGGCCCGGCGCTTTGTCCCGGCTGGCCGGTGGCCTGCGCGCCGGGCTCGCGCTGACCGCCGGGTTCGCCGGCACCTTCACCGCCATCGGACTACTACTCGCCCTCGGCTTGCGTTCCCTGACCGGTGTCATCCCGTGGCTGGCCGCCGCGCTCGGCGCGATCCTGGCCGTGGGCGGCCTGGCCATGGTCGCCGGCGGACACCTGCCGCTGCGGCTACCCACCCGCCGTTCCGGCACCCCGCGGCAGGGGCCCAGAGGCATGGTGGCCTTCGGCGCCGGGTACGCACTGGCCTCCGCCTCCTGCACGCTCGCGGTGCTGCTCGCGGTCGTCACCCAAGCCCTGGCCAGCACCAACATCTCCGGCGTCCTGGTCGTATTCGCCGCCTACGCCGCCGGCTCCGCCACCCTGCTGCTGTCCCTCGCGCTATTCGCCGCATTCGCCAGCGGCCTGATCAACCGGTTCCTCCGACGGCTGCTGCCCCACATGAACCGCATCACCGGCGCCGTGCTTGCCCTTTCCGGCGGCTACCTACTCCTTTACTGGCTGCCACAACTGCTCGGCGGGCACCCCGGCATCGGCGCACTCACCGGCGTCGTCGGCACCGTGTCAGCCTGGATCACCGGACACCAACTTGCGATCGCCATCACCGCACTCGGCCTCATCCTCGTCACCGCGATCGCCACCCTCACCCGCCGCGAACGCCGCCACACCACCACCGACACCGCCGACGACTGCTGCGCACCCAGGCCACAGCCCGAAGAAAATGCGGACCAGGTAGGAGGACCCGGCAGCAGGTGACCTGCCTGCCGGGATCCAACTGGCACGCGGGCCTCTACGATGCGAGCCCGAGGCGGCCGGATTGTCCCCATGGGAGTCCGGCAGGCGGCAAAGCCTTGCTGTAGAAGCAAACCACCACAGTCGACGACGCAGGGCTGCGGACTCTGCATGCCTCCATCTTCACGGAGAATCGCGCAAGCATCGCCCCGCACCACGCCGCCGGTTGCTGAACCGTCGGCATCCGCGAACGCATCGCCCAGCGGGGCGGCGTCTGGCACAACACAGTCTTTTATCGAACGCCGCTCAGCCGTCCGATGATCGGTCGGCCCAGTCTGACTGGACATTTGCCGCAACGAGTGGCCATTCCGCAAAGGCTCGGCTACCGCCAGTTCGCAACGCGGCCATCAAGAGTTCAGTGAGACATGAGGGTCCTTGAGCGGCTACTTCACCGTTCGATGATCGGGCAGATCGATCTGTTCGGTTCCGACTCGGTATCGGCTGCCACGGCGGTGTCCCGACTGGCGGTGAGGCTCGCACGCAGCGCCAGCAATTCGGTAATGGTGTTGTCGATCTCCGCGATCCGGGCGTCGAGTAGATCCCGTACGGCTCCGCACGGGGTGGGACCGGCGCGGCGGAGGGTGAGGATGGTGCCGATGTCGTCCAGGGGGAGGTCCAGGGCGCGGGCGCGGCGGATGAAGGTGAGGGTGTCGACGTCGTCCTGGTTGTAAAGGCGGTACCCGGCCGCAGTGCGCTGGGCGGGCGGCAGCAGGCCGCGCTCCTCATACAAGCGCACGGCCTTACGGGTGAGCCCGGCCGCCTGGGCGGCCCGCCCGACGGTCATCGCCTGGGCCATCGTCTGCCTCCTTCGCGTCCCGGCCGCTCGCCTTGACCTTCACCTGGGGTGAAGGTTTTAGCGTCTCCAGTGTAGGACCGGAAACCGAAGGGAGGCGCAGGTCATGGCAATAGTCGAGTGCGAGGTGTACCGGCGCCCGGACCCGGAGCGCGGATGTGAGATGACCGTCACCAAGGGCGCCGTCCCAGGCCACGGTCGCGACCGCAACCCCACCTGTTGCTGCGGGCACACCATGGAGAAAGTCCGCTGAGCCGCGGCCAGCCAGGACGTGCGGGCACCGGGCTGCGCCAGGTGTTCTCCCATCCTGGTTACCGCCGGTTGTGGGCGGCGCGCACCGCTTCTGCCTGGGGTGACGCGTTCGCCACCGTGGCGTTGGGCCTGCTGGTGTGGGACCGCACCGGCTCCGGGCTCGGTGTGGCCGGGGTGATCGTCGCGGAGATCGTCCCGGTGCTGCTGCTGGCACCGTTCGCTGGGGTGGCAGTCGACTGGTTCTCGCCGGTGCGGGTCATGGTGGTTGCCGACTTGGCGCGCGTGCTGGTGGCTGCGGGGCTACCGCTGGTCGCCGGCTCGGTGCCGGGCATCTACGCGGTGGCGTTCGCCATGTCCGCAGCGTCGGCGTTGTTCAATCCGGCCGCCAGTGCCGCGCTGCCCGCGCTGGTGAACGAGGAGGAGTTGATCGCCGGGAACTCGGGGATCTGGACCGCCGCGGTGCTCTCCCAGATCGTGCTCGCCCCGGCTGCGGGTGCCGTGGTCGCGACCGTCGGCTATGGCCTGGCGTTCTGGGTGAACGCAGCGAGCTTCGCCGTCTCGGCGCTGCTGCTGTCCCGCCTGCACCTGCTGCGCCCGGCAGCCGATGCGGCCCGTGCCGCCTGGTGGCATCAGGCCCGAGACGGCATCAGGGTGCTGGCCGGGCACCGGGTGCTGCGAGCCTTGGCCGCTGGTCAGGCCCTGGCGGCGTTGTCGGCCGGAGCGACCAGTGCCCTGCTGGTTGTGTTGATCCGCGAGCGCCTGGGCAGGGGCCCCGCCGGATACGGAATCGCGCTGGCCTGCATCGGCGTGGGCGCCGCAGCAGGCCCGTTACTGCTGACCCGGCTGATCACCGATCCTCGCAAACCCGCGTTCATTTTCGGACCCTATCTGTTGCGCGCCGCCGTAGATGCCGTCCTTGCGAGTGTCCGCGTCCCGGTGGTGGCGTTGGGCAGCCTGGCCGGCTACGGCGGGGGCACCTCTGCCGGCGCAGTCACCTTCAACTCGCTGCTGCAGGCCGAAACCCCACCCGCCGCACGCGGCCGGGTCTTCGCCGCCTTCGATCTGATCTGGCAACTCGGCCGCCTGGCCTCCCTCGGGCTGGGTGGGTGGCTGGCTGATGCGGCAGGGATCACCGCCGTCTACGCCGCAGGGGCTGCACTGCTCGTCGCTGCCGCTCTGATCGGCCGAGCCGGTCTGACCGACCATCGCCACCACCAAGAGAAGAGGCGCTGACGCGAGGACTTCGGCGCCGGCGACGACGCTCGGCCACTGGCATCAGTCCGACGAACAGAGCTCCGACTCCGCAGCGATCACCAGGGGCCGGCTGGAAAATCGCCATTCACACCAGGCCCGCCCTTGGAGAATCCCGAGGTAGGTTCCACCGAGGCGCCGCCGCCCTGCGACACCGTTCCTTCTGCGACAGCTTGACTGTTTACATAACCACCGCCGGGATCTACCGGATGCTCACCGACCCCAACCCCCGGCCCGACACGATCGCAGCCGACTACCCCAAACTGGTTGTTGTCATCGCACAGACCGGGGACGAATGGAGCACCACCGGCAAGCTCGTCGAGCGGCACATACTCCCGTTGCTCCGCAAGCACAACGTGCGCCTGGTGGAGGTGGCCCGAAAGGGGCCGACCAAAAAGGACGGCGTCGCGGTCTTGTAGGACACCCGCCAACCGTACCGGCTGCACCTGGAGGGCGCCTACAGGCTCTCACACGAGAATCGGGCAACTGGAACGATGCCCCAGCTCGGTGGCGTCCGGAAATGCAGCCAGAAAGCCAAGGGCTGGCCCCAGGATTCCTGGCGTGCTAAGGAATTCGGCGACCAGCAGTACGTCCACGCGATCGGGTTCAACGTCAACGAGGACACCAGAATCACACGCGACTCGGCATACTCCATGGGCGGCCAACGCATCCCCACCTACCCGATCTACGAGTGGGGCTGGAGCAGACAGGACTGCATCGACTACCTGTACCGCGAACTCGGGGTGGTGTGGCCGAAAAGTTGCTGCCGCCATTGTCCTTACGCTGGCTGCCAAGCCGGGTGGCCGGAGCAACTCGCCCGATTTGCGACTCTGCCGACCGAGGCCGCGCAGCACATCATCGACGAGTACGTGTGCCTG
>NZ_JACJHR010000129.1 GCF_014174495.1 Amycolatopsis echigonensis
GCTCAACATGGACGACGGCGTCCCCGGCGGTTTCTGGCTCGACGAAAGCATCCAGGTCGCCCAGTGGCTGGAAGCCGACGGCGGCCTCGACGCCCTGGCCCTGACCGCGGGCAGTTCGCTGCTCAACCCGATGTACCTGTTCACCGGCGACGCCCCGGTCCGCGACTTCGCGGCCGCGTTCCCCCAGCCTGCCCGGCTCGGCCTGCGCCTGGGCGGCCGGTTCTTCCTGCACGAGTACCCCTACCGCGAGGCCTACCTGCTCGACCGCGCCCGCCAGTTCCGCGCGGCGCTGGACCTGCCGCTGATCTTGCTCGGCGGCATCACCACGGTCGAGACCATGAATCTGGCGATGGCGGAAGGGTTCGCGTTCGTCGCGATGGCCCGGGCGTTGCTGCGCGAGCCCGATCTCCTGCATCGCATGCGGGCCGACGCGGACGCGCGGTCGCTGTGCATCCACTGCAACCGCTGCATGCCCACCATCTACTCCGGCACCCGCTGCGTGCTGGCCACCGAAGGGAAACCCCGATGAGCACCGTCGCCGTCACCGGCAGCGCGTCCGGTATCGGCGCCGCCACCGCCACGCGGCTGCGGGATGCCGGGCACCGGGTCATCGGCGTCGACTTGCGCTCGGCGGACGTGCCCGCCGACCTGGCCGCCACGGAGGGCCGGACCGCGGCCGTCGAGGGCGTACTCGACCGCTGCGACGGCGTGCTCGACGGCCTGGTCGCCTGCGCCGGCCTCGGCCCGCACGTCGACGACGTCGCCCGGATCGCCCAGGTCAACTACTTCGGGACCGTCGCCGTCATCGATGGCCTGTTTCCCGCGCTGCGCAAGGGAACGGCCGCGGCGGCGGTCGTCGTGTCGTCCGTCGCCTCCACGCACCTCAAGTGGGAGGAGAACCCGCTGACCGAGGCGATCGAGACCGGCGACGAGTCGCTGATCGCCGAAGCCGTCGCGGCGGGCGGCGACTACCGCGGCCAGTTCGCTTACGCGGCGGGCAAAAACGCGCTGACCGTGGCCGTGCGCCGGCGCGCGGCCGAGTGGGGCGCGGCCGGGGTGCGCCTCAACACCGTCGCCCCGGGCTCGGTCGACACGCCGCTGCTGGCGGCCACGGCCGAAGACCCGCGCTACGGCGAAGCGATCCGCGGCTTCACGGCCCCGATCCCCCGGCACGGCCGGCCCGACGAGATCGCGGCACTGGCCTGCTACCTGCTCGGCCCGGACGCGGGGTTCGTCCACGGGGCCCAGTTCGTCGTCGACGGGGGCATCGACGCGCTGCTCCGGCCGACCGTGTTCTGATCCGCGGCCCGTTCTTCAGCTCGCCCCGACGCGGCGAATCCTCGCCGGCCACGGCGACTCCCGGTTGCTGCCTGCTCCTCCACCGGCGGTGGATGTCAGGCGAACGTGGCGCCCGCCGCGGCCGGCCCGTTGGCCTGTCGTTCGCACGCCGGCTCGTCAGAGCATCTCGGTCCGGTACCACGGGGCCAGGTCGGCGGCTCGCCGTCGGCGTTCGGCCACCTCGTCGTCGGTGAGGGGCGGGGGCGGTGCGTCCATGCTCGCGACTTCGTCGCCGACGCGGCGGAAGAACTCGTCCTGCCCGGCGGGCGTGCACATGCAGAGCATGCGCGCCGGGGAGCCGGCGACGTTGCGGAAGTGGTGCGGGGCGTTGGCGGGGATGTTCACCGTGGCCCCGGCCGCCGCGGTGTGCTTTTCGCCCCGGAAGGTGAACTCGATCTCGCCTTCGAGAATGGTGAACATCTCCTCGAAGTCGTGCCGGTGCGGCGGTGGGCCGCCGCCGTCGGGCACGCGCATGTCGATCAAGCAGTACCGCCCACTTCCGCGGCTGGCTGTGGGTCCATTTCGTGTCGGACGCCGGCTTGTTCTCGCAGGGCCTGCGGCTGGGTTCCCTGTCCAAGCTGGCCGGGGCAACGGGTGACCTGCGCGAGGGGCTGCTGGCCGGCCGCGAGCTGCTGCCGCTCCTGCGGGCCCGCGGCGTTGACCTGCGACGGCACCGGGGCGGGGTGCTGCTGTTCCGGGCGCCCACCTGGCTGACGGCCCCTGCGCTCGCCTGGTTGATCGCTCCTGTCGCGCCCCTGCGCGTGAGTTTTGCGGCGCACTCCGACCCCGGCGCCGAGGAGCCGCGCGAGATCTGCCGGGACACCCTGGCCGAAGCAAGACGGCTGGGTATCTCGGTACCGCGACTGGAAGCGGCCGAACCGTACTTTGCCCGTGAGGCAACGGATCGAGCCTGAATCCGACCGGAGTTGCCGGTCCCCGTGGTCCATTGCGGTTCCGTGGTCCACATCGATCGCCTGTCTGTGACGTACTGGAGGGAAAGTCATGACCACCGCCGAGAGGCACGAGTTCCCCATGGCCCGTACCTGCCCGTTCGCGCTGCCGCCGGCGTACGAAGAGATCCGCGAAGAAGAGCCGGTCTCGCGGGTTCGTCTGCCCGACGGCGGATGGGCCTAGGTGGTCAGCCGCCATGAAGACGTGCGAACCGTGTTGAACGACCGGCGGTTCAGCGCCGACCGGCAGCATCCGGACTTCCCGCAGCTGGTCGAGGGCGGGGCGGCGGCCCGGCGGCCGGGCGAGGAGCGCACCCTGATCGAGATGGACGCACCCGAGCACGGGCCGGCCCGCAAAGCCGTACTCGGCGAGTTCACGGTGCGCCGGTTGGACGCGCTGCGGCCGCGGATCCAGGAGATCGTCGACGGGCGGATCGACGCGCTCCTGGCCGGCCCGCGGCCCGGCGACCTGGTGGACTCGCTGTCGGTGCCGGTGCAGTCCCTGGTGATCTGCGAGATGTCGGGTGTGCCCTACGCCGACCACGAGTCCTTCCAGGGGCACACGGTGAAGATGCTCAAGCAGTCGACACTGCCCGAGGAGCGGGGCGCGGCCATGGCAGCCATCCAGGGCTACCTGGCCGACCTCATCGCGGAGAAGGAGGAGAACCCGCCGGACGACCTGCTCGGGCGCCAGATCGTCAAGCTGTGCGCGGACGGCACCTACCGGCGGCCTGCGCTGGCCGGCCTGGGCTTCCTGCTGCTCGTGGCCGGTCACGAGACGACGGCGAACATGATCTCGCTGTCGACCGTGGCATTCCTGCGCAACCCGGAGCAGCTCGCGCTGATCAAGGCCGACCCGGGCAAGACGCTCGACGCGGTCGAGGAGATGCTGCGGTACTTCACGATCATCGACGCGGCGGCAGCCCGGTTGTGCGTCGAGGACACCGAGGTCGGCGGGCAGCTGATCCGTGCTGGCGAAGGAGTGCTGACGCTCGGCTGTTCGGCCAACCGGGACCCGCGGGTATTCGAGAACCCGGACGACCTCGACGTCGAGCGCGGCGCGCGCCACCACGTTGCGTTCGGGTTCGGGCCGCAACAGTGTCTGGGTCAGAACTTGGCTCGGATGGAGCTGCAGACCGTGTTCGACACCCTGTTCCGCCGCGTCCCCACACTGGAGCCGGCGGTGGACGTCGACGAGCTGCCGTTCAAGGACGACGCGAACATCTATGGCCTGCACCGGCTTCCGGCGATCTGGTAGCGGACGAACCGCCACCCCCACCGGTGCCGGACAGTGTGTGCTCACTGAGCCTGGCCGCGGCCCACAGCAGGCGGTCCTCCCGCCACGGTGCCGCCGACAGCTGGACGCCCACCGGCAGCCCCGAGCCCGGGTGGTCGCCGGCCGGGACGCTGATCGACGGGCCGCCGTAGCACGACCACACGTAGCAGAACCGCGCGATCTCCTGCGTCGACGCCGCCAGGTCGACGGCGTCGCGGCGGGGCACGTCCACCGGGATCGTCGGCGTCAGCACCACGTCGCAGTCCTCGAACAGCGCGTCGACCCGATCGCGGAAATCCCGCTGCCACGCCCGCGCTCTGGCCGACGTCTCCGGCGGGATGGACTGGCCGATCCGCAGGCGCCGCAGCACGTCCGGATCGATCGTGTCCGACTCCTCGCGCAGCCGCCGGGCGTGCACGGCCGCCGCCTCCGGGTACATGATCTCGATCATCCGGTCCTGGGCCTCCGCCGCGCCCGGCACCTCGACGTCCCGGACCACGGCACCCGCCGAGCGCAGCGCCGCCACCACGCCGTCGACCACCCGCTGCACCCCCGGGTCCACCCGCGCGCGGAAGAAGCCGGTCGCGACGCCGACGCGCAGCCCGGCGATGTCCTGGCCCAGCAGCGAATCGACCGTCGGCCCATCGGAAGACAGCACCGCGAGCATCGCCGCCGCCGTGGCGACGTCGGCCGTCAGCGGGGTCACCGTGTCGAACGACTCGCCGACCGGGAGCACGCCCTGGTTGGAGACGCGGCCCAGCGTCGGGCGCAGGCCGACGATGCCGTTGACCGACGCCGGCACCCGCCCCGACCCGCCGGTGTCCGTGCCGAGCGCCGCCGTCGACATGCCGCTCGCCACCGCCACCGCCGAACCGCTGCTCGACCCGCCCGAGATGCACCGCGGATCGCGGGCGTTGCGGACGTCGCCGAAGGCCGCGTTCCGGCCGACTACGCCCATCGCGAACTCGGCCAGGTTGGCCTTCGCCGTGATGAGCGCGCCCGCCGCCCGCAGCCGCCGGACGACTTCGGCGTCGACCGCCGCGGGTTCGGTGCCGAGGTGCGCCGAACCCGCGGTGGTCGGCACGCCCGCCACGTCGATGTTGTCCTTGACGCTGACCGTGAGCCCGTGCAGCGGACCGTCGCCGGCCGCGGGCGGATCCAGGGTCCGGATCAGCGCCCGTAGCTCGGGGTTGCGGTCCCGGGCCACGGCCAGCTGGGCCTCGACGAGCGAGCGCACCTCGTCCACGTCAGACCGCCGCCCGCAGCCGCGCGGTCTCGGCCTCGTCGACCGCCAGCGCCCTCCCGGACCCGGTCAGCGCGACACCGTAGTGCGCCCGCGCGTCCGCCACGGACAGGTAGTCGTCGAGGACGTCGTCGAGCACCTGAGCCGCCTCCCGTTCGAACGGGCTGCCGTAGCCGCCGCCGGACGGGAGCTTGATCTCCAGGGTGTCGCCCGCCGCGCACTTCTCCTGCGTGACCTTCGAGTACAGCGGCTCGTCGCGCTCGGTACCGGCATTGCGGGTGAACGAGCCCGCGAGCCCGTCGTGCCCGCCGGCCAGGCCCTTCGGCGGGTCGGTGCGGTTGTCCGCCTCCGAGCCGATGAACGTGTCGGTCAGCATCTTCCACTTCCGCACGCTGCCGATCCCGCCGCGGTAGCGGCCCGGTGCCGGCGGCTCGTCACGCAGCTCGTAGCGCTCGGCGATCATCGCGTGGTTGAGCTCCAGCTCCTCGATCGGGTTGTTGCGCGTGTTGGCCATCAGCGAGTCGACGCAGTCGAGCCCGTCCTTGCCGTTGCGCGCGCCGTAGGAGCCTTCGTTGATCTCGATGTACACCCAGTACGACTGGCCGTCCTCGGCCAGGCCCGAATAGGCGATCGCGCACAGCGCCGCCGACGACCCGGCCACCGCGCGCTCCGGCAGGACGTCCGACAGCGCCAGGTTGATCGAGTCGAAGATGCGGTTGATCTGCGAGAACCGGGCGAAGCACGACGCCGGGAAGTCCGGGTTGAAGATCGTGCCCTCCGGCGCGTACGCCTTGGCGGGGCGGAAGCAGCCGTCGTTCTGCGGCACGAACTCCTCGGTCAGCGCCTCGTCGAGCAGCAGCGTGCGCACGGCCGAGGCCACGGTCGGCAGCACTGAGCCCTCGAACGGCACGTTGAACGCCGTCGGGACCTGGCCGTGCGAGCCGGTGAGGTCCACGACGATGTCGGAGCCTTCGACGCGGACCCGCACCGACACCTTCAGCGGCACGTCGCGGTTCTTGCCGTCGTCGTCCAAATAGGACAGCGGTGCTTCGTAGACGCCGTCCGGGATCTCGGTGATCCGGCGGCGCAGCATGTCCTCGGAGTAGTCCATCCACTTGTCGGCGGCAGACATCACCGTGTCGTAGCCGTAGCGGTCGAGCAGCTCCAGGAACCGCTTCTCCCCCAGCCGCGAGCACGCGATCAGCGCTTCGAGGTCGCCCGCGTTCTGCTCCGGCGTGCGGACGTTGTCGAGGATGTGCTGGATGAGCGCGGTGTTGCGGACGCCGCCGTCGTAGATCTTGACCGCGTCCATCAGCTTGCCCTCGGCCCAGACGTCGACGACGTCCATGCACAGGCCGGGGAAGTTGCCACCGATGTCGGACACGTGCCCGGTGCAGCCGGCGAAGCCGATGTGCCTGCCGCCGAAGAAGATCGGGATCATGATCCCGTAGTCCGGCGAGTGCGCGGCGCCGTGGTACGGGTGGTTGTGCAGGATGACGTCGCCCGGTTTGTACGTGCCGGCGAGCTTGCGGTTGATGCCCCGGATGTAGGCCGGGATCGACCCGCAGTGCATCGGGGTCGAGTCCGACTCGCACAGCTCGCGGCCGTTGACGTCGAACAAGCCGGCGCCGAGGTCCTCGGACTCGCGGATCAGGCTGGAGTAGGCCATCCGGTAGAGGATCTGGGCCATTTCCTTGGCGATCGAGTTCAGCGCGCCGCCGATGACGCGCAACGTGATCGGGTCGACGTCGACCGGCGTGAAGTCGTCCGGGCGGGGTCCGGCGAGCGAAACACCGGCGGGATCGAGTGCGGTCACCGCTGGCCTCCTTCGGCGTCCACGGCAGCGGATTCACCGGCGGCCGTCTCGATGATGATGTGGCCCACCCGGTCGATCGTGGCACGCTGCCGCGGCCCGATGACCGTGGTGGAGTCGAACTGCTCGACGATCGCGGGCCCGGTGAGCACGTTGCCCGCCTTGAGCAGGGCGCGGTCGTAGACGGTGGTGGGGAACGTGGCGGGCTTGCTGCCGTCGGTCCAGAACACGGCTTCGCGGGTGCCCTTGACCGCGGCGGAGGCGTCCTCGCCGCCGCTCTCGATCTCGGCGAGCGGGACGTGCCCGACCTTGCCGATCCCGGTGACCCGGACGTTGACCAGGTGCACCGGCTTGTCGTCGAAACGCTGCAGGTAAGTGCGCTCGTGCACCTGGTGGAACGCCTCCGACGCGCTCGCGACCCAGGTGTTGTCGATGTCGCCGGCGGGCGCCGGGACGCGCAGCTCGTAGCCCTGGCCGATGTAGCGGCAGTCCAGGCTGCGCTCGATGACGAAGTCCTCCGGCGCGAGGCCGTCGCCGGTGAGCTGCTCGGTCACCTGCGCTTCGAGCCGCGCGAACGCGTCGCGCACGCTGTCGAGGTCCGGGGCGGCCAGCGACGTCCACACGGTCGCGGGCTGCTCGACGCGGATGTCGGTGGCCAGCAGGCCCATCGCTGAGGCGATGCCGGGGTGGTGCGGCACGATCACGCGCGGGATGTCGAGCTGCTGCGCGATGTGCCACGCGTACAGCGGCCCGGCGCCGCCCTCGGCGACCAGCGAGAAGTCGCGCGGGTCGTAGCCCTTGCGGACCGAGTGCAGGCTGATCGCCTCGGTCATGGCGTGCGCGAGGATCTGGAAGATGCCGACCGCGGCGTGCTCGACGCTCGTGGCGAGCTTGTTCGCGATGTGCTCCTCGATCGCCTTCTCCGCCAGCTGCGGCTCCACGCGCATCGAGCCGGACAGGAAGCTGTCGGCCTGCAGCCAGCCCAGCACCACCATCGCGTCGGTGCTGGTGGGCTCGGTGCCGCCGCGGTTGTAGCAGGCCGGGCCGGGAGTGGCGCCGGCACTGCGCGGGCCGACGCGGAACATGCCGCCCTCGTCGACGAACGCGACCGAGCCGCCGCCGGCGCCGATCGTGTCGACCTCGGCCATCGGCACCATCGCGTGGTAGTCGCCGATGCGCGTGTCGAGCAGGTGCTTCATGCGCAGCTTGCCGTCGGGCGCGACGCCGATGTCGGCCGACGTGCCGCCGACGTCGAGGGTGATCACGCTCGGGTACCCCGACGCCCGGCCGATCGCGCACCCGCCGAGCAACCCGGCCACCACACCGCTGGTGAGCAGCAGGACCGGGTTGTCGACGGCGTGCTGGGACGTGATGAGACCGCCGGCCGAGGTCATCAGCCGGATGTCGCCGCGCACGCCCGCCTCGCGGGTGGTGTTCGCGAGGTTGTCGATGTACCGGGCGACCTTCGGCCCGACGAACGCGTTGAGCGCGGTGGTCGAGAAGCGCTCGTACTCGCGGTACTGCGGGGCGACCTCGCTGGACAGCGAGATGAACACGCCCGGGTACTCCTGCTCGATGATCCGCTTGACGGCCTGCTCGTGGGCCGGGTTGCGGTAGGCGTGGAGGAAGCAGACGGCGATGGCCGCGACGCCGTTGTCCTTCAGCACGCGGACCTGCTCGCGCACGGCTTCTTCGTCCAGCGGGACGAGGACCTCGCCGGCCGCGTTGATCCGCTCCGGCACCACACGGCGGTTGCGGCGGCGAACCAGCTGCCACTTCTGCCACGGCAGGTCCTGGTAGGACGAATAGTTGTAGGGCCGCTTCTTGCGCGCGATGTGCAGGATGTCGCGGAAGCCCTCGGTGGTGATCAGGCCGACGTCGGCGCCGTTGTGCTCCAGCACGATGTTGGTCGCGACGGTCGTTCCGTGCAGGAACTGCCCGAGGTCGGCGACCGAGATCCCGACCTGCTCGGCCAGCTGCCGCACCCCGTCCACAGTGGCCTGGGACGGGTCGTGCGGGGTGGACGGGACCTTGTGGACGGCGAGATCGCCGTCCTCGTCCCAGTACATGATGTCGGTGAACGTGCCTCCGACGTCGACTCCGATGCGTTTCATCGCCTGGTCCTCTCCGGCCCTGCCAAGTGGGCGACCCGGCGGGCGTGTGCCACGACCGGCGGGTCGATCATCTTCCCGTCCACCACGAGGACGGCGTCGGTCGCTTCCTCGGCCGCCTGGACGATCTTCGTTGCCCGTTCGACTTCTTCGTCGGACGGCCGCAGCACTTCGTGCACTGTGGACACTTGTGCCGGGTGGATGCACATCCGGCCGAAGAAGCCGAAGCGCCCCAGCTGCTGCGTGTCCGCGCGGAACCGGGGTTCGTCGCGCAGGACGGTGGAAACCGCGGCGGGGGGCGGCGGGCAGCCCTCCGCCGCGGCGGCCGCGACGACGCGGGCACGCGCCCACGCCAGGGGCGCGCCGTCCACGTCGGGTGGGCAGGTGCCCAGTTCGACGGCGAGGTCGTACTCGCCGAGCGCCAGGGTCCGCACCCGCGGGTGGGCCGCCAGCTCGCGCGCCGCCCACAGCCCGGCGGCGGTCTCGATCAGCGCGACCAGCGGCACCGAGGTCGCGGCGGCGACCCGCTCGACGATCCCGGGCTCCGCCTTCGGCACCACGATCCCGGCGAAGTCCAGCCCGGCCAGCGCGGCCAGGTCGGCCGGGTCGTGGTTGACCCGCACCCAGGTCCGCGCGGCCGCGGCCGGGTCGCCGTGCAGCGCCGTCGCGACGGCTTTGCGGGCGGCGTCCTTGCGGTCCGGGGCGACGGCGTCTTCGAGGTCGGCGATCGCGACGTCCGCCGCGGCGACGGCCTTGGCCAGGCGGTCGGTCCGCTCGCCGGGGCAGAACAGCCAGCTGCGCGGGATCACCAGCCGACCTTTCCCTTGCCGGCCACCAGCGACTTGGCGATGACCGTGCGCATGATGTCGCTGGTGCCCTCGCCGATGGTCATCAGGATCGAGTCGCGGTAGAGCCGTTCGATCTCGAACTCCGCCGAGTAGCCGTAGCCGCCGTGGATGCGCATCGACTCCTGCGCGGCCTGCAGCGCGATCTCCGAGGAGAACAGCTTCGCCATGCCGGTCTGCAGGTCCGAGCGCTCGCCGCGGTCGAGCGCGGTGGCCGACCAGTACGTCATCAGGCGCGCGGCCTGCAGCTGCGTCGCGGTCTCGGCGAGCCGGATCTGGATGGCCTGGAAGTCGGCGATGGGCTTGCCGAACGCCTGCCGCTCGCGCGAGTACGCGAGAGCTTCGTCGTAGGCGCGCTGGGCGATGCCGAGGCTGCGGCCGGCGATGTTGAGCCGGCCGACTTCCAGCGCCGAGAGCACCTGCTGCATGCCGCGGCCCTCGCTGCCGCCGAGCAGGTTCCCCACCGGGACGCGCACGTCCTCGAACACGACCTCGCAGGACTCGGTGCCCTTGTAGCCGAGCTTCGGGATGTCCTTGGTGACGCGGAACCCGGGTGTGTTCGCGTCGATCAGCAGGACGCTCATGCCCTTGTGCGCGGGGGTCGTGGTGCGGTCGGTCTTGACCAGCACCGGCAGCGGGTCGGCGTAGCGGGCGTTGGTGATCCACATCTTCGCGCCGTTGACGACGTACTCGTCGCCGTCGCGGACTGCGGTGGTGCGGATGCCCTGCAGGTCGGTGCCCGCGTCGGGCTCGGTGAGCGCGATGCCGGTGCGCCGCTTGCCGGTGGCCAGGTCGGGCAGGTACCGCCGCTTCTGCTCGTCGGTGCCGTGCCGGGCGATCATCCAGCAGGAGAGCGAGTGGCTGCCGAGGATGCCGGCGACGCCCATCCAGCCGCGCGCGATCTCCTCGAACATCAGCGTGAACGAAGTGAAGTCGGCCGCCGCGCCCCCGTACTCCTCGGGGATCATCAGCCCGAACAGGCCGAGCTGCTTCATCTGCTCGACGATCTCGGTCGGATACCGGCCCGCCTGCTCCCACTCGCGGGCGACGGGCACGATCTCCTTGTCGACGAAGGTCCGCAGCATCGAGCGGAACTGCTCCTGGTCGTCGGTGAGGCGGAAGTCCATCAGTGCTCCTCGACGCCGAACGCGCCCGCGCGCGTGAGCTCGGCGAACTCGTCGGTCCCGGTGCCGAGCAGCTCGGCCAGGAGGGTTTCGGTGTGCTCCCCCATCCGCGGCGCGCGGACGTGCTCGGTGCGCGGGGTTCCGGCGCGGACCGGGGACGCGACCTGCCGGACGGTCCCGAACCGCGGGTGTTCGGTTTCCACGATCAGGCCGCGGGCGAGGGTGTGTTCCTCGCGCAGGGCCTGCGGGATGGTGTTGATCGGCGCGCACGGCACGCCGGCCTCTTCGAGCAGCGGCAGCCACTCGGCGGTGGTCCGGCGCGCCAGCTCGGCTTCGATCAGCTTCACGCACTCCGCCGAGTGCTGGTAACGCGACGCGGGCGTGGCGAAGCGTTCTTCGCGAGCCCACTCGGGCGAGCCCAGCACGCCGACGAACCGCTCCCAGAACTTCTGCTTGGCGCAGCCGATCACGACCCACGAGTCCGCGGTCGGGAAGTTCTGGAACGGCACCAGGCTGGGGTGCGCGGAGTGGTGCGTGCGCTGCGGCTCGAAGCCCTCGTTGAGGTGCCAGGTCGCCAGGTAGGTGAGCATCCCGATGGCCGTGTCGTACAGGCTGACGTCGCAGTCCATGCCGACGCCGTCGCGGCGGGCCGCGTGGATGGCCGAGACCATCGACAGCGCCGCCACGATGCCGCCGGAGTAGTCCACCATGGACAAACCGGACTTCGTGGGCGGGCCGTCCGGCTCGCCGGTCACCGCCATCCAGCCGGCCAGGCCCTGCAGCATGTAGTCGTACCCGGGCTGCTTGCTGCGCGGGCCGGTCATGCCGTAGCCCGACAGGGAGCAGCAGACGATCTTCGGGTTGAGGTGCTTGAGGTCTTCGTAGCGGATGCGCATCTTCGCCGGCACGTCGCCACGCAGGTTCGAGTACACCGCGTCGCTCACCTTCACCAGGCGCTCGAACACCACCCGCCCCCGCGGGTTGCCGAGGTCGAGGACCATCGAGCGCTTGTTGCGGTTGAACGCCTCGAAGAACAACGAGTCGCCGTCCTCGGCGTACGGCGGGGTGTGCCTGCCGACGTCGCCGCCGAAGCGCGGGTCCTCGATCTTGATGATCTCGGCGCCGAGGTCGGCCAGGTGGACCGAGCCGAACGGACCGGCGCCGTACTGCTCCAGGGAGAGGATCTTCAGGTCCTGCAACGGGAGGTTCACGCGCGCACCTCCCCCAGGGTCAGCGGGCCGGGCTTGGCGGCCGGGAACGAGTCGATGTCGCCGGCCGCCGACTGCTTGAACACCAGCACGGTCCGGTCGAACGAAAGGCAGACGTCGCCGCCGGCGTTAAGGCCGCGGGTGTGCACCTCGACCAGGCCGGCGTAGGGCTTGGACTTCGACTCGCGCTTGGCGGTGCAGATGGACTCGCCGTAGAGCGTGTCGCCGACGAACACCGGGTGGGTGAGCTGGATGTTCGTCATGGCGAGGTTCGCGACGGCCCGCTGGCTGATGTCGGAGACGCTCTGGCCCAGCAGCATCGCGATGGTGAGCCCGGAGTTCACCAGGATCTTGCCGAACGGCGTCTTCCCCGCGTAGTGCGCGTCGAAGTGCGCCGGGTGGGTGTTCATCGTCAGCAGCGTGAACCACGTGTTGTCGGTTTCGCTGATCGTGCGTCCCAGCGGGTGCCGGTAAACGTCGCCGACGGTGAATTCCTCGTAGAACCGTCCCAGCCGGCTCTCGTGCACAGCCACGGCCACCTCCTCGTGCGTTCCGGGCTCGTGCCGAGGAGTATGCGGGGCGAAACCCGCTCGCGCAATATGTCAGACGTTTTTAGGTCGTGGATTGCTACCGAAACGGTGGCCCACGCCCTACGCTGGCCGAATGAAGGACGAAACCGCCCCGGGCTTGCGCGTGCGGCGCGTACAGGCCGCCTACGTGCAGATCGCCACCCAGCTGCGGGAGCAGATCATCGGCGGCGCGCTGCCCACCGGCACGCGGCTGCCGAGCGAGGCCGAGCTGTGCACGCTCTTCGGCGTCAGCCGCAGCACCGTCCGGGAAGCCTTGCGGCTGCTCACCAGCCAGCAGCTCATCGACACCACCCGCGGGGTCACCGGCGGCAGCTTCGTGGCCGCGCCCGACGCCGGCACGGTCGCCGAAAACCTCGGTGGCACGCTCGGCCTGCTGGTCAACGCCAACAACCTGAGCGTGGACAACCTGATCGAAGCGCGGCTCATGATCGAGCCGCCCGCCGCGCGGCTGGCCGCCGAACGCGCCGGCGAGGTCGACCTCGAGAGCCTGCGCCGGACCATGGAGCAGACCGCGCAGCTGGATCCCGACAAGGGATTCGTCCTGCACTGGGACTTCCACACCACGCTCGTGTCCATCACCGGCAACCCGCTGCTGCGGCTGATGTGCCAGCCGGTCAACGTCGTACTGCGCTCCCGGATGCACCGCGACCGGATCGCGGCGTCGCGCTGGGCCGAGATCGACACCCACCACGAGGGGATCTACGCCGCCGTGGCCGCCGGCGACGGCGAGACGGCCGAGCGGCTCACCCGCGAGCACCTCGTCGCGCTGCGTCCGGTCTACGAGCGCATGAAGACCGGATCGGAAAACGTCTGAACTTTTCCTTGCGTCTCGGCCCCCACGCTTGCAGACTTACCCCGCGGGACGCTCCGGCGGCCCGTGGGTCATCAACGCCGAGTCCCTTGGAGGAGCCGTGTCCCCCGCTGCCACCGAGCCCGTCGCCCGGACCGTCGGCGAGTTCGCCGCGCGCCTCCGGCTCGGCGACCTGCCGCCCGAAGTCCTCGACCGGGCCCGCCACCTGATCCTCGACGCGGTCGGCGTCGCGCTCGCCGCCGGGGAGCACGAGTTCACCCGGCGGGCGCGGCGGGCGCTGGCCCGCTTCGGCGGCGGCGACCAGCCGGTGCTGGGGCTGCCCGACCGGCTGGCCCCGCGCGAAGCAGCGATCCTCAACGCGGTGCTGGTGCACGGCCTCGACTTCGACGACACGCACAGCGGTTCGATCACCCACGTCTCGGCGAGCGCGCTGCCCACCGCGCTCGCCGCGGCGGTGCAGCACGGCCGCTCCACCGAAGACCTGCTGCTGGCCTACATCCTGGGGGTCGAGATCAGCGCGCGCGTCGGCAAGGTCGCGCGCGGCGGCTTCCACGCGGTCGGCTTTCACCCCACCGGCCTCGCGGGCGCGTTCGGCTCGGCGGTGGCGGCCGCGAAACTGTCCGGTCTGGACGCCGACGGCATCACTGCGGCCCAGGAGATCGTCGGCTCGATGGCGTCGGGCATCCTCGAATTCCTCGCCGAAGGCGCGTGGACCAAGCGCCTGCACCCGGGCTGGGCGGCCAACTCGGCGCTGACGGCGGTCGCCTTCGCCGCCGAGGACTGGCCCGGTCCCCCGCGGGTCTACGAAGGCCGCCACGGCCTGTACGCCACCCACCTGCAGGGCCGCGAGTGGGACGTCACCGAACTCGTGCGGGACCTCGGCACCCGCTGGGAACTGCTGGACACGGCCGTGAAGCCGTTCCCCAGCTGCCACTTCACGCACGGCTTCGCCGACGCCGTGCTGGCCCTGCGCGCCGAGGGCGGCTTCGGCGCGGCCGACGTCGCCCGCATCCGCTGTTTCATCCACCCGACCCCGGGCGCCGCCGTGAGCGACCCGATCGAGCGCAAGCGCGCGCCGCAGGACGACTACGACGCCAAGTTCAGCCTGCCGTTCGTCGCCGCCGCGTGCGTCGCACGCGGCCGGCTGACGCTGGCCGAGTTCACCGACGAAGCTCTGGGCGACAAGGAAATCCTCGAGCTCGCGCAGCTCGTCGACATCGGCGACGACCCGGAAAGCCTGTTCCCCCACGCGTATTCGGCGGCCGTCGAAATCGACCTCCACGACGGACGCACGCTCGCCCGCCGCGAAGCCGTCCACCGCGGCCACGCCGAGCGGCCCCTGTCCCACGAGGACATCCGCGAGAAGTTCACCGGCAACGCGGGACCGCGCGCGGCCGCCGTGCTCCCGCTGGTGCTTTCCCTGGGCGAGCCCGGTGACGCCCGTGCGTTCGCCGAATCCCTCGCATCCTGAATTCTTTTCTCCCCCTGCGAATTCCCGAGGCGATACCCCCATGTCCGAAACAGCTCCCGCACGCCCGGTCGTGACCGGCAAACCCCTGTCCGCGGCCCGCATCGCGACGTCGTCGATGATCGGCACCCTGGTCGAGATCTTCGACTTCATCGTCTACGCCTTCATGGCCGCGCTCGTGTTCGGCCCGCTGTTCTTCCCGGCGGCCTCGCCCTGGATGGGCACGCTCGCCGCGCTCGGCACCCACGCGGTGGCGTTCGGCATGCGCCCGCTCGGCGCGCTGCTGTTCGGCTGGCTCGGCGACACCCGCGGCCGCCGCACCGCGCTGCTCGGCTCGATGCTGCTGATGGGCACCGCGACCGTCGCGATCGGGCTGCTGCCCACCTTCGCCACGGCCGGGCTGTGGGCGCCGGTGCTGCTGCTCGCGTTCCGGATGCTGCAGGGCCTGGCGGTCGGCGGCGAATGGGGCGGCGCGGTCCTGGTGGCGGTGGAACACGCGCCGAAGCGGCGGCGGTCGCTGTACGGCTCGTTCGTGCAGCTGGGCACGGTGCTCGGCATCGCGCTGGCGAGCGGGGTCGTCCTGCTGGTGAGCACGGCGGTCAGCGCGGACGTCTTCCGCGCCTGGGGCTGGCGCGTGCCGTTCCTGGCCAGCGCGCTGCTGGTGGTGCTGGGCCTGGTGCTGCGCAAGCGGCTGGAGGAGACCCCGGAGTTCGTGGCGGAGCTGGCCAAGCACGAAGCGACCACCGGCCGCCGGCCCCGGGTGCGCGCGGTCTTCCGCGACCACTGGCGGGAGCTGATCGCGGGTTCGCTGATGTGGTCGGCCCCCTGCTCGTTCCTCTACGTGCTGATGACCGGGCTGGTGGCCTACACGAAGACGTACGTGCCGTCGCTGAGCGGGCTGGACGTCCAGCTCGGGCTGCTCATCACCTCGGTCGTGCTGGCCGGGCTGACCCTGGTGAGCGCGACCCGCGCCGACCGCTGGGGCCGCGAGCGGCTGATCCGCTGGTCGGGTGTGCTGCTGGTGGTGTGGGCGTTCCCGGCGTTCTGGCTCGTCGACACCGGTGCGTTCGGCCCGATGCTGCTGGCGATGCTGGTGGGCAGCGTCTGCTACGCGGCGTTCAACGGCGCGGTCCCGTCGCTGATGGCGGACCTGTTCCCGGTGGCGTCCCGCTACACGGGCTGCGGCCTGTGCATCGCGTTCGGCACGGCCGTGGCGGGCGGCATCCTGCCCATCGCCGGGCTC
>NZ_JACJHR010000013.1 GCF_014174495.1 Amycolatopsis echigonensis
CGCGGCGCTCGTCGACGGGAAGAACGCGTGGTTGAACACCAGCGACGCGGCGGTTCCGTAGATCAAGAAGTCGTAGTACTCCAGAGACTGCGCCGCGATCGCGGCCGTCAGCACTTTCCCGCGGCGTTTCGTCGCCGCTTCGGCAGGCGCGATACGTCCTTGTACGCTCATGTCGTCCTCATCCCGGAGCCGGTTTCACCCGGCAGTGTGTTGAAGTGTGAAAATATAAAATATTTAATTGCTTGATCGCAAGGACCGGTCCAGGCCGCGGCTTGCTCGTGGCTTCTCCTCAGTGGACGGTGAGACCGCCGGTCGGGCTGGCGGTCAGCCCGGTGAGATACCGGGACTCCCCCGAGGCGAGGAAGGCGACGACATCGCCGATGTCCTCCGGCGCGGCGACCCCGAGCGGACTGCGCTCGACGATCTTCTCGTACTGCCGCCGGTGCCGGTCGCTCACCGCGTCCGCCGACTCGAACGCGGCGGTCCACGACGGAGAGTCGCGGACCACGGTCACGCACACGCAGTTCACCCGGATCCGGTCGCGCGCCAGCTCCTTCGCCAGCACCTTGCTCGCCATGATCAACCCGCCCGAAAAGGTCGCGATCGCGGTCTGGCCAGGGGTCGGGACCCGCCCGCCCGCTGAGGTCACGAAGACGACGCTGCCGCCGCCGCGTGACCGCAGATACGGCACCGCGGCCTGCACCACGTTCAGCTTCGCCGCGACCGCCGCGCCAATGAACGTCGTGACGCGCTCCAGGTCGAGATCCGGGAACGGCCCGCGAACCGCGGTAGTGCGCGCTTCGTCGTCGTTGCCGCCCGCGCTGGGCACGACGATGTCGATCCCGCCGAACCGCGCCGCCGCTTCCGCCGCGACGGCTCGCATGTCCAGTGCGGACCGCACGTCGCCCGCCACGAAACAGCCCTTGCCGCCCAGCTCTGCCAGCACCGCTTCGGCCTTGGCTTCGTCCCGGCCGTTCAGCACCACCGTCGCCCCGGCCGCGGCCAACCGCCGCGCGACACCCCGGCCGATCCCGCCAGTACCGCCCGTGACCAGCGCGACTTTCCCGTCCATCGTGCTCATCGCCGCATTCCGTTCAGCCACCAGCGTGGACGAGGACACCGCGGAGGTTGCGGCCGGCCTTCATGTCGTCGAACCCGGCGGCGACGTCTTCGAGCGCGTAGCGGGTGGTGATCAGTTCATCGAGCTTCAGCGCACCCTGGCGGTACAGCTCCAGCTGGGCGGGGATGTCCGCGGTGGGGGCGCTCGCGCCGAACAGCGAGCCCTGCAGGCGTTTCTGGTACAGGACGAGTTCGTGCAGGTTGAAGTCCCCGTCGCGGACGAAGGTGTCGCCCAGGCCGACCGCGACGCACGTGCCCGCATTGCGCACCGCGGCGAGGCCTTGGCCGAGGTGGCGTCCGGTCACGACGCCGACCGTCACGATCGCCGAATCGGCACCCTGGCCGTTGGTCATCGACCGGGCCAATTCGGTGGCCTCGTCCATGTCCGCGACCACGTGCGTCGCGCCCAGCTTCAGCGCGGATTCCCGTTTGAACGCCACTGGGTCGACCGCGATCACCGCGACCGCACCGGCGTGCGCGGCGCCCTGGACGGCGTTGATGCCGATCCCGCCGATGCCCATCACGATCACGACGTGCCCGGGCCGCACCGCGGCCGAGTTCACCGCAGCACCCCAGCCGGTGCCCACGCCGCAGCCGGTGAGGCACGCGACGTCGAGCGGGATGTCCGGGTCGATCTTGATCACCGAAGCGGTGGAGACGGTGGTGTGCTCGCAGAAGGTGGACAGCCCGGCCATCTGGCCGACCGGCCGCCCGTCGAGCGACAGCCGGAACGACGTCGGGTCTTCCGGCCGCGCGCCGGTACCCAGCGAGGCGCCGAGATCGCAGAGGTTCTGCACGCCGCGGGCGCAGAACCGGCACCTGCCGCAGACCGGCAGGAACGAGAACACAACGTGGTCGCCCTCAGCGAACCCGGGCGTCCCCGGCCCGACCGCCTCGACGATCCCCGCTCCCTCGTGCCCGCCGGCGAGCGGCAGGATCGGGGCGGTCTGGTCGCCGGTGGCGAAGTGGTCGTCGGAATGGCACAGGCCGCTCGCGGCCATCCGCACGCGAACCTCGCCCGGACGCGGGTCGTCGACCTCCAGCTCGACGACCTCGTACCGGCCGGGCACCTCGCGCAGCACCGCGCCGCGGGTCAGCACTCGACCACCGTGCCCCGATGTGCACCCATCGTTTCGGCCTCCTTCGGGAAGATCGCACCGGAAAACGCTCGCCGCGCTCAAGAAATGCGGAACCGGGAAACTTTCCCGCCGCGTTTTCGATGTTAGGCAGCTCACGCCCGGGGAATCAATTCGGAATCTCCGAAACGGCGCTTCGGGGAACGGAAAGCGGCGTTCAGCTCTCCACCGGGAGTTCGTCGACCGGCCGGTCCAGCAGCTGTTCGAGCAACGCCCGGCAGGCCGGACCGGGGCGACGGCCCGCGGCGGTCGCGAGGTGGAGCTTCCGCTCCGCCCACGGTTCGGCGAGTTCGACCACCGCCACCCGGTCCAGGAACTCCCGGGTCACCATGCATTCCGGTTGGGCCGCGACGCCGAGTCCGGCCTGGACCAGGCTCAGCGCGACCTCCCCGCTGCGCACGCTGAACGCCGGTTCGAACTCCTCGCCCAGCCGGCGCGCCGCGGCCCGGAACGCGCCCGCCATCGGTCCCACCGCGATCAGGGGCTCCGGCAGCAGCTCCGCGAACGTCACGCTCAGCCGGTCCGCCAGCCGGTGCCCGCGCGGCAGCGCCACCACGATCCGGTCCCGGCGGTAGGGCGTCACGTCGACCCCGGACAGGTCGAGTTCGTGCGCCGCCGCGAACACGCCGAGGTCCGCTTCGCCGCGCGCGACCTCCTGCAGGATTTCCTTGTTTTCGATTTCGTGGACGATCAACCGGACCCGCGGGTATTGCCGGTGGAATTCACCGAGTTCCCTCGCGAGAAACGGAGCGAAGATCGACCGCGCCGACGCGATCGTCAGATCTCCCTGCATTCCCTCGGTGAACGACGCGATTTCCGACCGGATGTCCTCGAGGCTGCCGAAGATCTTCCGCACGTGCCGCGCGAGCACCGCCCCGGCGGGCGTCGGCACCACGCCGCGCGGGCCGCGCTCCAGCAGTTCGATGCCCGCGATCGCCTCCAGGTCGTGGATCCGCTTCGTGGCCGTCGACGCCGAGACGTTCTCCCGGATCGCGGCCAGCCCGATCTGCTTCTCCTCGACCGCGGACAGGAACAGCCGCAGGGTCAGGAGGTCGACCTGCCGGATCAGGTGCAGCCTGTTGAACGCGCTCACGCTTTACCTCTATCACGCGGTCTGCGCGGGCACCCGTTCGACGAGATTGACTTTGACGTGGTCAGGGCGTTTCAGCGTGCCGTCCGGGACCAGCGTGACGGAGGTTTTCACGTTCAGCGCCGAGCGCACCCGCTGCTCGATCGCGGCGCGCAGTTCGGTCTGGCGGGCTTCGTCCAGTCCGGCGTGCTCGACCACCAGCGGCAGCGGCTTTTGGGTCGAATGCCCCTCGAAGTCGGCGCGGATCCGCATCTCGCCGGTGGTCGCGGGAGCGAGTTCGGCGACCAGCTGCTTGATCGCCGACGGGAAGACGTTGATGCCGCGGACGATGAGCATGTCGTCGGTGCGTCCGATACAGCGCACGGTGTATCCGGTGCGTCCGCAGGGACAGCTGGTGCCGGTGACGACGACGTGGTCGCGAGTCCGGAACCGCACCAGCGGCGATGCCTGCCGTTGCAGCGCGGTGTACACAAGTTCGCCCTGCGCGCCCTCGACCGGCGCGATCTGGTCACCGGTGTCCGGGTTGATCAGTTCGGCCACCATGAGGTCCGGGGACAGGAAGTGCATGCCGTTCCCGGCCTCGCATTCGCCCCAATACGTGCACGCGATGTCGGTCCCGCCGAGCATCTCCCGCGACGTCGCACCCCACAGCGACTCCAGCATCTCGCGCACCGCGGGCAGACCGCCACCGGGCTCTCCGCCGACACTGATCGCCCGCACCCCGAGGTCCCGGGCTTCCTGCCCGACGATCGCCGGTGCCTGTTCGGCCAGGTACGCCAGGAAATACGGCGTCCCGATCAACGCGTTCGGACGCTGGTCGGCTTGCACGCGCAGGAGTCGTTCGGCTCCGGCTTCGGCGCCGATCGGGATGTCCACGATTCCCATGTACTGCAAGATCTGCACCACCGGCAGCCCGCCGACGAACCCCTTGCTCATCCCGAACGCGTGCAGCAGGCGATCGCCCGGCCGGAACCCGTTCGCATACAGCGCCCGGGCCCCGAGTTCGCACCAGGTGGTGATGTCGCCGCGCGTCAGCCCGACGTAGGACGGACTGCCGGTGGTCCCGGACGAGGCTTGGATCTGCACGATCTCGCCCGGATCCGCCGCCACGTGCGCGCCCAGCGGCGGCACGGCGGCCAGGCTCTCCCGCAGCTCCTGCTTCTCGGTGAAGGGCAACCGAGCCAAATCCTCGACTGACTGCACCCGCGACAGGTCGATCCCGGCGAACTTCTCCCGGTAGAACACGCTGCGGGCGCCCACGTAGGCCAGCTGCTCCCGCAACCGCGCCTCCTGCACCGCCCGCGCCTCCTCCGCGGACGCGGATTCGATCGCACTCCACTGCTTCTCCGAATACGGCGCAGCCATCACGCTTTCCACTTCTCTCCAGGGGACGAGTTCAGGCCCGGGTCGGCAGCACCGAGCCGAGCAGGTCGTTGTCCGCGCCGATCGGGCGGACCGCGGGCAACGGCGGCGGCCGCCTGCCGTCGAACGACAACGGCAGCCCGACGACGCCGATCTCGCCCTCGTCAGCGGTGTCGATGATGCCGAGCGCACGCGTCTGCTCGTGGCTGACGAGTTCAGGCGTCGTCTGCACCGGCGCGCACGGGATCCCGGCCGCCTGCAGCCGTTCCTGCCATTCCGCGCGCGTACCGGTCGCGATCCGCTCGCCGATCAGCCGGTCGATCTCGGCGCGGTTCTCCAGCCGTGCGGCGTTCGTCGCGAACCGCGGGTCGTCCGCCCATTCCGGACACCCGAGAGCCGCGGACAGCCGGGCGAACAGCGCGTCGTTGGCGCAGCTGATGATCAACGCGCCGTCCGAAGCCGCGAACGCCCGGTGCGGGACGATGAACGCCACGCCCGACCCGTGCCGGCTCCCCGGGTACCCGTCGGCCTGGTACCCGGCGATGCCGACCGAGTTCCACGCGATCGCCGTCTCCAGCAGCGACGCGTCGACCGCGGCCCCGGTGTGCTTCACATGCCGCCGGTTCAGGGCCGCGAGGACGCCGATCACCGCCCACATCCCGGTTCCGAAGTCCACGATGGACACCCCGGCGCGCACCGGGCCGCCGTCGTGTTCGCCGGTGATGTCCATGATCCCGGAGAACGCCTGCATCAGCGGGTCGTAGCCGGGCAGTTCGCGCAGCGGCCCGGCCTTGCCGAACGCGCCGATCTCGCAGTGCACCAGTTCCGGTTTGGTCACCCGCAGGTTGTCCGCGTCGAGGCCGTACTTCGCCGCGGTTCCGGGACGCAGATTGTGCAGGAACACGTCAGCCCGCTCGGCGATCAGCCGGTGCAGGGTCGCCAGGTCCGAGCGGTCCTTGATGTCGAGGCTGAGGTAGCCGCGGCCGCGGTTGAGCGCGTGGAACGCGGCCCCGTCGCCCTTCCATTCGCTCGGCCCCCAGCCGCGGGAGGAATCGCCCGTCGGACGCTCCACCTTCCACACCTCGGCGCCGAGCTCGGCCAGGATCTTGCCGGCGAACGGCGCGGACGCGCTGTCGCTCAGCTCCACCACGACGATCCCCGTGAGGGGCAGTTCACGCGTCATCGCGCACTCCCGTCCCGGCCGCGCCCGCCGCGAGCAGCGCGCCGATCTCGTCCTCGCCGAATCCGAACTCCCGCAGCAGCTCCGCCGTGTGCTCGCCGAGCCGCGGCGCGGGATGCCGCAGCTCGGGAGCGCTTTCGCTCCACCGCTGCGGGAGGCCGATGGTGCGCAGCCGCCCCTCCGTGGGATGGTCCTGCTCGGCGAAGAACCCGATGTCGCTCATGTGCGGATCGCTCAGCAGCGTCTCCGGCGTGTTCATCCGGATCGCCGGGATGTCCGCCTCGGTGAGCAGCTTCAGCCAGTCGTCGGTGGACCGGGTCGCGAACACCTCGGCCAGGAAGGCGTACAGCTCGCCGATGTTCTCCGTCCGGCCGTGGATGTCGGCGAACCGCGCGTCCCGGGCCAGATCGGCCCGGCCGACCGCGGCGAAGAACCGCTGCCAATGCCGGTCGGTGTAGATGTTGACGCCCAGGTAGCCGTCGAGGGTCCGGTACGGGCGGCGGTCCGCGTTCATCATCCGCGCGTAGCCCCACTCCCCGATCGGCGGCACGAAGGTGTGCCCGTAGAGGTGGTCGCCCATCGCGAAATGCGCGAACGTCTCGAACATCGGCACCTGGACCTCCTGCCCGTGCCCGGTGCGTTCCCGGTAGTACAACGCGGCCGTGACCGCCGACGAAACCGCGATCCCGACGGTCCGGTCCGCGATCGCCGTGGCGACGTACGCCGGTTCGCCCTGTCCCCGGCTCTGCACCACCGGCATGCCGACCGCCGCCTGGATCAGATCGTCGTACGCCGGTTTCGCCGCGTAGGGGCCGTTCTGCCCGAACCCGAAGCAGCCGCAGTACACCAGCCGCGGGTTGATCTCCCGGGCGTCCGCATAGGACAGTCCGAGCCGTTCCATCGCCGCCGGGCGCAGGCTGTGCAGCAGCACGTCGGCCGTGCGCAGCATGCGGACGAGCGCGTCCCGGCCCTCCGGATGCTTCAGGTCGAGCACCAGGCTGCGCTTGTTCCGGTTGAGGTGCAGGAAGATCGCGGCCATTCCGGGGTTGCGCCGCGGGCCGACGCCGCGCGTGGTGTCCCCTTCCGGAGACTCCACCTTGGCGACGTCGGCGCCGAGGTCCGCGAGCAGCAGGGAAGCGTACGGCCCCATGAAGTTCGAGGTCAGGTCCAGGATCCGCACATCGTCGAGCGGTCCCGCCATGTCATCCCTCCTCAGCCGGGGCGAACACCGGGAGCGTCTGCTCCCCGCGGCGCACGAAGCGGACCTCGACCGGCATGCCGATCTCGATCGCGTCCGGCTCCGCCTCGATCTGCGTGAACAGCTGATAACCCTCGTCCAGTTCGACGAACCCGACGGTGTACGGCACGATCGCGGCCCACACCGGCGTCGGACCGCGCATGATCGTGCTGTACGACCACACCGTGCCGTGCCCCCGCGACTCCTCCCAGCCCAGCGACCGGGCGGAGCAGTGCGGGCAGTACGAATGCGCGGGCCACACGACTTCGCCGCACGCACCACAACGCTGGTAGGTGAGCCGTTCCTCGTCGAGCGCCGCCCAGTACGGCTCGGCGTCCAGCAGCCGGTACGGCTGCGGCCAGTCCTCGCTCATCACGGCCTCCCAGCGTCGTTGCCGGACAACACCATCACGCCCGCCGCGGCGAGCATGCCGCCCGCGCCCTGCACCAGCACCGTGCGCGGTTTCCGCTTCGGCGCGAGACCGAGCGCGGTCCCGCGCAGCTGCCGGACCGCCTCGACCAGACTGTCCATATTGCACGAGATCCCCGGCTGGCCGAAGGAAAGCCAGCCGCCGTTGGTGTCGGTCGGCAGGTCGCCGTCGACGCCGGTACGGCCTTCCCGGTACACGTCGATGCCGTGGCCCTTCTTCGCGAAACCCAGGTCTTCCATGATGATCGGCCCCATGTGCGCGAAATTCACCGACAGCTGCAGCATGTCCACATCGGACGGAGTGAGCCCGGATCGCGTGAACGCCTGACGGGCGGCCTCGACGGTCGAGGTGTGGGTCAGGTTCGGGAACTCGCCGAGTCCGGCGAACCGGCCGGACCGCATGTTCATCCGGTCGGTGAGGTACTCGTGCGTGGTCGCCGAGCCGTAGCCGCGCACCCATACCGGATCGCGGGCTTCCTTGGCGCGTTCGGGCGAGGTGACCACCAGCGCGCCGCCGGTGCCGCCGCCCCAGGTGGAGCACATCCACCGGCGCAGCGGAGTGGCGACATACGGCGAGGACAGCACCTTCTCGCGGTCGATCTCGCCGTGCTTGCGCTTGGCCGCGTGCGGATGCTGTGCGCCCCATCGCTGGTTGGCGATCGCGACATCGGCGAGGTCTTCCTCGGTCAGCCCGTATTCGTGGAAGTACCGGCTCGCGGCCTGCCCGTACAGCGACGGGATGGTCGGGCCGTACGGCACCTCGTACTGCGGATCCGAGTCGGCTTCCGAGCCCATCGCCACCGCGTCCACGAACAGCTCTGTCGCGTCGCTCTGCACGCACAGCACGTACTCAGCCGCTCCGGCCGCGATCATCTGCGACGCCACCGCGATAGTCGAGGTCAGCCCCGCGCCGTGCAGCGTGATCTCGCTGTTGAGCGTTACCGGCATCTGCAGGTGCGAGATGAAGATATTGCTCCACTGGGACCGCTTGTCCGCCCATGGCGAGCGGCCGGTGAACACGGCGTCCACCTGGTGCTTGCCGATCCCGGCGTCGGCCAGCGCCGCCATCGTCGCCTCGGTCGCCAGCTGCAGCGGGTCTTTCCGGTCGGTCTTCGACGCGTACGCGTCGCCCATCCCGACGATCGCCGCGACCGGTTCTCCGGCGGTCACTTCCGCTCCGGCTGCTTCTCCGTGGGCAGCGACGCCGCCAGCAGCGCTTCGAGGTCCTCGCGGCGTCGCAGCATCAACAGGCTCCACTCGCTGCGCTGCACCACGTACCCGTCCTGGTTGAGTGCCTTCATCAGGAACGTCGTGACGCCGTACTTGTCGTCCTTTTCCTTCTTCGCGGTCACCTCGGCGGTCACGTAGATCGTGTCGTCGATCGCGACCGGCTTGAGGTAGCACAGGTTGTCGATCCCGTAGTTCGCCTGGATCGACGGGCCGAACTGGATCAGACCGGTCATGATCGAGTACGTCAGCGAACCCTGCACCAGCCGCTTCCCGAACCGGGTCTGCTCGGCGTAGTGCTTGTTGGAGTGGATCTCGATCCAGTTGCCGGTGAGGGCGCAGTAGTTGACGACGTCGGCCTCGGTGATCGTCCGCCCGCCGGAGCGGAAGGTCTGGCCGACCTCCAGCTCGTCGTAGGGCATGTCGATGCGGTTGTTGATCCCCATTGATCTTCTCTCCTCAGAACAGGGTCAGGCGGGCAGGCGCATCGACTTCGCGATGATCGTGCGCTGGATCTGCGAGGTGCCGCCGCCGATCGTCGACTGGATGCTTTCCCGCAGGTACCGCTCCATGTCGCCCTCGGGCAGGTTCGCGTAGCCGCCGAGGATCTGCATCCCGTCGAGCGCGCACTGCTTCAGGGTTTCCGAGCCGTAGAGCTTGGCCATCGAGGTCTCGCGCGCGGCGGGCAGGCCGTCGGCCTTCATCTGCGCCGCCCGGTAGCACAGCAGCCGGGCCGCGTCGACCCGCGTCTGGTTCTCCGCCAGCATGTGCTTGAGCACCTGGAAATCGCGGATCGGCTTGCCGAACTGGGTGCGCTGGTGGGCGTAGCGGTTGGCGTTGTTCACCGCCTCCTGCGCGTTGCCGGTATACGCGGCGGCGACCGCGCAGCGCTCCAGCTCCAGGTGCTCGGTGATGATCTTCCAGCCCTGGCCGACCTCGCCGAGCAGCGCGTCCGCGGGCACCCGGACCTCGTCGAGGAAGATCTCGGTGGTGCCGGTCGCGTGCCGGGACAGCGTCGGCAGCTTGCGGATGTCCAGGCCCGGAGTGTCGTTCGGGATCAGCAGCACGGACAGGCCGTTGTGCTTGTCGTTCTTGTCCGTGCGCACCAGCATCGCGATCACGGTGTCCTTCGCCGCCGCGCCGCTGCACCACAGCTTCGAGCCGCTGACGATCCAGTCGCCGTTCTCGTCCCGGCGCGCGTGGGTCTTGGTATTGGCCGCGTCCGACCCGGCATCCGGCTCGGAAATCGAGACCGAGAACCGGATCTGCCCGTCGATGAACGGCTTGACGTACCGCGCCTTCTGCTCCGCGGTCCCGTACTTGATGATGTTCATCGCGGTGAACGTCGGCACCAGCACCGAACAGGCGAAGTCGAAACCGAACTTGCCGAGGCCCTCGGCCATCAGAGAGTAGTCGAAGATGTCCCCGCCCGAGCCGCCCTCCGACTCCGGGATCAGGATCCCGAGCCAGCCCTGCTTCGCGATCTTCTCATACGCCTCGTACGGGTACTGCCGCTCGAAATCGCACTTGCGCACGTATTCGACGGTGATTTCGTTGTCCATGAAGTCGTTGACGGTTTTCAGCCATTCCGCCTGCGCTTCGTTCAGGAAATTCGCGCACATGATTTCCGGTACTCCCATCACGGTTTCCATCAGATTAAGACCGCCGGACCGCAAAGCCAATTGACGATTCCCGAACCGTGGATTCGGGAATTCCGAATCCACGGTTCAGCCGAGCGCGCCCGAACCGCGCAGGTCCGCCGCCTCGGCCGCCGAGAAACCCCAGTCGGCCAGCACCTCGTCCGCGTGCTCCCCCGGCGCGGCAGGCGGTCGCTGGATCGCGCCCGGCGTGCGGCTGAACCGAGGCGCCGGTGCCGGTTGCACCACGCCTTCGACCTCGACGAACGTGCCGCGAGCCCGCAGGTGCGGATGCTGCGGGGCCTCTGCCATGGACAGCACGGGCGCGAGGCAGACGTCCTGCCCCTCGGCAAGCGCGCACCATTCGTCGCGCGTCTTCGTCCGAAACACCTCGGCGAAGCGTTTCTTCATCTCCGGCCAGTGCTCGCGGTCGTGCTGGCCGGGCAGCTCGTCCTCGGTGAAGCCGAGCATCCGAAGGGTGTTGCGCCAGAACCTGGTCTCGTTCGCGGCGAGGCTGATCCAGCCGCCGTCCTTCGTTTCGTAGACCTGGTACCAGGGCGCACCGGAGTCGAGCCGGTTCGTGCCGCGTTCGTCGGTCCAGTAGCCCGCCGCGCGAAAGCCGTAGAACGCGGTCATCAGCGACGCCGAACCGTCGACCATCGCCGCGTCCACCACCTGGCCGCGGCCCGAGGTGCGGCTTTCCAGCAGCGCGGACACCACGCCGAGAGCCAGGTAGAGCGAGCCGCCGCCGAAGTCGCCGACGAGGTTCAGCGGGATCACCGGCGGCCCGCCCGCCTCGCCGATCGAGTGCACGACGCCGGTCAGCGACACGTAGTTGACGTCGTGCCCCGCCGCCCGCGCCCACGGCCCGTCCTGGCCCCAGCCGGTCATCCGGCCGTACACCAGCGCCGGGTTCGCGGCCAGGCATTCGTCCGGTCCGAGGCCGAGCTTCTCCGCCACGCCGGGGCGGAATCCTTCGACCAGCGCGTCGGCCCGTTCGACCATCCGCAGGACCGCGGCGACCGCGGCCGGGTTCTTGAGGTCCAGCGGCACCCCGCGCCGGCCGCGGTTCATCAGGGTGAACCGCGGTGCGATCGGCGCGCCGCCGTCGTAACCGGGCGGGCGTTCGATCCGCACGATTTCCGCACCCAGATCGGCCAGCAGCATGCAGCCGAACGGGGTAGGCCCGACCCCGCCCAGCTCGACGATCCGTATCCCGGCCAGCGGCCCGGAATGCGTCTCTTCCATCCTCGCAACGCTACGCGCGCGGGCGGCGGAAACCTATTTCGCAAATCCGAAGCGGCGCTTCGGGAATTCCGAATCGATCGTCCCGGACGGTCTGCTCACGATACGGCAGCCCCGCTCGGGGATCCATTCCAGCATCGCGTCTTTCCGGCGCACCATTCGGAGCGGGGCGTTCAAGGACGCCGCCGAACTCCCCGTCCGCGCCGGGACCCGACAGCCGAGCCACGTCCGACCGCCGCGCCGCCTCGGACAATGTGTTCCTGGGAGAACCTTGTCCCAGGCTGGAATCGTCCCATTGTCGGGTCCCGCGACGCGCGGCATCGTCGAAGGCAGCGGCCGGAGCACCCTGGCCCGGCCGGCGGAAATCGCCTGGCAACACGGGAAAGAAGACGAGAGACGATGAAGACGAACGTGCGCTTCCCCAGCGCCGGCCTCAGCCTGGCCGGGCTGCTGTTCACCCCCGACGACCACACCGGCGCGCCGCTTCCCGCGGTCGTCGTGTCCCACCCGGGCGGCGGCGTCAAGGAGCAGACCGCCAGCATCTACGCCGAGCGCCTCGCTGGCGAGGGCTACGCGACGCTGGTGTTCGACGCCGCGTACCAGGGCGAAAGCGAGGGCGAACCGCGCGGGCTGGAAAACCCGTTCCAGCGCGGCGAAGACGTCCGGGCCGCGGTCACCTACCTGACCACCCGCGACGACATCGACCCGGCCCGCATCGGCGCGCTCGGCATCTGCGCGTCCGGCGGCTATGTGCCGTTCGCCGCGCAGACCGACCACCGGATCAAGGCCGTCGCCACCGTCAGCGCGGTGGACATCCGCAGCCTGCTCGTCGAAGGACTCGGCCGCACCCAGGGCCCGGAGGTCCTGCAGGCGATGCTGGACCAGGCTGGTGCCCTGCGCACCGCCGAGGCGCGCGGCGAAGCCCCGCTGATGCAGAACTGGGCACCGGAAAGCCCAGAGGGCTTGGAAGAAGCACCGACGCTGTACCGCGAGGCGCAGGACTACTACCGCACGCCCCGCGGCGGGCACTGCAACTCCACGAACGAATGGCCGCTGCGCAGCATCGACCAGATCGCCCAGTTCGACCCCTACGCGATGATCAAGCTGATCGCACCGCGTCCGCTGCTGATGATCATCGGTTCGGATGCCGACACCGGCTACTTCAGCCGCGAGGCGGTCGAGAAGGCCGACGAGCCCAAGGAACTCTTCGTCGTCGACGGCGCCACCCACATCAGCCTCTACGACAAGGACGAGCACGTCACGCCCGCGGTTGCGAAGCTGACCAGTTTCTTCGGCGAGCACCTCTCCGCCTGAGCAGAGAAAGTACCGGGTTCTCCAGCGAGAACCAGCCCCGGTGTGCGGACGCCCGGCAGGAGCGCCCGCACACCGGCTGCCGGTCAGCGCCGGGAGGCCCGGACCCGTTCGGTCGCGGCCAGGTCGAGCACCAGGCCTTCCGGATCGGCGTGCGGATCGCCGGTGATCACCACGCCGAAGTCGCGCTCCGCGGCGGCGAGTGTCACGTACTCGTCGCGGACGTCGCGCAGCACGTGCTGGGGGTCGCGGTCCAGGGGGTCGCCCCAGCCGCCGCCTCCGTTGGTCACGTACCGCCAGGTGGCCCCGGCTTCGGTCGCCCAGCCGGGATCGCGGCCGTAGTAGAAGTACTCGCCGTCCGGACGCGGGGCCTGGGTCTTCGGATCCAGCGTGCCCGCGACGGCGACTGCACTGGCGTACGAGGAGTCGTCCGCGGGCACCAGGGTCGACGCACCGGTCGTCTCCGCACCGTCGCGGCCGAAGATCCAGACTCCGCCGAGAGCGCCGTCGTTGCCGCCGCGCACTCCGACGCCGCTCGCGTTGCGGAACCGCAGCGCGATGGTCTGATGCTGGCCGGGCTGGGTGTACATGACGTCCTTTGCGACCGAAGCCCCGCCGCGGAACGAACCCGGACCGGCAGTGTCCGGAAGGAACTCGCGCCGCATGATGCGCAGCGGGAAGTCCGCTTCCAGCGATTCCGTCGACGGCGACATCAGGTTGAAGATGTAACTGCAGGAGAACCCGTCGCCGTCGCCCGCGGACGAACCGCCGCGCGGGCCGTGTTCGCCGCCCGCCATCGCCGAGCACATCCACGGAGTGCCGTCCGGGCCGACGCCGTACGCGTTGTGCACGTACGCCGCGCCGAAGTCGCCGCCGAGCGCGGCCTCCCCCAGCACCGAGCCCAACGCACGGCACAGCACCGTGTTGATGAGCGCGGACACTTCGTAGTAGCAGAAGACCGCGCCGTCCGGCGGCAGGGCGCTGACCATCGACCCGGCCGGGATCACCAGATCGATGTCGCGGAAGGTGCCGGAGGTGAACTCGCTTTCCGGCGAGAGCAGCATTTTCAACCCGACGCCGATCGCGGTCTTGGCGTCGAGCGCACCGGCGTTGATGCAGGTTCGGGCCTGCCGCGACGAGCCGCTGAAGTCGGCTTCCAGCCTCGGGCCACGCTTGCGCAACGTGAGCGCGACGACGTACTCCTCGCTGTCGTCGACGCCGTCGGCGTCCAGCGAACCGGTCGCGGAGTAGTCGCCGTCGGGCATTTCGGCGAACGCCAGGCGCATGCTTTCCGCCGACGCGTCGCAGGCGTACCGCAGGCTGCCGAGGTACGCCTCGATGCCGTAGCGCTCGATGATCTCCTGGATCAGGCCCTCGCCGAGCGCGCAGCAGCTCTGCATGGTGCGGAAGTCCGGCAGCATCAGCTCGGCCATCCGCACGTTGTCGAAGATCAGCGAGAAGGTCTCCTTCACCGGCTCGCCCGCGTGGTAGAGCAGCCGGGGGCTGATCGAGATGCCGTCCTCGTAGATGTTGTGCTTCGCCGCCGAGAACCCGCCGGGCGCGATGCCGCCGACGTCGAGCTGGTGCGCCCGCAGCGCGATGAAGCTCGCGATCCGTCCCTCGTGGAACACCGGGCGGATGAAGCAGACGTCGTTGTAGTGGTTGCCCATCCGGTAGACGTCGTTGCAGATCAACAGGTCGCCCGGGACCAGGTTCTCCGGCCCGAACTCCTCGACGGCGACCCGCACGCCCGCCGACATCGTGCCGAGGAAGATGGACAGCCCGTTCGTGACCGCGCTCATCGCGTAGTCCTGCTCGGGCGGCGCGCAGACGCACGCCGCGAAGTCGTAGCAGAGCGCGATGATCGGGGAGAACGCCCGGTGCAGCAGACCGGTGGTGACGTGCTGCGCGGAGTACCGGAGCCGGTTGGCCAGCACGGACGCGGTGAACCGGTCGCAGTCGTAGCGATCGAGGAACTGCTCGTCGGTGAGGTCGCGAAGCAGCGTTTCGGTCGTAGTGTCAGTCATTGCCTTCGCTCCTCTGCTGACCGGTCGCCCGGGTGATGACGAGTTCGCCGATCCGGCCCACCTCCGCGACGAGACCGGGCGGCACGAAGGTGGTCGACATCGGCTCGCGGATCACCGCCGGGCCTTCGATGACGTCGCCGCGCATCAGCTGGTCGCGTTCGTACTCGCCGGCCTTGAGGTCGGTTTCCTCGAGGTGCCGGATGGTGATGGTGCCGACCGGCTGGGGCGATTCGCCCGCGGGCCGTCGCGGCGGTTCCGGGTAATCGACCTTCGGGGTGGGCACGACCGCGGTGAGCCGATAGGTGACGCCCTGCACCGGCATCCCCTCGAAGCGGTTGCCGGAACGCTGCTCGTACCCGTCGTGGAAGTTGGCGATCATCGTCTCGACCGCCGCCGGGGTGATCTTCCCGTTCGGCACCTCGACGAACGGGGTCTCCCAGACCTGGCCCATCAGCTGCCCGTCGAACGAGCGGGTGAACGTGACGCGTTCGGCGTCCTTGCCCAGCGACCGCGTCATCGCTTCTTCCATGCTCGCGTAGACCGCGTCGATCTCGTCCGCGGCGTCCGGGGTGAGCACGGCGTAGGCGGTGCGGCTGTCGGCGTACACCTGGTCGGCGCTGACCAGCCCGAGCGCGGAGAACAACCCCGGATGCGGCGGCACGAGCACGCTCTTGACGTGCATTTGCTCCAGCAGGCCCGGCAGCATCATCGGGCCGGCCGCGCCGTAGGCGACCAGCGCGTGGTCGCGCGGGTCGACGCCGTTCTTGACCAGCACGTCGACGATGCCCTCGGCCACGTTGTTGAGCGCCATCCGGTAGGCGAACCGCACCCGCTCGGACAGCGTCGCCTGCGTGTCGAGGTTCTCGAACGCGGCCTGCGCGAGTCCGGGGTCGAGCCGCGAACGCCCGGCGGCGAACCGGTCCGGGTCGAGGATCCCCATCATCAGGAAGGTGTCGGTCGTCGTCGGCGCTTCGCCGCCGCGTCCGTAGCACGCCGGGCCGGGGTCCGCGCCCGCGCTCTCCGGGCCGACCTTCACCTCGCCGGTCGGCGTGATGCTGACGATGCTGCCGCCGCCCGCCCCGACGCTGACGATCTCGTTCGACAGCGTGTTCACGATCAGGTCGTGTTCCAGCTCGAACGTCGTGTTGACGAACGGTTTCCCGCCAGTCACCACGCTGATGTCGCTGGAGGTGCCGCCGATGTCGGTGCAGATCAGGTTCGGCTCGCCGATCAGCTCGCCCAGATGCGCGCACGCCACGGTCCCGGCCGCGGGCCCGGAGAACACGATGCGCGAGGGCCGTTCCATCGCGACCTCGACCGGGGCCAGCATGGCCGCGCAGTCGGCGAAGTTCAGGTCGCCGGTGAACCCCAGCCCGCTGAGCCCGGCGGCCAGTTCCCGGGTATACGGGCCGTAGATGCGCTTCATCAGCACGTCGACGACCGTGGTCGAGGCGCGCGGGTACTCCCGCGCCAGCGGCGAGACCTCGCTGGAGATCGAGCACGCCACGTCGCCGATCTCCTCGGCCACCAGTTCGCGCAGCCTGCGCTCGTGGCTTCCGTCCACATAGGAATTGAGCAGGCAGATCGCGACCCCTTCGACGCCGCAACGCGCCAGGATCCGCAGCTCCTCGCGGGCCTGCTGCTCGTCGAGCGGGATCACCACCGTCCCGTCCGCGCCGAAACGTTCGCGGATTCCGCGGCGCAGATAGCGGGGCACGATCGGCGCGGTCACGTCGCCGAAGCTGCGGTGCCAGCGCGGATCGGTGTTGGCCTCCGGCGGCCGCATCGCGCGGGCCATGTCGAGCAGGTCGCGATGGCCCTCGGTGGTCAGGAACGCGATCTTCGGCAGCCGCCGGGTGATGACCGCGTTGAGCCCGTGCGTGCTCGCGTGGTTGAACGCCGCCGCCGCGGCGACGTCCACTTCGGACGCGCCCTCCAGCACGGCCTTGTAGCTTTCGGTGACATTGGTGGCGACCTTGACGGTCTCGATCCGGCCGCCGGAAATCGAGACGATGTCGGTGAAGGTGCCGCCCACGTCCACGCCGATCATGTTCTTGCGCTCAGCCATGTCGACGCTCCTCAGATCCGGTCCGCGAGCAGTTCGATCGGGCCGAGTTTCGGCCCCGGGGTGCGCCGCGCGTCAGTCAGGCAGGCCGCGCACTTCACGACGTCGAACCAGCCGGCCTCGGACAGCACCGGGTACGCCTGCAGCCGGTGCTCCCCGCACTGGGCACAGGCCCCTTCGACCGTCTCCCGGACGACCGACAGCGTCGGTTCGGCCGGGCGTGGATTGGTGATCGCCATTGATCTCTCTCCTTGTTCGCCTCGATGAAGGGCTTTCGTCAGGCCGGGCCGAGGGCGCGGACGGACGCGGCCGTGCCGAGCAGGTCCCGCGCCATCGGCACGAGCTTGAACTTCTGCACTTTTCCGGTGGGGGTCTGCGGCACCTCGTCGGAGCCGAGCACGAACACGTGCCGGGGAACCTTGAACCGCGCCAGGTTCGCCCGGCACGCCTCGATCAGCTCGTCCGGGACCGGCGCGGCGCCCGGTTCCGGGACGACGAACGCGCAGCCCGCCTCGCCCCAGCGGTCGTCCGGGATCCCGACGACGAACGCCTGGCTGACGCCCGGCTGCCCGGACAGGAAGTCCTCGACCTCCTTGGGCATCACGAGTTCGCCGCCGCTTTTGAACACATCCTTCGACCGGCCGGTGATCACCAGCGAGCCATCGTCGAGGAACCGCCCGAGATCGCCCGAATAGAGCCACCCGTCGCGCAACGCGGCGGCGGTCGCGTCGGGACGGCGCCAATAGCCGAGCATGGTCGTCGGCCCGCGCGACACCAGCTCGCCCGCCTCGCCGTCGGCGACCGGCTCCCCGCTCACCGGATCGAGAATCCGGTATTCCGCGATCGGACCGCCCGCGGTGCTCGCCGCACCGCTCGGTTTCGGCCGGCCGACAGTCGACGCGGTCACCTCGAGCGGATCGTCCGGCTGGGTCATCACCGTCGCACCGCCGACCTCGGTCATCCCGTACGCCGTGGTCAGCTCGGCGACCCCCAGCTCGTCCCGGATCCGGTGCCACAGCCAGGTGGGCGCGACCGCCGCCGCGGACAGCATCCGGTCCAAAGAGGACAGATCGGTGCCGGCGCGCGCCGGGTGCTCGACCAACGCGACGCTCATCGTCGGCACCGCCAGCACGTCGTTCACGCCGTGCTGCTCGATCGCCCGGAGGTACTCCCCCGCGTCGAATCTCGGCTGCGGCAGGATCGTCCCGCCGACGAACGTGGCCGCCTGCACGCCTTGCTCGTAAGCGAACATGTGGTAGCAGGGCAGCGCGAAGACCACCCGGTTGCCGTCCGGCAGCGCGCGGCAATAGGCCGAGCCGTACACCTGGCGCAGCAATGCGTCGTGGCTCAGCTGCACGCCTTTCGGCTCGCCAGTGGTGCCCGAGGTGTACATGATGTCCGACATCTCCAGCGGCCCGCGCGTCCCGGTCCGGGCCGTGCCCGGGCTGGCCGCGCCGATCCGCTCCAGCTCCGGCACGTCGACCACGCCCTCGCGGCCCTCGCCCCGGCCTTCCGGATCGAGCGTGAGCACCCGCTCCAGATCGCCGAGCCCGCACCGGCCGGTGCGCTCCCAGCCGGGAGCGAGTTCGTCGAGCATCGCCAGGTAGTCCTGGTCGCGGTAGGAGGTCATCGTGATCAGCACCCGGCAGCACGACTGGCGCAGCACGAACCCGAGTTCCTGGGTGCGGTAGAGATAATTCAGCGGCACCGCCACCGCACCGACGCGCGCGATCGCCAGCTTCAACGGCGCGTACTCCGGGTAATTCGCCAGCAGCAGCCCGACGTGATCGCCTGGCCGGACCCCGAGTGCGGCCAGGCCTTCCGCGAACCGATACGCCCGCCGTCGCACGTCCTCGTAGGTGAAAACCTGCTCGCCCGCGATCACGTACGGCCGGGTGCCGAACCGGGAGGCCGTGTAGTCGAAGTGCTCGTCGAGAGTGCGCGAGCGCCACGGGGCGAACTCGCGTTCGAGATCCGCCCGCCGCTCCGCGATCGACGGCCGGTCCGGCGTCATCGCGGGGTCCCCGCCACTTCGACGGTGCGGTGCACCTTGGACTTCTGGCCGGTGCTCCCCCGGTTCACCCCGACCAGGCCGTTGAGCGCGGGGTTGTTGTTGACCAGGTTCCCCAGCTGCGGCCCGGCGGCGATCATGCCGCCGTCGACGGTGATCACCTCGCCGGTGATGAACTTCGCGTCGTCGCTGGCCAGGAACGACACCACGCCAGCGACGAAATCGGGTTCCCCCGCGTACGGCAGCGGCTGCACGGTGCCCAGCACCGGCTTGAGGTCCTCAGCGGTCAGCCCGATCAGCGGCGTGGTGATGATGCCGGGCGCCACCGCGTTGACCCGGATCCGGTCCGCGGCGTACTCGAAGGCGGCGATCTTGGTCAGATGCTGTACGCCCGCCTTCGCGACCGAGTACGCCTGCACCCCGGCACCGGCCGCGAAAGCGCCCACCGAACCGAAGTTCACGATCGCCCCGCCGGTCCCCTGCGCCCGCATCACCCGCCCGGCGTGCTTGACGCCCAGGAACACGCTGCGCAGCACGACGTCGAAGGTGTAGTCCCAGTCGTCGACCTCGAGTTCGGTCAGCGGGCCGAATGCGCCGCCGACGCCCGCGGCGTTGACGAGCACGTCGAGCTTGCCGAAACTCTCCACCGTCTGCGCGATCGCCGCCTCGAACTGCTCCTCGTCGCTCACGTCGGTGTGCGCGAACCGCACCCGGTCGCCCGCGTCGAACTCGGCGAGCGTGCGCTCGGCGACCTCGCGGTTCAGATCGGCGATGACCACGTCGAAACCCCGGTCCAGGAACCGCGCCACCGACGCCCGGCCCATCCCGCTCGCCCCGCCGGTCACCAGCGCCACTTCGTTGCCCATGTCCTGTCCTTCCGCCTCAGCCGACCAGAAGCTGTTTCACGTCGGTGAATTCGCGGATGCCCTCGGGTCCGCATTCCCGTCCCCAGCCGGACCGCTTCACGCCGCCGAACGGCGCGGCCATGGTCGGGCCGAAGGTGTTGATCGCCACCGATCCCGCACGGATCCGGCGGGCCACGGCGAGCGCACGGTCCGGGTCCGCCGAGAACACGCTCGCCGCCAGGCCGTACTGGGTGCCGTTGGCGATCCGGACCGCGTCGTCCTCGTCCGCATAGGACTGGACGACAGTGACCGGGCCGAATACTTCCTGCTGCACCACGTCGTCCTGCTCGCCCGCGCCCACCAGCAGCGTCGGCTCGTAGTACCAGCCCCGGTCGAACCCGTCCGGCCGCCGTCCGCCGGTCACGACGGTCGCGCCCTGTTCCCGCGCCCGGTCCACTGCCCGCCGCGTGCGGTCCAGCGCGGCGCGGGTCGCGAGCGGCCCGTGGTCGGTGTCCTTCGCGCGCGGTTCGCCGATCCGCAGCCCGCGATAGGCACCGGCCAGCGCCTCCACAATCTCGTCGTGCCGTGATCGGGGCACGACGATCCGCGACAGCGCCGCGCACACCTGGCCCGACCCGCTCATCGCCCCGGCCACCAGCGGCCGCAGCGCCCGGTCCAGCGCGACGTCGTCCAGCAGCACCGCGGGCGATTTGCCGCCCAGCTCGAAAACCGTGCGCGGCAACAGGTCCGCGCTCTGCCGCAGGATGTCCGACGCGGTCGCCGGCCCGCCGGTGAACGAGATCATCTCGAACCGCGGGTCCTGAACCAGCCGTCGGGAGACTTCGGCCCCCGCCGCCAGCACGCTGAGCACTCCGGCCGGGAAACCGGCCGCCGCAGCACACTCCGCCACCAGCCGCATCATCAGCGCCGATTCGGGCGCGGCCTTGAGCACCACCGGCGCACCGGCCAGCAACGCGGGCACGACCTTGCTGCCCACCGTCGCCAGCGGACCGTTGTACGGCAGCACCGCCAGCACGGGGCCGACCGGCTCGCGCTCGATCCGCACTTCTCCGACCGGCGTCGCCCGGGTCTCCGGAGCGAGCGCCTCCTCGGCCGCGTCCAGCGCGGTCTGCCACGCCGCCCGCGCGGCGAACCGGTGCAGCGTCTTGCTCCAGCGCACCGGGATGCCCGATTCGACCGCCCACACGAGACCGATTTCGTCGGATCGTTCTTCCAGCAGGGCGCAAAACCGCCGGCACACCTCGATCCGGCGGCCGATCGGCCACCGCGGCCACGGCCCGGCGAACGCCTCGGCGGCCGCCGCAGCCGCCGCGTCCGCGTCTGCGGCCGCCGGGGCGGCGACCTCGGCCACGATCTCCTCGGTGGCCGGGGACACCACCACCGTGCGGTCCTCGCCGGCCGAGGGCTGCCACTTCCCGCCGATCAGCAGTTCTCCGGGATGGGGCACCCGCAGATCGCCGTCCACGACGAGGTGTTCGCCGCTGTCCACCACACTCATGAGCGCTCCGTTCAGCTGTCGACGGCCTGCTGGTTGACGTCATTCCTCGGGTGCCCGGCAGGGCAGGCGGCCTGCACGACGGTCTGCGCGGCCACGAGACCAGTCACCTCTTCGGGACTGAATCCCCAGTCCCGCAATGCTTTCTCGGTGTGCTCGCCCGGCACGGCGGCCGGCCCGGCCACAGCGGCCGGGGTACGGGCGAAACGCGGTGCGGGCGCGGGCTGAAGCACGCCGTCCACTGGCACGAACGCGTCGCGGGCGATGCTGTGTTCGTGCTTTGGTGCCTCGTCGAGCGTCAGCACCGGGGCGAAACAGGTCTCCCGCGCCCGGAAGATCTCGGCCCAGTGGTCGCGGGTCTTCGTCCGGAAGACGGCGGCGAACCGGCGGCGCAGCTCCGGCCAGCCGCGCTCGTCCTGCTGCTCGGGCAATTCGTCGCCCGCGAGACCGAGCGTGTCCAGCAGGACCGCGTAGAACTTCGGTTCGTTGGCGGCGATCGCGACCCATTTGCCGTCGGCGGTCTCGTACGTGCCGTAGTACGGCGCGCCACCGTCCAAACGGTTCGATTCTCGCTCGTCCCGCCACCACCCAGTCTGGCGCAACCCGTGGAACAACGAACCCAGCAGCAGCGAACCGTCGAGCATCGCGGCGTCGAGCACCTGCCCTTGACCGGACCGAGCCGCCTCGAAGAGGCCCGCCACGATTCCGAACGCCAGCAGCATCCCGCCGCCGCCGTAGTCGCCGACCAGGTTCAGCGGCGGGACCGGCCGTCCGTCCGCCGGGCCGATCGCGTGGAGCAGCCCGCTCAGCGCGAGGTAGTTCAGGTCGTGCCCGGGTGCCTGCGCCAGCGGGCCGTCCTGGCCCCAGCCGGTCATCCGGCCGTACACCAGCCGCGGATTGCGCGCGAGGCACGCGTCCGGGCCGATCCCGAGGCGCTCGGCGACGCCCGGGCGGCTGCCTTCGATCAGCGCGTCCGCCTGCTCGACCAGCCGCAAAACGACCTCGGCGCCGCCTGGGTGTTTCAGATCGACGCCGACCGAACGGCGGCCGCGCAGGGTGGCGAACTCGTAGGACTGCTCGCCCGGGACGTGGTCGCGCACGGCGGCGGCCCGGTCGACCCGGAGCACCTCCGCACCCATGTCCGAGAGCATCATCGCGCACCACGGGCCCGGGCCGATCGAGCCGATCTCGACGACCTTCACCCCTGCCAGCGGCCCGGCCATCAGCTGAACTCGACCGTCTTCTCGACGCCGCGCAACGCTTCGACGGTCTCCTCGACCAGCCGCTCGAGGATTTCCGCCGCGCCGGGCAGGTCGGTGATCATGCCGGCACCGGCGCCCGAGGGCATGCTCATGTGGGTCTTGAGGCGGGCTTTCATCGCCGCGTACTTGAACGGCATGGTCAGCACGCGCTGCACCGGGTACGGGGACAGCTCGTCTTCGTGGCCTTCCCACACTTCCGTGAACCGGTTGCGCAGCATCCGGACGTGCAGGCCGTCGAACAGCAGCGACCGCAGCGTCGAGTCGTACTCGGCCTCCACCACCGCCTGCTTGAACACGTCCTCGGAACCGGACTCCTCGCTCGCCAGGAAGCGCGTGCCGACCCACGCGCCCTGCGCGCCCATCGTCAGGCACGCCGCGATCTGGGCGCCCTTCACCAGCCCGCCCGCGGCGACGACCGGCACCGTCGAGAACTCCAGCACCTCGGCCAGCAGCGTGATCAGCCCGACGTCGCCGGTGTGCCCGCCGCCCTCGGTGCCCTGCACGACGACCACGTCGGTGCCGTTGCGAATGGCGCTGCGGGCGTGCTTCGCCTGCCCGACGATGCTGATCACCTTCGCGCCCCTGGCGTGACAAGCTTCCACCACCCAGGTCGGCGTGCCCAGCGCGCACGCGATCACCTCGACCCCGTGGTCGAGCGAGATTTCCAACTTTTTCTTGTTGTCCGCCAGGCTGATCGCCTGGTCGGTGGTCGCGGTGACCTCGATGCCGCGCTCGTCCAGCTCCGCCTTGAGCTGCCGGAGCGGACCGGGCAGCTCCGGAACGTCCACATCGGACAGTCCCTTCGGCGCGTTCGCCGGGAACCCGAGGTCCACGCACAGCGGGCCGTCGCTGAGCTCGCGGAACAGCCGGATCTCCTCGTCGACCTGCTCCGGCGTGATGTCGATGCCGCCGATGGAGCCGAGGCCGCCCGCGTTCGAGACCGCGGCGGCGAGCCGTCCGTAGGCCACGTTGCCCATGCCTGCCTGCAGGATCGGCACGTCGATCCCCAGCTGCTCGCAAAGCGGGGTCCGCAGGGTGGGCGACATGGGCTCCTCCTCCGTGCCGCCCCGCGGCCGACGGACGCGAGGCGAGGGATGATCGATAATATTGAATATATTTTCGTCAGGCAACCGGAGCGACGCTGCGGCTTCCGGCGACGAGGGTTTTTCTAGCACCCTTTCGAAAACAGTGCAAGACCTGCCCCGTCTTGCCGAATTCTTCGAGCAACCGGTAGATTTTCCCCGTGTGGAAGGCGGCCAGGTGACGAAAGCGGACAGCGGGGACCGGGAGCGCAAGTCGGACCGGACCCGGAGGAGAATCCTGGACGCGGCAGCGGACCTGTTGAGCCGCAAGGGTTTCGACGGCACCCGCGTCTCGGAGATCGCGGCGCTGGCGCAGCTGCGGGTGCCCGCGGTCTACTACTACTTCGACTCGCGGGAGGCGATCCTCGAGGAGGTCGTCAACATCGGCGACCGGATGGCGGTGGACAACGTCCGGGCCCGGCTGGCCGCGCTCCCGCCGGAGGCGACCGCGATGGACCGGATCTGCGCGGCCTACGCCGGCCATCTCGAGATGGTGCTGAAGGAATCGGCCTACACCGCGGCCGCGATGCGCACCCTCGGCCAGCTTCCCCCGGACATCCGGGCCCGGCAACTGGAGCACCAGCGCGAGACCGGCCAGTTGTGGCGCGACCTCATCCAGGCCGGCGTCGACGACGGGGAAATCGACCCCGGCCTCGACCCCCGGGCAGCACGGATGTTCCTGCTCGGCGCGGTCAACTGGGCCACCGAATGGTGGAACCCGGAGCGCGGCAGCCTGGACGACATCCTGGCGACGGCGCAACGGCTCATCCGCAACGCGCTGTCCGGCCCCGGCGCCGCGTCTCCCCCAGGCACTGCCGCTCAGGGGGCCGCCTCTCCCTCGGGCGCTGCCGCGCAGGGGGCCGCGCTGTCGCCGGTGTTCTCCCCGCCCCAGCTCTGAGCGGGACCGCACTGCCTTTCCAGGCGGTCTGTTCGTGGCAGTTCCTCGTTGCTGTCCGGATGGGGACGCCATCCGGACAGCAACGGAGCAAGCGGACACTATGCCCGGAAGATCGTCTTGTACTCCAGGTACGCGTCCACGCTCTGCGGACCCAGCTCCCGGCCGATCCCGCTGTTCTTCACGCCTCCGAACGGCGTTTCGATCGGCAGGGTCGAGGTGTTCACCCCGACGCTGCCAGTCACGATCCGGCGGGCCACCTCGGTCGCCCGGTCCCGGTCGGGAGAGAAGACTCCCCCGCCGAGGCCGTATTCGGAGTCGTTCGCGATCGCGACCGCTTCGTCCACCGTCCGGTACGGCATCACGGTCAGCACCGGGCCGAAGATCTCCTCGCGGGCGATGCGCATGTCGTTCGTGACACCGCGGAAGATCGTCGGCGAGACGTAATACCCGCGGTCGAACGGGCGGCCGCCGCCGATCACCAGTTCGGCGCCCTCCGCTTTGCCGAGTTCGATGTACGACTCCACTCGTTCCCGTTGCGTCGCGTTCACCAGCGGGCCGAAGAACACCGTCGGATCGAGCGGATCGCCCTGCGGGATCCCGGACATCGTCGCCGCGAGCATGTCCACGACCTCGTCGTAGCGCGACTCCGGAGCCAGCACCCGGGTCAGCGCCCGGCAGGTCTGCCCGGTGTTCGGCGCGCAGGCCGAGAGCACCAGCGGACGGAAGGCGTCGAGATCGACGTCGTCGAGCAGGATGCCCGCCGACTTGCCGCCCAGTTCCAGCGTGACGTGTTTCAGCTGTTTCGCGCACTCGGCGGCGATCGCCTTGCCCGCCACGGTGGAGCCGGTGAACGCCACCTTGTGCACGCCGGGATGCGCCACCAGGGCCGCGCCGGTTTCGCGTCCGCCGGTCACGATGTTCACGACGCCCTCGGGGATTCCCGCAGCGGCGACGATTTCCGCGAAGACGAACGCGTCCAGCGACGTCTCCGGAGCCGGTTTGATCACCGCGGTGCAACCGGCCGCCAGCGCTGGGCCGAGTTTCCAGGCGATGAGCGGCTGCGGACCGTTCCACGGGGTGATGGCCCCGACCACGCCGACCGGTTCGCGCAGCACGATCGCGTCGCCGCTTGCCGTCGTGACGTGTTCCTCGACCGAAAGCTTCTCCGCCAGTGAAGCGAAGTACCGGTAGCAGACCGGCACCTGGCTCTGCATCGCGCGGGTGATGCTGATCGGCGTGCCGTTCTGCCGCGTGACCAGCTCCGAGATCTCGTCGGAACGCTTCTCGAACTCGTCCGCGAGTGCGCGCAGGTAACCGGCGCGAGTGGCGGGCGACAGGGCCGACCACGAACCCAGAGCGGCGCTGGCGGCGGACACGGCGGTGTCGACGGTCGCCGCGTCGCTGTCCATAATGGACCCGATCACTTCTTCCGTCGCCGGGTTGATCACGTCGATCATGCCGCACCTCCGGGCTTGACCTGGTTCAGCAGCGCCGAGACGTCCTCGACGTTCCGCAGATCGAAGACCGATTGGACGATCGCGTCCGGATCTGCCACTACGCCCTCCACGTTGTGCCGGAACTTGGCGACGAGTTCGTCATCAGTCATGTACGTGGCCCGGTCGGGCGACGGGCTGCCTTTCGGGTAGGCACGCTCGCCGCGGTAGGTGGTGCCGCGAGCCTGGACCTCGACCAGCGAACGGCGGGCGGCCGGGTTGTTCTTCAGCGCCTCCGTGTAGTCCGGGTGCGCCTTGAACTCGGCCTTCTTCGTCAAGTCGAGGACCGACGGGTTCAGCACCGCTTCCGGGGTCTGCCAGTCCTTGCCCGGCGCGATCCGGTGCGCGGCGAGGGCGAGGCCGTGCGTCATGCTGAACTGCGCGTCGCGCGGGTTGCGGATGGTTTCGTTCACCCACACCGGCTGCTGCACGAAGCTCTCGCCGTACGCGGTGATCGCGTCGATCTCGTCGGGGCGGAGGTCGTTCGTTTCGACGATCTCGGTCAGCGCGTCGAACAGCGCGTGCATGACCCGGCAGTGCGGGTACGGCTTGAACGACTGGAACGGCGTGAACGTCCATTGGCTGCCGAGGTCCGCGGTGATCGGCGCCGGTTCCCAGCGGGAGGTGCCGATGAAGCGCGGGAAGCCGTACTCGCGGTCGTCGAGCATCTGCCGGTCGCCGGTGTGCCCGCGTTCGGCGAGGTTGGCGGCGGTGACCGCGGACAGTGCCATCCCGCCGGCCAGCTGGTATTTGATCGTGGTGGCCGGGGCGTGCATCATCCACGCGCGCTGCGTGTTGGTCGGTACGGTCGAGCCCATGATGCCGAGCGCGTCGGCCAGAGTTTCGCTGTCGAAGCCCTTCACCACGCCGACCGCCGCCGCGGCACCGAAAAGCGTGCTGCTGTACCCGATGATGTCGGGGATGGTGACGACGCCGTCCTTGATGTCGCGCAGGTAGTCAGTCGCTTTCCCGATCCGGTACGACATCTCGTGCGCCACCGCGATCGCCTCGAGCAGCTTCGCACCGGACACCCGCAACGATTCCGCGGTGGCCAGCGCACCGGGAAGCACATACGGCGTGACATGGCCGGGCGGCAGAACCGCGTCCTGGTCGAGCGCGTTGATCAGTTCGGCATTGGCGAACGCCGCGGCGGGAACCGAAGTCTTCGTGCCGGTGCCGAGGATCGACGCCGGTCCGGTCGAGCCGCCGAGGTACCGCGCGTAGTCGACCCCGCGCTGCGCGCCTTCGTCGTCCAGCGACGCGACCGCGCAGCCCAGCGAGTCGAGCAGGATGCGCTGGGATTCGCGGACGACGTCGTCGGGGAATCCCCGGGCGTCGGCACCCGCGGCGAACGCCGCGAGCTGCTCGATGATCGTTGCCATGCCTGCTCCTCGTTGATGTCGGCTGGGCCCATCGGGCGGGCGGCGCGCGAGTCCCGGCGGGAGCGGCTCACGGCCGTCGCTCGCCCGGAACTGTAGAAAAAACATAATATCAAACCGACACCTGTGGTCAAGGCCGCCGAAGCTCCGACCGGCTGAGCTGCGGCGACACCCTTGACGGATCGCATTTTGTACATAATGCTTCGCATCCCTCCCCTTCCCTGACGAAAGAGGTGCCCATGGCGGACACCGGGGCGACAGCCGTGTCCATGCGCCGGATCGCGATCGCGAGCGGGACCGGCACGGTGATCGAGTATTACGATTTCTTCATCTTCGCGACGGCCGCGGCGCTCGTGTTCCCGAAGGCGTTCTTCCCCGCGCTGGGCCCGGCGGCCGGCACGGTGGCCTCGTTCGCGACCCTGGGAGTGGCATTCGTGGCCCGGCCGCTCGGGTCGATCCTTTTCGGACACTTCGGCGACCGGCTCGGCCGCAAGCGCACCCTCGTGATGACCCTGCTGATCATGGGTCTCTCGACGGCGCTGGTCGGGCTCGTCCCGACGGCGGGGCACATCGGCGTCGCCGCGCCGATCCTGGTGATCGTCCTGCGCGTCCTGCAGGGACTCGCACTCGGCGGCGAGTGGACCGGTGCGACGTTGCTGGCGGCGGAGAACGCGCCCAAGGCGCGCCGCGGGTTCTGGTCGATGTTCGGCTCGCTCGGCGGGTCGATCGGGTACGTGCTGGCCAGCGCCACCTACCTGCTCATCAACGCGACGATGTCCGAGCAGGCGTTCCTGTCCTACGGCTGGCGGATCCCCTTCATCGCCAGCTTCGTGCTCGTCGGCGTCGGCCTGTTCGTCCGGGTGAAGGTCGACGAAACCCCGGCGTTCGAAGGCGAAATCGCCCGCGGCGGCGCGGCGCGGGCCCCGTTCGCCGAGGCGCTGCGGCAGCAGCCGCGCGAGGTGACGTTCGCCTCCGGCCTGCTCGTGATGGTGTTCGCGTTCTACTACCTCGCGGTCAGCTATCTGATCAATTACGGAACGACGGTGCTCAAGCTGAGCCGCCCGACGGTCCTGACGATCGGCATCCTGGCCGGCGCGGTGTTCGGGGTCGCGATCGTGCTGGGCGCGGCGGTTTCCGACCGGATCGGCCGTCGCAAGGTGATCATCGCGGGCAACGCGGTCGCGATCGGCTGGGCGCTCGCGCTGTTCCCGATCCTGGACTCCGCCTCGGCGCTGACCTTCGCGATCGGTTCCTGCGTGACGACCTTCATCGCCGGATTCGCCTACGGCCCGGTGGGCGCGTTCATGCCGGAACTGTTCCGCACCCGGTACCGCTACAGCGCGACGGGCTTCTCGTACAACGTGGCCGGGGTCCTGGGCGGCGCGGTGCCGCCGGTCGTCGCGGCGGCGATCACGGCGGCGTACGGGCAGTTCGCGCTCGGGGCGTTCCTCGCGATCCTGAGCGTGATCGGACTGGTCTGCGCACTCGCGTTGCGGGAGCGGCGGCAGGTGGACCTCGCCGAGCCGGCCCCTCAGGTCACGACGAGCTGAACCGCCGCTGATGCGCCCTGCCGAACCTGGCGGGGCGCATCAGCGTATCCGCAGTGCTTTGATCCGGTTGTACAGCGTCGACCGGCTGATCCCCAATGCCTTCGCCGCCGCCAGCTTGTTGCCGCCCGCGGCCTCGATCGCCGACAGGATCACTTCCCGTTCGGCCCGGTCGAAAGGCGAGTCGAGCGCCGCTCCGCCGCGGCACGAAGGCGGGAGGTCTGCCGGGACGACGTCGCCGGCCGAACGCAGCTCCGCCGCCGAGCGCACGACCCGGCGCAGTTCGGCGAGATTGCCCGGCCACGGCTGGGCCGCCAGCAACCGCAAGGACTCCGGCGTGAACCTGGCGCGGCTTTCCTCGGCCAGCATGCGTTGTGCCAGCCGCGGAATCTCGTGGCGACGGACGCGCAACGGCACCAAGTCCCGGCGGTCGCCGCAGCTTGCCGCGATCGGTGCGTGGACGCTCGCGAGGTGCTCTCCCGGAGTGGACGTCAGCGCCAGGCGGCGTCGCGAAGTCCGGGTCCGCACTGCCACCAAGGCGGCCAGCGGCTCGGACAGCAGCTGGATGTTCTCGACGACCACCGGCGGGCCGTCGCCGTCCAGCAGACCGCTGGCCTGCGCCGCCCAGTCGTCCGCGCCCACCCGGACGATCTCGACCGCGTCCAGCACAGCCGCGGCAGGCCCGGTTGCCTGACGCGCCATGGTCGTCCGGCCCGTGCCCGGCTCGCCCACGATCAGCAACGGCCACCGCACCGGTGCCGCGACGCGGGGGCGGTCGTCCGTTTCGAGCGCGAGCTCGACGACCGTTCCTTCCGTGCCCTCGACTGCCGCCCAGCTGAGCCGCACCGCGTGCCCCGACGCCAACGTGAGCCGCGCGTCCTCGCCGCCGTCTTCGAGACACGCCTGGACCGCGGCGTGGTCGGACGGATCGAGCAGATCAAGCGCGGGCTGGGTGGCCAGCACGAGTCCGTGCCCGACGACCAGCACCCGGCGATCCCGGCGGCGCGCCGCGGCTTGGAACGCGGCGAGCAGCCGTCGCTGTGCCTCGGAAGCGTCGGCCTGCAGCCGGTTTTCGATTTCCGCGACCAGATGGCGCACCAGCGGCGGGGCCAGCCGGTCGTCCCGGTTCACCGGCACGGCGAAGTCGAGCACACCCGCGACGCGGCGGGTGCCGGGATGAACGATCGGATGCCCGAAGCAGGTGAACCCGTGGAACGCGGGCATCGCGTGCTCGGGGCCGCGCAACAGCAGACTCCGGCGGGTCTCCAGCGGCGTGCCGATCGCGTTGGTGCCGACGTCGTCCTCCCCGAGCCGCACGCCCGGCACAACCCCGAGCCCGGTGACCTCCCGGCCGAACGAGCGCTCGCCGTACCGGATGTCGACGACGCGCGCGCGGCTGTCCGCGAGCAGCATCGCGACCGGATTGCCGCGGAGATCCGCCTGCACCCGGTCGAGGACCGGACCCGCCGCGCGCGCCAGGGCGCCGGCCGGCCCGGTCATCGGACGGCCGGTGCCAGCAGTGGCAGCTCAGTCATGAAACATAATATTTCATGTGCATGTCCAGCTGGTCAACGACAACGGGCGGCTCAGTACAAGGTGTAGCCGCCGTCGACGGGGACAGCCACATCGCCGCCTGCGCCTGCTCGAACCGGTTGGCAGCCGTCGCGCAGCGCGACCGTCTTCTCGTACTCGGGATTGAGCTTCAGGTACTCCAGGTACATCGGCGGTCGCGCGGTGGACGGTCGGCCAGCTTCTTGCCGTTGTTCGGCACGCCCGCGCGGTTGAATGCGCCGTCCGAAGGTGTCCAACTCCCTGGACCTCAACCGTCGAAGACCACCGTCGAAGCGTCCACCGCGGCACCGCCACCGTCGGCCACCAGCACGTGGCCGGTGACCATCGACGCGTCTCCGGAAGCGAGGAAAGCGCAGCAGGCCGCGATTTCCTCCGGCTCCGCGACCCGGCGCAGCGGAACGTGCGCCGCGCTCAGTGCGTACGCCTCCTCCAGGCTGATGCCTTCGCGCTCGGCGAGGTAGCCCATGCTCCCTGCCGCGAGGGCGGTCCGGACAAAGCCCGGGCAGACCGCGTTCACGCGCACGCCCTTCGGTCCGTAATCCCGGGCGAGCCAGCGCGTGAGGCCGATGATCGCCGCCTTGGCCGCGGTGTACCCGGCGGCTCCGGGCGGACCGGCGATCAGGCCCGCCGTCGAGGCGAACAGGACCAGGGAGCCCGCGCTGGCCGCCAGGTGCGGGAGCACTTCTCCGGCCAGGTAGAACGATCCGTGCAGGTTCACATCGAGCGCGCGGTGGTACGAGTCGACGTGCTTCGGGCTCGCTCCCCCGCCGATCGCCGCGCCCTGCGTCGCGATCACCGTGTCCAGGCCGCCCAGCTCCTCGACCGCTCGCGCGACCAGTGCGTGGACGGCTTCGCGGTTTGTGCCGTCGGCCGGGATGGCGATCGCGCCCGTGTCGCACGCGACCTTCTCCAGGCGCTCTTCGTTGATATCGGTGACGACGAGCTTCGCGCCGTCGTCCGCCAGCCGTCGCGCGGTCGCGGAGCCGACGCCGCCCGCGGCACCGGTGATCAGCGCGAGCTCGGGCTTGGCGCGTCGGGGTGGATAGGCCATGGGAAGCTCCCAGTCATCGAGAGGCGAGGAAGAACGGGCTGACCGGCTTCAGGAACATCGCCGCGAACGGCGGGATCATGAAGTCCGGCAACACCATTTCCCCGGAGATCAGCTGCCGCTTCACCTCCGCGCGGAACCCCTCGAGGTCCCCGGCGATTTCGTAGATCGCCAGATGCCCGAGATCGGGGGTCTCGACGCCGGGCAGCGGCTTGACGTCGGAGACCTCGAACCGTTGTGCGCGGAGCATTCCCGGCGCGGACATGATCTGCGGGATGTGTTCCTCGTCGTACCATTTCGCGAACGTCGCGTCGTCGCCGGTGTGACGGCTCCACGCGAAGAACAAATGCCGGTCGTCGAGGTTTTCCGCCTCGGCGAACGCGTCGGAGAGGAACGGCTCGCTCACCGCGTCGAGGAACAATGCCTGGAACGGCCGGTTCATGAAGTCGGGCAGCACCATTTCCCCGGAGATCAGCTTGCGCTTGACCTCCTCGCGGAACGGCTGCGCCGACCCCTCCATCTCGTAGATCGCGAGATGCCCGAAATCGAGCGCGCGCACGCCCGGCAGCGGTTTGGTGTCCGCCAGCAGGAACCGTTGCGCTCCCACCATTCCCGGCACGTCCATCACCTGCGGGATGTGCTCGTCGTCGTACCATTTCGCGTAGGTGTCGTAGTCCGTGCGGTACGTGCTCCACGCGAAGAACAGGCTCCGGCTGTCGAAAGTCGGGGCTGCCATGTGTTCTCTCCTTCGGTTCCCGCGAGATTCAGACCCGGCGCTGCAGCCCGGTCCACAATTTCTCGCGCAGGATCTGCTTCTGGATCTTCCCGGTGCCGGTCTTCGGCAGTTCCTCGACGAAGACGACCTTCTTCGGCACCTTGTAGCCGCCGAGGCGTGCCCGGCAGTGCGCGAGCACCCCGCCGGCGGACACGGCGTTCCCGGGCTCGACCGAGACGAACGCGGTGATCGCCTCGCCCCACCGCTCGTCCGGAGCGCCGACCACGGCGACTTCCCGGACGCCCTGCAGTTCGGAGACGACGTTCTCGATCTCCCGCGGGTACACGTTGAACCCGCCGGTGATGATCATGTCCTTGCGCCGGTCGAGGATGAACAGGTACCCGTGCTCGTCGAGGCAGCCGACGTCTCCGGTGTGCACCCAGCCGTCCGCGAAGGTCTCTGCCGTCGCCTCCGGCTTGCGCCAGTACCCGGCACTCACGTGCGCGCCGCGGGTGCGGATCTCGCCGGTGGCTCCCGGCGGGACCGTGCGGCGGTCCGCGTCCACGATCTCGACCTCGACGTGCGCGGTGACCCGGCCCGCCGAGGCCAGCCGGGGCAACCCGCGCTCGTTGAGGGTTTCGACGTGGTCCTCCGGGAGAAGCGTCGCGATCGGCAGCTGGGCTTCGCTCGCGCCGTACAGCTGCTGCATCGCTTCGCCGAAGTACGCGCGCGCCTTGGCCGCCCGGTCCGGCTGGATGGCCGAGCCCGCGTACGGCAGGATCCGGACGTTGCCGACCCGGCCGGACGGCTCGCCGCGCCGGGCGAGTTCCTCCAGCAGCATCGTGATCATCGTCGGCACCAGCGGGAGCACGGTCACCTCACCGCTGGCGGCGGCGTTCGCGACCTCCGCCGCATCGAACTTCGGCGCGTAGACGTTCAGCCCGCCGCTCGCGGTGATGACGTCGGCGATCCCGCCGCTGAAGTGGCTGATCGGCGCGGCGTGCAGGGCAGCGTCGCCCGGGCCGAGCGGAGGCAGCACCTCTCGGGCGTTGCGCACGAGCGCGCCGACCGTCCGGTGCGGCACCCGCACGCCCTTGGGCTGCCCGGTCGAACCGGAGGTGTAGAGCAGCCACGCGTCGTCCTCGGCGTCCGGCAACGGCAGTTCGTCGTCGGTGCCGGACGCGACGAACTCCTCGAACGGAATTCCCTCAGCGTCCTCCCTGCCTTCGCCGAACACGATGATTTCCTTGACCTGCGGCGGAATCCAGGCCTTCCCGTTCTCGGCGAGCCAGGTGCCGTCGACGAGCACGAACGACGGTTCCGCGTCCGCGGCGATCTGGGCCAGTTCGGCGGGGTGCAGCCGGGGCAGCAGCCCGACCCGCACCCCGCCGCCGAGCACGAGCCCGTGATACGCCTCGGCCCATTCGCAACTGTTGGGCCCGAGCAGCACCGCGCGGGTGCCGCGTTCCGCGCCGAGCGCCCGGAACGCCTGGGCGACGCGCCGGGCGCGGCTGCCGAGTTCGCCGTAGGTCAGCTCGCGCCGGGAATCCCGGATCGCGGGCCGCTGCGCGAACTCGGCGTACGACTGCGTGTACAGCCGGGCCAGTGGGGTCGGGGACATGCGCGTCACCCCAGCCGCGACGGTGCCCAGTCGCGCGTCGGCGACCGCCACGCGGGCCAGTTGTCCTCAGGCTCCGGCCGGGTCACTGACAGGTGCGTGAAGCAGTCCTGGCACTTCACCACCATGCGCGGGCCGAGGTAGTTGGCCACCGGGTACCGCTTGATGTCCGTGCTTCCGCAGGACGGGCAGGTCGCCTCCACCGGCGTGCGCTCGACGGACACGCGCGGGGTTTCCGGCCGGGGGAAGAGAAGTCGGTCGACAGACATGGGTGCTCCTATCCCAGGATCCAGTTGACGGGCGTCGCGACCGGCACCGACCAGGTGCCCGCGTCGCGCTGGGCGGCGAGTTCGGCGCGGCGCTCGGCGGTCGCGGCTTCGTCGATCCGGCCGTCGCGCACCACGGCACCGAACGCCTTCGCGGCGAAGTCCTCGCTGTACAGCCCGTCGGCGAGGTCGCGGCCGAGCCGGTTCAGGTCCCGGGCGAGCGGGTCTCCCCAGCCGCCACCTCCGCCGATCAGGAAGCGGATCGCGTCGCCCGCCTTCAGCACCAGCCCGGAGAACTTGCCGGTCTGGTACCGCGCGCCCTTGCAGAACCCGCCGTTGTTCGGGTCCGGGCGGCCGTCGTCGTCGAACATGCCGAACAACGGTTCGGCACCACGGAGGTCGAGCGGATTCGCGTGCGCGGCGAGGTCGAAATTCTCGATGTACCAACCGAATGCGGGGGCACCCGGACCGGCTCCGGCGGCACCCGGCGCACCCACGCGCACCCGGTCGCAGGTGACCGTGACCATCGTGTCCGACTGCGCGGTGAGCGTGTACACCGAGCCGAGCCCGCCTCGGTATTCGCCAGCGCCAGCGGTGTCGAGGACCATTTCGTGCTGCGCCACGATCAACGGGCTTTCGATCTCCACGTGCTCCTGCACCGAGGTCCGGCAGTTGCCGATCGGCGTGACACAGAAGGAAATGCCGTCTTCCTTCCACGTTCCGCCCCAGCCGCCGCCGGTGAGGGCGAACGCGCCCCACGGCATGCCCTCGTGCCCGGGCCGGGTGTCGATGCCGCCGAGGCTGATCACCAGCGCGGTGCCGGTGTCGCACGCGATCGCCCGGTCGCCGACGGCCTGGCTCAGTGCGCTCGCGACGGCGTTGATGCCGCGGGCGCCGATGTCCGCGTGGTTCGAGCAGCTCGACGGAGGCAGCACGCACACCACGCTGCCCTGCGGCAGGAGTGTCTCGATAGGACGGAGGGTCCCGCTGTTGACCGGCGTGCCCGGGTCGACCATCAGCTTGACCGCTTCGATGCACCGCACCGCCTCGCACCACGCGGTGCCGCAGTTGCCGAGCGGCTGCCGGCCGGAGCCGGAGAAGTCGATCTCCATGCTGTCGCCGCGCACTTTGACTGTCACGCGCACCGGGATCGGTTCGTCCGTCACCCCGTCCTCGTCGAGGAAATCCTCCACGGTGTAGTCGCCGTCCGGGATGCCCGCGATGCCGCGGCGCATGCTTGCTTCGGTGGCCTCGATCGCGTACCGCCCGGCCTCCTTCACCTTCTCCAGCCCACCGCGGGCGACGAGCGCCCGCAGCTGCCGCTCCCCCACGACCAGGCAGCCGTGCAGCGCGCGCAGGTCGCCGAGGACGAGGTGCGGCACCCGGTTGTTCTCCAGGATGAAGTTGAACAGCGGCCGCACCGGCACGTCGTTGGCATACAGCAGCGACGGCGGAAGCTTGATCTGCTCCTCGAACGACGTCTGCGTGCCGTTGGAGAAACCGCCCGGGATCGGCCCGCCGAGGTCGACCAGATGCGAGGTCGAGTGCAGCATGAATTCGACGCGGCCGTCCACGAACACCGGCCGCAGCAGGTTCACGTCGGACTGGTGGATCGTGCCGCGCCACGGGTCGTTGACGAAGATGACGTCGCCGGGCTGCAGCGAGTCCACGTCGAACTCGTCCATCACGAAGTTCACGATGTGCGGCGAGGTGAAGGCGTGCTGCATGCAGCCTTCCCACTGCGCCGCGGTTTCCCACGCGTCGCCGCTGCGGACGTGGATGGCGGTGGTGCAGTCGAGGATGTCGCGGCAGACCGGGGAGAACGCGCTGCGCATCAGCGCCTCGTTCATCTCGCGGGCGACCTCGATCAGCCCGTAGCGCAGGATGTCGAGTTCGAACTCGGCGGTGCCGGTGGCGGGTTCCGCGGAAATCGTCATGGCGGCGCTCCTCAGCCCTGGTTCTCGATGATGTTTTCGATGATCAGGAGACGGTCGGCGTCCACGCGGGCGCGGCGACCCGGGAGCACGACCGTGGTGGCGAACTTCTCCGAGACGATCGCCGGCCCGTTGACAACCTCGCCCGCCGTGAGCCGTTCGCGGACGTGCACCGGCACGCTCGTGGTCTCCCCGGACCCGGGTACGCGCAGGTCACGGTTGCCGAGCAGGGATTCGCCGGAATCGGCGTTGGTGGACGGCACCTTGTTCGGCCTCGGGATCACCGCGGTCACTTCCAGCGTCGAAACGACGACCGGAATCTCGGCCGCGGAGAATCCGTAGGAATCCTGGTAGAACGCGTGGAAATCGGCGGCGACGCCGGGCACGCGTTCCGCGGTCATCGGACCCGGCCGCAACGGCAGCCGGTTGTCCCACGTCTGCCCGCGATACATGGCGAAGATCGCGCGGTCGAACGCCAGCCCGTCCAGGTCCACGCCCTGCGCGGCCAATTCCTCCGTCAGGCTCTGTTCCATCGCGGCGAATTCAGCTTCGACCGTCTCGGCATTGTCCGCGGTCAGCGGGACCATCAGCGACTGCGCCCGCGTGGTCCGCAGATCGCTCTGCAGCAGCCCGAGCGCGGAGAACTGGCCCGGTGTCGAGGGCACGACGACCGTGTCGAGCCCAAGGATCCGCGCGACCCGGTCGGCGAGCATCGGGCCCGCCGAACCGAACGGCAGCAACGCGAACTCGCGGACGTCGAGTCCCCGGTAGACCGAGATGGTCCGGATCTTCGCCGCGATGTCCTCGCACGCGATCTGGTAGGCGGCTTCGGCCAGTTCCAGCGCGGAAAGCCCCCACTGCTCGCCCGTCCGGGTCAGCGCGGCGCGCGCGGCCTCGACGTCGAGGGTGATCCGGCCGTTCGCGAACAGGTCGGGTTGCAGCACGCCGAGCAGCAAGCACGCGTCGGTGAGCGTCGCCTCGGTGCCGCCGCGGCCGTAACACGCCGGGCCGGGGTTCGACCCCGCCGATTTCGGGCCGACCGCGACCTGCCCGAGTGCGTTCGGCCCGATGACGCTGCCCGCGCCCGACCCGACGCTCTCCACGTCGACCAGCGGCAACGTCAGCGTCAGGCCGGTTTCCAGGGTCCACAGGTCGGTGAGCGGGGTCTGCGCGTCGACGATTGCCGCGACGTCGGTGCTCGTGCCGCCGACGTCCATGGTCAGCAGGTTCCGCTTGCCCGATTCGCGCGCCAGCTGCAGACTGCCGGTCACTCCTCCGACCGGACCGGAAACGAGCTGGAAGACCGGCGCTTTGCCGGCGTCCTGCACGGTCGCGACGCCGCCGTTGGTCGTCATGATCCAGAGCGTGCCGCCGAACTGCCGCTCCTCCAGCGCGACCGTGAGCCGCCGCAGGTAACCGACCACGGCGGGTCCGACATACGCGTCCAGCGCGACGGTCGTGGTCCGTTCGTGCTCCTTCGTGACCGGGTACAGGTCCGAGGTCTGCACGTAGGCGTGCGGAATCTCTTCGGCGAGGATCTCCGCGGCGCGCCGCTCGTGGCCGCGTTCCCGGTAGGAATTCATGAAGCACACCGCGACCGCCTGTACGCCCTGTGCGGCGAAATCGCGAGCAGCCGCGCGGACCGCGTCCTCGTCCAGCGCCAGCAGCTCCGTGCCGTCGTAGCCGATCCGCTCGGGGATGCCGATCCGGTCGCGCCGGTGCACGATCGGCCGCTCCTGGTGCGGGCGCAGCCACGTCGGGTCGTAGAACCGGTCGCCGAACTCGCGGTGCATCCGGCCGATGTCGAGCAGGTCGCGGTGCCCGCGCGTGGCCAGCAGCGCGGTCTTCGCGCCCGCCCGGCTCAGCAGCGCGTTGATGCCGACGGTGTGCCCGTGCACGATCTCCGCGATCTCGGCCGGCTCGACGCCGATCGCGGCGAGCGCCTCGAGGACACCGTGTTCCTGTTCCTTCGTGGACAGCACCTTGCCGTCCCGGATTTCCCCGGTGGCGCGGTCAAGGCCGATGATGTCGGTGAAGGTCCCGCCGACGTCGATGCCGACCAGCCAGCCTGCCGAGCCTCGTTGCTCAGTCACCTCTTGCCTCCACGGGTCGTGGTGTGTGAGGTGATTCTGTGCGCGGTGCGACCGCGGTCACATCGGCCAAGGGTCCGAGACGGAATGGGACCTTAGGACAGTCCCCCGCCCCGCAGCCAGAGGGCGATCGCCTCCGTGCGGCTCGCGACGCCGAGCTTGCGCAGGATCTGCGTGACGTGGGATTTCGCGGTGCGCTCGGTGATCGCCAGCTCGCGCGCGATGTGCCGGTTGGACCGACCGGCCGCGAGCAGTTCCATCACCTGGTTTTCCCTTGCGGTCAGCGGAATCTGCGGGCTCGGCGCGGGCGACGGCGGCGATGCGGGGAGAGCCGTCGGACGCGTCATCAGGCCGTCCGCGGTGTCGCGCAGGAACGCCAAGCCTTCCAGCATCGTGAGGCGCCCCAGGGAATGACTGAGTGCTTCGGCCATCAGCGTAAGGAGCGCACGGTCGGTTTCGTCGACGTCGCGGCCCTGGTGGTAGCGATCGCCGTGCAGCAGGCCGACCACTTGGCCGTGCACCGTCAACGGGGCGATTCCGTACGAAGTGGACTTCGTTACGCGGATCAGGTCGCGGTCGACGCGCTGGCTGTGCTGCGTATCGAAAATCAGCCGGGTTTCGGCCCGGTCGACCACGTCCGCCTCGATCAGCCCGCCGCGCAACTCGGGCGGCGACGCCTTCCCGACCGCGACGATCTCGTCGGCCCACCGCGGCTCGTGTACGACGCACATGGTGTGCAGCCGCCACACGGAATCCACTACGCGGGAGACCAGGACCCGGTCGAATCCGAGCCGGCAGCCCGCTTCCGGGACCCGGCCGAGGAATTCGTCGACGGTTTTCGCGTCGCGCACCGAGGCGAGCGAAGCGGCTACGCGGCGCAACAGCAGGTGCCGGTCGGCGAGCCGCGTTTCCGCGAGTTCGGCCTCGACCGCGCGGATCCGGCCCAGCAGCTCGGTTAGCTCGCGTCGCCGCGCCCCGGAGACGCCGGAGTCGTCGGCGATGTGCAAGGTCTCGGCCAGCACGGCGTTCCACAACCGTCCCACGGCCCCGGCCGCCTCGTCGGCCCACGGGCCGTCCAGCCGCGGCACCGGCACGTCCAGCCCCAGCGAGGCCCCGACGTCCGCGCACAAATCCCGGTAGCGCGCGCCCAGCCCGGCGGCGCCCGAGACGATGCTGTCCACGTCCATCGGCCACCTCTGGTACTTCCGAGGGCACGGCCTCACCGCCGCGCTGATGCACAATATATGCGCTGCTGAGCCGAGGGACAAACGACGCCGGAGCGGCCCGCCGGGATCGCCGGCGGGCCCTTTCCGGTCAGTTCGCCGCGGTCGCGGCGAGGTTTTCCCGGAAGAACGGCACCGCTTCGGCCAGCGCGCGGTCGACGTACTTGGGCACGTCGTAGAAGTCCATGTGCGTACCGCCTTCGACCACGACGAGCTTCTTCGGGCTGCGCACGCGGCCGTGCAGTTCCGTGGACATCCACAGCGAACCGGCGTCGCTGCCCGCCACGATCAGGACCGGCTGCGTGAGCAGTTCCTCGACCAGGTGGAACGCGTCGAAGGTGAAGATCCGCGACACGCTCTTGGTGAACAGGAACTTGTTCTTGGCGTTCGGGTGCTGGGCGCGCGGGGTGAGGTAGTAGTCGTTCGCCTCGACCAGGTCGCGCGGGGTGTTCTCGTCCGGTTCGGCGGGCACGTACGGCAGGTACGCCGCGTCGGCGCCGTTCGCCTCGGCGGTGCGCTGCTGAGCGACCGCCTGCAGCGTGGGCACCGCGGCCGCGTCGGAGTCGGTGCCGTACCAGCCGCGCCGGAACGAGGTGCCGATGTTCACCGCGCTGACCGTGGTCAGAGCCTTGATCCGGTAGTCGGTCAACGCCGCGTTCACCAGGTAGCCGCCGCCCGCGCAGACGCCGAGGCCGCCGATCCGCTCGGCGTCGACATAGCCGAGGGTCTGCAGATAGTCCACCGCCGCGCGCACGTCTTCGACCCGCGCGGCCGGGTCCTCCAGGTGATGCGGCTCGCCGCCGCTGTCGCCCTGGAAAGACGCGTCGAACGCGAGCGCGACAAAGCCCTGCTCGGCCAGCTTGCCCGCGTAGAGGCCCGCGGTCTGCTCCTTCACCCCGCCGCCGGGGTGCACGGCCACGACCGCCGGGTAGCTGCCGTTCGGGTCGAAGCCGTCCGGCAGGTACAGGTTGCCCGCCATGGAGACCGAGCCGTTGGGGAAGGTCACCTTCTGCACTGCATTCACTCCTTCAGAAGTTCCGAGGTCCTGCTGCCCACTCTGCGGCGGTCCGCGCGGGCGTGGCAGAGGCCGTCTATCGGGGGTACCGCCAGCCCCTCCTTCCCGGCGCGGAACGCGCTTACCCTCGAGGCATGGCGATCGCGAACGACCTCCGGGAATTCCTGATGACCCGGCGCGCGAAGATCACGCCCGAACAGGCCGGGCTGATCGCGGGCGGACGGCGGCGGGTCAGCGGCCTGCGCCGTGAGGAAGTCGCGCGGCTGGCCGGGGTCAGCACCGAGTACTACGTGCAGATCGAACGCGGCCGGGTGTCCGGCGTTTCCGACGAAGTCCTGCACGCCGTCGCCACCGCGCTGCAGCTGGACGACACCGAGACCGCGCATCTGTTCGACCTCGCCCGCGCCGCCGGGAAACGTGCCGGACCGGGCCGCACGGTCCGTCAGCCGGTGCCCGAAGGAGTCCAGGCCCTGCTCGATTCGATGGTCAACGCCCCCGCGATCGTCCAGAATGGACACCTCGACCTGGTCGCCGCCAACGCGCTCGGCCGCGCGTTGTACGCCCCCGTCTACGACCACACCCCGCCGAACCTCGCGCGGTTCATCTTCCTGGACGACCACGCCGAGGAAATCTTCCCCAACTGGCAGAAAGCCGCTGACGACGCGGTCGCGCTGCTGCACGTCGAAGCCGCCCGGTCGCCGTATGCGAAAGCGGTCACGAGCCTGATCGGCGACCTCGCGACCCGCAGCGAGGCATTCCGCACCCGATGGGCCGCCCACGACGTCAAAGCCCACCAGCGCGGCACGAAACTGTTCCGCCACCCGGTCGTCGGCGAACTGACTTTGCGCTTCGAAGGCCTGGCGGTCACCAGCGCGCCGGGGCTGACGATGATCGGCTACACCGCGGAGGCCGGTTCGGCGTCGGCGGAAGCGCTGCAGCTGTTGTCGAGCTGGATCACCGCACCCGGCACGGAGGTCCGTGCCGCGGAAGAAAAACGGCTGGCCGACTGACTCGCTCGCCTGGTCAGCGGTTCCAGAATCCTTGCTTCTCCAGCAAAGCCACCGCGCGCTCGCCGGCGTCCGCGAGGTGTTTCTCCACCAGCGTGCGCGCCCGGGCCGCTGAGCGCGCGGACAGGGCGTCCAGGATCAGCCGGTGGTCGTCCCGTGCCTTGTCCGGCCAGTCCTCGTGCGCCTCGTAAAACCCGTGCGACACGGTCTTGGACAGCATGCCGAGAAGGGACAGGAGCCGGCGCGAATCGGCGGCGTAGTTGATCCTCCGGTGGAACTCGAAGTTCAGCCGTTCCTGTTCGGCGCGGTCGGCCGCGCTCTCCATCCGGTCCGCCAGATCGTGCAGCGCCTGCAGGCTTTCCGGCGAAAGGTTCTTCGCCGCGCGTTCCGCGGCCAGCCCGGACACGACGCCGAACACGCGGTAGTGGTCCCGGATGTCGTCGCGCGTCATCCGGGCGACGAACGCGCCCCGGCGGGCGATGTGCTCCACCACGCCTTCGTGGTCGAGGGTGATCAGCGCTTCGCGGATGGGCAGTTTGCTGATGCCGAGTTCGTCGGCGAGCGCTTCCTGGTCGATCTTCGCGCCGGCCCGCAGCTGGCCGGAGAAGACCCGCCGCCGGATTTCCTGCGCGGCCATCGCCTTGAGGTTCGCCGGGCCGGTGCGGCGCGGTCCGGCACTCGCGGTTTCGGGCATCGCCACGACCTTCTCCCATCCCTGCGTCGGCGGCGGTATCGGATGAAGTATTACACGGCCGTGGGGCGCTCAGGCTGCCGCGGCGTCTCCGCCGAGAGGGCCCGCCGCTGCCCAAACTGCGGTCTGACCTGGAGATTTTCCCGCTCTGGAGGTCGCCCGGCAGTGTGAGGCATTCGATGATTTCTGATAAAGTATTTTCTCAGCGGGCCGTCTGGGTCATAGTGGGGGCATGGCAGCAGCGGTTACCCCCGAGGACTTCCGGCCGATCCTGGAGCTGGTGCGCGACTTCGTCCGGGCGAAGGTCGTTCCGCGCGAGCAGGAGATCATGGACGGCAACGCCATCCCGGACGATCTGCGCGCGCAGGCCGCCGAGATGGGCCTGTTCGGCTACGCGATTCCGCAGGAGTGGGGCGGGCTCGGGCTCGACCTGACCCAGGACGTCGAACTCGCGATGGAGTTCGGCTATACGTCGCTGGCGCTGCGGTCGATGTTCGGCACGAACAACGGCATCGCCGGACAGGTGCTGGTCGGCTTCGGCACCGAGGACCAGAAAAAACAGTGGCTGGAGCGCATCGCCTCGGGCGAGGTCGTCGCGTCGTTCGCGCTGACCGAGCCGGGCGCCGGGTCCAATCCCGCCGGGCTGCGCACCAAGGCCGTGCGCGACGGGGACGACTGGGTGATCGACGGGCAGAAACGGTTCATCACCAACGCGCCGATCGCGGATCTCTTCGTCGTCTTCGCGCGCACCCGTCCCGCGGACGACTCCGGGCCCGGGATCGCGGTCTTCCTCGTGCCCGCGGACACGCCTGGCCTGGAGGTCGGGCCCAAGGACAAGAAGATGGGCCAGGAAGGCGCCTGGACCGCGGACGTCACGTTCAGCAACGTCCGGGTGCCCGCCTCCGCGCTCGTCGGCGGGAACGAGGACGCCGGGTACCGCGCCGCGATGACGTCGCTCGCCCGCGGCCGGGTCCACATCGCCGCGCTGGCCGTCGGGTCCGCGCAGCGTGCGTTGGACGAGTCCGTCGCGTACGCCGCTTCGGCGACGCAGGGCGGTCAGCCGATCGGCGATTTCCAGCTGGTGCAAGCAATGCTGGCGGACCAGCAGACCGGCGTGATGGCCGGACGGGCGCTGGTTCGCGAGACCGCGGCGCGCTACGTGTCCGGCGAGGACCGCCGGATCGGGCCGTCGGCCGCGAAGCTGTACTGCACGGAGATGGCGGGCAAGGTCGCCGATCTCGCGGTGCAGATCCACGGCGGCACCGGGTACATGCGGGACGTGCCGGTCGAGCGGATCTACCGCGACATCCGGCTGCTGCGGCTTTACGAGGGCACCAGCGAAATCCAGCGCCTGATCATCGGCGGCGGGCTGGTCCGCCAAGCGAAGAAGGCGCAAAAATGACGAGCCGCGCGGCTACGCGGGCACGGGAAGCGGCGACCCTCCTGTTCGTCCCGGGCGACCGGCCGGAACGCTTCGGCAAGGCGATGGCCGCCGGGCCGAGCCTGGTGGTGCTCGATCTGGAGGACGCCGTCGCGCCGGACCGCAAGGAGTACGCGCGGGAACAGGTCGTCGCGTGGCTCGAGGAGAACCCCGAGTGCGCGGTGCGGGTAAACGCCGCCGGCACCGCCTGGCACGACGAAGACCTCGCCGTGCTCAGGCGGCGCCGGTGCACCGTGATGCTGCCGAAGGCCGAACCGGCGACCACACGCGCGGCGGGCGAACAACTCGGCGTGCTGCCGGTCGTGATCGCGCTGGTCGAAACCGCGCGGGGCGTCCTGGACGCGCGGGAGACCGCGACCGTCCCGAACGTGCAGCGCCTCGCGTTCGGCAGCTTCGATCTCGCCGCGGAACTGGGTGCCGACCCGGCCGACCGGGACGCGTTCGTCGCCGCGCGGGGCGCGCTCGTGCTCGCCTCCGCCGCGGCCGGGCTGCCCGGTCCGATCGACGGCGTCACCGCGGATCTGGACAACGAGGCACACCTCACCGACGAAGTCCACTACGCACGGCGGCTCGGGTTCGCCGGAAAGCTGTGCGTGCACCCGAAACAGGTACCCGTCGCCGCGGCGGCGCTGCGGCCGTCACGCGAGGAAGTCCGCTGGGCGCAGTCGATTCTCGACGCCGCCGACGCGGGCGGCGCGGTCGCGGTGGGCGGGCAGATGGTCGACAAGCCGGTGCTGGAGCGCGCCCAGCGCGTCCTCCGGCAGGCACGAGAAGGGAACGGGCGATGACGCTCACCGACGACGAACAGCAGATGGTCGCCCTGGTCGCGGAATTCGTGGACGACCGGGTCCGGCCCCGGGTCCGCGAATTCGAAGCCGACGACGTCTATCCGGCCGAGTTCATCGACGAGATGAAGAAACTCGGCTTCTTCGGCCTGCTCGCGCCCGCTGAGTACGGCGGCGTGGACGTCAGCACCGCGTGTTTCGCCCGGGTCACCGAGGAAGTGGCGCGCGGCTGGATGAGCCTGGCGGGCGCGATCGGCGGGCACTCCGTGATCACCTATCTGATCAAAACCTTCGGCACTCCCGAGCAGCGCGAGAAGTACCTGCCCGCGATGGCCGAGGGCCGCATCCGCGCGACCATGGCGCTGACCGAGCCCGGCGGCGGCAGCGACCTGCAGGCCATGCGCACCCAAGCCGTGCCGACCGACGACGGCTACACGATCACCGGATCCAAGACCTGGATCTCCAACGCCGCCCACTCCGGCCTGATCGGCCTGCTGTGCATCACCGACCGCGACGCGAAACCCGCGCACCGCGGCATGAGCGTCATCCTCGTCGAGCCCGGCGACGGCCTCACGATCTCCAAGAAGCTGCCGAAGCTGGGTTACCGCGGCGTCGAGGCCTGCGAGCTGGTGTTCGACGGGCGCGAGGTGCCGAAGGACGCGGTCCTCGGCGGCGAACCGAACCAGGGCTGGTCGCACATGATGCGCGGGCTGGAAGTCGGCCGGATCCAGGTTGCGTCGCGCGCGCTCGGCGTCGGGCAGGCCGCGCTGAACGACGCCGTCCGCTACGCCCAGGAACGCGAATCCTTCGGGAAGCCGATCTGGAAGCACCAGTCCGTCGGCAACCTGCTGGCCGACATGGCCACGAAGATGCGCGCGGCCCGTCTGCTCACCTTGGACGCCGCGGAGAAGCTCGACGCGGGCGTGCGCGCGGACATGGAAGCCGGGATGGCCAAGCTGTTCGCTTCCGAGACCGCGATGCAGGTCGCCCTCGACGCCATCCGCGTCCACGGCGGCTACGGCTACTCCAAGGAATACGACGTCGAACGCTACTTCCGCGACGCGCCGCTGATGATCGTCGGCGAAGGCACCAACGAAATCCAGCGCAACGTCATCGCCGCCCAGCTCGTCGCCCGCAACAAGATCTGAGGACCCCATGGCTCTGCTGACCGACCGGACCGCCGTCATCACCGGTGCCGCGCAAGGCATCGGGCTCGCCATCGCCGAGCTGTTCGTCGCCGAGGGCGCCCGCGTGGTGATCGGCGACGTCAACGCCGAGGCCGCGGAGAAAGCCGCCGAAGGACTCGGCGGCGGCGCCGTGGCCCGCGGCGTCCGCTGCGACGTGACCAAGGCGTCCGATGTGGACGCTCTGCTCGCCGCGGCGGACGAGGCGTTCTCCCCCGTCGACGTGTTCGTCAACAACGCCGGCATCACCCGCGACGCGACCATGCGGACGATGACCGAGGACGAGTTCGACCAGGTCATTTCCGTGCACCTCAAGGGAACCTGGAACGGCACGCGCAAGGCCGCGGCGATCATGCGCGAACGCAAGAGCGGCGCGATCGTGAACCTGTCGTCGCTCTCGGGCAAGGTCGGCATGGTCGGCCAGACGAACTACTCCGCGGCCAAGGCCGGGATCGTCGGCCTGACCAAGGCCGCGGCGAAGGAGATGGCGCACCACGGCGTCCGGGTCAACGCGATCCAGCCCGGGCTCATCCGCACCGCGATGACCGAGGCCATGCCGCAGAAGGCGTGGGACCAGAAGATGGCCGAGATCCCGATGCGCCGCGCTGGAGAGGTCAGCGAAATCGCTTCGGTGGCGCTGTTCCTCGCGTCCGACCTGTCGTCGTACATGACCGGCACGGTGCTCGAGGTGACCGGCGGACGGTTCATGTGACCGGCTGGGAACCGCACGCCGTCACGACCGCGGAGCTGGTGGACCCGGCCCCGGTCGCGGCGCTGGCCGCGCTCTTCGACAACGGGCTGCCCGCGCCGCGGCCGGGCGACGGCCTGCCGCCGCTGTGGCACTGGGTCGCGCTCCCCCGCTGGCCGGTCTCCTCGGAACTCGGCTCCGACGGGCATCCGGCGCGCGGGACGTTCTTGCCGCCGATCGACCTGCCGCGGCGGATGTTCGCCGGCGGCGAGGTGACCGTGCACCGGCCGCCGAAGATCGGCGAGACGGTGACCCGTCGTTCCATAGTGGACTCGGTGACGGAGAAATCCGGCCGCTCCGGGCAGCTGGTGATCGTCGTCGTGCGGTCCGTTCTGTCCGGTGTGGACGGTGCACCGCTCGTCGAGGAACGGCAGGACCTCATCTACCGCGAAGCGGGCGCGACCACCTCCGAAGCACCGGTCCAGCCCGCCGAGCTGGCAGGCGCTCCCTTCCGTCGCCGCGAGGACGGCTGGGACTTCGCCACCGATCCCACCCTGCTGATGCGCTTCTCCGCGGCCACCGCGAACGCGCACCGCATCCACTACGACTGGCCGTATGCGACCCGCGTCGAGGGCTACCCCGGCCTGGTCGTGCACGGGCCGCTGATGTCGCTGGCCCTGGCCGAGGTGCTGCGCCTGGACTCCCCCGGCGCGCGGGTGACCCGGCTGGCGCACCGCAACCTGGCCCCGCTGTTCTGCGGCCAGCCCGCACGGCTGCACACCGAGCCCCGTCCCGGCGGCGCGACCCTGACCCTCGTCGGGGACGCCGGGCCGCGCACCAGCCTCGAAGCCGACTATCACGAGGAAGGCACTCCCCATGCGTGACGCCGTCATCTGCGAACCTGTCCGCACCCCGATCGGCCGCTTCGGCGGTTCGCTCAAGAGCGTGCCCGCCGCCGACCTCGGCACGGTCGCGTTGAAGGGCCTGCTGGAGCGCACCGGTCTGCCCGCCGACGCGATCGACGACGTCATCCTCGGCCACTGCTACCCCAGCGCCGAAGCCCCCGCCATCGGCCGCGTCGTCGCGCTCGACGCCGGGCTGCCGGTCACCGTGCCCGGCATGCAGGTCGACCGCCGCTGCGGTTCCGGGCTGCAGTCGGTGCTGCTGGCCGCGCTGCAGGTGCAGGCGGGAGCGAGCGAGCTGATCGTCGCGGGCGGTGCGGAAAGCATGTCCAACACCGTCTTCTACGCCAACGACATGCGCTGGGGCGCCACCGGCGCGGGCGTGATGCTGCACGATTCGCTGACCCGCGGCCGCCAGACCCCCGGCGGCAAGCACTACCCGGTGCCGGGCGGCATGCTGGAGACCGCGGAGAACCTGCGGCGGCAGTACGGCATCAGCCGCGAGGAGCAGGACCGGCTCGCCGCGACGTCGCACCAGCGCGCGGTCGCCGCGCAGCAGTCCGGCGTGTTCGCCGAGGAGATCATCCCGGTGCCGGTGGAGACGCGGAAGGGCACGGTCGTCGTGGACACCGACGAGCACCCGCGCCCGGACACGACCGTCGAGACCCTCGCGAAGCTGAAGCCGGTGCTGGGCAAGCAGGATCCGGAGGCGACGGTCACCGCGGGCAACGCGAGCGGCCAGAACGACGCCGCCGCGGTGTGCGTCGTGACCACCCGCGAACGCGCCGCCGAGCTGGGCCTTCGCCCGCTCGTGCGGCTGGTCTCGCACGGCGTGGCCGGGGTCGAGCCGAAGGTGATGGGCATCGGTCCGGTGCCCGCCTCCGCGGTCGCGCTGGAGCGCGCCGGGCTGAAGATCTCCGACATCGACCTGATCGAACTCAACGAGGCGTTCGCGGCGCAGGCGCTGGCCTGCACCCGCGAATGGGGCTTCGGCGAGTCCGATTTCGACCGGCTCAACGTGCACGGTTCCGGGATCTCGCTGGGCCATCCGGTCGGCGCGACCGGCACCCGGATCCTCGCCACCATGGCGCGGGAAATGCAGCGCCGCGAGGCCCGGTACGGGCTCGAGACGATGTGCATCGGCGGCGGGCAGGGCCTGGCCGCGGTGTTCGAGCGGGTGTCGGAATGAGCCGGGTCTTCGCTTCGGCCGACGAGGTCCGGGCGGCGATCGGCGAGGAGATCGGGCCGACCGAATGGTTCGCCGTCGACCAGGCGCGGATCGACGCGTTCGCCGAAGCCACCGGAGACCGCCAGTGGATCCACACCGATCCCAAGCGGGCCGCGAAAGGCCCGTTCGGATCGACCATCGCGCACGGTTTCCTCACCCTGTCGCTGATCCCGTACTTCAGCGCGCAGCTGGTCCGGCTCGACTTCGGGTCCGCACGGATCAACTACGGGCTGGGCAAGGTCCGTTTTCCGGCCCCGGTTCCGGTCGGGTCCCGGCTGCGCGCCCGTGCGACGTTCGCCGAGGTGAAGGACGGCGCCGCCGGGGTCACCGTCACCACGCGGTACACGGTGGAACTCGAAGGCGCGGAGAAACCGGCGTGTGTCGCCGAAACTTTGGTGGTCGTGGCCGGATGACCGAGTTCTGCCGTCTGGACGAGGCGGTCTCCCGTTACGTCCGCGAGGGAGACGCGCTGCACGTCATCCTGGGGCACAGCCGCTGGAGCGCGCTCGTCCGCGAAATCGCGCGGCAGCATTGGCAGCGGCCGTCGCGGTTCACGCTGATCATGGCCAGCCTGTCGTCGCTCGGGGCGGTGCTGTTCCGTTCCGGGTGCCTGGAGAAGGTCGTGACTGTCTACTCGGGAGACTCGTTTCCCGTGTTCACGCCGAATCCGGTGTTCCAGCGGTCCTATGCGGACGGTTCAGTCGAGGTCGAGAACTGGTCGTTCCTGAGCTACATCCAGGGTCTGCGCGCCGCTGCGACCGGCGTGCCCGCGGTGGTCACCGGCTCGGTGCGCGATTCTTCGATGGCCGACAACCCTGGCTACGCGGAGGTCGACACGCCGTTCGGCCGCGTCGGCCTGGTCGCTCCGCTCACGCCGGATGTCGCGATCCTGCACGCCGCGGTCGCCGACCGGCAGGGCAATCTGGCCGTCGCGCCGCCGATGTTCGAGGGCTCGATCGGCGCGTTCGCCGCGCGGCGCGGAGTGCTGGCGACCGTCGAGAGAGTCGTGGACGACCTGCGTCCGTGGTCTTCGTTCGTCCGCGTTCCGGCGCACCGGGTGCTGGCCGTGGTCGAGGCTCCGTTCGGCGCGCATCCCGGCGGCGTCTTCCCCGGCACCGAGGGCGCGCAACTGCCGGTGGACGGTTATGCCGAGGACGTCGAGTTCTGGATCGCGGCGCGGGAAGCCAGCCGTTCGGCGGATTTTGACGACTGGATCCGCGAGTGGATCCTCCTCGACCACGACGCTTACCTGGCCAAACTCGGCGAAGCGCGGCTTACCGCGTTGAGCCGCACGCTGGGCCAGCCGACGCCGCCGACCGGCCGCGGCGAGCACACCGGGCCGGTGACCCGTCCGGAACGCGCGGCGACCTGGCTCGCCGCGCTGGTCCGGTCGCGGATCGCCGAAACCGGAGCCGACGGGGTGCTGGCCGGAGCCGGGCTGGCGAACCTCGCCGCCTGGGTGGCCGTCGAACAGGCGAAGGCCGACGGGCACGACGTCGCGCTGGCGGCTGAACTCGGCCTCTGGGACTACACACCGACGCCCGGTGACCCGTTCATCTTCAGCTTCGCGAACTTCCCGTCATCCTCGATGCTGCTCGACACTGAGCAGGCACTGGGGAATCTGGTGAACGGCCCGGCGACGCGGTCGATCGCCTGCGTCGGAGCGGCGGAAATCGACCGGCAGGGCAACATCAACACGACCCGCATCGAGGGCGGTCCGTACCTCGTCGGTTCGGGCGGCGGGAACGACGTCGTGACCGGGGCCGACGAGACGTACGTCGTCGGCACCATGAGCCCGCGGCGGTTCATCGAGAAATGCAGCTACGTCACCAGTCCCGGCGCGAGGGTCCGGGCGGTGGTCACCGATCTCGGCATTCTGAGCCGACGCGACGGCGAGCTGGTGCTCGCCGCGATCGCGCCCGGACCGGAGCCGCTGGCCGAACGCGTCGAGCACGTCCGATCGCAGTGCGGCTGGGACCTCACCGTCGCGGACGACCTGCGCGAACTGCCCGAGGTGACCTCGGAGGACGTCCAGCAGCTGCGGAAATACGACCGTGAGGGCTTGTTCCTCGGCGACGGCAGGAAAGGAGCGGCATGAGTCGCTACGCACAATTCGAGAACCTGCGGGTGGACGGACCGGACGAGGACGGCGTCGTCGAACTGGTCCTGGACGCCCCGAACCTCAACGCGGTCAGCGAAGCCGCGCACGCCGAACTCGCCGACATCTGGCGCGAATTCGACCGCGACCCCGCGGTGAAAGCCGTCCTGCTGCGCGGCGAAGGCAAGGGGTTCTCCGCGGGCGGGTCGTTCGACCTCGTCGAGAAGCTGTCCACCGACTTCGAGGCCCGTTCCCGCACCATGCGCGAGGCTCGCGATCTCGTCTACAACGTCATCGACTGCTCCAAGCCGATCGTCTCGGCGATCCACGGCCCCGCGGTCGGCGCCGGACTCGTCGCCGGAGTGCTCGCGGACGTCTCGGTGGTCACTGCGAACGCGAAGATCATCGACGGGCACACCCGGCTCGGCGTCGCGGCGGGCGACCACGCGGCGGTGTGCTGGCCGCTGCTGTGCGGGATGGCGAAAGCCAAGTACTACCTGATGACCTGCCGCCCGCTGAACGGTGCCGAGGCGGAGCGGATCGGCCTGGTGTCGCTGTGCGTCGAGGAGGAGGCCGACCTGCTGCCCACCGCCCGGGAAATCGCGCACGAACTCGCGAACGGTGCACCCACCGCGATCCGGTGGACCAAGCAAAGCCTCAACCTCTGGTACCGGCAGCTCGCGGGCGCGATCTTCGATTCCTCGCTGGCACTGGAGTTCTACGGCTTCGGCGGCCCGGAGGTGCACGAGGGGCTCGCGTCGCACCGCGAACGCCGCAAGCCGGACTTTTCCCGGGTGCACGACGCATGAACCCCGCACTGCTGGCCGGACTGCGGGTGGTCGAGCTGTCCGCTTACGTCGCGACGCCGCTGTGCGGGCTCACGCTCGCCCAGCTCGGCGCGGACGTCGTCCGGGTCGAACCGCTGGGCGGTGCCGCCGACCGCACGCGCTGGCCGTTGTCCGACTCCGGGACCAGCCTCTACTGGTCCGGGCTGAACAAGGGAAAACGGGCGATCGCCGTCGATCTGGAGTCCGAAGCGGATCGTCGCCGGGTGGCCGACCTGATCGTCGACGGCGACCCCTGCGTGGTCGTGACGAACACTTCGCGGCACGCGGACCTCGGGTACGAGGCTCTGAGCGCGCGACGGCCGGACCTCATCCACGTCCTGCTGGACGGCCGTGCCGACGGCGGCGCGGCGGTCGACTACACCGTGCAGGCCGCGACCGGCTTCCCGCTGCTGACCGGCACCGGTACGGAACCGGTGAACCACGTGGTGCCCGCCTGGGACGTCTGCGCCGGGCTGTACCTGGCCGTCGGCCTGCTGGCCGCCGAACGGCACCGCCAGGTCACCGGGGAGGGCCGGTCGATCCGGGTCGCGCTGGAGGACGTCGCGCTCGCCACCGCCGGGAACCTCGGCTATCTCGCCGAAGCGCAGCTGACCGATCACTCGCGCACCAAGTCCGGCAACGAGATCTACGGTACCTACGGCGACGATTTCGAGACGGCAGACGGGGTCCGGGTGATGCTCGTGCTGCTCACCGAACGGCACTGGCAGAAGATGCTTGCCGCGACCGGACTCGCCGACGCCTTCGCCGGGCTGAGCGAAACGCTGGGGATCTCGTTCGCCACCGAGTCCGACCGGTACCGGCACCGCGACGTGATCTCGCCGCTGCTGGCGCGGTGGTTCAGGCAGACGCCGTACGCGGAGGTGGCGGAAACGCTTACCCGGCACCGGATCCTGTGGGAACGCTACCGCAGCTTCGCCGAACTCGGCCGCGACGGCGGTGCCGCGCTGCGCGAACTGGCGCTGTTCGGGAAGGTCGACCAACCCGGTGCGGGGGCGCATTGGGCCCCGAAATCGCCGGTACAGGTGGACGGGACCCGGCTCGATCCGCGGCCTGCGCCGGGGGTCGGACAGCACAACGACGAGGTATTGGGCCGATAGGTAGCCCTTCTTCCGGCTTGAGAGTGGGCTTCTCAAGCCGCGGGGCCGTCTCCTTCACCGAGACGGCCCCGCGGTCCGGCGATCAGTGGTGCAGAACGAAATCCGTCACCAGCCGGTTGAACTCGTCCGCATGTTCCAGCTGCGCCCAGTGCCCGCACCGGTTGATCAGCACCGCCCGCGAGTCCGGGATGTTCGCGGCCAGGAACAGTGTCGATTCGAACGACACCACCCGGTCATCACGGCCGTGGATCAGCAGGGCCGGTGCGGTGATCCCGGAAACCGCCGCCAGGTCCAGCCAGATCGGGATCGGCGCTTTCGGGGCGGCCGCCGCGATCGCGCGCAGGTGCTCCGGGCGCGCGAGCGCCGCGTCCGAGCGTTCCTGGCACAGTTCCGGCGTCGCGAACCGGGCCTTGTCGTAGACCATGATCTCGACCAAGCGGCGCATGCCCTCGGGCGTCGCGTCGGAGTAGGTCTCGAACATGATCTTCAGGCCCTCGGTCGGCCCGCCGCCGGCACCGAACAGAAACGGCTTCATCTGGATCGGCGGCCCCATCGTCACGAGGTGCGACACGCGTTCCGGGCGCTCGACGGCGAGCCGCAGCGACGTGTGGCCGCCCATCGAGTTGCCGACGAAGGCGGCCTTGTCGATGCCCAAGGCGTCCAGCAGCTGGGTCGCGGCCTCGACGTGGTCGAGCGTGGCGAAGTCCGCTGCGTCGGAGTCGCCCCAGCCTGGCATGTCGGGGGCGATCACCCGGAAATTCCGGGCCAGCGCTTCGATGTTCGGCGAGTAGTTGCTCCAGCCGGTCGCACCGGGGCCGCCGCCGTGCAGGAGGACGAGAGGATGGCCTTCGCCGACCTCGTGGTAGTGGATTTTCCAGTCGCGGGTCCGCACGTAACGCGAGGTCATCAGAGCGCACCTCCGGCGAGCTGTTCCGCGACGGCCTCCGGCGCACGGTGGCCCCACCAGTGCAGCTGGTCGAGCGTCCGCACCTGCCACGTCTCGTCGTCGATCAGCAGCCCGCCCCAGCCGTACTCGACGGAGAAGCCCGACGGCGTCCGGACGTAGAAGCTGAACATGTGGTCGTTCGGGTGCATCCCGAGCGTCATCTCGAACGGCTGCTTCGCGTCGAGGCACCGGTCGTAGGCGAGGCCGACGTCGCGGATATCGGAGACCTCGACCATGAAGTGGTGCGTCCGCTTCGGGTGCGGCATGTCGCCGAACGCGACCGAGTGGTGCCGCGGGTTGCAGTGCAGGAAGGCCAGGTCCGCGACGATCCCCGGAGCGACCTCCTCGACGATGATGTCGCTGAGCTTGAAGCCGAGCGGTCCCTCGTAGAAGGCCAGGTACGTTTCCCGCGGGACGCCTTTGGCCAGCAGCACCTGGTGGCCCGCGCCGCCGGTTCCGGTGACGAACTCGCCGAGCAGCAGGTCGCTGCGGAACGGGGTTTCGGCGTCGGCAAGGCCGGTGACCAGTTCGAGCACGTTGCCCAGTGGATCGGTCACGAGCACGATCCGGTCGACCTTCCGCGCGGCGGCCAGTCCGGGGTCGCCTTCAACCGCCTCGACCCCCGCCTTCCGCAGCCGCGCGACCAGGGCGTCCAACGCCGCCGGAGACGAAACCTCGTAGCCGGTGCGGACAAGATCGTCGGCGGGGCCTTCGGCGAGGATCCAGCGGTGCGCCTTCTCGTCGGTGCGCAGGGTGAGGCCGTCGGCGGACTTCTCGCCCAGTTGCATGCCGAGCAGGGACACGGCGAAGCGCTCCCATTCGGCGAGGTCGCTCACCTCGTACACGACGTAGGCGAGTTCTTTCACGGTCATCGAGATTCCTTTCCACGCTGGAAAACTGGGGTGGCGAGGCCGGTTTTGTCAGCCGCCGCGACGAATTTGTCCGGGCGCACGGCGATCGCCTGGACGCCGTATCGGTCGAGCCAGGGCAGCACCGCGTCCTCTATGTCCACGAGGTCGGTCGCGGCGCGGGTGTACGCGGTCCGCGGCCGGACGGCGACGTAGGACGCACCGAGGGCGTCCCAGCCGGACTTTTCCTCGGGCGTGAGCAGCGTCGCCGGGTCGACGTCGTTGCCGAGCAGGAAGAATCCGTTGGGCAGCAACGCATCCAGCCGGTCGATCCGGCCGACGGCGTCGCAGGCGAGCGGCTGCGGGAGGTATCGGCCGACGACCGACGCGTCCCCGGTCTCGCCGCGCAGCCAGCCGGCGACGAGGGTCGGCGGCGCGTTGAGCGGCGGTTCCCACGGCGTGACCAGGTTCGGCGGGACGGCGTTCATCGCCTCGATCTCCGCCGGAGTCGCCTCCTGCTTGATCACCCGGCCGAGCGCGACGGCCATTCCGGTGTAGAACTCGGCGGACGGCCGGCGTTCGGCCTCGTAGGTGTCGAGCCAGTCCTCGCCCAGTTCCCCGCGGACGATTCCGGCGATCTTCCAGCCCAGGTTGTACGCGTCGCGGATGCCGGTCTGCATGCCCGCGCCCGCCCACGGCGGCATCAGGTGTGCGGCGTCGCCGGCCAGGAAAACCCGCCCCCGCCAGTAGGTTTCGGCCATCCGCACGTGGTGACGGTAGAAGGCGTACTGGTGGATTTCGACGTCGTCCTCTGTCACTCCCAGCGCGTGCAGCAGCGGCCATACCTCGGCGTGGGTGGGGAAGTCCGCCTCGGTTTCGGTGGCGTTGAGCGGGATTTCCCACCGGTGGTTGCCCGCGGAGAGCGCGATGTCGACGACCGGGCGTTCGCGGTCGGTCCAGAAGGTGAGGAAATCGCGGTCCGGCCACCAGCGCTTGACCCGGCAGTCGATGACGATCCACAGCGTGTCGCCGGTGTCGCCGTGCATCGGGATACCGAGCATCTTGCGCACCGGGGACGACCCGCCGTCGGCCGCGATCGCGTACCGGGTGCGCGTGGCGGTCTCCTCCCCCGTCTCGCGGTCGCGCGCGGTGACGGTCACGCCGCTGGCGTCCTGCTCGACAGCGACGACCTCGGCGCCGTAACGGACCGCCAGGCTGGAGTGCTCCTCGCCGCAGCGACGCAGCTCAGCCTCGAGAGCCGGCTGATAGATGTTGTAGAACCGCGGCTTGCTCCCGCGGGTGCCGAGTGTGCTCGGCGGGTGTTCGACGCGCATCACCTCGCGGCCGTCGTAGGTCACCCAGCGCAGGGCCCGCTGCGGTTCGACGACCCGTTCGACCCGGTCGTCGACGCCGAGGTCCTGCAGGATCCGCATGGTCCAGTCGTTGATCGTGACCGCTCTCGCCCGGGCGTAGACGTCCTGGTCTCGCTCGAACGCGGCCACCCGCGCGCCCTTCGCGGCCAGGGTCAGCGCCCCGGCGAGGCCCGTCGGGCCGTATCCGACGACGGCGACGTCGGCGTCGTAGTGCTCACTCATGTCCCAGGCTCCACAGTTTTGGACCGGTCGTTCGGTTCATTAGTGGCTACGGTCACACCTGGACCAGAGTTCGTCAAGACGCGGCGGGCACGATTCCGGTGTGCAGAAAACCGGCGGCCCTATGCTGCTCGGCGTGGACACAGCGCGGGCCGGGAACCGGCGGGGACGGCGTTCCCGGGAGGAAATCCTCGACACGGCGTCGCGGATCATGGCCGAACGCGGCTACTCCGCTACGACGATGTCGGTGCTCAGCACCGAGACCGGCCTGCCGAAGAGCGCGATCTACCACCACTTCCAGTCCAAGGGCGGACTGCTGTCGGCGGTCATGGAGCGCGGGGCGTACGAGTTCTTCCGGCACCTGCGCGAGTCACAGGCGAATCCGCCCGAAGACCTGCCGCCCGCCGAGCTGCTCGGCTGGTTCCTGCAGCGCACCGGCGAGGTCTTCGTCGCGAAACCCGACTTCCTGCGGCTGCACCTGATCCTGCTGATGAGCGCCGAGGCGGTCGCGGACGTCGAGGTGAAGGAGATCATCGAACGCGTGCGCGTCGACGGACGGCGGCACATGCGCCGGATGATCTCCCAATCGTGGGCCAGCCTCGGGCCGGAGGCGGCGGAGAAGGTGGGCGAGGCGCTGGACTACTTCGGCATCGCCGGGTTCGACGGCGCGTTCGTCGCCTGGCAGGCGGAACCCGACCGTTCGATGCGCGACCAGATGGCGTTGCTGACCGAGGCCATGGTCGCGATCGCCGAGCGGGTGCTCGCCGGGTAAAGATCCACAATGGACACCGCAGAGATCGGCTCGAGGCAGCACGTCCGCCTCGAGCCGGTTCCGATTCCGGGCACTTACTTCTGCGCGGCTTCCTTGCTGACGCCGCTCGGCCCCTCGTACGTGCGGTCCGGCAGGCTCCGCAGCACGTCGAGCGTGCTGGAATCCGCGCCGTTCCGCTCGGCGGCGGAGACCAGGTCGTCTCGCTTGGCCGGGTAGCCGACGCCGGCGAGGTCTTTCTGCAACTGGATGGGATTGATGTCAGCCATGGCGTCCGCCTACCCCTCCCTACCCCGACCAAACGCCGCCCGGCCCACGTTTATCGCCGTCCTGGACGGCAAACCTGTCCGGCGACTGCCCCCACGACGAGGAGACCGGACATGACCGCACCCGGGCCCGAACCGGACGACGTGCCGGGTCTCGAACCGGGCGGCTCCGTGCCGCCCGGCGACACCCCGCCCGACGCCGGACAGACTTCGGGACTCTCGCATCCGCAGCCGATGCCGTCGCGCAAACTGCCCGCCCGGTGGCTTCTCGCCGTGGCGATCCTGGTGCTCGTGGTGGCCGCGTTCTTCGTGCTGCGCGCCGTCGACTGGTTCTAGCGGAGCCGTTTGCGAGTGATCTCCGCCGGGAATTCCCGCCGCGGGGTGATCGACGTGGTGCGAACCGATGTGCCGACGAGGATGGGCCGGCCGCCGTGGTCGTCGTGGCATGGGCTGATGCTCGTCGGACCGGGCACCGTGTGGATCCTCGACGGGCTCGAAGTCACCGTCGTCAGCTCGCTCTCGGACCGGCTGGCCGAACCCGGCAGCGGCCTGGTCCTTTCCGAGACCCAAGTCGGACTCGGGACCTCCGGGGGCTGTTCACCCACGGCGAGCGGCTCGAACCGGTCGACGGTCGGCACCGGGCTCGGCGGGATCATCGGCCCGGTGCTGTTCGGCGGTCTGGACGAGACCGGGGTCGTCGGCGGGATGGCCGAAGCGGTCCTGGGGATCCGGGCTGAACGGCGTTCGCTCGAAGCGGTCGCGGAACCGTTGTCGGCGAAGGTGGTGACGGGATGAACGTTCCGGACGGGCACGTTCCTCCTCATCGGATCGCGGGCGGTGGCCGCCATCGCCGCGGCGATGCCGCCGACGCGGTGCCGTGGTCGCTGCGGGTCGCGGCGGCGGCGAGCTGGCGGTTCCTGGTCGTCCTGACCATGCTCGGGGTCATCGCGTGGACGCTCGGCTACCTCGCGAAGGTCACCGTTCCGATCGGGATCGCCCTGCTCCTGTCGGCGTTGTTCGCGCCCCTGGTGGAGCGGCTGGTGCGCTGGCACGTGCCCCGTGCGCTGGCCACGCTCGTCGCGATCATCGTCGGGCTCGCCGTCCTGGGCGGGGTGCTCACCCTGGTCGTCACCACGGTCACCGCTAGCCTGCCGCAGCTGGGCAACCAGGTCGGGGCCAGTCTGACGAGCATCAACAACTGGCTGCAGCACGGGCCGCTGCACCTGCCGCAGGTGCAGCAGCTGCTCGACAAAGCGGTCAGCACGATCCAGGGCAACACCGCCGAACTCACCACGCGCGTGCTCTCCACGGCGGCGACCGTCGGCGGCGTGCTGACCGAGATGCTGCTGACGCTGTTCGTGCTCGTTTTCTTCCTCTACGGCGGCAACCAGGTGTGGCACTTCCTGTTGCGGATCGTGCCGGTCTCCCTCCGCGACGAGATCGATGTCGCAGGCCGCCGCGGGTTCGCCTCGCTGGTCAGCTACGTGCGCGCGACGGTGGCCGTGGCCTGCGTGGACGCGGTCTGCATCGGCCTCGGCATCTGGCTGGTCGGGGTCCCGCTCGCGGTGCCGCTGGCGGCGCTGATCTTCATCGGCGCGTTCGTGCCGATCCTCGGCGCGGTGGTGACCGGCGCGGTCGCCGTGCTGATCGCCCTGGTCGCCAACGGATTCGTCGCGGCGGGCATCGTGCTCGCGATCGTCGTCGCGGTGATGCAGCTGGAAAGCCATGTGCTGCAGCCGTTCCTGCTCGGGCGCGCGGTCCGGCTGCATCCGCTGGCCGTGGTGCTGGGCATCGCGCTCGGCCTGGAAGTCGCCGGGATCGTCGGGGCCCTGCTCGCGGTGCCGATCCTGGCCGTCGCCAAGGCCGCCTTCGGGTCCCTGCTGCGCGATCCGCATCTGGACCCGGTCGACATCGACCCGCTGCTGCCCGGCAACGCCCGCGCCGTCGCTTCCCGACGGTCCAGGGTTTCGCGCGTGCGGAGGCGGGTAACCGCACGTCGGAGGGACGACGATGACGAGTTTGATCACTGACGACGCAGACAGTCACGGCACGCCCGCTTCGGCGAATGTCGCGGTCGACGACACTGTGGACAGTGCGGCGCCCCGCAGGGGACCGCTCCAGCGCGGCTTCCCGCAACCCCGCCCCGCACCGCCGACTGTGTCGTCGACGCTGCACCGGCTGTCCTCGATGGCGTCCTTGCGCGCGTGGGAACAACGCTCGACTCCCGCGCTGATGCACCAAGCGATTCTGAACGGCGTGAACGCTCGCCATGCCGCCGAAGCGGCGCACCTGAGCGTCGACGAGGCACACGTGCGGTGGGCCAACTGGGCGGCCAAGCGGCTGGCCCCGCAGTACCCCGGGATGGCGGCGGAGTTGTCGGTGCAGCAGTTCCTCAGCGTGCACGCGGCCTTCGCGGCGGCACTCGCGGGCGAAGACCACCGCTAGCCCCGCAGGTCCGCCTCCAACGCGGCCGCCGTCGCGCGCAGCGACGCCACCAGCGTCGGCAACTGGTCTTTCCGGTACCGCACGCTCGGCATCGACACCGACAACCCGGCGACGACCGGGCCGTCCGGTCCGTGCACCGGCACGCCGACCGCCACCACTCCCCGCTCGGAACGGCCCTGGTTGAGCGCGAACCCGCTGCGCCGCACGCGCGCCAGGTCAGCCCGCAGCTCTGCCGGGTCCGGTCGTTCGCCGGGCTTGTCCACCGCGTAGAGCTCCTCGACCTGGTCCGGCGGCAGCTCGGCGAGCAGCAGCAGACCGGCCGTCGTCTGGTGGGCCGGGAAGACCATGCCTTCGCGTGAACCGACCCGCAACGCCTGCGAGCACTCCACGCTCGCGATGAACCGGGCCGTGTCCCCCGTCCGGACGGTCAGGTTCACCGACTCGTCCAGCAGGTCCACCAGCCGTCGCAGGTGCGGAAGCGCGGCCGCGCGCAGCTTCGACGCGGCTGACTGCGAGTGCGCGGCCAGCTCCAGCACCGGGCCCACGCGGTAGGCCCGGTTGGCGTCTTGCACGGCGAAATCGCGGTACACGAGCATCGCGAGCAGCCGGTGCGCGGTCGAGGGCGCGACGCCGATCCGCTCAGCCACCTCCGAGACCGTCAACGGGCCTTCGAGCTGCAGCATCGCCGCGATCCGCAGGGCGTTGTCTACGCTGGCCACTGCGTACGGCGGCGGAGCCTTGAACCGTTTCTCCATCCGGGCCGCCTTTCCGCACACCAGAATCCCGTTTTCCGCAGACCGGGACCAGCCCACCATAACCCCATGACCAGCACTCCAGCGCGGACTCCCGTTCAGCTCGCCGCGGTCGACGCACCGGACCAGCCCGCGGTCACGCCCGCCCTCGAAAAGCTCTACCGCGGTTTCGAGCAGGAGCTGCTCGTTCCGTTGTGGACGGAGATCGGCGACCTGATGCCCGCGCACCCGCGTTCGCGGGCGGTGCCGCACCGATGGCAGTGGGAGAACCTGCTGCGGCTCGCTGAGCAGGCGGGCGAGATCGTGCCGGTCGGCCGCGGCGGGGAGCGGCGCGCGATCGCGCTGGCCAACCCAGGGCTCGGCGGCCGTCCGTTCGCGACGCCGACGCTGTGGGCCGCGATCCAGTACCTGATGCCCGGCGAGGACGCGCCCGAGCACCGGCACACGCAGAACGCGTTCCGGTTCGTCGTCGAAGGCTCAGGGGTGTGGACGGTCGTCGGCGGCGACCCGGTCCCGATGCGCCGCGGCGACTTCCTGCCGCAGGCGGGCTGGAACTGGCACGCCCACCACAACGCCACCCGCGAGCCGATGGCCTGGCTCGACGGTCTCGACATCCCGTTCCAGTACGGCATCGACGCGCAGTTCTTCGAGTTCGGGCGCGAAACGATCAGCGAGACCGAGCGGATCACGCCCGACCGGTCTCGTTCCGAACGGCTGTGGGCGCATCCGGGCCTGCGACCGCTGTCTGTCGGCAGTGTCGCGCCCGGTTCGCCGTTGCTGGCGTACAAGTGGGAGCACACCGACGCCGCGTTGCGCGACCAGCTTGAGCTGGAAAAAGAGGGCTACGGCGGAACAGTCGAACCGGGCCACGCGGCAGTGCGGTTCGCCAATCCGCACAACGGTTCCGACGTACTGCCGACCATCCGCGCCGAGTTCCACCGCGTGGCCCGGGGCAGCGAGACCGCCCCCGTGCGCGAAACCGGCTCGTCGGTCTGCCAGGTCTTCGACGGCTCCGGCACGGTGACCGTCGGCGACACTTCGTGGACGGTTTCACGCGGGGATCTGTTCGTCGTCCCGTCGTGGCAGCCGTTCTCCGTCAAGTCGGAGGCCGGTGCCACCGATTCCGACTCCGGGGCCCTTGACCTGTTCCGTTTCTCGGACGCGCCCGTCTTCGAGGCGCTCCACCTCGACCGTCGGGAGACCCTCCGATGAAGCTCGCCACCCTCCGCATCGACGGCGGCACGCGCGCCGTCCGCCTCGACGGCGATGTGCTGGTCGACCTCGGCTCCCCCGATCTCGGCGCACTGTTCGCCCAGGACGGCTGGGAAGCGCACGCCGCCAAGGCAACCGGCCAGACCTGGCCCGCCGAGGGCGCGGACCTCGCCCCGGTCGTGCCGAATCCGTCCAAAGTGGTCTGCGTGGGGCACAACTACACCAACCACATCAAGGAAATGGGCCGCGAGCTGCCCGCGTATCCGACGCTGTTCCCCAAGTTCGCCGACACCCTGACCGGTCCGGCTGACCCGATCGCGAAACCGCCGGAGACCGACGCGCTCGACTGGGAGGTCGAACTTGTCGTCGTGGTCGGTGCGACCGTCCGGCGGGCCAGCGAGGACGAGGCCGCGGCGGCGATCGCCGGGTTCACCGTGATGAACGACGTGTCGGTCCGCGACTGGCAATTCCGCACTGTCGAGTGGACGCAGGGCAAGATCTGGCAGTCCTCGACGCCGGTCGGCCCGTACGTCGTCACCCCGGACGAGGTTGGCGGGATACGGCCGTCGCTTGAGGTGAAGACCACTGTGGACGGTCGGGTCATGCAGCACGACGACACCGGAACGCTGCTGTTCGACCCGGTGTACCTGGTGCAGTACATCTCCACGATCGTGCAGCTCAACCCGGGCGACCTGATCGCGACCGGCACTCCCGCCGGGGTCGGCCACGCGCGCGATCCGAAGATCTACCTGACCGGCGGCGAAACCGTCGTCACCGAGGTGGCCGGGATCGGCGCGTGCGTGAACCAGATCGTGAAGGAATCCTGATGGCCCCCGGAGACGCGCGGGAATGGGTCTCGTTCGGGACCGAGCTTTTCCTCTCACACGCGAACGAGCTGTCCGGACCGAGCGCGTTGCCCGGCTGGACCCGCAAGCACCTCGCCGCACACGTCGCGGCCAACGCGGACGCCCTCGGCAACCTCGTGCACTGGGCGCGGACCGGCGAGCGCACCCCGATGTACGCCTCGCCGGAGCAGCGCAACGCCGACATCGAAGCGGGCTCGCAGCTGTCCGAAGCCCAGCTCACGTCCTGGTTGCGGGATTCGGCGCGCTCGTTGGACTCCGCGATGGCCACGCTGACACCGGAGCAGTGGCGAGCCCAGGTGGTCACGGCGCAGGGCCGGACGGTTCCCGCCACCGAGATCCCGTGGATGCGGGCCCGCGAGGTGTGCGTGCACGCGGTCGACCTCGGTACCGGATTGACGTTCGCCGACCTGCCTGAGGCGTTCCTGTCCGCACTCGTCGCCGAAATCCAGGCCAAACGCGGTCTCGACACTCTGCCGGACGGGCCGCTGCCCGACGTCGCGGCGTACCTGGCCGGACGGCCGCATTCGCTGACCGGGGTTCCCGATCTCGGTCCCTGGTTGTGAGGAGAGCCCCATGGACACCCCTGACGTGCTCGTCGTCGGCGGCGGGATCGGCGGGCTGAGCACCGCGTATGCGCTGTCCCGGCTCGGCCTGCGGGTCCGGGTGCTGGAGCAGGCGAAGGAGTTCGGCGAGGTCGGGGCCGGCATCCAGCTCGCCCCGAACTGCACCCGGATCCTCGACGCCTACGGCCTGCTCGAAACCGCGAAGGCCCGCGGCGTCGTCCCGGACCGGATGGTCATGCGCGACGCGGTCGACGGCCGCGACCTGACCGCCCTTGACCTGCGCGACCTCGAACGCCGCTACGGCTTCCCGTACCTGGTCATCCACCGCAGCGACCTGCACCGGCTCTTCCTCGACGCCTGCCGCGATGCAGGAGTGGAACTCCTCACTGAGCAACGGATCGCCTCGTACGCAGCGGACCCCGCGACCGCGGTGACCGACGACGGAACCACGCACACCGCACCCGTCGTGATCGCCGCCGACGGCCTGCACTCCGTGGCCCGCAAGCACTTCACGGACGACCAGCCGGTCTCGTCGGCGTACGTCGCCTACCGCGGCACGGTGCCGATCGCCGAGGTCGGCCGCCCGGTCGATCTGTCCGAGGTCGTGGTCTATGTCGGCCCGCGCTGCCACTTTGTCCACTATGGACTTCGCGGCGGAGATTTGCTCAATCAGGTAGCGGTTTTCGAGTCTCCGAAGGCCGTGGCGGGCCTGGACGACTGGGGCACGCCGGACGAGCTGGACACCGCCTTCGCCGCCACCTGCGACGAGGTGCGGGCCGGGATCCCGCGGATGTGGCGGGACAAGTGGTGGCGGATGTACGACCGCAACCAGATCTCCACCTGGGTCGACGGCAGGCTGGCGCTGCTCGGCGACGCAGCGCACCCGCCCCTGCAGTACCTCGCCCAAGGCGCGATCATGGCCATCGAAGACGGCTGGGTCCTGGCCGAACACGCGAAACGACTGCTCGGTGAAGACGGCACGGTGGACTGGGACGGCGCACTGGCCGCATACGAGGCGGTCCGACCGGAACACTGTCGTCGCGTCGTCCTCACCGCCCGCGCGTGGGGAAACCTGTGGCATCTGGGCGGCGTCGAGCGCGAACAACGCAACACCCTGCTGCGCGCCCGCGCGACGGACGACTACTCGTTCACCGACTGGCTGTACGGCCCGACGGCCCTGTTCCCGGAAGACGAACCGGCGATGTTCGAACCGGTGCCACTGTCCACAGCGGATGAGTTGTCTGCCACTCGCTGACCCAGCCCCGGCGGTGAACGGGTCGTTCGCCGCCGGGTAAGAGAACCCAGCATTTCGCTTGTGGCGTCATGGGAGGCGGCTGCCGACGAGCACAGCGGCGACGGCGATGTCGTGATCCCTGCCCGACGCCGTCTGGCCGCTCATCGCAGCACTAGTCGTGACGTGAGCCGCGGGGACGTCCACCGCGCTTCTCGCTCACACCAGCTTCTCCGCCAACCGCCGACAGCCCTCCACCAGCGCGACCGCGTGTTCGTCCCGCTGGGCTTTCGTCATCCGCCCGGTCGGGGCCGCGACGCTCAGGCCGCCCAGGAGCGGGCCGTCTGGGCGGGCTACCGCGCAGCCGATCGAGCTGACGCCGTCCTCGCTTTCGCCCGCGTTGAGCGCGTAACCGCGGCGCCGGGTCCGTTCGATCTCGGCCAGCAGAGCGCTGCGGCTCGTCATGGTCTTCGTGGTGACCTGGCCGAGCACCTCGTCCGGATAGCGTTGCGCGATCTGGTCGTCGGGCAGGTGCGCGAGCATCGCCTTGCCCAGGCTCGTCGCGTGCGCCGGGAGGGTGCGGCCGACGCGGCCGGAGACCCGCAGCGCCCGGTCGCTCTCGATCACGTCCAGGAAGCGCACCTGATTGCCTTCCAGCGAACCGAGATGCACCGTCTCCCCGGTGGTTTCCGACAGCCACTGCAGCACCGGCCGTGCGACCGCGCGCAGGTCCATCTGGTTCACCACCGACAGCCCGATCTCGACCAGCGCCGGCCCGGCCCGGTAGACGCGGCTGGCCGGGTCCTGGTCGACGAACCCGTGGTGGACGAGCATCGCCATCAGCCGGTGCGCGGTCGACTGCCCTACGCCGAGGGCGTCTCGTGCGTCGGACAGCCGGAGTTCTCTCGTGGCGCTGAACATCCTGAGCAGCCGCAGCGCGCGGTCCACGGATTCGATCGGGTATTGGGGAGCGGGCCGCGCGGGACCGGCTTCGGCGGCGGATGTCTGCATAGCAGACATGGTATCTGGACCAGGACGCCTGCGGGGCCTCTCCAGTCAAAATACTGCTTGATATTTCTGGAGAACAGAATAGAAGTCCGCAGAATGGACTTTCGCCTGGCTCTCGGGGTTAGCATGAGCCGACGGCACGCGGGGCGCCAGGTCCCCGCGGGACTCAGGAAGCGCAGGAGCGACGATGCTCGAAGCCCATTCCGGCCCGGAGATTCCGCCCCGGGTCGCCGACCTTCTCGACCGCGAGTGGCGCCTGCTCATCGACGGCAAGCTCGTCCCGGCGCGGTCCGGCGCCACCTTCTCCCGGGTGTCCCCCTACACCGGCACGGTGATCGCCGAGGTTCCCGACGCGGCACCCGACGACGTCGACGAGGCGGTACGCGCCGCGGCCGACGCACGGGCGGCCTGGCGGGACACTCTCCCGGTCGAACGGGCGAAGCTGGTGTCGGAACTGGCCGACGCGATCGAACGCCACGGCGAGGAGCTGGCCCTGCTCGACACGGTCGACGCCGGTTCGCCGATCTCGAACTCGCGCGTCGACGTCGGCGTCACGGTGGCGCAGCTGCGCATGTTCGCCGGACAGGCTTTGGAACTGAAAGGCACGACTGTGCCCGCCAGCACCGCACTGCACGTGACGACACGCGAACCCGTCGGCGTAGTGGCCCGAATCGTGCCCTACAACCACCCGCTGATGTTCGCGGGCAAGGTCGCCGCGCCGCTGGTCGCGGGCAACCCGACGATCCTCAAGCCGCCGGAGGCCGCGCCGCTGTCCGCACTGCGGCTGGCCGAACTGGCGAAGGACATCTTCCCGCCCGGTGTGCTGTCGGTGGTGGTCGGCGACGGACCGGCGGTGCCGGACGCGCTGGTGCGGCACCGGCACGTGCGGCGGATCGGGTTCATCGGCTCCGAGCCCACCGGGCGCGCCATCCAGCGCGCGGCGGCCGAGAGCGGCGTCAAGGACGTCAGCCTCGAACTCGGCGGCAAGAACGCCATGGTGGTGTTCCCCGACGCGGACCTCGAAGCCGCCGCCGGAGCCGTGTTCGGCATGAACTTCACCTGGTCCGGACAGTCCTGCGGGTCGAACTCGCGGCTGCTCGTGCACCAGGACGTCCACGACGCGCTCGTCGCCCGCGTGGTCGAGCTGATCGAGGCGCGCCGGATCGGCGATCCGTTCGACGAACGCACCGAACAGGGCACGATGATCAACCAGGCGCAGTACGAGAAGTCGTTGTCCTACATCGACATCGCGGTGTCCGAGGGCGCGCGGGTCGCCACTGGCGGCGGCCGTCCGGCTGGCGTGGACCAGGGCTTGTTCGTGGCCCCGACCGTGTTCACCGGCGTGCGCCCGGACATGCGGATCGCCCGGGAAGAGGTGTTCGGCCCGCTGCTGTCGGTCATCCCGTTCGCCGACGAGACGGAGGCGGTCCGCATCGCCAACAGCGTCGACTACGGCCTTACCGCGAGCGTCTGGACCTCCGACGTCACCCGCGCACACCGCGTGGCCCGCGCGTTCGAGGCCGGGTTCGTCTGGATCAACGGCTCGTCCCGGCATTTCCCCAACGTGCCCTTCGGCGGCGTCAAAGGATCCGGCGTCGGCCGAGAGGAAAGCCTCGAAGAACTGCTCAGCTACACCGAAACCAAGTCCATCAACGTCATGTTCTGACGATCCGAAGGCAAAGGGGCCCTCATGGCGTACGTCATCGGCATCGACACCGGCGGAACGTTCACCGACGCGTTCGTCGCCGACCAGCACAACCGGCTCGCCGCGGCCAAAACCCCGTCCACTCCCCCGGATTTCGCGACCGGCTTCCTCACCGCGATCGACGAACTGGCCGCGGAGCTCGGCATCTCCGTCCGCGAGCTGCTCGCCGACACCGACTATCTCGTGCACGGCACCACCTCGACGCTCAACGCACTGGTGACCGGGGACGTCGCGCAGGTCGGCTTCCTCACCACCCGCGGGCACGCGGACTCGATCAGCATCATGAACCTCGAAGGCCGCTACGCCGGCCTGGGCAGCGATGACATCCAGCACATGGCCCGCACGGCGAAGCCCGCGTCCTTGGTGCCCCGGCACCGGATCCGCGAGATCGACGAGCGCGTGGACTACCAGGGCCGCGTCGTCGTCCCGCTCGACGAGGACGGCGTCCGGACCGCGGTCCGCGACCTGCTCGCCGACGGTGCGGAGGCGATCGCGGTGTCGTTCCTCTGGTCCTTCCGAAATCCCGCCCACGAACAGCGGGTGCGCGAGATCGTGCAGGAGGAAGCGCCGGAGGTATACGTGGCGCTGTCCAGCGAGGTCAGCCCGCGGATCCGGGAGTACCCGCGCAACGTCACGACGATCATGAACACGCAGGTCGGCCCTCGGCTCGGCAGTTACCTGCGACCGCTCGAAGCCGAACTGCGCGCCCGCGGGCTCACCGGCGCGCTGCTGGTGATGCAGGGTTCCGGCGGCTGTGTCACCGCCGCCGACGCACCGGCGCACGCGATCACCACCATCGGTTCGGTGCTCACCGGCGGCGTCGTCGGGTGCACGCGGATGGCCGCCTCGCTGGGCCACGACAAGGTCATTTCGACCGACATGGGCGGCACGACATTCCTGGTCGGACTGGTTGTCGACGGCAAACCAGTGACCACCACCAGCACGATCCTGAACCAGTACACGATCAGCACGCCCATGGTCGACGTGCACACCATCGGCGCCGGCGGCGGCGCGATCGCGTGGGTCGACCCGGGCGGGAACCTTCGCGTCGGGCCGCGCAGCGCGGGCGCCCGGCCCGGGCCGGCGTGTTACGGCGAAGGCGGCTGGGAGCCGACGGTCACCGACGCGGACCTCGTTCTCGGCATCATCAACCCGGACAATTTCCTGGGCGGGCGCAAGAAACTGGACGTCCAGCTGTCCCGCGACGCCATCGACAAGGTCGTCGCGACCCCGCTCGGCATGTCCGTCGAGGACGCGGCGGCGGCGATCTACGCGATCCAGAACGCCCAGACCGCGGATCTGGTCCGCAAGGTCGTGGTCAATTCGGGCCAGGACCCGCGGGACTTCACGCTCTACGCGTTCGGCGGCGCGGGTCCGATGCACTGCGCGAGCTACTCGGCCGACCTCGGCGTCAAGGAGGTCGTGGTCCCGCTCGGTTCCACTGCCGCGGTCTTCTCCGCCTACGGGTTGGCCGCGTCGGACATCGTGCTGACCGCCGAACAGTCGCAGCCGGTCGCGATGCCGGTCGCGGCGGACACCGCGAACGAGGTGTTCAGGGGTCTGGAACGGGAGCTGGAACGCCGTCTGGCGGAACAAGGGCTGACCTTCTCCGCGATCAGCTACGAACGCGAAGCCGACCTCCGCTACACCATGCAGCTCGCCGAAGTCGCGACTCCAGTACCCGGCGGCGAGCTGACCGGCGAGTCGGTGGACCAGCTCGGCCGGGACTTCGAGGCAAGCTACGAAGCGTTGTACGGCAAGGGATCCGGCTTCCCCGACGCCGGGTTGCAGCTCATCACCTACCGGGTCCGCGCGACCGGGATCCTGCAGATCCAGCCGGAACTGCCTGAGCACCACACCCTGCCCGGCGAGCCCGCCACGAGCGGCGAGCGGGAGGTCCTGCTCGACGTGCGCGCTGGACGGCAGCCCGCCGCGATTTACGACTACCGCGCACTCGGCGCGGGCCACGAGATCGAAGGCCCCGCGGTCGTCGAAGCGCCGACCACCACTGTCGCCCTGCCGCCGGGCACTCAGGCCACTGTGGACCGTCTGGGCAACCTCGTGATCCGTTTCCCCGAACGGAAGGAACACTCCTGATGGCTGTCATCCCCGTCGCCGGCTCCGAACGCTTTGTCCAGTCCGGCGCTCCCCTCGACCCGGAAGCCCGGTTCGGCGACCTCGACCTGCACCGAGTCGACTCGACGGACGTGGACGCGCTCACCTACGAGGTGGTCCGGCACCGTTTGGTCGCCATCACCGACGACATGGGCGACGCGATCAAGCGGATGTCCGGTTCGGTCGTCGTGACCGACTGCAACGACTTCGGCGCGGGCATCATGGACGAGACCGGCGAAACCGTCCAGGTCGGGCTGTACAACATGCAGCTCGGGTCCGCTTTGGACATGGCGGTGCGCTGGACGCTGGAGCATCGCGCCGAGAACCCGGGAATCGCGCCGGGCGACCAGTTCCTCCTCAACGACCCGTGGATCGGCGGCGGCCTGCACCAGAACGACGTCACCGTCCTCGCCCCGCTGTTCTACGACGGCCAGCTGTTCTGCTGGACCGGCGCGGTCGCGCACCAGGTCGACCTCGGCGGCGTGTCGCCGGGCAGCTGGTCCGTCGAAGGCCACGACGTGTTCTGGGAAGCGCTGCCGATCCCGCCGGTGAAGATCGTCGAAGGCGGCACGCTCCGCTCGGACATGGAGGACATGTACCTGCGCCGGTCCCGCGTGCCCCGGCTGGTCGGGCTGGACCTGCGCGCCAAGATCGGGGCGAACAACGTCGCGCAGGACCGGCTCACCGCGCTCATCGACAAGTACGGCCCGGACACCGTCAAGGCCGTGATGAAGAAGATGATGGGCGACGCGGAATCCCAGCTGCGCACCAAACTGCGCGCGCTGCCGGACGGAACGTGGTCGGCCGTCGCGCACCAGGACGGCGCGCGGGCGGGCGACCGCGACATCCACAAGATCGTGGTCGCGATGTCCAAACAGGACGACACCCTCACCTTCGACTTCACCGGCACCGACCCTCAGGTCGACGGGATCATCAACTGCACCCTCGCCGGATTGCGCGGCGGGATCCTGCCGATCCTGCTGACCATGCTGTGCCCGGACATCTCCTGGTCGCCGGGCGGGATCTACCGGTGCGTCGAGATCGTCAGCGAACCGGGGACGATCAACAACTGCACCTTCCCGGCGGGCATCGGGAAAGCGTCGGTCAACTCGGCGTGGGCCACGCAGAACGCGGTCTCCGAAACGGTCGCGCAGATGTTGAGCACGCACGCCGAACTGAGCCGGTCGGCGATGAGCGTGTGCTGCGGGACCTGGGATCTCACCCTGCTGGCCGGAGTCGACCAGCGCGGCGGGGGTTTCGCCACGATGCTGTGCGACGCGATGTCCGGCGGGCTCGGCGCGAAGGTGGACGGCGACGGCGTCGACACCGGCGGCGAGAACTGCATTCCGATGGGCCGCATCGCCGACATCGAGATCAACGAGTTCAGCTTCCCGATGCTGTACCTGTGGCGGCGCGAGGAAGTCGATTCGGGCGGGCCCGGCCGGTGGCGCGGCGGCGTCGGAGCGTCGAGTTGCTTCATCCCGTACGACTCGCCCACCCGCAGCGTGCACCTCGTAGTCTCCGCCAACGGCAAGGCGGTGCCGCAGGCTCCCGGCATTTCGGGCGGCTATCCCGCCGCCACGCAATGGGACGTCCTCGTCCGCGACACCACCGTGCGCGACCAGCTCGCGAACGGCCGCATCCCGCAGACCATCGAAGACCTGCGCGGCAGCGCGGACACCCTCCCGCCGCACCTGGAAACCGATCTCGCCGAAGCGGACGTCTACTTCACCCATTGGCAGGGCGGCGGCGGTATCGGCGACCCGCTCCACCGCGAACCCGAACGCGTCGCGGCGGATGTCCGCGACGGCAAGGTGTCCGCGATTGCTGCCACCGAGGTCTACGGCGTCGTGCTGGCCGACGGCGAGCCCGACCTCGCGGCCACTGCGGCGCACCGCGATCGGCTGCGCTACCAACGCGCCGGACTCACGCCGCTGGAAGGAGCGCACCAGTGAACCTCGACCTCAACCTCCGCGTTGACGACGCGACCGGCGCTGTCGTCTGCCGGCACTGCGCGACCCGGATCGGCGACACCACCGCCGAACCGATGGCGCACGCGCGGCGCCACGAACGTCCCTCGACCGAAGCCGGGCCCGGCGTCCACGCCGATCCCGCCGCGTTCGTCGACCGGAAAGTCCTGCTGCGCCAAGCATTCTGCCCCGGCTGCCTGACGCTGCTGTCCACCGAGATCGTCCCGGACGGCGAACCCTCCTACCGAAGCTGGAGCCTGACATGACCCTCAACGGACTCGCCGGGAAGGTCGTCGTCGTCACCGGCGCGGCCCAGGGCATCGGCGCGGCCTACGCCCGGCGCCTGGTCTCCGAAGGCGCGACCGTGGTCCTCGCCGATCTCAACCGCGACGGCGTCGAAGCCACCGCCGCCTCGCTGGACGGCCCGGGCAAGGCCAGCGCGTATGCACTCGACGTCTCCAGCCGTACCAGCTGCGCGGAGTTCGCCGCCCAGCTCACCGAGGCGCACGGCCGGGTCGACGGCCTGATCAACAACGCCGCGATCTTCTCCGCCATCAAGATGAAACCGTTCTGGGAGATCACCGACGAGGAATGGGATCGCCTGATGGCGGTCAACCTCCGCGGCCCGTGGCTGCTCGTGTCGGCGCTGCTCCCGCTGCTGCAGGCTTCCCCGTCGGCGAGCGTGGTCAACATCGGCTCCGACGCCGTGCAACTCGGCCGTCCCGGCTACCTGCATTACGTGGCCAGCAAAGGCGGCGTGCACGGCATGACGTTCTCCATGGCGCGCGAACTCGGCGAATTCGGCATCCGCGTCAACACCCTCTCCCCCGGCCCGGTCTACACCGAAGTCGCGCGGGAAACCGTGACCCCGGAACAACGCGAGGCGATGCTGCGCGCCCAATCGCTGCACCGCCCCGCCGGGGCCGACGACATGACCGGCCTGGCCGCGTTCCTGCTCAGCGACGACGCGGGTTACCTGACCGGCCAAACCCTCAGCGTCAACGGCGGGCTGGTGCACCGATGAGCACACAGCAGGAACTCGTCGCGCTGTCGTCCCGGATCCTGGCCGCCGCCGGACAAGGCGACCTCATCTGGGGCCACGTCTCGTGCCGCGACGCCGACGGCCGAGGCGTCTGGATCAAGTCCGCGGAATGGGGCATGGAGGAGGTGACGCCGGAGCGGGTGCACCTCGTCAACGCCGAAGGCGAGGTCGTTTCCGGCACCGGCCCGCGGCACAGCGAGTACCCGATCCACACCGAGGTCATGGCCGCGCGGCCGGACGTCAACGCGGTGGTGCACACGCACGCCCCGTACGCCGTCGCGCTCGCCGCGACCGGACAGGAACTGCGGCCGGTAAGCCACGCCGCGAACCTGTTCGTACCGCCCGAGGTGCCGCGCTACACCGAGACCGCGGATCTGATCCTGACCCCCGAGTTGGGCAAATCCCTGGCGGCAGAACTCGGGAATGCGCGGGCAGTGTTCCTGGTGAACCACGGAATCGTCGCGGTCGGCGATTCCGTCGAAAGCGCGACGGTTGCCGCGGTGGTGCTTGAGCGGGCCTGCGAACAGCAATTGCTGACGCAGTCGTTCGGCGGCTGGCCGAGCTGGTCGCGACCGGAGGAATCCCACGCGAAGCGGGAGCATATTTACCATCCACGCGCGATGCGGGCGGTGTGGGATTACCTGGTGCGGCAGTTGCCTTGAACCGGTGGTGCGCTGCCCAACCGGGCGGCGCACCACCAAGAGGGTCCGCACCCGGCGCCGACAACGGCGGTATCAAGGCGATCCGCTCTCAGCGGCCAGCCGCGGCCGGTTCCAGCGCGCTCAGCACCGACTGGTGCGTGATCCATCCGGTCAGCTCGTCGGTCCCGGTCAGCACGGGAAGACCGGTGCCCGGAGCCTGAGCCAGTGCGTCGAGCGCGTCGGCGAGCGTGGAGTCGGCGGTGACCAGCGGAGGCAATTCGGCGAGATCTCCCACCCGGCCCTCGTGGTCGTCGGCCACCGCCTCGGCGACCGCGCGGGCAGTGGCGCAGCCCTGGTACCGGCCCTCGTCGTCGACCACCGGCAGGATGCCGTGGCCGGACAGCGCGAGCGCGTGCGCGGCCGGTTCCAGCGGCAGGTCGTCGCGCAGGGGTTCCGGCAGCGGTTCGGTGACCGCGGAGACCTTCGTGTCCGCCAACCGCCGGGCCGACGGGTGCTTGTCCAGATCGATGCCGCGGCGACGCAATTTCAGCGTGTAGATCGTGTCCCGGGACAGCGCGCGGCTGGTCGCGGTGGCGATGACGATGGCGGTGAGCATCGGCAGGATCACCGTGTACTGGCCGGTCAGCTCGAACAGCACGATCACCGCCGTGATCGGGGCCCGTGCCGACCCCGCGAAGGCCGCGCCCATGCCGATCAGCCCGTACACCCCCGGCGACGCGGTCACCGACGGCAGCCACGCGTGCACGCCGATCCCGAACGCCGTGCCCGCCATCGCGCCGATGAACAGCGACGGCGCGAACACCCCGCCCGAGCCGCCGATCCCGATCGTCAGGCTGGTCGCCACGATCTTCCCGACCAGCAACAGCAACAGGAACCCGAAGACGTACTTGCCCTCGACCGCGTTCTGCAGCACCGGATACCCCACCCCGTACATCTGCGGCAGCGCCAGCAGCAGCCCGCCCAGGAACACCCCGCCCACCGCCGGGCGCAGCCACTCCGGCCCGCGCCACAACCGGTCGCACAGGTCCTCGATCCAGTACAGCACCCGGGTGAACAGCACCCCGCACGCGCCGACCACCAAGCCCAGCGCCACGAACAACAGGTACTCCACCGGGCTCCGCAGCGTGAACGGCGGCAGATTGAGGAACGGCGTGTTGCCGAACACCGCGCGTCCGACGACGCTCGCCGTCACGCTCGCGAGCACCACCGCCCCGAACGACTCGGCCGCGAAATCGCGCAGGATCAGCTCCATCGCGAAGAACGGACCCGCCAGCGGCGCGTTGAACGTCGCCGCGATCCCGCCCGCCGCACCGCACGCCACCAGCACCCGCAACCGCGACTCCGGCAACCGCGCCGCCCGGCCCAGCGCCGACCCCAACGCGGACCCGATCTGCACGATCGGCCCCTCCCGGCCCACTGAACCGCCGGACCCGATCGTCAACGCCGAGGCCAGCGCCTTCACCACGCTCACCTGCACCGGAATCCGCCCGCCGCGCTCGGCGACGGCGTACATCACCTCCGGCACCCCGTGCCCGCGAGCCTCCGGCGCGAACCGGTACACCAGCGGCCCGTACACCAGACCCGCGAGCACCGGGGCCAGCAGCAGGAACCACGGCCCCAGCGCCGGGAACCACGGATGCGCCGCCCGCCCCGCGTCCGAATAATCCGCGTGCCCGGAGAACACGTGCGTGAACGTGGTGATCAGCCACCGGAACACCACCGCGCCCAGCCCCGCGCCCGCCCCGATCAGCACCGCCAGCCCGACCAGCCCCGCACGGCTCTCCCGCACCCACCGGCCCACCGGCGGCCGCACCGGCACGACGAGCCCGCGTTTCCCCGCACTCTCACCCGACGACATTGATGCAGTATGCAACAATTGGTCACGGACATGGTTGCGGGATCGCTCACACCTGACCGGAAGCCCCTGCTTCTGCCGTCAGAGGACGAAGTAGCGCAGCCACAGGTACGGCGCGGCGACGAGCACGGTGATCAGCGTGACGACCGCGCCCTTCTTGGTGAATTCCCAGAACGAGATCGGCGCGCCGGCCCGGGCGGCGAGGCCCAGGACCACGACGTTCGCGCTGGCCCCGACCGCCGTCATGTTGCCGCCGAAGTCCGCGCCGAGCGCCAGCGACCACCACAGCGCCTCGGAATGCGCCGGGTCCGGGATGTCGTGGGTGAGCGCGAGCACGAGCGGGCTCATCGTCGCCACGTAAGGGATGTTGTCGATCACGCCGGACAGCAGCGCGGACACCCCGAGGATCAGGAAGACCGCCAGCAGCGCGTTCCCGCCGGTGGCGCCCGCGGCGACCTTCGCGAGCCAGTCGATCACGCCGGTCTTGACCAGCGCCCCGATCATGATGAACAGGCCGGCGAAGAACAGCAGGGTCTCCCATTCGACCCCGGCCAGATACTGCTTCGGCGGCGTGCCCGAGCCCAGCACCAGCAGGCCCGCCCCCAGCAGCGCGACCACCGACGGGTCCAGGTGCACCACCGAGTGCAGCACGAACCCGGCGAACACCAGCAACAGCACGACACCGGACTTGATCAGCAGCTTCGGCTGTCGGATCGCTTCGCGTTCGTTGAGCGCCATGACGTCGGCGACCCGCTGCGGATCGACGGCGAACGACCCGCGGAACAACCACGGCAGCACCAGCCCCAGCACGACCAGCTCGAGCGCGACGATCGGCGTCAGGTTGAGCAGGAAGTCGTTGAACGCCAGTCCCGCGCGGCTGCCGACGACGATGTTCGGCGGGTCGCCGATCAGGGTCGCGGTGCCGCCGACGTTGGAGGCCAGCACCTCGGCGATCAGGAACGGGACCGGGCTGATGTCGAGCCGGTCGCACACCAGCAACGTCACCGGCGCGATCAGCAGCACCGTGGTCACGTTGTCCAGGAACGCCGACGCGACCGCGGTGATCAGCACCAGCAGCAGCATGATCCGCAGTGGCGACCCCTTGGCGCGTTTGGCCGCCCAGATCGCGACGAACTCGAACACCCCGGTGCGGCGCAGGATCCCGACGATGATCATCATCCCGAGCAGCAGGAACAGCACGTTCCAATCGACGCCGGTGTCCTCGGAGAAGAACGCGTCCGCCGACCCGCTCACCCCGGTCGCCAGCACCACGCCCGCCCCGGCCAGCGCGGCGGTCATCTTCGGGACCTTCTCGGTCGCGATGAGCACGTAGGCCACCACGAACACGACCACCGCGATGATCGTGCTCACCGGCGGACCGCCCGGATCAGCGAGGCGTCAGCGCGTGCTCCAGCAGCCGCGACGCGGACACCACCCCGAGCAGCGTCCGGTCCCGCATGACCGCCACGAGCGGGCACCGCAGCCGGGCCATCGTCGCGGCGACCTCCACGATCGTGTCGTCGGCGTCCACCCTGGGCAATTCGCGCGGCTCGTCGGGCAGCAACTCGCGCACCGTCCGCCCGCCCAGCTTGTCCGCGACGCGGTCCGCCATCGACTCGCTGAGCACCCCGGCCAGCGACGGATCGTCGCGCACATACGGCGGCACGAGAAACTGCACGACGTCGGAGGCGGGCAGCACGGTGTGCGGGCACCCGGACGCTTCGGTCACCACCAGCCCGGGCAACCGGTGCTCGGCCAGCAGGCGCGCGGCCGCCAGCGCGTCCGCATCCAGGTCGACGACCGGGAACTCCTCGGCCAGGTCCGCTGCGCGCATGCCCCCAGGCTACGGCGAGCCGGACGGCACCGCCGGAACTCGCGATTTCTTTCCGCACCCCTGACGCCATCGGACTCCCCGGGCTCGATCGGACCGCCCGCCGCCCGGCTGGGCACGGGCAGGCCGACCAGACTTCCCGGCACACCACGCGTAAAGATGCCGCAAAGACCGGCCCGCAGCAAACCGGGGCCCGCCCGCCGGGGGTGCGTCAGAACCGGCGGCCGGGAGCGGCCCCGACCCAGCGGTGGTAGGCGTCTGCGTCGACGTTGCCGCCGCAGACGATGGTGACCACGTGCCGTCCGGCGAAGCGGGCACGGTCTTCGAGGATCGCCGCGACTCCGAGCGCGGCGGAGGGCTCGACGACGAGACCGGCCCGGTCGAGGAGCAGCCGCATCCCGGCGATGATCGACGCCTCCTCGACCAGGACGGCATCGTCCGCGAGCAGCAGCAGGTCGTCCAGCACGGCCGGGATGGGTCGCCGGCCGGCGACCCCGTCGGCGATGGTGTCCATCGAGTCGGTCGTGACCACGCGCCGTTGTCTCCAGGAGAGGGTCATCGCCGGTGCGCCCGCCGGCTGGACGCAGATCACCTCGACGTCCGGCGCGCAGGATTTGAGCACCTGCCCTACCCCGGTGGCCATCGCCCCTCCGCCCAGAGCGATCAGGACAGCGTCGAATGGGGGCTCGGTGCCGGCCAGGGCGTCCGCCAGCTCCAGGCCGATCGTTCCCGCGCCCTCGCAGGTCTCGAGGTCCAGGCTGTCTTCGACCAGCCGGATGCCGTCGCGCCGCGCGATGACAGCAGCTCGCTCGCGAGCCGTTTCGATGTCGCCGTCCACCAGCTCCAGCCTCGCGTCCAGCGCACGGATGCGCTCGAGCTTGGCCGCGGACGCGTAACGGGAGGCCACAACGGTGACGTCGATTCCCCGGCAGCGACCGGACCAGGCGAGAGCTTGGCCGAGGTTGCCCGCGCTCGCGCACACGACGGCCGAAGCGCGGTTGTCGGCGAGCAAACTGGTGATCACCTCGGTGCCTCGCGCCTTGAAGCTGCGGACCGGATTCGCTGTTTCGAGCTTGACGCTCACCGCGCACCCGAGGTCGGGCTCCATCGTCTCGCAGCGATACAGCGGAGTGTGGAGGAAGACCGGGTCGATCAGCTGGCGAGCCGCTTGGATCCGGGCGAGGTCGAGACGCGTCTCCTGCACGATCCGCCAGCCTAGCCGCCAACGCCGCTCATCCGGCCGTAAAACGCGGCTGCGGGGCTCGGTACCGCGGTGCCGATTTCAAGCGGGCTACGGACGTGCCGCCCGGTGCTCTGCTTGCCGCCGCGCGAAAACTGCCATCAGCGGCACCGTGAACAGGAGCGGGCCCAGAATCGCTCGCTCGCGTCGAGGTCATGCCAGTCGGGCTGGGACGGTCGCAAGTCGCTGGCCTTGCGGCACGCGAGGCTGCAGCTTCGTCAGCGCGCCCGCCTTGCTCACCGCGGTCCTGGCCCAAAGCTGGGACCGCGCGACGGTCCACCGCCGAGAACGACGAGCGGGCCTTCGCGCGATCCCCCACCCAAGCACTCCACCCGGGATCAGCTCTTCGTGACCGTTGCGGTCGCATTCGAGTAGGTTCCGCTGGTCGCGGTGAGAATGTCCGACGTCCAGCTTCCGTTCTGGGACTTGAACGTGAACGTCTGGGTCGACTCCGCGAGGCCCGTCGCGCTCGTCGTGAGGTTCACCGACGTGCCGGTCGAGGGCGAGGTGAATCCGCCGCCGTTCGTGGTGACCGTGATGGTGCGTCCGAGGTTGCTCACGGTGTTGCCGTAAGCATCGGTGATCGCGATCTTCGCGGTGAGCGTGCCGCTGTTGCCGATGCCGGTGTCCGTGCAGGTGAACATGCACGGCGAGCTCAGCGTTCCGGCCGAGACCGTCACGCCGGACCAGGCCAGTCGGGCCGGGTCGCCCGCGCTCACGGTGAGCTGGGCGCTGGTGCCCGTCAGCGAACCGTCCTTGAGCGTCAGCGTCGTCGATTCGGCCTTCACCAGGGTGAGCGTCGCGGTGGCGGTGCCGGCCGAGAAGACCGTTGCCACGCTGGAAGGGGCAGGAGTTCCGTCTGGGGCGGGGCTCGGTCCCGTCACGGCGAGGGTCTTGCTGCCGGTGTAGCCGGTCGCCGTGTTCTTGTAGGCGTCCAGCGCCGTGACCGTGACCGGGAATGCAGCACCGGCCTTCTGAGCCAGGCCGGTTGAGACCGCGAACTGCGCGGCAGCGCCAGGGCTGACGGTGAAACTGGGCGAGACACCGCTGATGTGGCTGTCTCCGACCGACAGCGTCGTCGTCTGGGCCAGGTACAGAGTGAGCGGCACCGTCGCGGTGCCTGAGGTGAACGTGACCGGGTTCGCCGGGTAGGCCGGGGCCTGGCCGGAGACCGCCGTGCCGGGGCCGGACCAGGTCAAGGTCTTGCCGCCGGTGTAGCCGGTCGCGGTGTTCCGGTACGCGTCGAGAGCGGCGAGGGTGATGTTTTGCGCGGCGCCGGCGACGGCTCCGGACGGCGCGGGCACCTGGAACTGTGCGGCCGCTCCCGGGGTAACAGTCACCGCCTGGTTGCCCGTGACGTTCCCCGACGTGGCCGTCAGCGTCGTGTTTTCCGCTTTGTACAAGGTGATCGGCACGGTCGCGACACCGTTGGCGAAAGTGACCGTCGAGTTGCCGTTGTTGTAGGACGGCGCGGTCGAGTCCGGCGCGTTTCCGGGACCGCTGAAGGAAACCGGGTGGTCGCCGGTGAAGCCGGTGTCGGTGTGGCCCGCGGCGACGGCCGTGAGGGTCACCGTCGCGGCGTTGCCCGCGGTCAGCGCGGGCACGGACAGGCTGAAGCTGTCGCCGGTGGTCATTCCCGCGCTGCGCGGGCTCTCGCCGCCTTGCCACGCGCCCAGAACCGGCGTGACGGTGTAGTACCACGTTCCGGCGGGAACGTTCGATTCCGTGCAGCTCAAGGCGTTCGCCGGAACAGCAGCGCACGTGCCCTGCGCCGCGGCGGTCGCGGTGCCGCCCGAAGCCGACGGATAGCGGGAGATCCGGTAGCCGCCGGCGGGATGGCCGCCGACCGTCGTCCCGGCGGACCAGGCCAGGTTCACCGACGTTCCGGTGACGGTGCCGGACGGCGTCGACCCCGCGGTCATGCTGTCCGCCCGCCCGTAGGCTGGGACATTGGACGCCTGGGCCGTCCAGAACGCCCACGCCACGCCGCCGGACAGGGCGAGCGCAACGGCCGTCGCCGACAGGACGAGGGCACTTCGACGACTGATCCTCGGAACTCTCACTTCTGCACCGTCACCGTGACTGGAAGGGAGAACGTCTGCCCCTGGCAGGCGTTCGACGAGGTGGTGTCCATGGCCAGCGCGCCGGTCAGGCGCAGCACAGTGGACTGGCCCGCGGCCAACGAAAACTGCGGATCCGCGTACCCCGAAGGCGAGGTGAACGTCACGCCGGTCGGGCCGCAGCCGTTGCCCGCCTGCGCGGGTCCGGTCGCCGTGATCGCCACGACCTGCACTGAGAAACCGTTGGGGTTGGCCAGTTTCACGAGCGCGTCGGCGGTGCCGCCCGGATACAGCGTGCTGGCCGGGGTCTCGCCGGACAATGCGGCGGCCGTGACGGTCATCGTGCCGGTGGCCGCGGTGCCGGACGCGGAGCCCGTGCTGGACCAGTCCGCAAACGCGACTCCGGTCCCGGCGAGCAGCACGACCGCCGCCGCGCCGGTCGCCCAGTGGCTCTTGCGCATGTCAGGCCCCCTGTCCCGCGCCGGAGTAGGCGAGCGCGACCGTTGCGTTCTTGCACGCGTCCTGGCTGGTGGGCAGGTCGAGCATCACGATCCGCGGCAGCGCCGAGGCCGGGACGCCGAGCTGGGACAGCGTCGCCGTTTGCCGGGCCGCGAGCCGGAGCGGGTACGGGCCGCTGTACTGCGTTACCGCGAAGTTGCCCGGCGCACAGCCCGCGGAGCTGGTCTTCGCGACGGTGACGGTCAGGTTCGAGATCGCCAGGTCCTGGTTGTTCGGGTTCTGCAGCAAGAGATCCACCGGCAGGGCCGGGGCACCCGGCGCCAGCGTTCCCGCGGGATCTCCCGAGACGGTGAACGGTTTTCCCGACGGGGCGGCGACATCGAGCTCCACTTGAGCGTAGGCGTTTCCCGCGCTGCTCGACCCGACGACGTAGACGGGGTAGCTGCCCGGCGGTGTCGTGGCGGAGGTGCTTACCTGCAGCGTCGACGAGTTTCCCGTGGTGCTGCTGGGGTTGAGGGTGGCCGCCGCGCCGCTCGGAAGTCCGCCGTACACGCTCAACGAGACCGCTCCGGTGAAATTCGTGCGGTTGATTCCGATGGTGTAGGCCGCCGTCGAGCCCGCCGGCACGGTGGCCGAAGCTGGCGTCGCCGACAGCGCGACCGACGGGGACAGTGCCCGGTTGACGGTCAGCGTGACGCTGATCGAGTGGCTGAGCCGGCCGCTCGCCGCGGTGATCGTGACGGGATAGGTCCCGGTCGGTGTCGTGGACGACGTGGTCAGCGTCAGGGAGGAGGTTCCGGACGTCGTGATCGACGGAGGCGCGAAGCTCGCGGTTCCGGGCTGTCCCGTGGCGGTCAGCGCGATGCTCCCGCTGAACCCGCCGGTGGCGGCGGCCGTCACGGTGTAGGCAGCGGACTGGCCCTGCTGCACGGACTGGCTCGCCGGGTTCACGCCCAGCGTGAAGTCGGCTTTGGCCGCGGCGGCCGCGCTGGCCAGCACGCTCATGCCCAGCAGGCAGAGCAGTATCGGCACGAGCTTCCTCATCGGTTCTCCATCGGCGGAGGAAAGGTCCGGGGACAACGCACGCGCCTAGCCCCCGGACCGGCGGTCAGTTGCTGGAGTAGGCGAGATTGACCGTCGCGCCCTTGCAGCCGTCCTGGTTCGTGGCCTTGTTGTTGAAGCCGAGCGTCGCGCCGGAGAAGCCGGTGCTCGCGCCAGTCGCCAGGTCCTGGTCCACCGTCATGGTCGCGCCGGACAAGGTGTAGTCGCTCGCGTCGCAGGTGCCGACCGCACCGGGCGCGGTGGCGACCGAGGCGATCGAAACGGTGACGGTGTGCACGAACGCGTTGTTGGCGGAGTTGTTCTTCACCGTGCCGGAGATGGCGCCGGCCGCGACGCCGGGTGCCAGGTTGGTCGGCGCGCTGTTCTGGGTGATCGACAGGTTGCTCGCACCGGCCGAGACGGCCGCCGTGCCGGAGCCGGTGCCGGTGGTCGACCAGTAGGCGTACGCGACGCCGCCGCCGACAGCTACCAGCACGAGCGAACCGACGACGACGGCCTTGGTCTTCTTGGTGATGTTGCGCATGGGGACTCCCTCTTGTTTGCCTGAGCCGGCAACGGTTTTCCGTTTTTCGCCGGGGCATTGCTCCGACAACGAGTCTGCGGCCGCGCCGCGGCACGGCGCTCGGGGCGATCGGCCCGAGCTGACCCGTGCCGAAAGACCCGGGTCCCCGAGGTACTTGGGCATTTTTGTCCGCCGGTCGGCGGACAGCGTGTCGTCCCTCCGCCGGGGCCTGTCCGCCGTTCACCCACTGTGGCCGAACCCGCCCGAATCGCACGCTGTGTCACTACGACGACCGCGACGCGAAGGAGGGCCGGTAAAAATGATCACTCTGTGCGAGCCTGACCCGGCAACTCCGCGTTCGCACAGTTCTTGCACCGCAAAGGTTTCTCGTGCACCGCAAAGGTTTCTCGTGCACCACAACGGTTTCTCAGGCGCGACAGTCAAGCACAACGACACCGAGAGCGTCGACGCGCTGCAGCTGGCATTCGGCTACACCGCGCCCGCCTACCGGGCGGAGTCCGGCTGCGTCACCGCGGGACCGTACACCGGGGTCGGCAGGTGGTCGTGCTCAGCTGGACGAGACCGGGGTGATCCTCAGCCGCGCCGGTTCCGCTGCTGGTTGCGCCGGGCCGCGTACACCGCGGCCTCGGTGCGGCGCTCGAAGCCGAGCTTGTGCAGCACGGCCGAGACGTAGTTCTTGACGGTCTTCTCGGAGAGGACGAGCCGTTCGGCGATCTGGCGGTTCGTGCGCCCGTCCGCGATGAGGTCGAGCACGCGTCGTTCCTGCGGGCTGAGGGAGGCGTACCCGGTGTCCTGCGGGCCGGTCTCGCCGCGCAGGCGGCTGAGCACCGAGGCGGTCAGCTTCGCGTCGAGCAGCGAACCGCCTGCCGCGACGGTGCGCACCGCGTCCACCACGCTGGTGCCGGAGATCTGCTTGAGCATGTACCCGGCGGCCCCGGCCATGATCGCGCCGAACAACGCCTCGTCGTCGGAGTAGGAGGTCAGCATGAGACAGGCGGGCGGCGGCTCCAGCATGCTGCGGATCTCGCGGCAGACGGTGATGCCGTCGCCGTCGGGCAGCCGCACGTCGAGGATGGCCACGTCGGGCTTCACCGCGGCGACCCGCGCGAGAGCCTCGGCGACACTGCCCGCCTCCCCGGCGACCCGCAGGTCGGGCTCCGCGTCCAACACGGTCTTCAGGCCGGTGCGGACCATCTCGTGGTCGTCGAGGAGGAACACCGAGATCGTCATGACGCCCCCTGCGACGGATTCGCGAGCTCAACGCTCCAGGTCAGCGTCGTACCACCCTCGTCCGGATGGCGCAAGGACGAGGAGCCGCCCCACCTCGCCGCGCGGTGGCTGAGGTTGGCGAGTCCGCTGTGCTTGCCGGGTCGGTCTCCCGGGCCCGCGCCGTCGTCGGTCACCCTGAGGTCGAGCCGCTGCCCGTCGCGGTCGACAACGATCTCCACCGAGGCTGAGCTCGCCGCGGCGTGCCGGGCCACGTTGGACAGTGCCTCGCGGACGACCGCAAGCAGGTCGGCGCGAATCGGGCCGGTGACGGCGGTGTCGACCGGGCCGTCGAACGCGACCCGCGGCTCGAACCCGAGGACGGCGGCGCTGTCGTGCGCGAGCCCAAGCAGTTCCGAACGGAGGCCGCCGTGCGCCTCCGCGGGCTCCTGCAACGAGAAGATGCTGTTGCGGATCTCCCGGATCGTCCGGTCCAGATCGCGCACGAACCCGCTGATCCCGTCCGCGAGCTCAGGCCGGTCGGCGGCCCTTTTCAGCCCCTCGAGCCCGAGCGCGACGGCGAACAGCCGCTGGATGACGAGGTCGTGCAGGTCCCGCGCGATGCGGTCGCGGTCCCGGAACACGGCGAGCTTCTGCCGGTCGGCCTCGGCGCGCGTGAACTCCAGCGTCAGCGCCGCGTGCACGGCGAACTCCCGGACCTCGGCGATCTCGTCCTCGGCGAACGGTGTCAGGTCGCCGAATTTCGCCACCATCAGCACACCGAGGGTGTCCGGGCCGACGGTGAGCGGCACCGCGACCGCGGAGTCGAGGTCCTTGATCGTGGCGGGCATCGTCACCGCGGACCCGCTCTGCTGGGAGACCACGTGGTCGCCGTATCGCCGCACCGCCACGGTCTCCCGGGTCGCGAACGCGACGCCGCTGGCAGTGCCCTCGACCGGCACCGTGACCCCGGCGAGGGCTCGGTGCTCGGCGATCGGCGAAGCGACCACCTCGAAGACCAGGGTGTCCGGGTCGGCGAGGCTGGGCCGCACCACGGCGCCGACCGAGGCCGCGGCGACGGTTCGCGCCCGTTCGGCGATGAGGTACAGGGTGGTGTCCAGATCCGCGCCCGTGAGCAGCGCCCGGGTCACCTCGTGCGCGGCGGTGAGCCAGCGGTCCCGGGCGTGCGTCCGGCGGTATTTGCCGACGTTCTCGACCGCCATGCCCGCCGCCGCGGCCAGCGTCGCCGCGATCTCCCGGTCGTCCGCGCCGAACTCGCCGGTCGCCTTCTCCGCGAGGTAGAGGACGCCGTGCACAGCGTCGCCGACCCGGATCGGCGCGGCGACCGCGGACGGTGCGGGTACGACCACCTCGTCCGGAACGTCGGCAAGGGGGCGAAGGACCGTCGCGGCGGGCAGCAGGTCCGCGGACCCGGCGGTGATCACGTCGCCCGTCTCGTAAACGGCGACCGCGCCGCCGCGCGCGCCGGTCAGAGTGCAGGCAGCCTCGGCGATGCGTCGCAGCGTGTCACGCGGATCGTCCTCCGTCGCCAGTGCGACCACGGCGCGGAGGAGAGGCGATGCACCGGATTCGGCCACTCGGTCTCCACGGCGTCACGTTGCGCGTCAACACGCGTACGGTAAGCCAACGGCCCGGAGCCTACACCCGGAACTTCGTTTCAGCCGACGAACCGGCGGCCGGACACGACCTCGATCGACACCCCGACCCGGAGCTCGCGCACCGCGGGCGACGGCTGCCACGACAGGTCGGGCCCGGCAAGGCTCAGGGTCGTCATGGCGCGGCCGAGCACCGTCACCCACCAGGCAGCCTCCTCCGACAGCGCGTCCGCTTCGAACGCCACGACTCCGCCATCGGCCGCGCTGGACAGGGCGCTGCGGACTGCCGTCTGGAACCAGACGGTGTCGTCGCGCACCGTGAACTTCACCGGCTGGACCGCGGGCAGTCCGTCCACTGTGTAGACGACTCGCCCGTAGCGAGCTGTGGAAAGCAACCGCAGGCACTCGGTGCGGTCGAGCACCTCCAAACCGGACTGGTCGAGAGCGCTCACGCGGACGCTCCGGCCGGCCGGTCGAGCAGGCCCTCCCGCAATCCCGCCATCAGCGCCTGCGCGCGGTTGGACACGGCCAGCTTCTCGTACAGGCGGGCAACGTAGGTTTTCGCGGTGGACGGGCAGAGATACATCGTTCGCGCGATGCCCGGAACCGACATGCCCTCGGCGAGCAACTGCAAGACCTCGCGCTCACGCGGGCTGAGCGCGACCCGGCTGCCGTCGCGGCGGCGGGCCAGGGCCGGGGCGAGCCCGGTCGCGGTGAACGACGACGCGGCGACGGCCGCGTGCCGGATCGCGGCGAGCACCTCGCCGGCGGGCGCGGTCTTGGGCACGAACGCCGAGACCCCGGCTTCCAGCGCACGGAACAGCACGTCGTCCTCGCCACGCGAGGTGAGGACGACGATCCCCAGCTCGGGGAAACGGTCGCGCAGCTCGCGAGCCAGCCCGAGACCGTCGCCGTCGGGCAGCGCGACGTCGACGGTCACGACGTCCGGCAGCGTCGTCTCCACCATCCGCACGGCCTCGGCCATCGAGCCGGTCTCCGCGACGATGGCGAGGTCCTCGTGCTGCGCGATCAGGCTGGCCAGGCCGTACCTGGTGAGGGTGTGGCCGTCGACGACGGCGACTCGGACGGCCATGGTCTCCTCCTGCGCGGTCACCGGTTTCGCTGCGTCAGTCGGGATCGCGCGGCGGGTGTTAACCGTCCGGCTCGGATCCGGGACAAGAGGAGGCCGACGGCAGGGTACGACCCGGGTCTTTCGGCACTGGGACGACGCCGCCCGCGCAAGGATCATGCGGGAAAGGACCTCGACGGAGCGGAGAGCCGCCATGCCCGTGCTACTGCCGACGGTCGCGCTCTTCGGGCTGGCCGTGGGTCGTTCCTCAACGTAGCCGCGTGCCGCGTGCCGCGCGGCGAATCGGTCGTCTCGCCGTCGTCGCATTGTCCGCAGTGCGCGACGGCGATGCGGGCGCAGCACAACAACCTGGGGCTGGGCTGGTCGGCGCCCGGCCTAGCCCGCGCCATCGGCAGAAGGTCTTTTAATGTCCCTCGCACCGATCAGATCCGGCCGATGGAGCGAGGTCAGCCTCGTACGGAGACCAGTCTCGTGCGGGCTTCCTTCACCGACATTCCGCCAGTGAAGCACCAGATGGCGATCACCGGGTCGCAGATCGCGCAGCCCAGCGACGAGGTGTGCGCGAACGGCAGGATCGGCATGCCCTTGATGTGGTGCAGCACGTCGAGGGCCGTGTGCAAGAGCCACGCCACGCCGATGTACGCCCAGGATTTCAGGCCGCGGTAAGCGCAGTAGGTCACCGCGGCGGTGAAGACCAGTTCGAGGGGGCCGAAAGCGCCGCTGCTCAGGTAAGCGGCTCCGGCCCCGGCGACCATGATCGCGTTGAAGCTGCGTCGGTGCGGCTCGGCGAGGAAGGAATTGAGCAGCGTGTAGGCGATGCCGATGAGAACGGCGGAAACGATGATCACGGGCCAACGCTAGGGACGCGGACCCGCACGGGTAACCGGCCGGAGGGACACTTTTCGCCGGATTCTTGCCAACGGTGCCGTGGTCACCGTCGTTCCGCAGCCCTGTTCCCGGCCCGCACGACCAGCGAGGCCCGAGTACTCCGCCCGAGCAGCCGGTCCTGCTCGACTTTCACGTCCGGGTGCCGAGAGGCGTAGCCATCCAGCCGCTGTGCCAGCAGCCGGTGCTCTGTTCCTTTTCCTCGGCCGGAAACTCGCGATCGCGGACTAGATGTATCAATCCAGCTTGATGTACTCTCGGGCGGTGCCCGAGGAACCTCCGCTGTTCGTGCGGCTGCTGGCCGATCCGCTGCGGTGGCGGCTGGCCCGAGAGCTGGCCGTCAGCGACCGGCGCGTCCGGGAACTGGTGGCGGCGGTCGGACAGCCGCAGAACCTGGTCTCCTACCACCTGCGGCAGCTGCGAGCCGCAAGGGTCGTGACCGCGCGGCGCAGCAGCGCCGACGGGCGGGACAGCTACTACCATCTCGACCTCGCCCGATGCGCCGAAGCATGGGCGGAGGCCGGGACCGCGCTGCACCCCGGTCTCGCGGGCACCTCCGGACCGGCCTCCCACCGTAAGGGGCAACGCCTCCGAGTCCTGTTCCTGTGCACCGGAAACAGCGGACGCTCCCCGCTGGCGGAAGCGTTGCTGCGCCACCGCGCGAGAGACAGGGTCGAGGTCGCCAGCGCGGGCAGCCATCCCAAGCCGCTGCGCCCCGAAGCAGTCCGCGCGGCAGCGGAGTACGGCATCGTCCTCGAGCACGAGCCGACCCACCTGGATTCGGTGCGGCGCAAGCGGTTCGACTGGGTGATCAGCCTGTGCGACAAAGTCCGGGAACTGCGCCCGGACTTTCCCGGCGAGCCCCGGACGATCCACTGGAGCCTTCCCGACCCGGCCCGCGAACTCGACGAGACCGGAGACGCCTGGCCCGCGTTCCGGCGCACCGCCCGGGAACTGGACACCCGGATCCGGTTCCTGCCCTTCGCCCTCACCGCCGATGCTGAGGAGGAACTGTCATGACCGCCGAACTGGACGACCTCGTGAGCGTGCGCTACCTCGTCGACGATGTCGACGCCGCGATCGCGTTCTACACCAAGCATTTCGGGTTCACCGTGCGCACGCATTTCCCGCCCGCGTTCGCCGACGTCACCCGCGGCAACTTGCGGCTGCCGCTGAGCGGACCGGCCAGCTCCGCCGGGCGCACCCTGCCCGACGGCAGCCAGCCTGCCCCCGGCGGCTGGAACCGCATCCACCTGATCGTCGAGGACATCGACGCCGAAGTCGCGCGGCTGCGCGCCGACGGCGTCGTATTCCGCAGCGACGTCATCAGCGGCCCCCGGCGGTCGCCAAATCGTGCTCGACGACCCGGCGGGCAACCCGGTCGAACTCTTCCAGCCCCGCGGCTGACCGCCCCGGCCTTCAAGGAGAACCCGCCGCTGTGAACTCGCCTGCGCTCGCCCGACGGCTGGGCACCGGAGACGCCGTCGTCATCGGCCTCGGATCGATGATCGGCGCCGGCGTGTACGCGGCGTTCGGCCCTGCCGCCAAAGCCGCCGGCACCGGCCTGCTCATCGGCCTCGTGCTCGCCGCCGTCGTCGCGTACTGCAACGCCACCGCCTCCGCGCAGCTGGCCGCGCAATACCCGACCTCCGGCGGCACCTACGCCTACGGACGCGAACGGCTCGGCGAATGGTGGGGCTTCGCCGCGGGCTGGGGATTCGTCATCGGCAAAACCGCCTCCTGCGCGGCCATGGCACTGACTTTCGCCACCTACGCGATCCCCGGGCCGTGGTGGTTGCAACGCCTCGTTGCAGTCGCCGGCGTGCTCGCCCTCGCCGTCCTCAACAGCCGCGGCGTCACCCGCACGGCTCAGCTGACCCGGATCCTGGTCACGATCACCCTGCTCGCGCTCGCCACGCTGGTTCTGGGCATCGCCTTCGGCGGCAACGCATCCCCGGCACACCTGGGCGGAAGCAGCGCATGGTCCTCCGGCGGGCTCTACGGCATTCTCCAAGCCGCCGGGCTGCTGTTCTTCGCCTTCGCCGGCTACGCCCGCATCGCCACCATGAGCGAAGAAGTGCGTGACCCGAAACGCGCCATCCCCCGCGCGATCCCCATCGCACTGGGGATCGCGGTCCTGGTCTATCTCGTGATCGGCGCCGCCGCGCTGCTCGCTGCCGGTCCCGCGCGTCTCGCCGAGTCCGCCGCACCGCTGACCACCGCCGTCACCGACGCCGGAGCCGGCGCGCTCACCCCCGTCGTCCGCATCGGCGGCGCGGTCGCCAGCCTCGGCGCGCTGCTCGCGCTGATCGCGGGCATCGGCCGCACCACCCTGGCCATGGCCCGCAACCGCGATCTGCCCACCTGGCTCGCTGCAGTGCACCCTCGCTTCCGCGTCCCGCACCACGCCGAATTCGCCCTCGCCGTCGTGGTATCCGTGCTGGTGCTGACCGCGGACCTGCGCGGCGTGATCGGGTTCTCCTCCTTCGGCGTGCTCGTCTACTACGCCCTCGCGAACCTCTCCGCGTTCACCCAGCAGCCGCCCGACCGCCGCTGGCCCCGGTGGCTGCAAATCCTCGGACTGGCCGGATGCCTCGTCCTCGCGACAACCCTGCCCTGGCCCTCGATCGTCGCCGGAGCCGCGGTATTCGCCGTCGGCCTCGTCGGACGGCTGCTCGTGCGCCGCTCGCGAGCCCGCCAGCGGTGACCGCCCGACGCAGCAGCGGGATCATGCTGTAGCGCTCCACGGCCCCGCTCAGCAACACCACCCCGTCTACATCGTCGAGGGGTCGACGGCGCGCGACTGCGAACGGCCTGCGATGCGACGACCGACTCCCCACTGACCGCAGAAACGACGATTGACGGATACCCCTGGGGGCATGTGCAATGCCCCCGGGGGTATCGTGAAAGTCGAGGAAAGGAGCTGCCGTGAAGCTGGGCTTGTCCCGCACCTACCGAAGCGCGGGTTTCGACCAAGTAATGGCCAAGACACGAACCGCGCTGGCCGACGCCGGTTTCGGGGTCCTGAGCGAGATCGACGTGCAAGCGACCATGCGCGAGAAGCTGGACGAGCGGATGGAGCGCTACACCGTCCTGGGCGCGTGCAATCCGCCCCTCGCCCACCGCGCGCTGACCGCGACCCGCGAGGTCGGATTGCTGTTGCCCTGCAACGTCGTGGTCCGCGAAAACGGCACCGAGGAGACGATCGTGGAGGCGATCAATCCCGCGGTGATGGCGGACGTCGCACCCAAGGCGGGCATGGCCGAGGTCGCCGCGGAAGCCGCCGGACGGCTCGAGTCCGCGCTCGACGCACTCGACCGGGAGCTGGCATGACCGGCGTGGTGCTCTACGGGGATCCGGTCTGCCCCTTCGCCTGGCTCGCCTACCGCTGGCTCGCCGACACCGGCACGGAGTTCTCGATGCGGCCGATGAGCCTCGCCGTCCTCAACGAGGGAAAGTCCGTGCCGGAATCGCACCGGCAGCGCGTCGAGGACTCGCTGCACGCCGGCCGGGTCCTCGCGGCGATCGAGGACCCGGCGGCCGCCGCCCGGTTCCACGTCGCGCTCGCCCGCCGCGTTCACGAGCGGCGGCAGCCGGTCAGCGACGCGGTGCTCCGCGCCGCCTTGCGCGACGCGAGAGTGCCGGAAGACCTTGCGGGCCAAGCCAATTCGGCCGACGCGGACCCGGCCGTGCACGACGCGCACCAAGCGAGCCAGGACGCGCTCGGGGAAACCGGCGGCAGCCCGATCACCCAGCTCGACGGCCGGGCCTTCTTCGGCCCGGTGCTCACCGAACTGCCTGGCCCCGCCGAAGGACGCGCCCTGTTCGACGCCCTGCGCGCAACCGCCGCCGTACCGGCGTTCGCCGAACTCCGCCGTCCCCGCGTGGGCGCGCCCACGATCCCGGAAGGATGACCATGTGCCGTCCCGTTTCCTGCCGCACCTGCGGCAAAACCACCTGGGCCGGCTGCGGCCAGCACGTCGCCCAGGTCAAGGCAGTCGTCCCGGCCGAACAGTGGTGCCCCGGCCATCCCGGCGAACCGCGGCCGCCGCGCTCGTGGCCGTGGAGCAAGCGCCGCAGCTGACCACATACCCGCAGGGGTATCGTGGACCACGCCCGACCAGCCAGGGAGAGGACATCATGATCGGCGACCAGGACACCGTCACGCAGGTGCGCAACCGGCTCCGCCGCGCGCAAGGCCAGCTCGCCGGGGTCATCGCGATGATCGACGAAGGCCGCGACTGCAAGGACGTGGTCACCCAGCTCGCCGCCGTCTCCCGCGCGCTCGACCGGGCCGGGTTCAAGATCATCGCAAGCGGTCTGCGCGAATGCGTCTCCGCTGACGGCGAAAGCAATGAAACCGCCATGACCGAAGAACAGCTGGAGAAGCTCTTCCTCACGCTCGCCTGACCCTACTGTCCACAACGGACATTTCCTCGCCGGCGTCAGTTCTCCGCCGGGGCGCGGCCGAGGCGGATGGCCGACACCAGGAAGAAGATCCCGCCCAGCACCGCGTACCCGGCCACGGCGGCCAGCGACGGGTTCGGCCCGCCGGCGCTGAGAACGAAGTTGGCCCCGGCCAGCACGGAGATGCCGCCGCTGAGGATCATCGGCCACTGGCCGCCCATCCGGCGCCTGCCGACCGCGACGATCAACTGGACAAGACCGGCCACGACGGCCCAAGCGCCCCAGACCCGCAGCACGGCCGGAACGCCGGACGCGCTGGCGATCGCGACGCCGATCCCGGCCAGCAGGCTGATCGCGATGTTCACGTACAACCCCGCGGCACGGGACGAGCGCGCGTCCACGACCGCGGCCGCGACGTCGAACAACGGATACCCGACGACCAGCACCACCCCGATCGGGCCGAGGTGCGATTTCGAGGTGAGGAACAGCAGCGCGGCCCAGACGACCGCGAAGGCGAACCGCACGAAGTAGAGGCGACGCAGCGGGGCAGCGCTCCGGGCGGCAGGCGAGTCAACGATGGTCACGATGATCCTTCCGGAAAGGAGTCGGCGTCCAGGAGAGACCGAACGTTCTATCTCCCTCAGAGCCTGTCCGCTCGGCCGGGTGCGGTCAAGACAGGTCGTTCTTTCCGAAGTCTTACGGCGCGCGGCGCGCTACTTCGCCGAGTCGAGGCGGTGCTGCAGGATGCCCTCGACGCCCTGGACGAACGTCTCGCCGACCTGGGCCGGGTCCGTCAGGCAGCCCGACGCCATCGCGCCGTCGCGGAGCATCACGAAATGCCGTGCCGCCGGTTCCGGCGGGGTCTCGCCGACCTGTGCGAGCAGGTCCGTGACCGTGCCCAGGAACCACTCGCGGTGCGTCAGGACGGCTTGGTGCACGGGATGCTCGGGGTCCGGGTATTCCGCCGCCGCGTTGAGGAACGCGCAGCCGCGGAAGTGCGCCGACTGGATGCTGTCGGCGATGAATCCGGCGACCGCGCGCAGCGCGTCGGCCGCAGGTGGGTTGCCGGCGAAGATCTTGCCGATTCCGTCGCGCTCCATCTCGGAGACGCTCTGCAGATACGCGACGACGAGGTCTTCCTTGCCGGGAAAATGCCGGTACAGGGTGGCCCGGGTGACCTTCGCCTCCGCGACGATCCGGTCGATCCCCACCGAGTGGAGGCCTTCGGCGTAGAAGATCCGGGTGGCTGTCGCGAGCAGCCTCGACCGCGCTTCGGACACCTGGACCTTCTGCACCACAACCGCAACGCTAGCAGAGACAACGGGCCCCTACCCCGGCTCGACGCGGCCCTTCGTCCTCCCGGGCGGTGACATTGCGCCCTGCCGCGCGACGCAAGCAAGAACAAGAATCGAAAGTGCGAGAGCCACGCGCGAGCGACTCCCGACGAATCGGCGGCGCGCTCTCGCCTCGAGCGGTGGTGGCGGTACGGGCTGTCCCCTCTCCCCTGGCCCGGCCGCTGCCGCCGCTTCCTGCCTTGGACGCCGTCGAGGGCCTTCCGTTTCGCTTGCGCAGCAATCACTCCATCCCCGCATACCGGGGGACGAAAGACTCGGGAGTATCGACTGCCCGGTCCTGTCCTTCGCCTCTGCCCGCGCCGCCCGGGCAGCGGCACCGTGGAAGCAGCAGCGGCAGCAACCAGATGCTTCCCTCCGGGAAGGAGGACGACATGGCTCGTCGCACCCGGGATCCAGGGCCTGCCCGACCGGGCGGGTTCCCCGCTGGCCTTCGCGTACGCGTGCACGGTGGCCGGTTCGAAGGCATGGCCGGGATCGTCGTCGACCGCTCGCCCGATCTGCGCCCTGGCTCGGTCTGGGTGGAGTTCGCGCCGGGCCATCCGCGGCTCGTGCCGGGATACCGGCTCGGGGTCGGCGAGACCCCTGACTGCCCGGGAATGGCCTCGGCCGCAGAGGCCGAAGGTCACTTCGGCCCGTGACGTGCGCCCGGTGAACGATCCGCATCGTTCACCGAAGCTGACCAGCACCGGGTGGTGCCGCAGCGGGACAGTCCCGCCGAGCCGACCGCGGCGCGGTCTTCGCGATGGTCGCCCTGCTAAACAAGGTCGGCTCGGTGACCGGAGTCGTCGGAGCCGCAGGCGGTCTGGGCGGCTTCATTCCTCCGCTGGTGATAGGAGCGCTCTACGGCGGTCTCGGTTCCGTACGCGCTCGGGTTGGCTGCCCTGGTGGCCGCGGCGGCACTCGCGTTCACCGCGACCGTGGCGAAACGCTCGCTGCGCCAGCACTCCGAACTCGGAGTGTGAACCTGCGGAACTGACCCGGGAGCGCGACGCGGCCAAGCCACGCCGAATTCCCGGGTCGTGCCCGGCGCTATCCCGCCAGATGATCGCCGATCTGTGCGAACACCGCCTCCAGCGGCGGCACCGGAACGGACGGCGACATCACGTGCGATCCGTAGTGGGCGATGACCAGTTCGAGCCCCGGACTGACCTGCAGACGCTGCCCGTGGATGCCCTTCGCGCCGAACGTGCCGTGGCCGTCGTCGGGGACCCACCAGAAATTGTGGTACCCGATCGGCCGGACGGCACCGGTCGGCAAGGCGCGCTGGGCAGGGCCGGGCGGCACGTCGGTCAGATCGGCGACGACGCGTTCCTGCACGATCTGCTGGTCGCCGACCGCGCCGCCGCGGCGCAGCATCTCCCCTGCCCGGGCAAGATCGCGCAGGGTCGCGCTGTAGCGGCCGCAGGCGATCTCGGTGCCGGTGGAATCCAGGCAGTAGGCACCGTCCTCGTCGGCACCCAGCCGGGCCCAGATCCGTTCGCTCCACAGCTCCGCGAGGCTGACGCCGGTGACGCGACGGAGGGCTTCGGCCACGGCCTCCGTGTTGCCGTTGTCGTAGCGGAATTCGGTTCCCGGCGGAGCGACGGCCTGCGCGGTGGCCAGATGTTCCTTCACACTCGTGGGCCCGGTGTAGCCGGCGGGGCGGGGCACGATGCCGACGGCGGCGAAATAGCGTTGTGCTTCAAGGGGTTTGCAGAACGTACGTCCGCCGTAGTTCATCACGGTGCCCATGTGCAGCAGGTGATGGATCGTGGCGTCGCCGAACGCGGTGCCGCCGAGTTCAGGTGCGTAGTGAGACAGCGGCTGATCCGCGTCGAGTGCACCCTCGTCGATCAGGAGCGCGGCCAGCAGCCCGGTCCACGACTTCGCGACCGATGCGGACAGGTGGATATCGTGCGGCCGCATGCCGTGGAAGTACCGCTCGTAAACGATCTTTCCGCGGTGTGCCACCAGGATCGCGTCGGTTTCCGCGCTGGCAAGGAACTCAGCCAGCTTGACCGCCGCGTCCCCGGCACGCGGAGTCACGAGAAGGTGGTCCAGGTCTTGCGGATCCTCGGGCAGCTCCCAGCGCGGGCCCGCACCGCGCCAGACGCGCCGGGTCGGGCCGGTTTCCCTGGCGCGCGTCATGCCGAGGCGGACGAAGGCCGGGTCGACGTAGCCTCGGCTCCAATACGCATTGTCCACAGTGTACGGAGTGGTCACGGTTTCTCCTTGACTACGGCGAGGGCAGCGATGCGCCGGGCGTCGCGTTCCGGACGGACGAAGAACAGCGCGCCCAGCCCGCCCGCCATCATCAGGACGCCGGGAATCGCGAACGCGGTGGCGAATCCGGCAGCCGGTCCGTCGGCGGCCTCGACGAGCCGACCGGTGACGTACGGCGCGAGCAGCCCGGCCACGGTGACCAGCGCGACGCTGACGGACAGCACCGCACCCCGTTGTGCGGGCGGGCTGATCTCGCTGTTCACCGTCTGGCCGTTGGCGAACGTGACGCCGTGGAAGCTGAACGCCACGGCGATCAGGACGATCCGCAGGGCGGGCTGCGTCACGGTCGGCAGCAGCACCATCGCCGAGCCCGCCAGGATCAGCACGCAGCCGCCGAGCACGCCGCGCGCGATCCGGCTGGGCACGCCGAGGTGCAGCAGCCACTGGGTGATCGCGCCGTGCGCGAAGGTCAGGATCAGCCCGGCCAGCCAGGGAATCGTCGCGATCGCGGCCGCCTCGCCGGTGCTGTAGCCCAGTGCCGCTTCAAGGTAGGACGGCAGCCAGGCGACCATCAGCGTAGACGTCCAGTAGGCGCCGAACGCTCCGGTGAACCCGCCGAGCCAGGTTCCGGAGAGCAGGATCCGCCGGTACGGGACCCTGCTGGCCGGGACCGGCGCCGCACCGGCCGGGGCCAGGTCCACCGGCCCGTCGCGGCCGATCGCCAGCCACAGCGCGCACCACGCACAGCCGACCAGGAACAGGGTCAGGAACGCGGCACGCCAGCCGAAGTGCACGATCACCACGGTGAGCAGCGGGGTCGCGATCGCCCCGCCCATCGCGCCGCCGCCGACGATCAACGCGCTCGGAATATTGCGCTTGGCGTTGGGAAACCAGCTGTGGGCGGCGTGCAATGCCATGGGCTGCGCGGGCCCTTCGGCGGCGCCGAGCACGATCCGGCTCGCCAGCAGCAGCCCGATCCCGCCGGCGGCCACCACGGACACCTGCGTCACCGCCCACACCAGGGCGAGCACCAGCAGGATCCACCGGGTCGAAATCCGGCTGGACGCGAGGCCGACCGCCAGCGCGCACACGCTGAACAGGAAGAAGAACGAACTGGACAGCAGGCCGTACTGCGACGGGCTCAGCCCGAACTCGTGCATGATCGGACGCGCGGCCAAGCCGAGAACGGTCTTGTCGCCGTAGTTGATCAGCATGAACAGCAGCAGCATGACCACCACGGACCAGCGACGCAGCCAACCGCTTCCCGCCACGCCGTCCGTCGGCGCGGCGGACCGCGGCCTGGTGCCCGCCGGCTTCACCGCTGCGCCCCGGTCTGGAGCAGGGCTTTGGCGATCCCGTTCTTCTGGATCTCCGACGACCCGGTCAGCACGCGGAACATCCGCAGGCGCCGGAACAGCCACTCCACCTCCGCCCCGCGCACGAGCCCGGCCTTGCCGTGGATCTGCACTGCCTCGTCGGCGATGCGGAAGGCGTTCTCCGCCACGAACAGCTTGCACATGAACGCCTCCGTGCTCGGTTTGCTTCCGGAGTCCAGTTCGGACAGCGCGTCGTAGGTCATGGCGCGGGCCGCGTAGTACGCGGTGGCCATGTCGGCGATCTTGTGCTGGATCGACTGCAACGCGGCCAGCGGTCCGCCGAACACCTGGCGGGTGCGGGCGAATTCGATGGTGAGTTCCAGCGCGCGACGGGCGTGGCCCAGGACCGTGGGGCAGTGCAGCAGCCGGTTGGTGGTGACCCGGCCGAGTCCGATGCGCAATCCGTCGCCGACCTGGCCGAGCAGCTGCTGCGGGCCGACGTAGCAGTCGTCGAGGATGATGTCGGACTCGATGTGCTGGCCGGACATCGGAACCTCGCCGTCGGCGACGGTGCAGCCCGGCGAGTCGAGGTCGACCAGGAACGCCGAGTAGCTCTCCTCCTCCCCCGCCATCCGGGCGACCAGCACGGAGAAGTCAGCGATCGGGCCGGCCGAGGAGAACACCTTGTGCCCGCTGATTCGCCAGCCGTCGCCGTCCGGGGTCGCCGTGGTGCGCATGGCCCGCACGTCCGACCCGGCATTGGTTTCGGTGAGCGAGAAGCAGCAGGCGCGTTCCCCTCGGACCACCGGCAGCAGGTACCGCTCGCGCTGGTGCTCGGTGGCCGTGGAGAAGATCGCGCCGGCGCGCAGCGGGCCGCCCAGGTCGCCGAGCACGCAGTGGTACAGGATCCGGCCGGACGCGCCGACCTCCTCCTTGAGCGCGGCCAGTTCGGTGTAGGTCAGGTCGAGGCCGCCGTACTCGCTGGGCAGGTGGACGCCGTAGAAACCCAGCTCCCGGCAGCGTTTCCAGACGGGCTCCACCATGGCGCGGGTCAGCGGTGTCTCCGGGGTCAGCCCGAGCGTGGCCTCGTAGTCAGCGAGTTCGCCGGACAGATATTCGCGCAGGCGCGCGACCAGCTCGGCCAGCCGCGGGTTGTCGGCGTAAGCCGGGGTAAGGGTGAAGGACATGCCGGGCCTCCTCAGTGGACTTTCCGGGCTTCGCCCGCCCAATACCGGTCCCGCACCGCGCGCCGGTCGATCTTGCCGTTGCGGTTCACCGGGAGTTCGTCGGCGAAATCCACCGAGCGGGGTTTCTTGATGCGCGCCAGCCGTTCCGCGCAGAACTCGATCAGTTCCTCGGCGGTGGCCTCGGATCGGCGGACGACGACCGCCTTCACCGCCTCGCCCCACTGCTCGTCGGGCACGCCCACCACGCACGCCTCGGAAACGGCGGGATGCTCGTAGAGCACGGATTCCACTTCGGTGCAGTAGATGTTGTAGCCGCCGGAGATGATCATGTCCTTCTTGCGGTCCACAATGAACAGATAGCCGTCGGCGCGCAGGTAGCCGATGTCGCCGGTGTACACCCAGCCGTCGCGGAACGTCTCCGCGGACAGCTCCGGCTCGTGCCAGTACTCGGTCACGCAGTCCGGACCGCGCACCACCACCTCGCCGAGGGCACCGGCAGGCACCGGCCGTCCTTCGTCGTCGACCACCCGGACCTCGGAGTCGAACAACGGCCGCCCGGCCGAGGACAGCAGCTCCGGATCCTCCTCGATGCCGCGCACCACGTCCTCGCAGGTCAACACCGTGACGCCGCTGGTGGTTTCGCCCTGGCCGTACCCCTGCATCACGACCGGGCCGAACGCCGCCACCGCGTCGCGCAACCGCTGCGGCGACACCGGCGCGCCGCCCACGCGCAGGCAGGTCAACGAGGACAGGTCGAAGTCTCCGAGACCGGGATGGGACAGCACCATGTTCAGCATCACCGGCACCAGGAACGTCGAGGTGATCCGCTCCGCCTCGACCGCCCGCAGGAACTCCTCGGCGCTGAACCGCGGCAGCACCACCACCGTCGCGCCCCGGGAAAAGGCCGCCAGCAACCCCATTCCGGTCGCGTGCGTGATCGGACCTGCCGCGAGGTACCGCTCCGAGGCGGACGGCGCGCCTTCCGGGCTCATCAACCGCTTGCGCATGTTCGCCAGCCGGTTCCCGTTCGTCTGCACCGCCGCCTTGAGCTTCCCGGTGGAGCCCGAAGTGAAGTGCAGAACGGACGGATCGCTCGCGCCCACCTCGATCGCGACCGGCTCAGGCGAACCCGCGGCCAGCACGTCGGCGTAGGACGACGCATCAGCCGTGCGGCCGTCGTAGTCGATCAACGAACACGATGTCCCTGCGGCCGCCTTTTGTGCCGCTTCGGCGTGCTCGGCGTCGACCAGCAGCACCCGCACGTCCGCGTCCGCCAGGATGTGCTCGACCTCGCCCGCGGACAGCCGGGCGCTGATCGGCACGCGCAGGAAACCGCCCTTGTAGCAACCGATCTCGGTCTCGACGAGGTCCGCGCTGTTGCCGGCGAAGGTGGCCACCGCCTGCCCGGGCTCGACGCCGGACGCGAGCAGCGCGGACGCCAGCCGGTTCGTCCGCTCCTCCAGGTCGCGGTAGGTCCACCGCCGCTCACCGCACACCAGCGCCGGCTGTTCGGGCCAGAACGTGCTGGCACGGGTGACATAGCTGCCCAGGTTCACGCCGACTCCCTGTTTTCCGTCAGATTGACCAATGCTGAACACTGTGTCTATTAACGGTCGCGGTGTCAACAGTTCGCTACACTCGGGCCGGCGACGACCGAAGGGGGCCCATGCCGACGACTGACCGCCGTACCCGCCGCACCCGCGGGCTGCTCCGCGACGCGCTGGTGTCGCTGGTGCTCGAGCGCGGATACGCCAACGTGACGGTGGAAGACATCACCGAACGGGCCGACCTGGGCCGCGCGACGTTCTACAGCCACTACCCGGACAAGGACGCGCTGCTGCGGCACGTCGTCACCGAGCTCCAGGAGGAACTGGACGAACGGCTGCGCCCGCTGGTCCCGGCGTCCTCGGTGGGTTTCACCGGCAAACCGGCGCTCGAGTTGTTCCGGCACGCCCGCGAAAACCGGGATCTCTACCTGCTCATCCTGCGCGGCGAGGGCGACGGCCGGGCGCTGCGCCAGTTCACCGACGCGCGCATCGACGCGGTATGCGCGGTGTTCAAGTCCCGGGCGGACCACCACGACGTCCGCCCGCGCATCGACCTCGGCGTGCTGGCGAGGGCGTGGGTCGGGGAACAGCTCGCCGTCCTGCGCTGGTGGCTCGAAGCGGACCCCGCGCCGATGTCCGCGGAAGAGGCGACGGGGATGCTGCAGAACCTCTCGCTGCGTGGGCGCTATTGGGCCAACGGCTTCGAAGGCGATCCGCCCGACCCCGCGCCGACTGGAGCGGATTCACCGCAGCCTTGAAGCTCTGCGTCGCTGGCGGGTGATCATCGGCGGACAGCGCGCGCCGCTCCCGCTGAGGTCAAGCGTTAACGCACTTCATTCTGCGCCTCGCGAAGGAGCCGCACCGCCTTCGGCCCTACGCCGTGCAAGGCCAGCAGTTCCGCGTCGGTGTGGTCGGCGGCTTGGGCAAGGTTCGTGATCCCGGCCCCGTGCAGCGCGCGAGTCGCCGGGCTTCCGATCGCCTTGGGCAGGTCGCCGACCTCTCCCGCCACCGCCGTCCCGGCAGCGGCGACCGGGGCGGCCAATCGCTTCGGCGCACGGGCCAGCCACGCCCGGCGCACCCAGTGGTTGAGCTGCTGCCCGTTGAGGTCCTCGATCGGAAACCGCACCCCGGCCCGGGCGACGCGGCGTACAGTCGGATGTTCCGCGCGCATTTCGTCCACATCGGACGCGGTCATCCGGAGCACGACCTGACGGTCCGGTCGCAGGGCAGCGAACTCCTTGCCCTGCACCGTGAACACGACCGTGCCGTCGACGGCCAGCTCGGCCGTTTCGGGGTAGGACAGGGCGGTTCTGCGGAGCTGCGCCGGTGTCGTCATGCGCTCCAGGCTGGCATGACTCCGCCGCGGAGGCCATTTCGGCGCCTCAGCGGGCCCCGAGGAACTCGAACACCGCCTCCCGGAACTCGACCCCCACCAGCGCACCGCGGTGATCGCCCGCGACCTGCCGCAACCGCGCCCCCGGCACGCGCGCCACCAGTTGCTCGATCCCGTGCGCCATGACGTCCTGCCGCCCGGCTAGGAACAACGTCGGCACCCGCGGAACCCCGGCCCCTGGATCGAACGGCTCGCTCGCCAGTCCCTCGACGAGATTCAGCAGCGAGTCCGCGTCCCCCGCCGCCGCCATGGCCGCAATCGCCCCGGTCAGCGGATCGTCCGGCGACGGTCCACCTTGGACAGCCGTCCGAGCGGCGCCGAGATCGACCGCCGCGAACGGTTCCCGCGGACTCAATCCGCCCAGCACCAACCGCCGCACCGACACCTTGGGATGCGAAGCGAGGTCCCACGCAAGCCGCGCCCCGAGCGAATACCCGACGACATCGACCTCTTCCGCCCCAGCACATTCCGCGAGCGCGTCCACCACCCGAGCCGCGGCAACCTCCGCTGCTTCGGCAACCTTGGGCCCACCAGGATGCCCCGGCAAATGCACCACGACAGTCTCCCGCCCGGCGGCCGCCAACGGATCGGCCCAGTACTCCGCGGGCCAATCCGACGTCGCCGACGACGCGAACCCATGAATCAGCACCACCGGAGGCCCGCTGACAGTACGACCGGCAAGCGTGCGAGTAACCGGAAACGCGGAAGTCATTCTCCAAGCGTAGACAAAACCCACGACCCGGTCCAGACCTCCGCGAGAGCCACCTTCACCGCCCTTGATCCCCCCAAGGAGCCCTTCACGACCCACAAAAACCGCAGCCGCCGCACCCACCCATCGAGGCACCCACACCTCCCCCGCACCCCGATACGAAGCCTCCCTGCGGTTCGGGGGTGCTTGTCAAGGCATCTTTCCCGCCTTGACAAGCATCCCCGAACCGTCAGCACACTTGGCTTCGGGGTGCCCCACGCAACCGACCGGGCGCAATGTCGCCCGCCAGGGCGACGAGCCGCCCGCGACCCCTGAAACCCGGCCTCAATCCCCGATCCGAGCCATCAACCCGTCCACATAAGCCCGATAACGCCCCGCAACCTTCCCCACCGGATGCATCAAACTCGTCACGTTCGCCCCAATGGACACCGCGATGATCTCGTCCGCCAACACCCCGATAGCCGGAGCATCGACCGACTCCCCCTTCCCCCGCGCAGCCGCGATCCGCGAGGTCAGCTCAGCCCGCCAACTGGTCAGCAAGTCCCGATACTGCAGAGCAAGATCCGGATTGGCCACGGAATGCTCCCACAGCACCAACAGCACCCGTGCCGACGCGATCTGATGCGCATCCATCGGAATCGCCGCCTCGACAAACCCTCGCAAGGATTCGAGAGGGCCCAGCGAAGGATCCAGTTCGGACATCCGCTGCGAGGTCTCCTGCAGCACGCTCTCGAACGTCGCCGCGATGATGCTGTCCTTGCTGGGGAAGTAGTGCTTGAGGGCACCGTTCGCGAACCCGGCCGCGGTGACGATGCTGCGCATCGTGGCGGCCTCGAACCCGCCTTCGATGATCAGCTTTTTGGCGACCTCGACGATCTCCCGCCGGCGCTGATCGTGATCGATGACCTTCGGCATGGTTACAGACTCTAACTCGTATTCTCCCGCGACGGATGCGGCCCTGCTCGACCCGCCCGCGGGAGCGGCGAGCCCGGAAAACGGGCACGGACATGGTGCGACCCAAGGCGGCCTGACGAAGGAGCGCTTACCCGAGCCCCAGCCGGGCCGCCCGTCTCTCCGCCTGCCGGGCCGGGTCCGCCACCGGGGCGGCCAGCAGCAGCCGCTGTGTGTACGGATGCTCCGGCGCGCGCGTGATCGCAGCCGTCGGCCCGGATTCCACGATCTCTCCCTGGTACAGCACCGAAACCCGGTGACAGATCCGGTGCACGACGCCGAGGTCGTGCGACACGAACAGGTACGACACGCCGGTTTCGCGCTGCAGTTCGAGGAACAGGTCGAGGATCGTCGCCTGCGTGGTCAGGTCCAGCGCGCTCACCGGTTCGTCGCACACGATCAGCCGCGGCCGCCGGACCAGTGCCCGCGCGATCGCGATGCGCTGCCGCTGGCCGCCGGAGAACTCCCCGGGATACCGGTGGACCGCGTCGGCGGGCAGGCGCACCCGGTCGAGCATGTCCGCGACCACCGTTCGGGCCTCCGCCCGCGAGGTGCCCGCCACGACCAGCGGTTCGGCGAGGACTTCGTCGACGGTCATGGTCGGGTCCAGCGAACCGTACGGGTCCTGGAACACCACCTGGATGTCGCTCGCCAGCCGACGGCGCGTCGCACCGCGGGCGTGGGTGATGTCCTCGCCGTCGAAGGTGATCCGGCCGGACTCCGGCACGGCCAGGCCCAGCACGGCTTTGCCCAAAGTGGACTTTCCCGAGCCGCTTTCGCCGACCAGCCCGACGCATTCGCCCGGCTTGACGTCGAGCGTAATCCCTTTCAGGGCGCGGAATCGGACCCGGCGGCTGAGCCGGTAGTCGACGACCAGGTCCTCGATCGCGAGCAGCGGCGCCACCCCCGTCATCGCCCGGCCTCCTCTCCGGCCGCGTGGGCGAGGCCGCGGCGTTCCCAGGCTTCGTCCAGCTCGTCCCGTCCTTCGGTGTCGTCCAGCGACGCGCTGATCAGTTCGGCGGTGTAGGGGCTCTCCGGCGCGCGGAAGATCCGTTCCACCGGACCGGTTTCCACGATGCAGCCGTCCTTCATCACCGCGACGCGGTCGCAGATGTCCGCGACGACCCCGAAGTTGTGCGTCACGATCACCAGCGCCATCCCGTACTCGGCCTGCAGTTCGCGCAGCAGTTCCAGCACCTCGGCCTGCACCGTGACGTCCAGCGCCGTCGTCGGCTCGTCCGCCACCAGCAGCGACGGCCGCCCGGCCACCGCGCCCGCGATCAGCACGCGCTGCGCCATGCCGCCGGAGATCTGGTGCGGATAGCTCGCCATCACCCGGTCCGGGTCCGTGAGTCCGACCCGCACCAGCACCTCCCGCGCCCGCTTTTTCGCCGCGGCCTTGTCCAGCCCGTGCACGCGCCGCAGCGGCTCGACGAGCTGGTGTCCGATCGGGTAGCACGGGTCGAGGTTCGTCATCGGTTCCTGCGGCACGTACCCGATCTCGCGGCCGAGCAGTTTCGCCCGCTCCGCCGCGTTGCCGACCTCGCGCCCGCCGACCCAGATGCCGTCGGCGACCGCGGTGCCGCCGGGCGGCAGCAGGTCGAGCACCGAGAACACCGTCTGCGTCTTGCCGGATCCGGATTCGCCGACGATCCCGAGCACCTCGCCGGGCGCCGCGTCCAGCGACACTCCGCGCACGACCTCCTTGACCCCCTTGTCGGTCGCGTAGCCGACTCGCAGGTTCTCGATCCGCAGCGCGCAGTCCGCCGCCGCGTGTTCGTGTCCGCCGGACGCCACGCCACTGGGCAAGGACGCGGGGGCCGCGAGCGCTTCCCGAACCCGTGCCCGCGCGCGGCGCGTCGGCTGTTCGGCGCGGACGCTGACCAGATCGGCGAGCGTCGAGCCGATGAACGCCAGCGCCGCGATCGTCACGCCCAGCGCGATCGACGGCCACAGCAGGATCAGCGGGTACGTCAGCATGTTCAGGAAGCCGTCGTTCATCGTCTGGCCCCAGCTGGGCGTCGACGCCGAGCCGATGCCGAGGAACTGCAGACCGGCCTGCATGCCGATGGCGAGCCCGGCGGTGAGCGCGGTCTGCACGATGACCGGCGCGTACACGGCACGCAGCAAGTGCGTGCGCAGGATCCGCAGTGTGCCGACGCCGGCCACGCGTGCAGCGTCGATGTACGGCTCGCGGCGCACCGTGAGCGCGCGGGCGCGGGTGATCCGGTAGTAGCCGGGCGAGAGGAACACGCCGAGCGCGATCATCAGCACGGTGAAGTCCTGGCCGGTGCCCGCCGCGACGACCAGCAGCACGATCATCCCGGGCACCGACTGCAGCGCGTCGCTGATCCACGAGCAGATCCGGTCGGTCGCGCCGCCGAAGTACCCGGCGGCCACCCCGGCCGGGACGCCGAGCACGACGCCGGTGACGCAGGTGATCACGCCGCCGTACAGGGTGGTCCGCGCGCCGTAGAGCAGCCGGCTGAGGATGTCGCGGCCAGCGGAGTCGCCGCCGAGCAGGTGCCCGTTGCCGGGTTCGGCGTGAGTCAGCGCGAAGTCGACGTGGTTCGGGTCGTACGGGGCCAGCCATGGCGCGAACACCGCGGCCAGCACGACGATCGCGAACACGATCAACGCGAGGATGCCGATCGGGCGGCGAAAGTACCGGCGCAGCAGGGAAATCCGCTTCACCGGGGCGAGCGTGGCGGGGAACGGGGCAGCGGTCATCGGTCGCGCACCTTCGGGTTGACCCACCCGAGCACGAGGTCGAGCAGGAAGTTGACGATCACGACGAACACGACGGTCACCGCGGTCAGGCCGAGCAGCACCGGGATGTCCCCGATCTGCGACGCCGACTGGGTCAGGCTGCCGATGCCCGGCAGGTTGAACACGATCTCCACGACCACCGCGCCGCCGAGCAGGCCGACGAACATCAGCGCCAGGACGGTCAGCGCGGACGGCGAAGCGTTGCGCAGCACGTGCGTAGTGACCCGGCGCGACGACAGGCCGCGCGCCCGCAGCGTGCGGACGAAGTCCTGGTTGGTGACCTGGAGGAAGCCGTTGCGCAGCTGTTCGGCGATCATCACGATCGCGCCGAGCGACAGCGAAATCGACGGCAGCGCGATGGACCGCAGCCAGCCGACCACCGACTGGTCCGGCGACACGTAGCCGACCGCGGGGAACCATTGCAGCTGGATCGCGAACCAGGTGACGAGCACGAGGCTGACCCAGAACCCGGGCAGCGCGAAGAGCACCACCGACGCGAGCTTCAGCACGCGGTCGACCACGCCGCCCGGGCGCAGGCCGCAGACGACCCCGACGAGCACGCCGAGGATCGCGGCGAGCAGCGTCGCAGCGACGACGACCGACAGCGTCACCGGCACGCGCAGCGCGATCTGCTCGCCGACCGGCTGGAAATTCCGCCAGGAAGTCCCGAAATCGCCGGTGGCCGCGTGCGACAGCCAGTCCCAGAACTGGGCGAGCAGCGGCCGGTCGTACCCGATCTGGGCGCGCAGCGCGGCCTGCTGCGCGGGGGTCGCGCTGTTGCCGAGCAGCCCGGCGGTCGGGTCTCCCACCGCCGCGTGCGCCAGGAAGAACGTGCCGCTCGTGACGAGCACGAGCAGCAGGATCCCGGACACCAGGCGTTTGACGATGAATGTGAGCATGTTCCGGCTCCTCCCCGGGTCCGTCCGGAAAGGACGGACCCGGGACGACGGGCGCGTCAGCCGCGCTGGATGAACCGCAGCGTCGGGAACATCATGCCGGTGATCGGCGTGACGGTGATGCCCTTGACGCTGAAGTAGAGGTTGTCGGCCTGGTACCAGACGTTCCACCAGGCGAGGTCCACGAGCTTGGCGTTGAGCTGCTTGAGCACCGCGGTCTGCGCCGGGCCGGGCAGGGCCTGCTGCGCCTGCCGCACGAGCGCCTTCACCTCCGGGAAGGCGTCCACCGACGGCTTCGGGTTGTACCACTGCGCCGAGGTGACCTGGTCGGTCAGCGTGGCCATGTCGTTGCCGTCCATCGCGATCACCGCGAGGAACATCGGGTACGTCGGCGCGTTCTTCTGGTAGTCGGGCATCGACATGTTCTGCCAGTCGACCTTGATGCCCAGCTGCCCGAACGTCTGCTCGGCGGCGGGCTGCCACGCCTGGAAGATCGTGGACATCGGCATCTTGAGGCTGAACCCGTTCGGATAGCCCGCTTCGGCGAGCAGCTGCTTGGCCTTGCCGAGGTCGGTCTGGTACTTGCCGTTGCCCGCCGGGTCGTACACCTGGCTGCCGCTCGGCCACAGCTGGTCGGTGACCGTGCCGGCATCGTTGCCCACCGCCTTGAGGATCCCGGCCGCGTCGAAGGCGTAGGAGATCGCCTGCCGCACGCGCTGGTCGCCGAGCGCCTTCACCTGGCTGCCGGTGCGGTCGGCGAACTGCACGCCGACCCACGACGCCGGTTTCTTCGCGACGTTCCAGCCGTTCTGCTGTGCCTTCGGCAGGTTGGCCGCGTTGGCGAACTGGACGTTCAGCTGGCCGGACAGCATCGCGTTGAAACTGGCCGCCTGGTCGGTGATCGGGAACAGCCGCACAGTCGGGAAGGGGTAGGTGGCGCTGTCCCAATGCTTCGCACGCTTCTTGAAGACGTACTGCGACTGCGGCTGCGAGGACGCCTTGTCGAAGGTGTACGGACCGGAGCCGTCCGGAGCGTTGGCGAGGGAATTGGCCTTGATCGCCTTGGGCGAGGCCATCCAGCTGCGCCCGAGCCCCATGAAGTAGAGGAGTGCGTCGTCGCGTTCGGACAGGGTGAGCACGACCGTCGACGGGTCTTTCGCCTCGACGCTCTTCACGTCGATGTAAGCCTGGCCGGACCGAGTGCCCGCCTTGAGGTGGTTGAGGTTCTCGACCGCCGCGGCGGCGTCGAACTTCTGGCCGTCGTCGAACGCGACGTCGTCGCGCAGGTGCAGGGTCAGGGTCAGCCGGTCGGCCGACCAGTCCCACGACTTCGCGAGCGCGGGCACCGGCTTGGCGTCCTTGTCCAGGGCCACCAGCGGGTCGTAGACCGCGGACAGGTACGGGCCGTCGAAGCCGATGTCGGCGTTGGCCGGATCCCACGACGTCACGTCGAGGAACACGCCCGCCTTCAGCTCGTCGGTGCCCGCGCCCGCCCCGGCGGCGCCCGAGCCGGTGCATCCGGCGATCGCGAGCAGCGCCGCGGCGGCCGCCGCGAACAACGCCGCTGTCCTTGTCCTCGTCATTGAGTCCCTCTCTCAGGGTGCTGGACCGCCGGCGGGGCCGCTCGGCGCCCCGCCCGGAACGGCGGGCCTTCGAGTGCGGCCCGGCTCGCCGCGGTGCCGGATAGTCTACGATTGTCGGCTAAAAAATCAACGGGCCGGATGCGTTCGTTATCTCCGGCCGGGAGGCCGTTTTCAGACGGCGTCGGCGACCAGCACGCGCGGGCTTCCGGGCAGTGCGAGGACATCGCATACACGCCATCCCGCCCCGTGGAGCCATTCGCGGACTTCCGCCTCCGGATAGACGACGGTTCCGTCGATCACGAAGTACTCCCCCGCGTGCAGCGCGTCGATCGGGCGCTGCCGTTCGTTGTCGTCGAGGAAGAAGTCCAGCAGCAGCAACGTCGCTCCGTCCGCGGCAGCGGCGCGCGCGTTGGCCAGGATCTTCCGGTTCTGCTCCGCGGTGAACCGGTGCACGACGTGGTTCACCATCACCAGATCGTGCTCTCCGCCCGGTGCCGCGGATTCGGTCGGCGCGGGGTCGATGCTCGTGCGATCCGCGAGCCCGGCCGCGTTCACCGCGTCAGTGATCCCTTGCGTGGACTCAGTGCCGAAAACGAAGCGGGCGGTCAGTGCGGGATTCGCCTGCAGCGCGCCGATCGCGAATTCCGGCGACAATCCGCCCAGATCGAGCATGCTGCGGTACGGCGAGAAATCGAACGCCCGCGCGAGCATCGACGCGTGCAGCGCGTTGTAGCGCATCACGCCCGCCATGAACGTCGCCCAGCGGCCCTCGTCCAGCCGGAGGTCGCCCGGTTTGCCACTGTCCACAGTGGCGTCGAACTGGAGCCAGTGACCGTAGCTGATTTCGTTGAGGAAGGTCAGGAACGGCGCCAGATCCGTGCCGCCCCCGCCGAGGTACTCCCGCGCGTCCTCGGCCAGCTCGTAGCGGCCGTCGGTGCGTTCCAGCAGGCCTCGCGCGTTCATCGCGTCGGCGAGGATGCGGGTCAGCTGCTCGCCCTTGCCGGTGGCCGCGGCGAGTTCCGGGACCGTGCGCGGACCGTCGGCGAGCGCGCGGAACAAACCGATCCGCGAGGCGGCGAACAACTGTTTCGCGCCCATGTACCCGATGGCGATGTCGACGATGCGGTCCGGCGCAGGTTTCGTCATGTGGCGGCTCCTCACGGCGTCGGGGATGCCTCTCCGGGCACCCCGGGGAGCTTTAGTCTACGCACGTCGACAAAAAACACCAGCCCCTTCACCAGGTTCCGTCGGCGGCGACTTCGCGATCGAGCCACAGGTCCCTCGTCAGCTCGCGGATCCGGTCCGCGCCGACGCGTTCCAGCAAGGCGAGCGCGCCCGCGTTGTCCTCCAGTTGCGCCAGCCGCGATACGCCCACGAGGACGTTCGCGGTCACGGGATTGGCCAGGCAGAAGGCAATTCCCAGCTGCGCGGGGGACGCGTCCAGTTCGCCGGCGATCCGCCGCACCGTCGGCCAAGCAGCGGCGATCTTCTCCCGGATGCCGCCGACGTCCGCGCCGATCTTGCGATTCGGCTTCAGATTCCCGACCAGCAAACCGCCTTCGAAAATATCCGACGCCTGCAGCGTCAACTCGCCGGAAGCGAACAGCGGCGCATAGAACTCGCCTTCGGCCATCGACCGGCGCACAAGCCCGTATTTGAGCTGCGCGAAGGTCGGCGGCGCGAGACCTTTCTTGCGCGCAATGGCAAAAGCTGTGCGCAGATCGTCAATGCGCCAATTGTTCACGCCCCACGCGCGGAACCGGCCAGCCTCCATCTGCTCGGTGACATCCGCGACGACCCGCTCGAGATCGATTTCGCCGAAGTAGTCGCCGACCACGACCAGATCGGCCGACTCGACACCGACGCGTTCCAGCGAGGTGTTCATCTGCTGCCCGAAGCCGACGTTCGGGTAGTCCCAGAGCCACAGTTTCCCGCAGTAGAGCCAATCCTCACGGGCGAGCCCGGCCTCGCGCACCGCGCGGCCGAAGATCTGATCGGTCGTGGAGCCCTCGGCGTGCGGGCCCATGTCGTAGTGCGCGACGTCGAAGAAGGCGTGGCCAAGTTCGGCCGCGCGGGCGATCAGCGCCACCGCGTCGCCGAATTCCATCCGGTCCCAGGTGTTCCACGAGCCGAGCGACAACGCCGGCACGCGCGGGAACGCCGGGCCCAGTCCGGGTCGATCCGTCTCCACGATTCCTCCTGCGAGTCAAGGGATTTATTTTCTACGCTTGTATACTATAAGCCCGCGAACCCCGCTCCCGGCGAAAGGAAACGACGATGCCCGCTGCCCGTACCGTGCTGATCACCGGAGGCGCCGGCGGCATCGGCCGCGCGATCGGAGCCGCGTTCGCCCAGGGCGGCGATTCCGTGGTGCTCGCCGACCTCGACGGTGCCGAGGAAGCCGCGAAACCGCTGGGCGGGCGCGGAATCCGGCTGGACATCACCGACGAAACCGCGATCTCCGCTGCCCTCGACGAGGTCGGTCCGGTCGACGTCCTGGTCAACAACGCCGGCCTGTTGAGCGTCCATGGCCGGCTGCTGGACCTGCCCGGCGCGGACCTGCTGCGCATTCTCTCGACCAACGTGCACGGCACGTTCCTGATGACGCAGCTGGTCGCCCGCCGGATGGTCGAGCGCGGCGAACCGGGCGTCGTGGTGAACCTGTCCTCGATCGGCGGACGGCAGCCGACGCCGGGCATGGGCGGGTACGAAAGCAGCAAGGCGGCGGTGGACGCGCTGACCCGGTGGGCCGCGATCGAACTGGCGGAGCACGGGATCCGGGTGAACGCGGTCGCGCCCGGCCCGGTCGCGACGCCGATGCTCGCCGCCGCGATGCCGCCCGGCTCGCCCGCGCACGACGCGTGGGTGGCGCGGATCCCGGACGGCCGGATGGCCGCGGTCGAGGACGTCGCCGCGGCGGTGGTGTTCCTGGCGAGCCCGGCCGCCGCGCACATCACCGGAACGAGCCTCCCGGTGGACGGCGGCCAGCTGCTGACCTGAGGCAGCCGTCCGTCGCGCCCGCCGACCCGCCACAAACCGCACCGGCCCCGGCCAGGTCCGTGAAGGACTCGTTGAGGGAATCTGATTCCCTCAACGAGTCCTTCACGGACGTTAGGCGATCGTCCCGGGCAAACGCTCGTACACGATCTGTCCATCCAGGACCGTCAGGTCCACCTCGACCTCGGGCAGCTCGGCGGGGGTCACCGCGAACGGATCCGCGGACAGTACGCAGAGATCGGCCGCCATCCCCGGCGCGAGCGTGCCTTTCCACGACGCGGCCCCGTCCTGCTGAGCCGGGTGCACGGTGTAGCAGCGCAGCAGGGTTTCCATCCGCTGCCGCACGTCTTCGGCCGGGCCCATCCACTGGTCCGCCGCGGCGATTTCCTTGCGCCAGTCCGGCGGCAGGACCGGCGCGTCGGACGTCAGGCACAGCGGAACCCCGGCGTCCAACGCCTCCTGAAGCGGCCAGGCGGCCTCCGAACTACCGGGTCCCAGCGCCGTGTCGACCACCCCGGCGGTCCGCACCGCGATCCCGGCCTGAGCGGACAGCCCGACCCCCAGCCGGGCCATCCGCTTGAGCTGCGCCGCGTTCACCAGGTCGCCGTGGATGACGTAGTGGCCGAGATCGACGTCGCGTTCTTCCTGTGCCCGTTCGACGGCGTCCAGCATCAGCTCGATCGCCCGGTCGCCGGTCGCGTGCACGCCGACCTGGAGCCCGGCCTCGTGCGCGGTGCGGACCATCCGGGTGAAGTTTTCCTCGCGCTCCGGGTCGTCCGCGCCGCCGACGAGCAGGTGGGCATGGCTGCCGTCGGCGTAGCAGTGGTGGGTGTAGGCCGAGCGCATCGGCGGGATGCCGTCGGCGAAGATCTTCACTCCGCGGAAGTTCAGCCGGCGCGGATCCGGGCTCGATCCGTCCACTGTGGTCAGTCCGGTGCGGAAGGTGTCGAAGGTGCTCGGGCCGTCGAGTTCGCCGTACAGCCAGAGCGCGGTCACCCGTGCCCGCAGGAGACCTTCGGCGGCCAGTTCCCGGTACTGCTCGACGACGGACATGCCGAACGCGCCGATGCGCCCGTCGTCCTCCCCCGGACCGAGACCGGGTTCGGTATAGCTCGTAATGCCCAGTGCGGCAAGGATTTCGCCCGCACGGAGGATCGCCGCCCGGCGTTCGGCGGCGGTGCGCAGCGGCTTTTCCGGGCCGGCTCCGGGCGTGCCGTCGTCGGCGAAGAGGGTGGCCGGCCACAGCGCGCCGAGCCAGGCGCCGTGCAGGTGCGCGTCGTTGATGCCCGGAAGCACCGCGCGGTCGCCGAGGTTGAGCACCTTCGTGCCGGGGCCGATCAGCTCCCGCACGTCGGCGTCGGTTCCGGCGCGCAGCACGCGTCCGTCCCGCACCGCCAGCGCGGTCGCGGGCGCGGCGCCGGCCATGGTGTGCACCGCCGCTGCCCGCACGACGAGGTCCGCAACTGAGGTCGGCACAGGCGCTCCTGGAGGGATTCGGGGACTCGACATTTTTGTCGACGTCCGTAGACTAACCCATCACACGGCCGCTCAGGGCCCGCCAGTCCCCGGAAAGGTTTCCCATGACCGTCCCGACTTCCACCCGCGCCGCGGTGCTGACCGAGCACGGCGCGCCGCTGGAGCTGACCGAACTCCCGCTGCCCGCCGCGCTCGAGGCCGGGGCGGCGCTGGTCCGCGTCTCGTGCGCGACGCTGTGCGGCACGGACGTGGAGATCTGGTCCGGGAAGATGAGTTTTCCAGGCATGCTGCCGATGGTGCTGGGCCACGAGATGGTCGGCGAAGTGGTCGCGGCCGGACCGGACACGCGCGACGCACTCGGCCGGGAGATCGCTGTCGGGGCGAGGATCGGCTGGTCCGAATCGACCTGCGGCGAATGTTACGGCTGCACTGTGCTGCGTGAGCCGGTCGCGTGCTCGCGGCGCGGTTACGGATTCCTGCAGCGGTCCGACGTCCCGCCGTTCGCGACCGCCGGGTTGTGCGAATACGCCTACGTCGTCCCGGGCGCGGCGAAGCTGTTGCTGCCCGCCGAGGTGCCCGACACGTGGGCCGCGATGGCCGGGTGCGCGGCGAAAACCGTGCTGCGCGCGTTCGACCGCGTCGGCGGCGTCCGGCCCGGATCTCGCGTAGTGGTGCAGGGATCCGGCGCACTCGGCCTGTTCGCCACCGCGGTCGCGCACCTGAGCGGGGCGGGCAGCGTCACCACCGTCGGCGCGCCCGCATCGCGACTTGAGCTGGCGAAGGAGTTCGGTGCCGACGAGGTGGTCGACGTCGCCGGGGGCTCGGACGCGATCGTCGAGCACGTCACCGAATTGACCGGCGGCCGCGGCGGTGACCTCGTACTGGACTTCGCCGGTGCGCCGTCGATCGGCCGCGAGGCAGTCGCGATGGCGGCACAGCGCGGACGGGTCGTGATCGTCGGGAGCACCGGGCCGGAGCCGACGCCGGTCCCGCTCGGCACGGTGATGGGCAAGGAACTGACCGTCGTCGGCTCGCTCAACGGCGACATCGCCGATTACCACCATGCGATCGAGTTCTTCGGCTCGTTCGCCTCCCGGATGCCGTGGGACCGGCTGTTCGGCAGCCCGGTCGGCCTGTCCGGCGCGAGCGAGCGGATCGAGGCCATGCACCGGCTGAACGAGACGAAAGCCGTCGTCGATCCCCGTCTTCCCTGATCGCCCTTCCCTTACGAGCCAAGGAGGTCTCGTGTCCGCATCCTCGCCGCTGCCCCGCCGCAAGGTCGGCAAGTCCGGTTTGGACGTTTCGCTGTTGTCGCTCGGTTCGTGGCATACCTACGACCGGATGGATTTCGCCGACGCGGTCGCGATGGTCCGCGCCGCGGTCGAGGCCGGCGTGAACCTGTTCGACGTCGGCGTCTACGGCAGGCCCGGCCACCCGCCGGTGTTCACCGACGTGCTGTGGAGCGCGATCGTCCGCGCCGCGCGCATCCCGCGCGAGGACTACCTGGTCTCGGCGAAGCTGTGGATCGAAGGCTTCGGCGACCAGGGATTCCGGCCGCAGCTGGAAAACGCGTTCCTGCGCGGTGGTTTCGACGTCGCCGACCTGGTCATCCTCGGCGACCTGCGCCGCGACGACGTCGCCCTCGAGGATCTGGTCGAAGACCTCGCCGGGCTGACCCGGTCCGGCCTGATCCGGGCGTGGGGCGTGAACAACTGGTCGGCCGGGAACATCGCGCGGCTGCGCGAAATCGCCGAGGCCCTGCAGGTGCCCGGACCGCAGATCGCGCAGCTTAAGTACAGCATCGGCCGGCGGTCCATTCCGGACGGCGAGCCGTTCGCTCGGCTGTTCTCCGACGGTTTCGTCATGCAGGCCTCCGACGTGCTCGAGGGCGGCATCCTCGCCGGGCGCACCAAGCTGACCCGCGAGATCGGCCGGGACCCGGGCGACGTCCGCAAACGCATCATCCGCGACGCGCCCAAGGTCGTGAAGGTCGCGGAGGAACTCGGCACGAGCGCGGCCCGGCTCGCGGTCGCGTTCACGCTGACGCATCCCGCGAACGTCACGACCCTTTTCGGCGCGACCCGGATGGAACAGCTGGAGGACAACCTCGCCGCGGTCGAGCTGGTCGAGCAGGTCGGGGCCGAGCAGATCCGCGCGCTGGTGGAGCCGTTCTGGGCGGACCGCGACGCCGTCGATCCCGAGGGTCCCTGAACCACCGCCAATCCGCCCTCGCCGAGGAGGCTGTCTTGACCTATCCCCCCGTCCCGTTCGACCCGGAGATCGAGCCCGCGCTCACCGAGATCGTCCCGGCCGACGCGCCGCCGTTCACCCCGGAGACGATCCCCGGACTGCGCCGCGCGATGGCCGAGATGTTCCCGCCCGCCGCGGAAGCCGTCGGCGACGCGCCGGTCACCGTCGTCGAGCAGACCATCCCCGGCCCGGAAGACGCGCCGGACCTCGAAATCACCATCCTCTCCCCGCGCGGGAGCGACGGCGCCCTGCCCGCGCTCTACAACATCCACGGCGGCGGCATGATGGTCGGCCACCGCAACATGGACGTCCCCCGGTTGCTGGCTTTGGTGCTGGAGCTGAACGTCGTCGCGGTGAACGTCGAATACCGGCTCGCGCCCGAACACCCGCACCCCGCGCCGGTCGAGGACTGCTACGCCGGTCTCGTGTGGACAGTCGAGCACGCCGAGGAACTCGGCATCGACCCGTCGCGCGTCGTGGTGATGGGCGGCAGCGCGGGCGGCGGTCTCGCCGCGGCGGTGTCGCTGCTCGCCCGTGATCGAAAGGGCCCGGCCATCGCGGGTCAGCTGCTGTTGTGCCCGATGATCGACGACCGCAATACGACCATCGCGAGCCAGCAGTACCCCGGCCTGGGCACGTGGACGAGGGAAGCCAACCTCGCCGGCTGGCAGTCTCTGCTGGGCGACGCGGTCGGCACCGACGACGTCTCCCCCTACGCCGCCCCGGCCCGCGCGACCGACCTGTCCGGTCTGCCCCCGGCGTTCATCGAGGTCGGCAGCGCGGAGCCGTTCCGCGACGAGGACACCGAGTACGCGCTCCGCATCTGGGCGACCGGCGGTCAGGCCGAACTGCACGTGTGGGCTGGTGCCTTCCACGGGTTCGACATGTACGTGCCGGACTGGCCGATCAGCAAGGCCGCGCTCGAAACCCGGAACTCGTGGCTGCGCCGGATCCTCGGGAAGGCGGCCAGATGAGCGTCCCGCCAGTGCCCTACGACCCGGAACTGGAACCCGGACTCGCCGCTTTCCTCGGCCTGGTCGAGCGAATCCCGCTGCGCGCCGACACGATTCTCGCCAACCGCGCGCATTTCGCGACGATCATCCCGCCTGCCGAGCAAATCGTCGGCGACCGCCCGGTCGAACTGGCCGAGCACACCGTTCCCGGTCCCGAGGGCGCGCCCGACATCGTGCTCACCGTCGTCCGTCCCGCCTCGGGAGTCGCCGACGCGCCCGCCCTGTACAGCATCCACGGCGGCGGAATGGTGCTGGGCAACCGATTCTTCGGCCTGGACGGCCTGGTCGACGACGTCCTGCGGTTCGGCGCGGTCGGCATCTCAGTGGAATACCGGCTGGCACCGGAAAACCCGGCCCCGGCCGCCGTCGAGGACTGCTACGCCGGTCTGCTGTGGACAGTCGAACACGCCGGCGAACTCGGCATCGACCCGTCTCGAATCGTCGTCACCGGTGCCAGCGCAGGGGGCGGCCTCGCGGCCGGTGTCGCCCTGCTGGCCCGGGACCGCAACGGCCCAGCCATCGCCGGACAGCTTCTGGCGTGCCCGATGCTCGACGACCGCAACGAGTCCGTGTCCGCCCAGCAATACGACGGACTAGGCGCCTGGGACCGCAACAACAACGACACCGGCTGGAATGCCCTGCTCGGTCCGGCGCGGGGCACCGACGCAGCCTCGCCCTACGCGGTCCCGGCGCGAATGACCGATCTGTCCGGCCTGCCTCCCGCGTACCTGGACGTCGGAGCCGCCGAGATCTTCCGTGACGAGACGACCGAGTACGCCCTGCGGATCTGGGCGACGGGCGGACAGGCAGAACCGCACGTCTGGGCTGGCGGCTACCACGGCTTCGCCGGTTTCTCCCCCGACGCGGAGGTCTCCCGCTCCGCAGTCGCGACCCGGCTTTCGTGGCTGCACCGGATCCTGCGTGCCGGATGAAGCCACTGCAAACTGAAGCACTGGCGAAGAGATGTCCAACCGCGGTCCGAATGGCAGTAGTTCTTGGCCTGCTTGAGGTCTTCGGCCCGATTTCCATGGATCTCTACCTGCCAGCACTCCCCCAGCTCGCCGACGATCTCCGCACCGGGCAAAGCCTCGCACAGGCGACCATGTCGGTGTGCATGCTCGGGCTCGCCTTCGGCCAGCTCGTCGTGGGCCCGCTGAGCGACCGGTTCGGCAGGCGGCGTCCGCTGCTGGCCGGGATCGGGCTGTTCACCGCGCTCTCCCTGGTCTGCGCCTTCGCGCCGTCGATCGAGGTGCTGCTCGCGGCGAGATTCCTCCAAGGGCTGTGCGGTTCGGCCGGAATCGTGCTGTCGTTGGCCGTGGCCCGAGACCTCGCCGAGGGCGTCGAATTGGTGCGGCTGCTGGCATTGCTGACCACCGTCGGGGCGCTCGCGCCGATCGTGGCTCCGGTGGTCGGCGGACAACTGGCGGCGGTCGTCGGGTGGCGCGGCATCTTCGGCGTCCTCGCCGGGATCGGAGCGGCGTTGCTCATCGTCGCCGCGACCGCGTTGCCGGAGAGCCTGCCGCGCGAGGCCCGCCGTCGGCCCAGCGGCAGCGGCGAGTTCCGGGTGTTGCTGAAAGACCCGCTCTTCGTGGGCTTCCTGCTGGTCAGCACCTGCGGCGGAGCGGCGTTCTTCACCTACCTGGCGTCGATCAGTTTCGTGCTGCAGGTCGGATTCTCGTTGTCGCCGCAGCTGTTCAGCGCGTGTTTCGCGGCGAACGCGGTGATGTCGGTGCTCGGCGCGCAGGCGAACCGGGCGGCGGTGCGGCGTGCCGGGCCGGTCCGCATGTACGTGCTGGGTACGACCTTCACCGCGGCGGCGGCAGTGACGATGCTGGGTGCGGTGTTGTTCGGGGCCGGGCTGGCGGCGTTGCTGATTCCGTTGGCGCTGGTGATGTTCGCGGGCGGGACCACGCAGGCGAACGGCAACGCGCTCGCCCTGGCCGACCACGGCCGGCGGGCCGGAACCGCGGCGGCCTTGCTGGGGACGTCGTCGTTCGCGATCGGGCCGATCGTCGCGCCGCTGGTGTCGCTGGGCGGGACCACGCCGTTGTCGATGAGCCTGACCATGACGGTGGCGTACAGGATCGCGACCGTTCTGCTGTGGCTAGCGGTGTTGCCGAGGTTGCGCCGGTCAGGGACCGCCTGATTCGAAGACGAGCTGTCCGTCCTCCTCGCCGATCTCCCGGAAGCCCGCTTTCTCGAGCACCCGGCAACTCGCCGCGTTGCCGGGCAGCACATACGCCCGCAGTTCCGGCGCGAGAGCGGGGTCCGGGTGGTCTTCGTGCCACTGCCGGAGCGCCCGCGTCAGCTCCGTGGCCAGGCCCGCGCCCCACGCCGCGCGCGCCAGGAGATAGCCGACTTCCCGGTGTCCGCTGCCGTGCGCGAGGCCGAACCCGGCCCGGCCGAGAAATCCCGACGCACCTTCGACGCGCCATTTCGACCAGCCCCGCGCCCGGTGTTCGGCGATGAACGTCTCCAGCCGTTCGCGGGTTGCCGCGCGGGTCTGCGGGCCGGTCGTCATGTGCTGCATCACCGCCCGGTCGGCGTGCAGTTCGGCGAGATCGTCCAGGTCCTCCGGCGCCCAGGTGGTCAGCCGCAGCCGCGGGGTGCGGAGGATTTCTTCGCGGCCGGTCACCAGCCGGGGTGGTACGGCGGCGGGGTTTTCGGCAGCAGCCACGCGCCGGTCGCGCGATGCGCGGCCAGCACCAGCGCGGCGACCGGCACGATCAGCCACAGGAAGCCGCTCGGGAACGTCATCTGCAGCGTCGGCGGCGCGCTCCTCCGGACGAAACTGGAACCAAGACCGACGAGCATGAAGACGACAATGTCCAGTATCGCCAGGCTGCTGCCGACGAGCACGCAGATCCGGCCCGCCGGAGAACGTTTGAAAAGTCCGATCGCGCCGGCGACTGTCAGGGCCGCGATCGCCAGGTCCGCCGCGCCGGCGATCCCGTTGGAAAGCAGCCTGCTCGACGACGGATGGTCGATCATCCGGATGACGGCCACGATGAAGCCGATCGTGGCAACGAGGCCGATGACCGAGGCCAACGTCGCGGCGGCGACGGCAGCGGCCCCGAAATACGCGGTCTGCGGTGCCGCAGGTTGCGGCATCGGCGGCTGCGTCGCGAACTGACCACTGTAAGGAGACTGCCCGCCGTAAGCGGGCGGCAACGGCGAGTACTGCTGCGACCCTGTGCCGGGAGAGGGCGGCTGGCCGGGCTGCGGCGGTTGCGTCACGACGGCGTTTCCTCCGTGGTCAGGAGAGACGTTCCTGGCTCATCCTGCCAGGTCAGCGACACCTTCCCGGGCCGATTGCCCGAACGGACGACACCCCGTTCGCCGGCGCCTCTCGCGATACGGCCAGATAGGTGTTACCTTTGGTAACAGTGAACCGCGGTAACGCCTAATCAATGTCGCTCAGGGAGGACCGAATGACCAGCGCAGACGTGCAACGAGCACCGGAAGCAGCCCCGTCCGGCCGGCACGAGACCGCGCAGCGGCTGCTCGACTCCTCCGCGACCCTGTCCTACGACCCGGCCACCGAGGTCGACTGGGAAACCCCGCTGGACAAGGACTTCCACGGGGCCAGCCCGGAGTGGAGCACGCTCTACGGCACGAGCTACTGGGCCGAGATGACCCCGGAGCAGCAGAAGGAGCTGACGCGCCAGGAGGCGGCGTCGGTCGCGAGCACCGGGATCTGGTTCGAGATGATCCTGCAGCAGATGGTGCTGCGCGATTTCTACGCCAAGGACCCGACCGACCCCGCGTTCCAGTGGGCGCTCACTGAGATCGCCGACGAATGCCGCCACTCGATCATGTTCGCCCGCGGCGCGCAGAAGCTCGGCGCTCCCCCGTACCGGCCGCGCCGGCTCGCCGTCGAACTGGGCCGCGTTTTCAAGGCGGTCGCCGGCGGCGAAGCGGCGTACGCGGCGATCCTGGTCGCCGAAGAGGTGCTCGACGTGATGCAGCGCGACTGGATGCGCGACGAGCGCGTGGTCCCGTTCGTGCGAACCATCAACAACATCCACGTCGTCGAAGAGTCTCGGCACATGAAGTTCGCCCGCGAGGAGACGCGCGAGCAGCTGGAGGGCGCGGGAGCCGTGCGCCGTCAGTTCAACGCGCTGGTCATCGCGATCGCGTCGTACTTCATCGTCAGCAGCATGGTCAACCGCGACGTGTACAAGAACGCCGGGCTGGACGCCGAGCGCGCGCTGCGCGAGGCGAAGGCCAACGAGCACCACAAGTCCATGATGCGCTCGAGCTGTGCCGGGCTGATGGAGTTCCTCGGCTCGTGCGGCCTGCTCACGAAGCCGGCGCTGGTGTTCTACAAGCGGGCGAATCTGATCTGACATGGCCTTCGCGATCACCCAGACCTGCTGCAACGACGCGACGTGCGTGTCGGTCTGCCCGGTCAACTGCATCCACCCGACGCCGGACGAGCCGGACTTCGGCACCACCGAGATGCTCTACGTCGACCCGGCGTCCTGCATCGACTGCGGCGCGTGCGCCGACGCGTGCCCGGTCGACGCGATCTTCCCGGTGGACCTGCTGACCGACTCGATGAAGGTGTACGCGGGGATCAACGCGGACTTCTTCGCCGACCGCCCGCAGGTCACCGCGAACCCGGCGCCGAACTTCCACCGTTGGGGCCCGCCGACGTTCGACCGGGACATCCCGAGCGATCTCGAGCCCGCGGACGTCGCGGTCGTCGGCACCGGCCCGGCCGGGATGTACGCGGTGGAAGACCTGTTGCTGCACACCAACGCGCGCGTCACGCTGATCGACCGGCTGCCGGTCGCGGGCGGTCTCGTGCGCTTCGGCGTCGCCCCGGACCACCCGGACACGAAGCGGATCGGCGAGACTTTCTCGAGGTTCCACGACCACCCGCGGCTGAAGCTGAAACTCGGCGTCGAGGTGGGCCGCCACGTGACGGTGGACGAGCTGGCCGAACGCCACGACGCCGTGATCTACGCGGTCGGCGCCTCGTCCGCGCGCACCCTCGGCCTCGCCGGGGAGGAGCTGCCCGGCAGCCTCGCCGCGACGACGGTGGTCGCCTGGTACAACGGCCACCCGGATGTCCCCGCGGACGCGGTCGACCTGTCCGCGGAGCGGGTGGTGCTGATCGGCACCGGCAACGTCGCACTGGACGTGGCCCGGATCCTCACCGCCGACCCGGACGATCTCGACGGCACGACCATCGCTCCGCACGCGCTGGAACGGTTGCGCTCCAGCAAGGTCCGCGAAGTCGTGCTGCTGGCCCGGCGCGGCCCGGAAGACGCCGCCTACACCTCCCCCGAACTGATCGCGCTGGCGCAGCGGTCTTCCGTGCCGCTCGTCGTCGATGCCGAAGACCCGCGCACCACCGCCGCGATCGATGCGGGCACCGGAAAAGCCGCACTGCTGCAGGACTTGGACCGCGAGACGGTCGACTGGACCGCCCCTCCCACGGACGGCCCCCGCCGAATCGTGCTGCGCTTCCACTCGGCCCCGGTCGAGATCACCGGCGACCGGCAGGTGCGCGGCCTGCGGGTCGAAGGCCCTTCCGAACCCGTCGAGATCGCCGCTGGACAGGTCGTGCGCGCTGTCGGCTACCGGGGTCGTCCGGTGCCGGGCCTGCCGTTCGACGAGGCGGCCGGAACGATCCCGAACACCGCGGGACGGGTCGAGGGCCGGACCGGCGCGTACGTGGTGGGCTGGATCAAGCGCGGCCCGTCCGGCGGCATCGGCGCGAACCGAACGTGCGCCCGGGAAACGGTAGCGACGCTGCTGGCAGACATCACTTCGGGCGAAGTCCCGCTGCGAGGACGACGCTCCCCGATCGCGGCGCTGGCCGCGCGGTTCCGGGGTCGCTGAGACTGTCCTTTGCGGAATCCCGGCCGCGGTTTCCCGTCGCGGCCGGGACCTCCGCCAGCGCGAACGCGGTGCAGTAACGACGCGTCCGACACCGTCTCCCCGGGTCACGGCTCTGACCCCGCTTCATCTCCCTGCCTCGCCGCCTAGATTGCCTTGCCACCAGCCAGGTCCACCGCGTCCCCGCCGCGATCACCGCTGCCCTCGCCCAACTCGGCCCGGTGCCGGTCTACCTCCACCTCGACATCGTCGTCATCGACAGCGCCGACCTGTCCGGCGCGCGCTTCCCCTCCGGCACCGGCCCCTCACTCGCTCAGATCGAGGAATGCCTCGCCGCGCCTCCGCTACCGCCGACCTCGCCGCCGCTTACCTCGCCTGTGCCTGGCTCCCCGAGCACGCCAACGACGAAGCCACCCGGCAAACGATCACCCGCCTCACGACAGCGCTCGACGCCAGCCTGATCTGGCGCGAACCCGCCGGCAGCTGACCGATTCCTTTCCGGCCCGCCCGGGGTCTATCCGTCATGACCACAACAACGCAGGACCCCAACCGCGCACTCTGGGAAGCACGGGCGCGCGGTCAGCAAACCCCGGCCTGGGAAACGCTCGCGACAGAACCCGGCGACGTCGCGGTCGAGGCAATAGCGGCACCGGCCGGACTGTGGCTGCGTCCGCCGAACGCCCTGGCCGGTCCGGCGATCCTGGCGATCCACGGCGGCGGATTCGTGGGCGGATCGGCCGCTATCCACCGCCGGATGTTCGGCCACCTGGCGAGGGCGGCCGGGGTCAGCACGTTCGCCGTCGAGTACGGCCTCACCCCGGAGCACGTGTTCCCCAGCCAGCTCGACACCGTCACGGCGGCCTATCGATGGCTGCTCACCAGCGAATCCGGCCCGATCGCCATCGCTGGCGACTCCTGCGGAGCGACGCTGGCAGTCGGCCTCGCAGCACGCGCCCGAGACGAGGACCTGCCGATGCCCGCGTCCTTGCTGCTGCTGTCGGCATGGACCGACCTCGAAGCTGACGGCACCACATACGACACCGGCAGCGACCCGTTCTTCACCCGAGAACTAGTCCGCGGGCTGGCCGCCGGTTACCTGGCCGGAGCGGATCCGCGCGACCCGCTCGCGGCGCCCCTGCACGCGGACCTGCACGGGCTTCCGCCGACGTATCTTCAGGCCGGTGCCGAAGAATCCCTGCTGGACGACAGCAGGGAGCTGGCCCGGCGGATGCGAGAAGCCGACGTCGAGGTCCGCCTCGACGAATTCCCCGGCCAGGTCCACACGTTCCAGATGGCGGCCGGCAACACCGCCGTGGCCGACGAGGCGGTTGGGAAGGCGGGATCGTGGCTGCGGTCGACACTGGTCCGGTGACGGATTTCGAACGAGCGGCGGCCCCGCTCCGCGGCGAGCTGCTGGCGCACAGCTATCGGCTGCTCGGGTCGTGGCACGAGGCCGAGGACGCGGTCCAGGAGACCTATCTGCGCGGCTGGCGAGCCTGGGACGGCTTCGAAGAGCGGTCGTCGGTGCGCACCTGGCTGCACCGCATCGCGACCAACGTGTGCCTCAACGCCGCCCGGGACCGCGGGCGGCGCGCCCTGCCCTCGGGCATCGGTGCGCCCGCCGACGACGCACAACCGGACGTGCTGCCGCCGGAAACGTGGATCGAGCCGTTCCCCGGCGACCGCGCGGACTTGCGGCTGGCGTTGATCGCCGCGATGCAGACGCTCCCTCCCGCTCAGCGGGCGGTGCTGCTGCTGCGCGAGGTGCTGGCGTTCCCCGCCGCCGAGGTCGCCGAGATGATGGATATGTCCGTCGCCGCGGTCAAAAGCAGCCTGCAACGCGCCCGGGCGCGGCTGGCCGAGGTCGAGTCCGGTCCCGAGGACGTCGTCGAGCCCAGTTCCCCGCAGGCGCGGCGGCTGCTCGACGCGTACGTCACCGCCTTCGAGAGCGCGGACGTCTCCGGCTTGACGAACGTGCTTCGCGCCGACGCGACGCTGGAGCTGCTGCCGAGCCGGACCTGGTTCAAGGGCATGGGCGACTGTTCCCAGGTGTTCGCCGCTGCCGTGGGCAGTCCCGGCGATTGGCGGATGGACCGAGCGGTCGTCAATGGTCAGCCCGCAGCCGTCGTCCGCTGGCAGGGGAAACCGTTCGGCGTCGCGGTGCTCGACGTCCGGCGGGACGGGATCGCGGGGGTGACTGTCTTCGACGACCCCGCGCTCGTCGAACGCATCAAGGTCGCTCCGTCTTCTGCCTGGCCGCCAGCGTCTCCTCCACCTCCGGCACCCAAAAACTGAGTTCCAGCGTCTTCACGCTCGCCCAGTGCGTCATCAACCGCCCCTGTGCGATCAGCGCCGGGCCCGCCACCGCGAACAGCACCCCAGCGCACGCGGCGAACACCCGATGCGGCCCGACGATCAGTTCCACCACCGACGCCACGAAGCCGAACGCCATCGCCGGGCTGGAATTGCGCAGCATCAGCCCGGCGGTGCGCAGCCGGGTCGCCTCCATCGCCGCGTCGGCGTCGTGCAGTTGCAGTGCCGAGAGCAGCAGGAACGAGTCCGCCTCGACGAACGCTTGCCCGCGGGCGGAGGGGTTCCGGCGCAGGAACTCCTCTCGCGCGTTCCGCTTCCGCCGCCGCGGCAGCAACCGCGCTGCCCGCGCGCCCAGCGGATACGCCAGGTATCCGAGCAGGTAGCTCGCCACCACGATCCCGATCACGACCACAGCGCCCGGCCCGCGGGCGACGGCGCCCACGTCGACCCAGTGCAGTCGTTCGGCGAGATAGGCCAGGACCGCCAGATGCAGGGCGCCCGGGATCGCGTAGGTGAAGAGGTCGAAGAGTCCGATCGCGAAAGTCACCCGGCGATCCAACTACGGCGGGACCTTCCCCGGTACGGCCTTTCCGGCGATCACGCCGACGAACCGCCTCCCCTGGCGAGCGCCTCCACCCGGTTCATCGGGCCGTTGTAGTAGTTCTGGTCGCCGGGCAGGCTGCCGGTCCGCGAGAACTGCCAGATGCTCTGCTTGTCCCAGCCCGCCGGGAGCTCGCCGATTTCCGGCGCGTACCGGGCGAGCCAGAGCGGGTTGGTGTCGCCGAACCCGTCCGCGTTGCCGGTGCAGAGCTTCCACCAGGACGTCGAGGTGTAGATGATCGCGCTGCGGCGCTGTTTCGCCAGGTAGCGCTGGGTGAAATCGGCGATCCACGCGGTCATGTCGGCCGGGCTTTTGCCGTAGCAGGCGTCCCCGTACGGGTTGTATTCGATGTCCAGCGCGCCCGGCAGCGTCGTGCCGTCGCCGCGCCACGCGCCGCCGTGGGCGATGAAGTAGTCGGCTTGTTCGGCTCCGCTGGAGACGTCCGGGCGGGCGAAGTGGTAGGCGCCGCGGACCAGGCCCGCGTCGTGCGCGCCGTTGTACTGCTGGTCGAACTGCGGGCTCACGTATCCGGTGCCCTCGGTCGCCTTGACGTAGGCGAACCGGGCGCCCGCGCCCGCGGCCTGGCCCCAGTCGACCGCGCCCTGGTGTCCGCTCACGTCGTGGCCGAGGGTCTGACCGGTCGCAGGGTCGAGCCGCGGGGTCCCGCTCCGCACGCCCTCGTGCCGCAGAATTTGTGAACCAGCCACATTTTCGCCGGCCTTCGAGTAGTCCGCGGCCGCGGCCGGTCCGGCGGTCGCGACGCCGCACACCATCGCCATGGCCGACGCGGCGGCGGCGAAGCCGAGCCGCCGGGGTTTGTCCGTTGCTGTCCGGGTCACCGAGACTCCGATCTTCACGGTGGCAGGTCCACGGCCCATCGTGGGGCACAACGCCGCCCGGGGCTGGCTGCGTCACCCGGAAGTGATCACGATTCCGGCACCCGGAATGGCGCGAGTGGTCCAGACAACTGTGACCGAGTTGTGACCGGCGGCACAGGCGCTGGCGTTTAATTTGTTGTTGCCAACCACAAACTGGTGGGCAAATTCCCTACCGCCGGAGGTGTCCCCACGTGAACCGGACTTCCCGACCGCCCGGGCGGCCGTCCCGATCCCGCGGACCTGCCCTGCTCGCGCTGGCCCTGCTCGCCGCGGCCGGTCTCGCCGTCCCCGCCGCCGCGGACCCAGCGTCCGGGCAGGCGGGCTGCACCGGCCAGTCCGACCAGCCGGACTTCGGGCCGAACGTGCACATTTTCGACCCGGGAATGCCTTCCGCGACGATCCAGGCCCAGCTGGACAAGGACTTCGAGGCGCAGAAGGACACGCAGACCGCGCAGTTCGGCTCGGGCCGCGTCGCGCACCTGTTCAAACCGGGCAGCTACGCGGTGCACGACAACGTCGGCTTCTACACCTCGGTCGCCGGCCTGGGACAGAATCCGGACGACGTCCAGATCAACGGCGACATCACCGTGGACGCCTTCAACCAGTCCGACCAGGGTTCCGCACTGCAGAACTTCTGGCGGTCGGCGGAGAACATGGCCGTGACGCCGTCCAGCGGCAGCGACCGCTGGGCGGTGTCGCAGGCCGCGCCGTTCCGCCGGATGGACGTCAAGGGCGGACTGCAGCTGTACCCGGCCAGCTACGGCTACGCGAGCGGCGGCTACGTCGCCGACACCCGTGTGTCCGGGCAGGCCGCGTCCGTTTCGCAGCAGCAGTGGTACACGCGGGATTCCGCGCTGGGCAGCTGGGACGGCGGCGTCTGGAACATGGTCTTCTCCGGCACCACCGGCGCGCCGGCCAACTCGTTCCCGAGCCCGCCGGAAACGACGCTCGACACCACGCCGGTGTCGCGCGACGTGCCGTACCTGTACGTGGACGACGGCGGCAACTACCGCGTCTTCCTGCCGTCCCTGCGCACGAACGCGTCCGGTCCGAGCTGGGCGAACGGCGGCACGCCCGGCGATTCCGTCCCGATGAGCCAGTTCCGCGTCGTCAAGCCCGGCGACACCGCGGAGAGCATCAACAGCTCCCTCGACTCCGGCTGCAACCTGTTCTTCACCCCCGGCACCTATCACCTCGACCAGACGCTGAACGTGACCCGCCCGGGCACGACGGTGCTCGGCATCGGCTACCCGACGCTGATCCCGGACAACGGCGTCGACGCGATGCATGTGTCCGATGTGGACGGTGTGCGGGTGAAGGGCCTGCTGTTCGACGCGGGCACCCAGAATTCGCAGTCCCTGCTGACCGTCGGCGAAAGCGGCAAGCACACGAGCCACGCGGCGAATCCGACGTCGCTGCAGGACGTGTTCTTCCGCGTCGGCGGCGATCTGGCCGGGAAAGCGACCACCAGCCTGGTCGTGAACAGCGACGACACGATCGTCGACCACGTCTGGGCGTGGCGCGCCGACCACGGCGACAGCGGGACCGTCGGCTGGACCACGAACACCGCCGACACCGGGGTGCTCGTCAACGGCGACAACGTGACCGCGACCGGGTTGTTCGTGGAGCACTACCAGAAGTTCCAGGTCGTGTGGAACGGCCAGAACGGGAAGACGATCTTCTTCCAGAACGAAATGCCTTACGACGTCCCGGATCAGGCTTCGTGGAATTCCGCGCCCGGCACCGCCGGGTACGCCGCGTACAAGGTCGGCGCGAACGTGACGTCGCACGAGGCGTGGGGCCTGGGCAGCTACTGCTTCTTCGACACCAACCCGGCCGTCTCGAGCTATCACGCGTTCGAGGTGCCGCAGAACGGCGGGGTGAAACTGCACAGCCTGCTCACCGTGTCGCTGAACCACCGCGGCACGATCACCCACGTCGTGAACGACACGGGCGACGCGACCCCGGACGGCACCAAGCCGGTCGACGTCCCGAATTACCCGTGATCCGAGCTGGTGGCCGCCCGCGCGGGCGGCCACCAGTCCTCAGTCCAGCGCGGTGGCCCGGCTGACCGTCTCCCAGGAGTCGAGATCCTTGCTCAGCGCGGCGATCTTGCCGCGGATCGCGTCCACGGCGTCCGCGCCGAGCGCAAGCCGCAGCGGTGCGTCCGGCGCGTTCACCGCGCGAAGGATCGCCGCCGCCGCTTTCGCCGGGTCACCGGGCTGGGTCCCGTCCATCCCCTCGATCGCGGCGCGAGTGGCCGCAGTCGACTCGGCGTAGGCGTCGATCGCCCGGGAGCGGTGCATCGCCGCGCCGCCGAACGACGTCCGGAACGCGCCCGGCTCCACGATCAGCACTTTGATCCCGAGCGGCGCGACCTCCGCCGCGAGCGCCTCGGACAGGCCTTCCAGCGCGAATTTCGCCGCGCAGTAAGCCCCGAACGCGGGCGGCGCGAGGAGCCCGCCCATCGAGCTCATCTGCACGATCGTGCCGCTCCTCTGTTCCCGCAGCAGCGGGACGACGGCCTTGGTCATCGCGACCGCGCCGAAGAACATCACCTCGAGCACCGCGCGCAGATCGGGCAGCGTCAGTTCCTCGACCGCGCCGACCGAGCCGTGGCCGGCGTTGTTGACCAGCACGTCGATCCGGCCGAATCTGTCCAGCGCGGTCCGCACCGCGGCGTCGATCCGCGCCGGGTCGGTGACGTCCAGCGCAGCCGTGCGCACCCGGTTCCCGCCTGCGTCGGCGAGGTCGGCGAGCGTCTCCGGTTTGCGGGCGGTCGCGACGACCCGGTCCCCCGCGGCCAGCGCGGCCTGGGCGAGTTCGCGGCCGAAGCCGCTCGAGCATCCGGTGATCAGCCAGACGCGGCCGTCGGTTTCCTCGGTCATTGAGCAGTCCCTCCAGTGGTTTCTTCCGCCTCCGATCGTGGCGCGCACCTGCCGTGGGCCGCCAACACCGGTTCGCTGGCGGGCTACAGTCTCAGCCTGTGACCCCTGAGCTGCGGCAGCTGCGCTACTTCGTCGCCGTCGCCGAGACGACGAGCTTCACGCGCGCGGCAGCGGCCCTGCACATCGCGCAGCAGTCGCTGTCCCAACAGATCACCGTGCTGGAACGCCAACTCGGCGCGAAACTCTTCGACCGTGACGCCCGCGGCACTCGGCTCACTGCGATCGGCGAACTCTTCCTGCCGGAAGCACGTGCGGTGCTCGCCCGCGCCGACGCCGCGGTCGCGACGGTCGCTCGTGCGGTACGCGGCGAGCTCGGCACCCTGCGGCTGGCTTTCCTGGCCAGCACGGCGAACTACCTGCTCCCGCCGGTCGTGCGCGCGGTGCGGGAGCAGCTCCCGGAGCTGACCGTCACGACCGCGGAACTCTCGATCGCGGACCTCGTCGACGGTGTCCTCGACGGCCGATTCGACGCCGGCTTCACGCGCCCGCCGCTGGTCGACGGGCTGGCGACGCACACTCTGCTCACCGAGGAGGTTTGCGCGGTCCTGCCCTCCGGTCACCGGCTGGCCGACCGGTCGTCGCTGCGCTTGGCCGACCTCGCCGACGAGCCGTGGGTGCTGACGCCGCGGACGTCGTGGGATCCCTGGCATCGCAAGTACGACGCCGATTTCGCCGCGGCCGGGTTCACTCCGGACGTCGTGCAGCGCACCGCGACGGTTCAGGGACTGCTGGGGTTGGTCGCGGCCGGCGTCGGCGTGACGCGGCTGGCGCGGTCCGCGCACAGCCTTCGCCGCACGGGAGTGGTGTTCGTGCCCTTGGAGGGCGAGACAGCGCACACGGTGGTGGTGTGGCGCGCGGACGGCCCGCGCCCGGCCGCCCTGCTGGAGGTGGCGACCCGGCTGGCGGAGACGACGGATCTGTCCGGGGCGGGCTGACGCGGCGCGTTGTGCGTGTTTATCCCGGTGAGAACCGGGATAAACACGCACAACGCCTTCACCCCTTGCTGACCTTCACCGAGAACGCGTCGATGCTCATCCCCGCCCCCGGCGTGATGTCCGCCCCCGGGCTGGTGCACCCGCATACCTTGTTCGGATAAGACCCGCCGATCGCGACGTCGAAGATCGCGAAAAACCCGTGGTCCACCGCGGCCTTCCAGGTGGCGTCGGACACCTGGTTCTGCTTCACCGCGAAGGTTTCCTTGCCGTCCAGGGAAAACCGCAGCTCCTCCGCCGCGGCGTTCCGGCGGTCCACCACCACCGAGTACGTGTGGTATCCCGTCTTGCAGCCGGCGCAGTCCTGCAGATCGCTGCTGATCCCGTCCGGGTCGTGGCACTCCCCCGCCCACTGTCCACAGTGGAACGTGCTGGAATGCTTGTCCAGCGCGTTCACGTTCTCCATGATGTCCAGTTCGCCGATGCTCGGCCAGTTCGTCGCGCCGACCGGCCGCGCGTCCGCGCCCATCGCCCAGAACGCGGGCCAGTACCCGAGGCCGTGCGAGGGGTCGGGCTGCTGGATCGTCGCGCTCATTTCCATCTGCCCGCCCGCCGGCGCGCCGAAGTCGGTGCGCTGGGTTTCGATCCGGCCGGACGTCCACGCGCCGTTCGCGTCCCGCAGCGGCTTGATCACCAGGTGCCCGGCTCCGTCGTGGTAGACGTTGCCCGTCGAGTCGGTCGACGTCTCGATCTCGCCGGTGCCCCAGTTCGCCGCACCGCCGGGGTAGCCGGTTCCCTTGTCGTAGAGCCAGTTCTGCGGGTCGAGACCGGTGCCGGCGGGGCCGTCGAAGGTGTCCTCGAACACCGTGGTCCAGGTTTCGGCCGCTTGTGCGGGCGCGGCGGTCAGCAACACGGCGGACACGGCGGCCACGACGGCCAGGAGAATCGGAGTTCGGCGCATGGCGGGCCTTTCCGGTGGAGGGCTGGTCTCAGCAGGGTCGGACTGCGCCGCTGACCAGTCAAAACAGTCTGCCTGCCGGGTCCGCGGCCGCGGTGCGCGCGGGCAGAGCGCGGCCGGAAAGGTTTGAACCATTGCCGCACGGGGTACCGCGAGGGTGGGAGAATCACACCCCCTTTGCGTGCCCCGCGGCCGCCGCCGGAGACCTAGCCTGGATTCATGAGCGACAGCAACCTCCTCGGCGAGTTCCTGCGGGCCCGGCGGAGCACTACCGCCCCGGCGGACGCGGACCTGCTCGCCGACACCCGGCGCCGGGTCAGCGGCCTGCGCCGCGAGGAGGTCGCGCGGCTGGCCGGGGTGAGCACCGACTATTACGTGCGGCTTGAACAGGGCCGGGAGCGGACGCCGTCGGCGCAGGTCGTCGAGGCGCTCGGACGAGCGCTGCGGCTCGACGACGAGGCGCTGGCCCATCTGCACTCGCTGGCCCAGCCGAAGCGACCGAAGCGGCCGCCCGCGAAAGAACGGGTCAGCCCGCGGCTGGTGCAGCTGATGGACGCGTGGCCGCAGACTCCCGCGGTCGTGCTCGGCCGGTGCATGACCGTGCTCGCGTCGAATCTGCTCGGCGAGGCGCTGTTCGCCGGGCACGAGTACAGCGGCGACCTGCTGCGGCTGGTGTTCCTCGACCCCGACGCCCGGGAGTTCTACCCGGATTGGGAGCGGGTCGCGGTGAACACCGTCGGCGGCCTGCGGTCGGCGGCGGGCACCGATCTGGACGATCCGCTGCTGATCGAGGCGGTCGGCGAGCTGTCGCTCAAGAGCGCCGATTTCCGCCGGCTGTGGGCGCGCCACGAGCTCCGGCAGAAAACGCACGAATTGAAACGGTTCCGGCATCCGCTGGTCGGAATGCTCACCCTGCACTACGAATCGATGACCGTGAACAGCGCTCCCGGCCAGCAACTCGTGGTGTACCAAGCGGATCCGGGCAGTCCGTCGGAGGCCTCTCTGGGGCTGCTCGGGAGCCTCGCCGCGGGCGACCGCTGACCTTTTTTGCCATTTCCGAATTCCTTCAGGGGCAGATCCATGTCTGAAAACGCCACACCCGTCTGGTTCATCACCGGATGTTCCACCGGTCTCGGCCGCGCACTCGCCACCGCCGTGCTCGAACGCGGCCTGCGCGCGGTCGTCACCGCCCGCGATCCCGAACGCGTCGCGGACCTCGTCGCCGCGCACCCCGGACGCGCGCTGGCCGTCGCGCTCGACGTGACCGACCAGCAGCAGATCACCGCCGCGCTCGGCGAGGCACAGCGTGAATTCGGCCAGATCGACGTGCTCGTCAACAACGCCGGCTACGGCTATCTCGCCGCCGCCGAAGAGGGCGAGGACTCCGAGATCCGCGCGTTGTTCGAGGCCAATGTGTTCGGCCTGATGGCGCTGACCCGCGCTGTCCTGCCGGGGATGCGCGCGAGGCGCAGCGGCCACATCGTCTCGGTTTCGTCGCTCGGCGGGCTGGCCGCCTTCGGCGCGACCGGCTACTACCACGCCACGAAGTTCGCCGTCGAAGGCTTCAGCGAGTCACTCGCCGCCGAAGTCGGGCCGCTCGGCATCGGCGTCACGATCGTCGAACCGGCCGCGTTCCGCACCAACTGGTCGGGCCCGTCCATGCGGGAGTCCGCGATCCGCATCGACGATTACGCCGACACCGCGGGTGCGCGCCGGACCTCGACGCTCGCCACCTACGGCAAGCAGCCCGGCGACCCGGCGCGAGCCGCGACCGCGGTCATCGATGCGGTCACCTCCGCCGAACCGCCGCTGCGCCTGTTGCTCGGCCGAGCGGCCTACGACATCGCCACCGCCCGCCTCGACACCCTCCGCAAGACGTTCGACGACTGGCGCGACGTCACGCTGTCCGCCGATTTCCCGAGGGAAGCCGAATGAGCAAGGTCGCCCTGATCACCGGTGCCAGCAGCGGCATCGGCGAAGCCACTGCCCGCCGGCTCGCCGCCGACGGCTGGCACGTGGTCGCCGGAGCACGCCGCGAAGACCGGCTCGCGGAACTCGCCGCCAGCGCGGACGGCATCGAAGTCCACCGCCTCGACGTGACCGACCGCGCCGCCGTCGCCGAGTTCGTCGACCGCGCGGTGCGAGACCACGGCGAGATCGACGCGTTCGTCGCGAACGCCGGGGTGATGCCGCTGTCCCGGCTGGACGCCGGGCTGGTCGAGGAATGGGACCGGATGATCGACGTCAACATCCGGGGCCTGCTGCACGGCATCGCCGCCGCCTTGCCGCACTTCACCCGCCAGCGCCGGGGCCATTTCGTGACCGTCGCGTCGATCGGCGCGCATCAGGTCACCCCGACCGCGGCGGTGTACTGCGGGACGAAATACGCGGCGTGGGCGATCACCGAGGGCCTGCGGCTGGAATGCGAACCGTCGATCCGCGTCACCACGGTCTCCCCCGGCGTCGTCGCCTCCGAACTGGCGGACACGATCAGCGTCCCGGAAACGCGGGAGTTCATGCGGATCTACCGCAAGGACTCCATCGAACCGAAAGCGATCGGCGACGCCATCGCCTACGCTCTCGACCAGCCGGCCGACGTCGACGTCAGCGAGATGATCGTGCGGCCGGCCCGGCAGCGCTGAGCGAAGGAGGAGGCCGTGCCGCAGTACCTGCTCGGGATCTACCAGCCCGACAGCGGAGCCCCGGAGCCCGAGGTGCTCGCGGACATCGCGGCGCGCCTCGAAGCGGTGACCGACGAGATGAAAGCAGCCGGCGCCTGGGTGTTCTCGGGCGGGCTGCATCCCGCGGCCGCGGCGAAGGTGGTCCGGGCCTCCGGCGACGACGTCCTGTACACCGACGGGCCCTTCGCGGAGGGCAAGGAGCACCTGGGCGGCTTCACCATCGTGACCGCCCCGGATTCCGCTGCCGCCACGGATTGGGCGCGGCGGATTTCGGAGATCACGACGTTGCCGGTGGAAGTCCGGGAGTTCCATTGATCTCGACGGCCGTGCTCGAGCGGGTATTCCGCGCCGAGCACGGCCGTGCGGTCGCGGTGCTGGCGCGGGTCTTCGGCGACCTCGACCTCGCCGAGGACGCCGTCCAGGAGGCGTGCGCGATCGCGACCGTGAAATGGCGGTCCGAAGGGCTGCCGCCGAGCCCCGCGGGCTGGCTCGTCACCACCGCCCGAAACCGCGGGATCGACCGGCTCCGCCGCGAATCCGCCCGCGCCGACCGGCACGCGCAAGCCGCGCTCCTGCACGCGAGCGAACCGTTCGACGAAGGCGCGGTGCCCGACGAACGACTGCGGCTCATCTTCACCTGCTGCCACCCCGCCCTCGGCACAGCCGCCCGGGTCGCCCTCACTCTCCGGCTGCTGGGCGGCCTCACCACCGCGGAGATCGCGCACGCGTTCCTCGTCCCGGAATCGACGCTGGCACAACGGCTTGTGCGTGCCAAGGCCAAGATCCGCGCCGCTCGGATCCCCTACCGCGTGCCGGACGCGGCCGACCTCCCGGACCGGCTCAGCTCGGTCCTTGCGGTGCTGTACCTCATCTTCACCGAAGGCCACACCGCCAGCAGCGGCGCCGACCTCACCCGGCCGGACCTGGCGTCCGAGGCGATTCGCCTGACCCGCGTCCTGGCCGACCTGCTGCCGGACGAACCGGAAGTGCTGGGCCTGCTCGCGCTGCAACTGCTCACCGAATCGCGCCGCGCGGCCCGGCTCGACGCCGACGGAATCCCCGTGCTGCTTCCCGACCAGGACCGCGACCGCTGGGACTGGACGCTGATCGCCGAAGGCCAGGACCTCGTCCGCCGCTGCCTGCGGCTCGATCGCCCAGGGCCGTACCAGATCCAGGCCGCGATCAACGCCGTGCACAGCGACGGCACCGACTGGATCCAGATCCTCGCCCTCTACGACCAGCTGCTCGCCCTGACCCCCACGCCGGTCGTGGCGCTGAACCGGGCTGTCGCGGTCGCCGAGGTCGAGGGACCTGCCGCCGCGCTGACCATTGTGGACACTCTGGACCTCGGGAACCGGCACCTCTTCCACGCCGTCCGGGCGGACCTGCTCGCCCGCCTAGGCCGGACCGGCGAAGCCGCCGAGTCCTACGACGAAGCCCTGCGCCTGGTGACCAACGAGGCCGAACGCCGTCTGCTGCAACGAAAACGGGCGGCCCTCAGTCCCGCTTCCCGCGGCTGATCACGCCTTCGACGATCTTCGTCAGGTGCGCGCCGACGTTCTCGACGCCGCCGTTCTGCACCGCGATCTGCGCCCCCTCCATCGCGAACGTCAGCTCCGCGGCGCCCAGCTCCGGGTCGGGAAGGCCGAGGCCCTCGCACATCGCGCGGAGCCTGCCGAACTGGCGGGTCTTGTGCTCGCTGATCAGCTTTCGCGCCGGATGGTCCGGATCGGGCAGTTCGGCGACGGAATTGGTGAACGGGCAGCCGCGGTGGGAGAAGTCGGGCAGGCCGTCGACGATGAACCGCCCCACCGCGCGGATCTGCTCCGCGTAATCGCCGGGATGCGTCTGTTCGGCCGCGTCGAACGCGGCGGAGTAGTCGTGCACCACGATCCGCAGCCATTCCGCGATGAGCGCGTCCTTGGTGCCGAAGTGCCGGTAGATCGCCATCTTCGTGGTCCCGGCGCGGTCCGCGATCGCCTGGACCCCGACCCGGACGACGCCCTCGTTGAGGAACAGCTCCTCGGCCGCGTCGAGGATGCGCTCGCGAGGCGGGAGGGTCGCGACGCGCGTCGGCCGCCGGGCGGAGGTGCTCGTCATCGGTTCTTCCTCGAGGGGCTGGCAATGCGGTTCGTCACGAGCTACGGTACACAACCGTTCCTCGTGATACCACTCGGTATCACGCGATACGAATGAGTCTCCCGAAGGGCGTTCTGGTGAAAATCTCCGAATACGCGAGCTGCGACGCGGTCGGCCTGGCCGACCTGATCGCACGCGGCGAGGTGACGGCGGCCGAGGTCGCCGACGCGGCCGCGCGAGCAGTCGAAGCGGTGAATCCGCGGATCAACGCGGTAGTCGAAGCCTGGCCGCCGGAGGACGCCCCGGCTCCCGGGTCCGCTCCGCTGGCCGGAGTGCCGTTCCTGATCAAGGACCTCGGCGTCGCCATGGCGGGCAAGCGCAGCGAACTGGGCAGCCGCCTGGCCGCAGGCGCCGTGTCGCCCGAGGACTCGTTCCTGATGCGCCGCTTCCGCCGGGCAGGCCTGGTGACGATCGGCCGCACCACCACTCCGGAAATGGCCTACAGCACCACCACCGAACCGGAGTTCTCCGGCGCGACCCGCAACCCGTGGTCCCTGGACCGGAGCGCAGGCGGGTCCAGCGGCGGCTCCGGCGCGGCGGTCGCCGCCGGTATCGTCCCGGTCGCGCACGCCACCGACGCCGCGGGTTCCATCCGAGTTCCCGCTTCCTGCAACGGATTGTTCGGTCTGAAGCCGACCCGCGGCCGGGTTTCGCAGGGTCCGGGTGCCGACGAGATCTTCAACGGACTGGCCGTCCAGGGCAGCCTAAGCCGGTCCGTACGCGACAGCGCCGTCCTGCTCGACCTGATCGAAGGCCCCGAACCCGGCGACCCGTACTTCGCTCCCCACCCCGATCGCCCCTATGCGGAAGAAGCCCGACTCGACCCCGGCCGCCTGCGGGTGGCGGTCCTGCGGCAGCCGTGGGGCGGCCGGCAGCCGACCGAAGCGGTCTCCGCAGCCCTCTCCGAAACGATGCGACTGCTGGAATCCCTCGGCCACGAGGTCGAAGAGACCTCGCTGGAGCTAGGCGTCTCCTGGGAAGAATTCGTCCTCGGCAACGCACGGATATGGACCGCGAACCTGGCCCCGTGGGTCGACGGCATCGCCGCCGCGACCGGCCGCCCGGTCGACGAGACCACGCTGGAGCCGGTCACGCTGGCCAGCTATCGCTACGGCCGCCAGGTCACCGCCGACGAGTTCGTCCGTGCACTGGCGATCCGCAACCAGGTCTCCCGAACCTTCGCCCGGCACTTCGCGCGCTACGACGTGCTGCTCTCCCCCACCCTGCCGGAGCCGCCGGTTCCGCTGGGCGTCTACGGCGAAGGCGCGGACCGGCTGGACGGCCTCGGCTGGCTGGACCGCGTCCTCGACCGCTCGCCCTACACCGCGGCGGCGAACGTCTCCGGCGTCCCCTCGATGTCCGTGCCGCTGGCCGCGGACGCCGGACTCCCGGTCGGCATGCAGTTCACCGCCGCTTTCGGCCGCGAAGATCTGCTGTTCCGCCTGGCCGGACAGCTGGAGAAGGCCGCCCCGTGGGCCCACCGCAAGCCGCCGGTCTGGGCAGGCGAATGACCCGTTGAGTCCACAGTAGACAGTCGATGGGCGGTGACCCGCGTCCCAGCCGCCGCGAACCCTGACGTGGCCGGGCCGGTTCTCGCTAGACTTGGCGAGCGATGCGACGATTCCGGTGGTGGTGGGGGGCGCTGGTCCTCGCCTGCGTAGCTGTTCTCGTGGGCTTTTTCGTCTTTTTCGGCACCGAGAGCCGGCCCGGCCAGCCTCTGCCGCGCCAAGGCCCGCCCGGCCGGGGCCCCCTGACCATCGTGTCGATCGGCGACAGCACCGTCTCCGGCGAGGGCGCGGGCGCCTACACCCCGGACACCGACGGCAAGAACGGCGACTGGTGCCACCGCTCGTCCGCCGCGTTCGTGGAGAAGGTCCGCATCCCCGGCATCACCTCCCGGGTCAACCTGGGCTGTTCCGGGGCGCCCTCCGCCCAGGTCGCCCTGGGCGACGCGAAACAATGGGGCGAACGGTCCCAAGCCGCGCAACTGGCCGACGTGGTGAAAGACCACCGGGTGGCCGCGGTGGTGATCGCGGTCGGCGCGAACGACGACCCGAAGTTCTCCGCGCAGGTCAGCGAATGCTTCCGGGCCTGGTTCTCCGCCGACGGCCCGTCCTGCAACGTCGCGCTGAAAGAATCGTGGAAGTCCAAAGTGGACGCCATGGTTCCCAAAGTGGCGAACGCGGTAGGCGACGTGAAAAAGGTCCTGGCCGACGCCGGATACGTGCCCGCGGATTACCAATTGGTCCTTCAGTCCTACGCCACCCCAGTCGGCCCGGACATCCCGCCGGACTTGCAAAGCCTCAACGGCTGCCCCTTCCGCACCGACGACCTGCAGTGGATTTCGACCACCGGAATCAGCACCCTGTCCGCGGGAATCAAACAGGCCGCCGCCCAATCCGGCGCACGATTCCTGGATCTGGCCCGAGCAGGCGAAAAACACGAAGCCTGCTCCGGCGGCGCGAACCCGGCCTCGGAATGGTTCACCCGGCTCACCCTGCACCTGAACGACCTCACCCAAACCGACCGGGCGGCCCACGCCCTGCAGGAATCCTTCCACCCCAACGCCGCCGGACACGCCGCCATCGCCGACTGCCTCACCGATTTCCTCAAGACCCAGCAAGGCAACGCCTCCTGCCTATCCGGCCCCGACGGAAAGCTCCACGCAGTCCCCGAACCCATCAGCTGACCCCGGCGCGCAATTCCCCGAGCCAGCACTCCGTGAGAGGCCCCCTCACGGACCCAGATTCCCTCAGGGTTCCCCTCACAGCCCGAGACTGCCCCCGCTGCCGCCCGCCGCCGCCGCGACGCTCCCAATGTGGCGTTCGGTGCATCCCACACACCCAATGCCACATTGGGGCGCTAGCCGCAGCTCGCGAACCCCACGCGCCCACCCACCCAAGCCGCGCACCCCACTCGCTAACCAGCCCTCCCCGCACCCCACTCGCCAAACCGCAGCCAACGCACCCAACCCACCCAGCACCCACACCTCCCCCACACCCC
>NZ_JACJHR010000130.1 GCF_014174495.1 Amycolatopsis echigonensis
TGGAGCCGAGCGCACCGCCTGGTCCGCTGCCGAACGATCCCGGCATTCCGGCTGTCCCGCCCGACGGACCGCTCGCCCCCGGCAGCAGCCCGGAGCCTCCCGCCAGCGCGGACGAAGCCGTGGTCAGGCCCGCGTCCGAGGAACCGGAGGAGGAGCCGGACGAATGCCCGGACGACCCGGAGCGGCGCGACTCGCTCCGCGACCGGCCGTCCGGATCGACGTTCGTGACCGCCGGCGCGCCGGTGAAATGCGGCAGCTTGTCGTGCACGCCCTTGCTCGACGCCTCGTAGCCCTCCATCACGCGGACCGCCTCGGCCTTGGCGTGCGACGCGGCGCGCTTGGCGGGCAGATGGTCGTCGAGGAGCTGATCGACCATCACCGCGCCGCTGGGACCGCTGGCCGCGTTGACGTCGTAGCCGTCGCGGAACTGGTTTTCGGCCGCGTAGAAGACCGGTTCGGGCATCTTGTGCTTCGCCGTTTCGACCGCGGTCGTGTAGTGGTCGAGCTTGTCGCCGACCGAGCGCATCGTCTCGCTCGCGCCCGCGCCCCAGGACGTCAGCTTCGACGCCGACTGCGCCGCGTTCCCGGCCGCGCCGCCGCGCCAGGACAGCAGCAGCTTCTGCACGGTTTTGTGCACCGCGGCGGTCGCCGAGTCGACGCCGTAGGCGAGTTCGCCCCACTGGTGCGCGGACGCGCCCATCGCGACCGGATCCGCGGTCATGATCATGTCGTAGAGCGTGGTGTGCGCCCAGGCGTTCCAGTTGATCTTGCCGACGGACGCGTCCGTCAGGTTGGCCCGCTGGGCGAGCTTGGTGCGCCGCAGGACCCGGCGCTGCGCGGCGGTGGGCGGGTGGTCTTCGCTCCACAGCCGGTGCTTGCGGTGCTTCTCGTACGGCAGCCGTTCGTAGCCCGGTGTCCTGCTCATGACGACGTCCCTCCTCCGTCGTCCGCCCGGCGGGCCAGCGCGTCGAGCGAGTCCTTGGCGTCGCTTTCCTGCTGGACGTGGCCCGCGCTCGCCTGGCGGATGGCCTCGCGCAAGGACGACAGCTCGTCGAGGTATTGCTGCAGGATCGCTTGCGCGCCGCCGTCGGCGGACCCGCGCACGCTGAACGCCTTCCGCAGGTGCGCGGCCACCGGACTGGTGCCGTCCTTGAGCGGATGCGCGAGCTGCTTGGCCTGTTCGAGGCAGGCGGTCAGCTCCTCCTGGCGTTTCTCCAGCTCCGCGTCGGCCGCCGCGATCTCGGCCGGATCCAGCTCGATGACGCCGGTGTCGGCGACGATCTCGGCCGTGCCCGCCCCGGACGGGTCCCGCACGGAGTCCGCCGTCTCCGGCCGCCCGGACCGGTGCGTCTCCTTGGCCTGTTCCTTGTGCAGCGCGCGGACGTCTGCCCAGTCCGAAACCCGGTGCGAACTCACCCCAGTCCACCTCCCAGCGGGCGTCCGCAACGGACGCGCGCACCAGTATGTCAGCCGTTCGGACCGCAGGCACCCGGTCCGGGAAAGTCGGCGATGAGACGATTCCGGCGAGGCCATGGTTCCCGGAGGTCACCCGGACGGCGGACGGGCACCGCTGTCCAGCCGAGGGTTAACCCGGGGAGGGGTTCGCGCCCGGACCAGTGATTCCGCCACTGCACGCGAGGCCGCCCGCGTCGTGGCCGAGGTCCGCGGGCAGCGCCTGACCGGGCGGCCTCGTCTGGTCGCCTCCGCGGAGGTCCGTGAGGGCCCGTTCACGGACGTCCGCGCCGCGGATTCGCTCAGCGGACGAAGTCGAAGATCTGCTTCTGAATCCCGTTCGAGTAGCTTTCGCTCTCGACCAGCTTCAGCGGCTGCTTGTCCTTGTCGGTTTCGCTGAACAGCCGCTTCCCGGCGCCGAGCAGGACCGGGAAGACCAGCAGGTGCAGCCGGTCGACCAGGCCGGCGTCGGTGAGGTTGCGGGCGAGGGCGGCGCTGCCGTTGACGATGATCGGCCCGCCCTCGGTTTCCTTCAGCGCGGCGACGTCGTCGAGAGAGCGGAGAATGGTCGTCTCGCCCCAGTTGGTCACGAGATCCTCGTCGCGCAGCGTGGTCGACACGACGTACTTCGGCATCGCGTTGTAGTGCGGGAACTCCTCGGTCATGTCCGGCCACACCGGCGAGAACGCTTCGTAGCTGACGCGGCCGAGCAGCAGCGCGGTCGCCTCCTCCTGCTCGGTGCCCTTGAGCGCGTAGGCGGCGGGGTCGAACTCGATGTCCTTGAACGTCCAGCCAGCGTTCCGGTAACCGGCCTCGCCGCCGGGGGCTTCGACGACGCCGTCGAGGGACACGAACTCGGTGACGATGAGGGTGCGCATGGGATCAGCTCCTGATTCGGGATGGTGCCGGTTCACCTACGCGTCGAACGGCACCGCCCCGATCAGACACGCCACCCGAGACCTCGACTATGACCTGGGTCACACTGCGGTGTGCCAGGCGTCGTAGCCGTAGATCGCGTCCGCCGCGGCCGAGCTCGTCCCGCTCTGCTTGAGCCAGCTGTTGCCCCGCGAGGCCAGCTGCACTTCGCGGGTCCGGTCCAGCCGGGCCGCCTGGTACGCCTTCAGCGCGACCTCGGTGTTCGGGTACGCCGCCAGCGCTCGCGAAAGCACGACACTGTCCTCGATGGCCATTCCCGCGCCCTGTGCCATGAACGGCATCATCGGGTGGCACGCGTCGCCCAGCAGCGTCACCGGGCCGGACGACCAGTTCGGCAGCGGATCGCGGACGTACAGCGCCGATTGCAGCACCGAATCGCAGGCCTCGAGCAACGCGCGGGCCTCGGGGTGGAACCCGCGGTACGCCTCGCGCAGTTCTTCCACATCGCCGGGAGTGGTCCAGGATTCGTGCCGCCACTGGCTTTGCCGGGTCGTGGCGAAGACGAACACGTCCGCGCCGCGGTTGAGCGGGAAGGTCACCAGCTGCGTGTCCGGATCCGGACCCCACCACTTGGTGAAGCAGTCCAGGTTCGGCACGTCGACCGAACCCGCGGGCAGCACCGCGCGGTACGCGACCACGCCGGTGAACTCCGGGTGCTCCGCGCCGAACAACGCGGTGCGGACGGCGGAGTGGATGCCGTCGGCGCCGATCGCCACGTCCGCGGAAACCCGCGAGGAACCGAAGTCCAACTCGACGCGGTCCGTTGTGGACAGTCCGGTCAGCTTGTGTCCCAAGCGGACGACGTCTTCGGGCAGCGCGCGTTCCAAAGCGGCCAGCAGATCCGCGCGGTGCATCGTGAGCTGCGGCGAGCCGTAGCGGCGTTCGGCCTCGTCGCCCATCGGCAGCCGTGACGTTTCCTCGCCGGTGTCCCAGGTGCGGCTGATCCGGTACTTCGGCCGCGCCGCGGTTTCGCGCAGTTCGTCGCCGACGCCGAGGCCGTCGAGGGCGCGGACGGCGTTGGGCGTCAGGTTGATGTCCGCGCCGACGCGGCCGAATCCGGCCGCCTGTTCGTGCACGACCGGCGAGAATCCGGCCTTCCGCAGGGCGACGGCGGCGGCGAGGCCGCCGATTCCGCCGCCCACGATCGCGATTTCCGGCACAGCGAAAGCTCCTTCAGACAGTGAGGTCGAGCAGATCGTGGCCCACGACGACCGGGCCGGAGTAGTGCGGACGGACCCGGTTGAGCCAGCCCTCGTCGTCGAGGCGGGCGGGATCGGCCGGGCCGAGGTGCGACAGCGCGACCCGCCGGGCCCCGGCCGCCGCGGCGACCCGGCCGACGTCCGCCGGGGATGTGTGCGAGGCGGCGAGAAAGTCCAGCAGCTTGGGCGAATAACCGATGCTGCGGTAGAAATCGGGCTCCATCGCTTCGTGCACGAGCAAGTCGGCGTCCGCGGCCAGCTCGCCGACCGCGTCGCTGCGGGCGGTGTCGCCGGAGAAGGCGACCACGCCGTGTTCGGTCTCGAACCGGTAGCCCAGCGCCAGCCGCAGCGGCGGATGCGGGACGGCGCGAGCCGTCACGCGCACCCGATCGTCTTCGTGCACCACGATTTCCGCACCGGCCGCCACTGAGAGATCGGAAGCGCGGATCAGCCCGGCCAGCCGCGGCCGGTCGCTGGTCCGCTGCCGCACCGCGACGTCCTGGCCGAACGCGGCGAGGCTGGCCGCCACCAGACCTTCCGTGCCGGCGGCGGGCGGCCCGGGGTCGGTCGGGTCCGGGCCGGGGCCGTAGACCCGGACCGGATCGACGACGCCCTGGTTGGCCGGGCCCCAGCCGAGCAGGAAGAGCGTGAACAGCTCGGCGACGTGGTCGGAATGCAGGTGCGTCACGAACACCCCGGCCAGATCGCGCAGGGACAGCCCGGCGGAGACGTACTTGCCGAGCGTCCCGTAGCCCGCGTCGACCAGGTAGACGCGCCCGCCGACCACCACCGCGTTCGCACAGCCCTGCCGGCCCGGCGCCGGGTACGGCCCGGCCGCCGTGCCGAGCAGGACCACGCGCAACGCGTCCGTCACGGCGAAACCTCTTCCAGCGTGCGGCCCTTGGTCTCCTCGGCGAAGAACCCGGCCACCAGCGCGCCGACGAAGCAGATCCCGCCGAGCACCAGGAACACCGAGGCGAGCCCGCTGCCTCCGGCGTACAGCGCGCCGACCAGGATCGGGCCGAGGATCAGGCCGAACCGGTTCAGCACGCCGCCGAGGCTGACGCCCAGCGCGCGGCTGCGGGTCGGGTACAGCTCCGGCGTGTACAGGTACAGGCAGACGTTCACCGCGAAGTTGAACATCGCCGCGAGCGACGACCACACGAGCAGCTGCAACGGAGTCCCGGCGCCGAGCGCGCCCAGCACGACCAGCATCGCGGTCGTCCCGCCCAGGCCCGCGGCCAGCACGACGCGGCGGCCGAGCTTGTCCACGACCAGCGCGGCGATCAGGCATCCGACGAGACCGGCGACCGACGTGGCCGTGCTGTACCAGAGCGCCTGGCCGATGGAGAGGTGGAACGAGCCCTTGTACAGCGTCGGCAGCCACGACGTGATGCCGTAGTTGGCGAGGTAGCCGACGAACCAGATCGTCCACACCATCAGCGTGCGCCGCCGGTAGCGACCGGCGAACAGGTCGCGGAAGGAACCGCGTTTCGCGGGCACGGAGGCCGGTACCGCCGTCGCCGGGGCTGGCGGAGGCAGCGGACGGCCGAGCGACTCCTCGACCCGGCGCTCGATCAAAGCCATCGTCCGCTCGGCCTTCTCGGTGTGCCCGTGCGAGGCGAGCCAGCGCGGCGACTCCGGGATCCGCAGCTGCAGCAGCACCGCGGCGATACCCGGAACGGCGGCCAGGGCGAACAGCGGACGCCAGCCCCAGTGCGGGATGACCCAGGCCGCGACCAGCGCGCCGACCGCGAGCCCGGCCGGGAAGACGATCTCGTACATCAGCACGAAGCGGCCGCGACGGCGCGCCCGGCTGATCTCCGCGATGTACGCGGCCGCGGTCGGCACTTCACCGCCGATCGCGAGACCCTGCACGAAGCGCAGGATCAGGAACGGCAGCAATGCGGTGCACAACGTCATCGCCAGGCTGCACAACGCGGTAACAGCGACGCACAGGGTGATCACCTTGACGCGGCCGATCCGGTCGGCGGCCCAGCCGGACGCCAGCGCGCCGAGCAACATGCCGATCGAGCCGATGGTCAGCGTCGCGGTGCTGGACGCGGTCGTCATGTGCCATTCGCGGCCGATGACGGGGAGCGTGTAGGCGATCAGCAGCTGGTCGAACGCCTCGAAGAACGTGACGATGCCGATGATCAGGCGGATCGAGACCTGCCATCGCGACATCGGGAGCCGTTCCAGCCGGGCGGCGATGTCCCGCTGGGTCACCTCAGGGGTGGCGGCGATACTCATGGGCCCTCCTCGGAGCCGGAGCGTGCAATCGATCGTAGGGGGTCTCTGCTGGCGAGAGCGAAGTTCGCGGTCCGTGAAGGACTCCTTGCGGGAATCTGATTCCCGTAAGGAGTCCTTCACGGACCTGAGGGCGTGGGGTCCGGCAGCTCGGCGTCCAGGAACCGGACCAGGTCGTCCGCGGCGGACGGTCCGGCGGGCAGCACGAGCCGATCGGGCGCATGCGGGTCGAATTCGGGCGTGCCGGGCCACGGTGGCGGCTCGGGCCCGAGAGCGGCGGCGAGGTCCACGGAAGCCAGTTCGGCGAGGTGGGCGGCGGAGCCGAAACCGGCGGCGGCCACGCGGTGGCGCGGCATTCGCAGGCGGGCGCCGAGGTAGTCGAGCGCGCCGGCGATGTCGGCTTCGAGGTCGGAAAGCGCGAGCGCGGCGAAGGCGGCGTCCGCTTGGTCGGGACCGAAAGTGTGGCCGCCGGTTTCGTAGTAGAACAGCGGCGCGACAGTGACGTAACCGCAGCTCGCGAGCGTGCGGCAGCAGTTCTCGACGGGTTCGTCGAGCCCGGCGGCGCCGTGCAGCACGAGCACCGCGCCGCGCACGCGGCCGGGCGGGTGCCGCACCAGCAGCGGTGCGGACGTCCGCACCACCCTCCGTCGGCGGTTCGCGGGTCCGTGCCCGTGATGATGGTGGACTTCGGCAGCTTCGATGGTGCCTCCCACGTCTTTCTCCTCAGCTCTCCGGAACCGGCACCGGCGGCACGAACGGCCTCGGCGTCGCGGGCAATGCGGTCACGTCCACCTCGATCACGAACGGACCCTGCTGGGCCACCGCCTTCGCCAGCGCGTCGGCGAACTGGCCCGGCTTCGACACCAGTGCGTGCGGCAGGTCCAGCGACTGCGCCATCCGCGCGAAGTCCGGCGTGTACAGGTCGACGCCGGCGCGCTGTCCGCGGTGGTGGTCCTGCATGTTGCGCAGCACGCCGTATCCGCCGTCGTTGAACACGGCCAGCGCGAGCCATGGCCGTTCCTGCGCGAGCGTGCACAGTTCGCCGAGGTGCACCGCGAGGCCGCCGTCGCCGACCATCACCACGGTCGGCGCGTCCGGCGTCGCGAGCGCGGCCCCGATGCCGGTGGCGAGGCCCTGCCCGATGCCGCCGCCGACCGGGAACACGTTGGTGCGCGGGTGGTGGATGTCCAGCAGCCGGTTGCCCCACTGGCTGGACGGAATGGTCACGTCACGGGCGATCACGGACTCGACCGGCAGTCCTTCGCGCAGCGCGGCGCAGATCTCCGCGTACGGGCCGATCGCCTCGTTCAGCTTGTCCCGCACTGCTTTCCGGGTCTCGACCACGCGTTCGCGCCAACCCGGTTCCGCGCCGGATTCCACAGTGGACAGAGCAGCCAGCACGGTTGCCGCGTCGCCCCGCACCCCGACCGTGGCCGGGTAGACGCGACCCAGTGCTTCCGCGTCGACGTCGATCTGCAGGTGCCGTTCGGGCAGCTTCAGGTGGTAGTGCTTGGTTTCGTTCGAGCGGAAGTGCGTGCCGATCGAGACGAGCACGTCGGCGTCGGCGAGCAGCTGGGCGGCCGACTCGTGCGCGGCGAAGTTTCCGACGACCAGTTCGTGGTTCTCCGGTACGGTGCCGCGGCCGGAGTTGCTGGTGAACACCGCCGCGCCGAGCCGTTCCGCGAGTGCGCGCACCTCGTCGCGGGCACCGGTCGCTCCCCCGCCGAGCCAGAACACCGGACGGCGAGCGGTAGCAAGCAATTCGGCAGCTTGGGCGAGCGCAGCGGCGTCGGGCGGCGGAACCAGGGTCGGTTCGAGCGAGCCCGGACGGAACTCGTGCCGCGAGTACTGCAGATCGATCGGCCATTCGACGCTCGCCGGACCGGTCGGCACCGACAGCGCGTGCCGGATCGCCGCGCGCAGTGTCTCCTCGGCGGTCTCGACCGACGTGATCGTGGCCGCGTGCTTGGAAATCGCCGTCAGCATGCCGATTTGGTCGCGCGTCTCGTGGATGACGCCGCGGCCGCTGCCGAGGAATTCGGAGTCGATCTGACCAGTCACGTGCAGCACGCGACTGCCCGCCGTGAGCGCCTCGACCAGCGCGCCCGCCGCGTTGCCCGCGCCGGTGCCCGTGCTGGTGATCGCGACGCCGAGGCCGCCGCTGGCCCGGGCGTACCCGTCGGCGGCGTTCACCGCTGCCGCCTCGTGCCGCACGGGCACGAACCGCAGATGCTGCGAAACCGCTTCCACCAGCGGCAGGTTGTGCACACTCACCACGCCGAAGGCGGTGTCCACTCCGGCTTCGGACAGCAGACGAACGAGCAGCTCGCCTCCGTGACCGTGATTCATGGGTCCGTCCCTTCTAGACGTAACGAGCGATGCCGCCGCCGACGTCGATCGTCGCGCCGGTCACGTAGGAGGCACGCGGCGAAAGCAGCGTGACAATGGGGAAAGCGACTTCTTCCGCGGTGCCGAGCCGTGCCAGCGGAATGCCGCGGTCAGCGGCCAGCTCCGCCGACCAGTCCACAAAGGACAGCTTGCTGCCGGAAGTCTCGTACCGGCGGTGCCACTGTCCGGTGTCGACCAGGCCGAGGCAGACCGAGTTGACCCGCACTCCGTCCTCGGCCAGTTCGGCCGCCAACGTCGTGGAGAGATTGAGCAGTGCGGCCCGGGCCGCGGACGTGGCCGCTAGCCGGGGTTCGGGCTGCCGGGCGAGGATCGCGTTCACGTTCACCACAGCCGGATCCGCCGCCTCCCGCAGCCACGGCAAAGCGGCCCGGACGACGTGCAGCACCGAGAAGATCTTGAGGTGCAGCTCGTCCCGCCACTGGTCGTCGGTGGTCTCGGCGAGCCGCGCCATCAGCGACCGGCCCGCGTTGTTCACGACGCCGGACAGTCCGCCCAGCTCGCGGGCGGCGTCGGCGACGAACGTGTCCACCTGCGCCTGGTCGAGCACGTCGCAGGACGCGGTGTACAGCCGGGCACCCTCGGCGCGGGGCAGGTCGGCGAGGGCTTTCTCGAGCCGGACGCCGTCGCGGGCGCAGGCGGCGACGTGCGCGCCCTCGGCCAGCAGCGCGGCCGCGGTCGCGAGCCCGACGCCGGAGCTGGCCCCGGTCACGAGCACCGCCGCGCCCTTCAATCCCAAATCCACGGGTTTTCCCTTCAGCTGCAGACGAATCCGCCGTCGACCACGAGGGTCTGGCCAGTGATGTAGGAGGCCGCGTCGGACAGCAGGAACGCCACCGAACCGACAACGTCCTCCGGCTGTTGCGGCCGGGTCAGCGCGCGGTTCAGCGCGTACAGATCGTGCCGCTCCTGCGGGATGCCCGCGGTGGCCTCGACCTCCGTCAGTCCAGGTGCGACCGCGTTGACGGTCACGCCGTCCGGGCCGCCGTCCCGTGCCATCGCGCGGGTCATCGCGATCACCGCGCCCTTGGAGGCCACGTACTGGACCAAGCGCGGCGAGCCGTACAGCGCTGCGTCGGAGGCGAGGTTCACGATGCGTCCGCCGGTCTGCGCGAGCTGCGGATACAGCGCGCGGGCGACGAGCCACGGACCGCGAGCGTTGACGGTCATCAGCGTGTCCCATGCTTCGACGTCCAGCTCCGCGAAGTGCTTGCCGCCCACGCCGTCCGCCATCGCCGCGTTGTTCACCAAACCGTGCAGCGGGCCGAGCTTCGCGACCTCGTCCGCCAAAGCCGCGACGGAATCCGGGTCGGCGACATCCGTGTCGATCCGGTGTGCCTCAACGCCTTCCGCGTGCAACCGGGCGACACCGTCCGCTGCCCGATCCGGAGACCGTTCGGCGACTACGACGCGACCGCCTTGACGGCCGATCTCGCGCGCGATCGCCCAGCCGAGACCGCGACCCGCGCCGGTGACTACGTACAGCCGGTCCTTCATCGCGCCACCACCGAGTCCACTTGGGACAGAAAGTCCAGGACCTCCGCGGAAAACCGGCGCGGCGCTTCCTGATTCGCCGCGTGCCCGCCGGGCAGCACTTCCAGCCTGGCACCCGGGATCGACGCGGCGAGCCTGCGCGACTCCGCGACGCCGGTCACCTGGTCGTGCTCGCCGACGAGCACCAGCGTCGGCACGGAAATCCGGGACAGCCGCGGGCCGTGATCCGTCTCGGCCATCGATTCGGCGGCGGACGTGTACCCGGGCAGCCGGATCTCCGCCATGATGTCCTCGACCCGTTGCGCCACCGCGGGATCCGCGCCGGGCGCGAGCAACCGCGGCGCACGGCGGCGAGCGAATTCCGCCGCGCCTACGCGGTTCAGCTCGCTCGGCCGGGCCCGCATCACCGCGGCACGCTCGGAGTCGATGCCGGAGCCGCGGGTCGAATCGGCCAGCACCAGCGACCGCACGACCTCCGGGTAGTCCAGCGCGACCCGGGTCGCGATCACGCCGCCCCACGAAACGCCCACGAGATGGGCGGGCGCCGCGTCCAGCGAAGCCAGCAAACGGCCGACGAGCGCCGCGTATCCGGCCATGCCCAACGGCTTTTCCGGGTCGGCCGAACCGCCGTAACCCGGTGCGTCCCAAGCCAGCACGCGGTGTTTCGGTGCCAGGCCGGCGAGTTGCGCGTCGAACGACGCACTGGAGCCGCCGATGCCGTGCAGCAACAGCACCGGACTGCCGTCTCCGGCGATCCGTACCCGCACCCCCTCCACCGTGGCAGTCATCGGAACACCGCCCTCGGCGCTGCCAACGCTTCCAGCGCGGAAAGCACCGCGTACGGCACGACCTGGCTCGACGTCGGAGTCTGCGGCGACGGCCGGTTCCGGATTTCGAACCGGTACTCCCCCGCCGGGCCGGCCGCGGTGATCACGTGCGAGGTCAACGGCGCGGCCGGATCGGCGATCACGGCTGCCTCCACGACATCCCAGTCCCGCACCGCCAACGCCACCGACGCGGCCACGTTCGCCGACTTCGGGAACGCCGCGGTGATCTCCCGCGCGGGCCCGCGCCGCAGCTCGACCGGCGAGGTCGCCTGCCGCAGCGCGTCCGCCTCCTCCTCGGACATCCACGGCTGGACCAGCGAAGACGCCTTCTTCGTCGTCTCGATGACCACCCGCTCGAACGGTCCGAGCAGCGCCGCCGAACGCAGCAGGTCGAGCCCGCCGATCGCGCCAGTCGACAAATGGACCGCGCCCGGCCCGGCCGCGAGCAGCTTCTCCAGCAGGCCTTCCGCGGCCAGCGCGCCGACCGAGACCACCAGCAGGTCACAACCCGCCGAAAGCACCTGCGGCCCAGCGTCCGTCAGCGCGCGCTGGCCGGCGGCCTCGACCACCAAGTCCGAAGTGGACAACAGCTCCGGCAACGCGCACATCGGCAGACCAGCGGGCGAAAGCGCCGGATCCACGACTCCGGACAGCTCCGCGCCCGGCACCAAGCCGTCGCGCACCGCTTCGGCGACAACGGAGCCGATCGACCCCGCGCCCAGCACTCCTACCTTCACGACTGCCACCACGCCGAGTAGCCGGGATCCGGCACGCCGCGCATGTGCGCGCGGACGTCCTTCGACGGCGGGCCTGCGGTGCCCCACAGGTCGGACAGCTCCGGCGTGCGCCGCCAGACCCGGCACAGCCACGCGTCTTCCTCGACCTGCGCGACCTCGGAGGTGTACTCGCAGACGAGCCCCGCCGGGTCGGCGAAGTAGCCGAAGGTGTTGCTGCCCGGACCGTGCCGGCCCGGACCCCACAGCGGCGTGATGCCGTTGTGCTTGAGCCGTCCGATGCCGCGCATGAAGTGGTCGATCGAGTTCATTTCGTAGGCGATGTGGTTCACCGACGCGAATTCGGCCTGGTTGAAGGCGATCACGTGGTGGTCGGCGTTGCAGCGCAGGAACGCCATCTGGTGCTCGGACCAGTCGGAGATCCGCATGCCCAGCACCCGGGTGTAGAACTCGCAGGCCGCGTCGATGTCGACCGTGTTGAGCACGACGTGCGCCAGTTTCCGCGGCACCGCGGCGCGTCCGTACGGATCGCCCGGCACGACCGCTTCCACCTCGGCGGACAGCTCCACCAGACGGCCTTCCGGGTCGGCGAAGCGCAGGCCGTACCCGCCGCCGACCTGGTCTAGCTTGCCGGGTTCGGTGACCAGGCCGACGCCGTGCGCGGCCAGCCGGGCGGCGGCCGCGTCGACCTCGCGCGGAGTGGCGACGGCGAACGCGATCTTGCCGAGCGCGTTCTGGTCGGCCTGTTCGAGCTGGAGCACGTGGTGCTCGTCGCCGGAACCGCGCAGCCACACGGCGCCGCGGTCGGCTTCGACCTGCTGCAGCCCCCAGACTTCGCGGTAGAACTCGCCGGAATCGGCGCACTGCGTCGAACGCAGCGTCACCGCGCGCAGGGCGCGGAGCCGCGCGATGGGTTCGGCGGACATGGGGCCTCCTGAAACTTCAGCGGGTCGGGGCGGGCACGGGCGCGGCCGGAGCCGGTTCGGCGGCGGGTGCGGCGAGCGCGGCGGCCTGACGGCGGGCTTCCGACCGCAGCAGCCGGCGCATCCGGACGAGCGCGATGTCGTGCTGGTACAGGTTTTCCCGGTCCCACGCGTCGAGCGGCATCGCCTCGGCCATTTCGCGGTCCTGCTCCAGCACCGCCCAGTGCCGGGCTTCGAGGCGGTTGCGGTAGAGGACGCGCCAGCTGTCGCGTTCCCAGCCGGAAACCTTGCGGCAGCGCCAGAAGAAGGCCGCGTGCTGCGTCTCGTTGATCGCGCACAGCGCGGCGACGATGGTGAACGCGCCGCCCGGACCGGCGGTGTCCGGGTACGGGATGTCGAGCGTGACCCACTGCGCGCCGGCGTCGGTGAGCTGCACCCAGTCGAAGTTCACGCCGCGCTGGTCGGTCTTCTCGAAGACGAACCCGTCGTCGATCGCGCGGATCTGGAAGACCGCCTCGCGCTTGCCGCCGAACATGGTGTGGCTGTTGCGGTGCAGGAACGCGCCGTGCATGGGGTCGAGCAGGTTGTCCAGGGAGTAGCGGTAGGGCGCGTCCCATTCGACGTAGCAGAGGAAGTTGTCCCATTCGCCGCCCGCGATCGGGTCCGGCACCTGCAACGGCGTCGGCTCGGCGGACTCGTCCAGGCCGAACCAGGCGAACACCGCACCGGCGTGCTCCTCCGCGGGGAACGTCCGCAGCGCACGACGGCCTTCCAGCGCACACCCGGGGCTTCCGGGCACCGACACGACGACACCTTCGCCATCGACCTGCACGCCGTGGTAGTTGCAGGCGACCCGGTCGCCCATGTGCACGCCGAGCGAAAGCCGCGCGCCGCGGTGCGGACAACGGTCTTCCTGGACGTGCACAACCCCGGCGGAGTCGCGCCAGAGCAGCAGTTGCTCCCCGGCCCGTTCGATGCGGGTCAGCTCGCCGCGCTTGACGGTGCTGGACGGGCACAGCGCGTACCAGCGGTCGCGCAGGCCCAGAGCCAGCAGTTCTTCGGCGGTTTTGGTCGCCATCACGCCTCCCCTGCCAGCCGCGCCAGTTCGGCGGTGAACGTCTCTTCGGTCCAATCGGAGCCGTCCGCCGGGCGCAGGCCGCCCGCGTTGAGCGCGGACACCACGCCGGGCAGGTCGTGCACGCCCCGGCCGTAGACGGCTTCCAGCTCGTCGGCCAGCGCGTTCTCGTAGCTCGTGGGCGGGGCGGTGCGGCTCTGCACCGGCCGCAGCTGCAGCGGCATCGGGCGTTCCCTTCGGTTCGTGGCGGGTCAGGCGGCGGACGGGGCGGGCTCGGCGAGCACGGCGTGCCCGGCGGCGGTGAGCACCGCGGGCACCCGCAGCCCCGGTCCGCGCGGCGCGGCCGGTTCGGGGGCGAGCAGCCCGGCCAGCTGGTGCCCGAGGGTCGGGTCGCAGCAGGCGAGGCCGTCGACGTAGAGGTGCGGTTCGCGGCTGCACGTCATCTCCACGTGCCCCGCGGCGGCGGCGCGCAGCACGGCGAGCTGCCGATAGGTGTGCCCGGCCATGGCCGGCTCCTAGAGGTCAAGGACGAGTTCGGCGGACCGGCACCGCGACACGCACAGCATCATGGTCCCGGAGGTCGCCTTCTCGTCGTCGTCGAGCACGAAATCGCGGTGGTCCGGTTCGCCGGAGAGCACCTTCGTTTCACAGGTTCCGCACACGCCCTCGCGGCACGAGGTCGGCACGGAGATCCCGGTGCGGCCGAGAGCGTCCACAATGGACTCGTCGGCGGCCACCGAGACCCGGGTCCCGGAACCGGCGCACACGACGTCGAATCCGGTTCCCGGCGCGGCCGCCGGGGCCTCGGGCGCCCGGAAGCGTTCGACCCGCAGGGCGGCCGTTTCCGGCAGGGCCGCCTCGACCGCGCGGATCAGCGGTTCGGGGCCGCAGCAGTGCACCACCGTGCCCGGGGCGAGCCCGGCCAGCCGGGCGGCCAGATCGGGCGGGCCGCCGTGCTCGTCGTCGGCGTGCACGCCTAGCCGATCCCCGGCGAGCGCGGAAAGCTCGTCCAGGAAAGCCATCCCGCCGCGCGACCGTCCACAGTAGAGCATGGACCACGGCGCGGAGCCGCCGGCGAGTTTCCGGGCCATCGCGAGGATCGGGGTCACGCCGATGCCGCCGGCGATGAGCAGGTGCTCCGGAGCGTCGTGCAGTTCGAAGGTGTTGCGCGGGCCCTCGACGGGGAGAACGCTCCCCGCGGTGAGCCGCTCGTGCACCCAAGCGCTGCCGCCGCGCGAGGATTCCTCCCACAGCACCGCGACCGTCCACGTGTGCGTGTCGGCCGGGTCGCCGCAGAGGGAGTACTCGCGCACCAGCCCGTTCGGCAGGTGCAGGGAAAGGTGCGCTCCCGGCTCCCAGCCGGGCAGCGGCTTCCCTTCCGGATCGCGCAGTTCCACCTGCGTGACCCGATCGGCCAACCACGTCGTCCGGTGCACCCGCAGCATCGTCGGCATCGCGATCGTCCTCAGCGAGTGACGCCGTGCATCGGCGAGGTCGGCGGGTAGGTCGGCAGCTGCGGCTTCTGCGCGCCGATGATGACGCAGAACAGCGCGTCGGTGTCGCCGGCGTTGCGCAGGCTGCGCGGCACCCCGGCGGGCACGCGGATCAGGTCGCGGTAGCCGAGCACGCGGGTCGCGGTCTTGGTGCCGTCCTCGACGTCGTGCACGGTCACCTCCAGCGTGCCTTCGAGAACGAAGAACGCCTCTTCCACGTCGTGGTGCGTGTGCTCCGGGCCGATCGCGCCGACCGGCAGCCGCATGTTCGAGAAGGTGAAGTGCTCCGAGGGCAGCTGGCGCGCGTCGCCCTCGTGGTTGCCGGTCGCGCCGGAGCCGATGTAGCGGATCTGCGCGCGGCGGAACTCGTCGCCCTTCGCGGCGGCCTGGAAGCCGAGGGTGTCCCAGTCCTCGTACCGCGTCTCGCGAGCGGCGATGCACGAGTCGATGAGCTCCTCGAGGTGCTGGTGCTTGCTTTCGGTGGTGGTCATCGCGGGGCAACTCCTCCGGTGGTCCTCGGCGGGCTCGCCGCCGAATGCCTTAGGTCTAAGAGACTTACTGATAAGGGTTGTACCTGAGCGATGTGACCCGCACAACCCCTTAGGCCTAAAATTCTTTTCGTCGGCTCCGGGTCCGGCGAAGCGGACGGAAAGCCCGTTCCGGACGACGTCTTGACGAAATCTTAGGCCTAAGGTTTCCTCGGTCGCACCCCGTCATCCGCGCC
>NZ_JACJHR010000131.1 GCF_014174495.1 Amycolatopsis echigonensis
CTCTCATGACCACTGCTCCCGCCTATTACCGCGACCAGCAGGCCTGGCGCGATCTCCAGCAGTTCCTTCCCGAGCGGCTGCGCCTGACCGACGCCACCGCGCCCGAGGAGGACTTCTGGGACTGGCGCGGCCACCGCGTCCACCTCGACCGCTACCTCAACCCCGACGCGAAGGCCAAGGTCGTCCTCCACCACGGAGTCGGCACCAACGGCCGCCAGATGTCGCTCATCCTCGGCGCCCCGCTCGCCCGGCGCGGCTTCGAGACCGTCGCCCTGGACAACCTCGGCTACGGTCTCACCCAGGTGAAGCCCGGGACCACGCCGTCCTACGACGACTGGGTCGACCTCGTCGTCGACTTCCTCGCCTACGAGCAGTCCCGCGACGACCGTCCCATCGTCCTTTATGGATTGAGCGCCGGCGGCATGCTCACCTACCATGTCGCAGCCAAGGCCCCGCGCGGAACTCTGCGCGGCATCGTCGGCATGACCTTCCTCGACCAGCGCGACCGGCGCGTCCGCGACGAAACTTCCCACGACAAGCTCACGGCTCGAGCGGGCGTCCAGCTGATGGGCCTGCTGGCGAAGACGCCGCTCGCGTCCGCGAAGTACCCGATGAGCCTCGCGTCCAAGATGTCCGCGCTCGCGAACGACCCGGACGCGATGAAGGTCCTGATGAAGGACCGCACCTCAGCCGCCAACTGGGTCAGCGTCCGCTTCCTCGACAGCTACGCCAACTACACGCCCGCGGCCGAACCGCCCGACTTCGACGCGTGCCCGGTGCTCCTCACCCAGCCCGCCGAGGACCGCTGGACGCCGCACCACCTCAGCGTGCCCGTGCTCTCCCGCATCACCAAGGTCCCGGTCGACACCGTCCTGCTCGACAACGCCGGGCACTACCCGCTCGAAGACCCCGGACTCCAGCAGATGGAAGACGCCATCGCCGATTTCGTCACCCGGACCACCGCTTGATCCGGACCGCGGCGGCTCCGGCGAGTCTGCCCACTGTGGACACTCCCGCCGGATCGCGTCAGCTGCTCGCCAGCACCGCCTCTTCCCGTGCCGGCCCGGGAAGCTGGCCGTTGCGCCGGACGTCGTCGAGCGCGGCCACCGCGACGGCAAGGCACTGCGCGGCCCACTCGGACGGCTTCTCCCGAAGCTCTTCCAGCAACGCCAGCGTCGCGGCCGTCGTCCCGGCCTCGGCCCGCCGCACGGCGAAAACCAGCTCGAGATCCGTGACCTCGCTCCAGCGAGTGGCCAAATCTTCCGCCGCCGCAACGGTTTCTCCGGCGATCATGTCGGTCATGTCAGTCCCCGCACCTCCGCGGGAACAGTAACAACGCGACATCCTTGTTACCCGATTCGGGAATCGCGACCGCTCGCGACCCACTCTGAGTAGCTCCCGGTCAGTCCAGCGGCAGATTCAGCAGCGCGTTCTCCACCAGTTCCGGCATCGCCGGGTGGATCCAGTACTGTCCGCGCGCCATCGACCGCGCGTCGAGGCCGAAGCTCATCGCCTGGATCAGCGGCTGGATCACCGTCGACGCCTGCGGGCCGATGATGTGCGCGCCCAGCAGCTGTCCGGTCGCGGGGTCGGCCAGCAGCTTCGCGAAACCGGTCGTGTCCTCCATCGCCCACCCGTAGGCGATTCCCGCGTAGTCCTCCTTCGAGACCACAAAGGACAGTCCGCGCTCGGTCGCCTGCGCCTCGGTCAACCCGACCGACGCCACCTGCGGCGAGGTGAACACCGCGTGCGGCACGAAGCGGTGGTCGGCCTTGATCCGGTCGTCCGGGTGCAGCAGATTGTGTCGCACCACACGGGCTTCGTGGTTCGCGACGTGTTTCAGCTCCAGCGGCGACGAGATGTCCCCGAGCGCGTAAACGCCTTCGACGGACGTCTGCTGGTAGTCGTCCACCACCACGTGCCCGCGTTCGGTGGTGGCGACGCCGGTGGCGCCCACGTCGAGCAGATCCGAGTTCGGCTTGCGGCCGGTGGCGACCAGGATCAGGTCGGCCTCGACCGTCTCCGCGCCTTGCGGTCCTTCGAGATCGAGCGCGACCCCGTTGTCCGTGCGGCGCGCGCGAACCGTCTTGCGGTCCAGCCGGACGTCGAAACGCTGCGAAGCCAGTTCGGTGAACCGGGCGCTGATGTCCGCGTCCTCCTGCCGCAGCAGCGCGCCGGAACGGTTCACCACGGTGACCGCCACGCCGAACGACGCGAAAACGTGCGCGAACTCCGCCGCGATGTATCCGCCGCCGAGCACGACGATCCGCTTCGGCAGGGCATCGAGCCGCATGACAGTGTCGGAGGTGTAGTAGCCGGTTTCGGCCAGCCCCGGCACGTCCGGGATCACCGGCCGCCCGCCCGCGGCGAGCACGAACCGGTCGGCGGTGACGACCTCGTCCGGACGTCCGTCGCCGAAGCTGACGCGCAGTTCCTTCATGCCGGTGAACCGGCCTTCGCCGCGGTAGACGTCGACGTTGCGGTTGTCCTCGTGGTTCTCGCGGTACTCCGCGCCGCCCTCGGCGATCGGGTCGATCCGGCCGAAGATCCGGTCCCGGATGTCCGGCCAGCGCACCGCGGTCAGCTCCTCGTCGACGCCGAGGCGGGAGCTGCCCGCGGGCGTCGCGGCGACGTCGGCGGCGTAGACGAACATCTTCGTCGGGATGCAGCCGACGTTCAGGCAGGTCCCGCCGAACACGCCCTTCTCGACGATGGCCGTCCGGAGGTCGGCGAACTCCGGTCCGAGGATCGAGTTGCCCGATCCGGTCCCGATGATCACCAGGTCGTAGTGCGGCACGGCGGTCCTTCCCGAAAGCGGTCTGCTGCCAGCCTAGTCAACCTCCGGCGCCTGCCCGCGTGTTCCCGGATCACTCGCCGTTGGCTGTGAAATGCATCCGGTCGACCGGCGAGGTCCACGCCCCGCCCCACTGCCAGCCCACCCCGGCGAACGCGCGCACGACGGGGCCGCCCGCGGTGACCATCCCTGGCCGGACCCTTGCGCGGTCGACGTAGGCGGACGCCAGCTCGGGGACGACGAGATCGCCCTTGGTGTACGGGTTGCAAAACGGATTGACGTCCACTGCGAGCCCGTACGCGTGCGCGGACCAGCTTTTCTGCCCGCGCATCGGACGGCAGACGAACGCGCTCGTGTTGTTCCCGTCGCCGGTCGGCGGCGCGTTGAGTTCGGCAGGGGAGGTGATGCGCATTTCCTCGATCGGGAACTGCTGTGCGTACAGCTCGCTGAACGCCTTGACGACTGCTGGCGCGGCGCCCTTGTGCACCAGCAGCTCGCCGGTGTGGGTGCGATGGTCGAAGCCCCAGAAGGAAAGCGTCACGTAGCGAAGGTCGGCCGACGACACGGGGCAGGCGGCCTGCCAGGTGCTGCGCTTGAGCACGGCGTCGGGAACGCCGGCGATCTTCGCGGTGTACGTGGTGCTCGTCGGCGGCGGGAGGAAATCCTGGGTCGGCAGCGAGCGGTTCACCAGTTCGGGTGGAGTCGGCTGGATCTCGCCGAACCCGTCCGGGCGCAACGGCAGGGGATGAGCACCCACCTGCCAGGTGACGGCGGGTGCGCTCGTCGCTGTCCGAGTTGCCGGAACTGTCGGACCGGACGGAGCCGGCGGCGCGCTCAACGGGCTCGGCGGGGGTACCGCGGGGGTGCCGGTGGCACATCCGGCCAGCGAGAAGACGATCAGCGCGCCGGCCGTCGCGGCTGTTTTCCGTCGCATGCCTCCAGCTAAGCGAATGCGCTCGGTGTATAGAGACTCCACCCGTTCCAGTGACACCGTTTTGGGCTTGGCCCGTTTAGGGTAATCGCGGCCATGTGTGCACGCGCCGGAGTCGGCTGATTCCCGTGCGCGTCCAGGCTGTGCTGTCGTAGTGCCGATGAAGGGAAAGCCCATGCCCGCGAAGCTCCGTCGTCCGGTCCTGCTCGCGGCCGGGTCGCTGCTCGCCGCCGCGATCGCGGTCCCGGTCGGTTCGGCCTGGGCCTCGACGCCGTCCGACCCGGGTGCGCACGCGCAGCCCCGCATCGTGGGCGGCAGCGAAGCATCCCTGGCCGACCACCCGTACGCGGTGTACCTCACCGACCAGAGCGGTTCGCAGTTCTGCGGAGCGGTGATCGTGAGCCCGTCCGCGGTGGCGACGGCCGCGCACTGCGCGAAAGCTCTGCCGAAGTCGTCGGTCCACGTGGTCGCCGGACGGCAGGACAAGCGCGGCGACGACGGCGTGGAGCTCGGCGTTTCGCGGGTCTGGGTGAACCCGGACTACAGCGACCCGACGAAGGGCGACGACATCGCGGTCCTCACCGTGCGCGGACGGCTGCCCTATCGCGCGGCGAAGCTCGCGGACAAGAACGACCAGTCGCTGTACGCGGAAGGCACGCAGGCGACCGTGCTCGGCTGGGGACGGCTTTCCGAAGGCGGGCAGCGGTCGGACGTGCTGCGCAGCGCCCAGGTGCCGTTGGTCAGCGACTCCACCTGCAAGACGGCCTACGATACCTACGACCCGTCGAGCATGGTGTGCGCTGGCTACCCGCAGGGCGGCCAGGACGCCTGCCAGGGAGACTCCGGCGGCCCGCTCGTCGAGGGCGACACGCTGGTCGGCATCGTGTCCTTCGGCGACGGCTGCGGAAAACCGGGCAAGCCCGGGGTGTACACGCGGGTTTCGCAGTTCTCCGACGACATCGCGGCGCAGTCCCAGGCGCGGCTGTTCGGCTGAGCTGTGTTAAGCAAGGCGGTGTGACGACTCTGCACCGCGCTTTCGGGCCTGCCCTCGCCGCCGCCGACCTGTACGAGATCCTCCGGCTGCGGTCGGACGTGTTCGTGGTGGAACAAGACTGCGTGTACGCCGACATCGACGGGCTCGACCTGCTTCCGGAGACGGAGCATCTGTGGCTGGCTTCCGGCACGGAGGTCTTGGCGTGCCTGCGGGTACTGGCTGAGCCGGGCGGCGGTCGGCGGATCGGCCGCGTGGTGACGGCGAAGTCGGCGCGTGGCCAGGGTTTGGCGGCGCAGCTGATGGCGGCGGCGCTGGAAGGTGCGACCGGCGAGTTCGTGCTGGACGCGCAGACATACGCGCAGCAGCTTTACGCGCGGTTCGGGTTCGTGGCGGAGGGCGAGGAGTTCCTGGAGGACGGGATCCCGCACATCACCATGCGCCGCCCGGCTTAGCCGCGGGGTGCGGTCGCGGCGATCACCTTCACCGCGCGGTCGACGTCTGCTTCCGACAGGTCTGCACGGGCGGTGAGGCGCAGCCGGGAGACGCCGTCCGGTACGGCGGGCGGGCGGAAGCAGCCGACCTGGATTCCTTGCTCCGCACAGGCTTCCGCCCACGCGGTGGCGGCTTGTGGCGACGGGGTCCGGAGGGCGACGACGCCCGCTTCCGGGAGATCGACCGGCAGACCGGCGTTCTTCAGGCCCATCGCGAGGTTTCCGGCGTTCTCGATGACTTTCGCCGGCAGTTCCGGCTCGGACTTGAGCACCTGCAACGCGGTCAGCGCGGCGGCGGCGCTGGCCGGGGCGAGCGCGGTGTCGAAGAGGAAGCTGCGCGCGGTGTCGACGAGATGCCGGATCACGCGGCGCGGACCGACGACAGCGCCGCCTTGTGCACCGAGAGCGTTGGAGAGCGTCAGTGTGGTGACGACATCTGGCGCGGACGACAAACCGGCGGCGTGCACCGCGCCCCGGCCGCCTTCGCCGAGGACGCCGAAGCCGTGCGCGTCGTTGACGACGAGCGCGGCGCTGTGCGCACGGCAGATCTCGGCAAGTTCGCCCAGCGGCGCGAGTTCGCCGTCGGCGGAGAACACCGAGTCGGTGACCACGATCGCGCGCGGTTTGCGGCGCGTGGCCAGCGCGTGCTTGATCGCCGCCGGGCTCGCGTGCTCGACGGCCGCGATGTCCGCGCGCGACAACCGGCAGCCTTCGACCAGCGACGCGTGGACGTACTTGTCGGTGACGATCGCCGATTCGGACCCGGACAGGGCCGTTACCGCGCCGAGGTTGGCGGTGAATCCGGAGGAGAACACCAGCGCCGCCTGGGTTCCGCAGAACCGGGCCAGCTCGTGTTCGAGTTCCGAGTGGAGCTCGGTGGACCCGGTGAGCAGGCGCGATCCGGTGGCCCCGGCACCCCAGCGCAACGCGGCCGCGGCGGCTGCTCCGGCGACGCGCTTGTCGCGGGCGAGGCCGAGGTAGTCGTTGCCCGCGAGATCGAGGACGGCGTGCTGCGCGGGACGCGGGTTCATCCGGCGGGAGAGACCGGCTTCCGCGCGCCGCTGGCCTTCGGCTTCAAGCCAGTCGAAGACGTTCTCAGGCGGCAGCGGCGGAGTGTCAGTCACCCAGGCAGTGTCGCATCCGGCCAATCACCGCGTTGGCCGCCCCGCCGAAGGAAAGGCGGGAAACGTGGCACGGCAACGGAAACCGGCTGGTGCGGCGGCTCCGGGCCAGGGTTTGCGGAGCGTGGTCCGGCGGGCGAGATCGCTGCGCGCCGGGGTGCGGCTTTCGGGGTGCGTGCGGAGCTCGACCCGGCTCAGCAGGAGAAACTTGGCCGGAAACGAAGAACGGCCCCGCCGGAGCGGGGCCGTTCTTCAGAAATCAATCAGGCGTCGTAGCCGCGACGCGGACCGCGGCTCGGACGCTGCGGGCGACCGGCACCGCCGCCGAAGCGCGACTGCTGCCGGCTGCGGCTGAAACCGCCGCCGCCCCGGCTGTCACGGGCGCCGTAGCCACCCTCACGCGCGTAGCCGCCTTCGCGACCACCTTCGCGCGAGTAGCCACCCTCGCGTGCGTAGCCGCCTTCGCGCGAGCCCTCGGACGAGCCACGGTTGTAACCGCCTTCGCGGGAACCACCGCGGTCGTCACGCGAGCCGTAACCGCCGCGACCGCCTTCGCGGGAACCGCGGTAGCCGCCGCCTTCACGCGGGCCGCGGAAGCCGCCGCGGTCGCCGCCGAAGCCGCGGCCGCCGGAACGGCGCGGGGACTCCCGGCGACGCTCCACGACCGGCTCGCCGCTCGGCTCGCGGGCGCCGGTGATGCGGGACAGTTCCTCGTCGCCGGTGCGGATCATCGTGGTCTCGGCGCGGACGCCGGCCCGATCGGTCATCCGGCGGACGGTGCGCCGCTGGTCGTGCGTCACCAGGGTGACGACGATGCCGGACGCGCCCGCGCGAGCGGTGCGGCCCGCGCGGTGCAGGTAGTCCTTGTGGTCCGCGGCCGGGTCGACGTGCAGCACCAGCGAGATGTTGTCGACGTGGATGCCGCGCGCGGCGACGTCGGTGGCCACCAGGACCGCCGCGTGGCCTTCCTTGAAGTCGGCGAGGACGCGGTTGCGCTGGCCCTGGGTCTTGCCGCCGTGCAGCGCCACCGCGTGCACGCCGCTCTCGCGCAGGCGCTCGGTCAGCCGGTCCACGTGGTGCTTGGTGCGCACGAACATGATCGTGCGGCCCTCGCGGGCGCCGATCCGGGTGATGATGTCCTGCTTGTCCGAGTGCGACACCTGGAACAGGTGGTGGTCCATGGTGGTGACGCTCGCGGTCGACGGCGCGACCGAGTGCGTGACCGGGTCGGCCAGGTACTGCCGGACCAGCCTGTCGACGTCGCCGTCGAGCGTCGCGGAGAACAGCAGCCGCTGCCCGCCGGGCGGGGTCAGGTCCATGATCTCGCGGACCTGCGGCATGAAGCCCATGTCGGCCATCTGGTCGGCCTCGTCGAGCGCGATGAAGTTGCAGTCGCCGAGCGAGGCGGTGCCCTGGCGGACGTGGTCCGACAGCCGTCCCGGGGTGGCGATCAGCAGGTCGACGCCGCGGGCGAGCGATTCCGCCTGGCGGCCGAAGGACATGCCGCCGACCGCGGTGCGGCACCACAGGCCGAGGGACTTGGCGAGCGGGGTCAGCGAGTCGGCCACCTGCATGGCCAGTTCGCGGGTCGGCACCAGCACGAGCGCGCGGGGGCGCTTCGGGCGGGCCTTGCCGCCGTCGAGCCGGGCCAGGATGGCCAGGCCGAAGGCCAGCGTCTTGCCGGACCCGGTCTGGGCGCGGCCCAGCACGTCGCGGCCGGCCAGCGCGTCCGGGATGGTCGCGGACTGGATCGGGAACGGAGCGTCGATGCCCGCCTCGGCGAGCGCCCGCAGCAGCGGCTCGGGCAGGCCCAGCTGGGCGAAGGTCTTGACGGCGGGGGTCTCCACCGTGTCGTCGTGGAGAACGTCTCCACCGGCCGGCCGGTGCCGCGGCTTGCGCTCGGGGCGGCCCGCTCGGGAGCGGGCGGTCTGGCCGGAGTCGTACGTGATGGTCACAAATGCCTCTCGGACGTGGCACGTCGCAAGGAGGCCCGGGCTGCCCGCGCGCAGGCAGGGCAAGATGGTGTGGCGATGGGCGTTCACAGGGACGGACCCGGTGCGCCTAGCCATGGCGTGGCACACCGACGGGAATTGCTTCGGATGGCCGCGAGTCCTTCTGCGGACTGTGGAGGCGACGGACACCAACTCATCCACGCCGCCGTTGCGGTCTTGACACACTGTACCTGAGAGAGCGTGATTGCCCCGCACCCAGGTGCGCGGTTGTGGGCGGGGTCGCAGGTGTGGCCTGACGCACACCTGCGACCCCGCCCCCGCGTTCAGCCGAGACCGGCCGCGTTTTCCAGTTCCCGCACCAGGTCAGCGGTGTCGGCGACCTGTTCGGACAGTCCGCGGCTGTGGAACCAGCCGGCGAGATTCGCGACGTCGCGCGCCAGGAATTCCCGGCCGCGCGGGTTCGCGATCACGTCGACCGCCTGGGGCAGGTCGATCACCATCAGCTGGCCTTCGTGCACCAGGAGGTTGTACGCGGACAGGTCGCCGTGCGCGAGTCCTTGTCCCGCCAGGAGTTCCAGTGCCGACACGGCCTGCTCCCACAGGTCGGCCAGCTCGTCCGGCCCGGGGCGCAGCTGCGCCAGCCGGGGCGCGGCGGTGCCGTCGGGTTCGCCGAGGAACTCCAGCAGGATCTCGGTGCCGTGCCGCTGCACCGGATACGGCACCGGCGCGCCGATCGTCCACAAGCGACTGAGGACGGCGAACTCCGCCACCGCCCACTGTTCGGCGATCAGGTTGCGGCCGAACGAGGTGCGCCCGGCCATCGCGCGCATCTCGCGGGACCGGCGCATCCGCCTGCCCTCGAGATAGCCCGCGTCGCGGTGGAACAGCTTGTGCTCGTCTGAGCGGTATCGCTTGGCTGCCAGCAGAACTCCGTCGTCTCCGGGAAGGTTGCGGCGCAGCAGGTGCACGTCCGCTTCCTTCCCGGTCTTGAGCACGCCGAGATCAGTGTCGACCGCGGCGAGCTCGGTGACGACCCAATCCGGCCGCGGATGCGGGCCTTGGTCGGCGTCGTCCCAGGTGGTCCACCGGTCGGCGCCGTCGGGCAGTTCGGTTTCGGTGTAGGCGTCTTCGCGAAGCTGGGCGAGGCGGATCCGCTCGGCTTCGGTGAGCCGTCCCCGGCGAGCCGGGGCGGGCCCGTCGTCGTAGCGAGGGCGACGGCGCATCCGGCGGTCGGAGTAGTCGGAGGCGTCGGAAAATTCGTCGAAATCGTGCTCGCGCACTGGTGGGTTCTCCTAGATGAGGTGCCCACCGGGCGAGCGCGTGCTCTAGCCGAGGCGGGCGGGCGGAAGAGGGCAGGACAGCGCCCGGACAATCTCCACGACGCACCTCCCTTTCTTCCGGCAGCCGGCGGCATCCCGCCGGACGCCGATCACCTTGCCGCCCGTTCCGGACCCGCGCAACTGATTTATTTCGCGCGCGAGCGCGGCGTCGAGGAGCTACTCGTCGCCGCTCCCCGAACTCGCCCAGACGATCACTCTGTCCGGCCGGATGCGGAGGCTCGGTTCGTCGGCCGGATCGGCCACGTACGCGAGCCGGTCGGAGCGGCGGACCGCCTGCCGGCGGCCGAACTAGTGAGGTCGGCGATCCGCGAACGGACGGGCGGCGTCGTGGACGCGCTCCGGCAGCTCGCGCTGAAGCTGCTGGACGAGGGGCACGTGCTGCCCGGTGTGGGCGGCGACATCGAGCCGCTGATGCGGACGGTCTCGGACCCGGCTGAGCTGTCGGTGTCGCTCGGGAGCGGGTGGCGCGGGCGTTCGACGCGGTGGAGCGCTTGGTCAGCGGCTGAGGCGAGCGCATGCAACGGCGAGCCGCGCATCGCGGGCTACCGGGAAGCGCCGTCGCTGAAGGCGGCGCTGGCTCGCTAGCGTCCAGCGCCGCCTCAGGCCGGTCAGCGGTTGACGAACGCGAGGTGCGCCGCGTCGTAGCGCTCGCCCGCGAAGTTCTCCGGCGCGGCGACCGTCTCGATCGCGGCGAGATCGTCGGCGGTGAGCTCGACGGTCAGGGCCGCGAGGTTTTCCTCCAGGTACTGCTTCCGCCGCGTGCCCGGGATGGGCACCACGTCCTCGCCGCGCGCCTGCACCCACGCGAGGGCCAGCTGTCCGGTCGTGACCTCCTTCGCGGCGGCCAGCTCCTCCAGTTTCGCCACGATCGCGAGGTTCCGGTCGAGATTGCCCTCGGCGAACCGGGGCTGGTAGCGCCGCACGTCGTTGTCGTCCATCGTTTCGGTGGTGCGGTAGCGGCCGGTCAGGAAGCCGCGGCCGAGCGGGGAGAACGGGACGATGCCGATGCCGAGTTCACGGCAGGTCGGTGCGATTTCCGCTTCCAGGTCGCGGGTCCACAGCGACCATTCGCTCTGCAGCGCCGCGATCGGGTGCACCGCGTGCGCGCGCCGGATGGTCTGCGCGCTCGCCTCGGAAAGCCCGAGGTGACGGACTTTTCCGGCCTGCACCAGGTCCGCCATCGCGCCGACGGTTTCCTCGATCGGCACGTCCGGATCGACTCGGTGCAGGTAGTACAGGTCGATGTGGTCGGTGCCGAGCCGCCGCAGCGAGGCGTCGCAGGCCTGGTGCGCGTAGGCGGCGTCGCCGCGGACCTGCGTCGGTTCGCCGAGGCGGCTCGCGATGCCGAATTTGGTGGCCAGCACGACCTCGTCGCGGCGGCCGGCGATCGCGCGGCCGATCAGCTCCTCGTTGTGGCCGGAGCCGTAAAAGTCGGAAGTGTCAAGGAAATTCGCCCCGAGGTCGACGGCGTAGCGCAGCGTTTCGATCGACTGCGCGTCGTCGGCCGCGCCGTAGCCGTGGCTCATTCCCATGCAGCCCAAGCCCTGTGCGGACACGGTCAGTCCGCCGAGGTTCCGGGTCGGGATGTGGGTCATGATCGCTCCTTCTGCGCCGGATCTTGTCTTCGGCGACGCTAAGACCTGGAGCGCGCTCCGGGTCAAGCATTAGGCTCGCGACGGTGGACTACGACGCGGTGATCGTGGGCGGCGGGCACAACGGGCTCGTCGCCGCGGCCTATCTGGCCCGGGCCGGACGGTCGGTGCTGGTGCTGGAACGGCGGGCGGAGACCGGCGGCGCGGCGGTGTCGTTCCGCGCGTTCCCTGGCGTGGACGTCCGGCTCTCGCGTTATTCGTACCTGGTCAGCCTGCTGCCGAAACGGATCGCGGCCGAGCTGGGTTTGGACGTCCGGCTGCGGAGACGGCGGATGTCGTCGTACACCCCGGTCGGCGACACAGGTCTCCTTGTCGACACGGGCGACGACGGTCGGACCGGAGAGTCGTTTCGCGCGGTGGCTGGGTCCACAAAGGACCATGCGGCCTGGCAACGGTTTTACGCCTCGGCGGCGCGGGTGGCGGAGGCGACCTTCGATTCTCTGACCGAGCCGTTGCCGACGCGCACTGAGCTGCGGCAACGGATCGGCGACGACGAGGCGTGGGCGACGTTTTTCGAGCGCCCGGCAGGAGAAACGCTGCGCGAGCTGTTCGAGGACGACGTCGTGCGCGGGGTGGTGCTCACCGATGCGTTGATCGGCACTTTCGCCTCCGCGGACGACGTGCAGCTTCGGCAGAACCGTTGCCTGCTCTATCACCTCATCGGCAATGGCACCGGCGACTGGGATGTCCCGGTCGGCGGAATGGGTGCGGTCACCGCCGCGCTCGCCGACGCGGCCCGTCGCGCTGGAGCGGTGCTGGTCACCGGCGCGGAGGTGCTGTCCGTGACACCGGACGGCGAAGTCCGTTACCGCGAAGGCGATACGGAACGCGTCGTAGTCGGCGGGCATGTGCTGGCGAATGTCGCGCCGCGCGTGCTTGCCCGGTTGCTCGGCGAGGAGCCCGCGGAGTCGCCGGAGGGTGCGCAGCTGAAGGTGAACATGGTGCTGCGCCGACTGCCCCGGTTGCGCGATGCGGTCGATCCGCGCGACGCGTTCGGCGGGACCTTCCACGTCAACGAATCGTTTGCCCAGCTCGAAACCGCTTACCGGGAGGCGGCGGCGGGCCGGGTCCCGGCGGTGCCGCCGTGCGAGCTCTACTGCCACTCGCTGACCGACCCGGCGATCCTCGGCCCGGCTGAGCGAGCGGCGGGCGTGCAGACGTTGACGTTGTTCGGCCTGCACATGCCGGCTCGGCTGTTCGAAGCGGACAACGACGGGGCGCGGGCGGCGGCGCTGCGGGCCACCGTGGCGTCGCTGGACAGCGTGCTCGCGGAGCCGATCGAGGACTGTCTTCTGCTGGACGGCGACCGGAAACCGTGCATCGAAGCCAAAACGCCGCTGGACTTGGAGGCGGAGCTGGGGCTGCCGCGCGGGCACATCTTCCACCGCGACCTGTCGTGGCCGTACGGCGACGACGACACGGCGGGGACCTGGGGCGTCGAGACCGCGCACGAACGGGTGCTGCTGTGCGGGGCCGGCGCGGCCCGCGGCGGCGGGGTGAGCGGGATACCCGGGCACAACGCGGCGATGGCGGTGCTCGGTCGACGTTTCGGCGGCGGACAGGCAGGGTGAAGACATGCGCGTGATCGTGATCGGCAGCGGGATCGGCGGGGCTTCGACGGCTTACCATCTGGCGCTGCATGGAGCGGAAGTCGTCGTGGTGGACGCGGATCGGGCCGGGGTGGCGACCGATGCGGGCGCCGGGATCGTCAGCCCTTGGACGTCCACTTGGGACGAAGCGGTCTATCCGCTCGCGGCCGCCGCCGGTCGGTACTACCCGACTTTGGCCGCTGAACTGAGCGAAGCCGGGCACGAATCGTCGTATGAGGTCGTCGGCGGGATGGTGGTGTCAGCTCGCGAGGAGGAGCTGACCGAGGCTTACGACCGGCTCGTCGCGCGGGTGGCGGAGGCACCGGAAGCCGGGGTCGTGAAGCGGCTCGATGCCGGGCAGGCTCGGGAGCTCTTTCCGCCCTTGGCGCCGGAGTTGGCCGCGGTGCATCTGTCGGGAGCGGGCCGGGTGGACGGGCAGGTGCTGCGTCGTGCGCTGATCTCCGCGGCGATCGACCGGGGCGTCGAGTTCGTGACCGCTGAGGCTTCGCTGGAGCCGGGGTTGCGGGTCCGGGCCGGGGCGGAGGAATTGTCCGGGGACGCGGTGGTGCTCGCGGCTGGGGCCTGGTCCGGGGAAGTGGCGGAGGCGTTGGGGGTGCCGGTGCCCGTGACGCCGCAGCGGGGGCAGATCAGTCACTTCGCTCTGCCTGGTGCGGATACGCGTGGTTGGCCGGTCGTTTTGCCTCGGACCAGTCACTATTTGCTGGCGTTTCCCGGTGGCCGGGTGGTGGCTGGGGCTACTCGGGAGAGCGGGGCCGGGTTTGACCATCGGGTGACCGCGGCGGGGCAGAGGGAAGTGCTGGAGCAGGCGTTGGCGGTCGCGCCTGGGTTGGGGGACGCGGGGCTTGTCGAGACGCGGGTGGGGTTTCGGCCTGCTTCGCCCGATGGGTTGCCGTTGCTGGGGCAGGTCGCGCCTGGGTTGTATTTGGCGACTGGGTTCGGTCCGGGTGGGCTTACGTTGGGGCCTTATGCGGGGAAGCTGGTGGCGGAGTTGGTGTTGGGGGCGGATGTTCCCGGGGAGTTGTTGAGCGGGTGTGGTCCGGGGCGGTTTTCTTGAGCCTGTGTGGGGCTTGGTCGGCTCGTCGCCTGGCGGCGACATTGCGCCCGGTCCTCGCGTGGGGCACCCCGAAGCTGGATTGTGCTGACGGTCTGGGGGTGCTTGTCAAGGCGGGAAAGATGCCTTGACAAGCACCCCCAGACCGCAGAGGAGGCTTCGTATCGGGGTGCGGGGGTGGTGTGGGTGCTTGGTGGGTTGGGTGCGTCGGTTGCGGTTGGGTGGGTTGTGAAGGGGTCCTTGAGGGGCCTTGGGGCCGTCAGTCGGTGAGAAGTTCCAGGGCGTGTTCGCCGGTGCGTTCTACGGTCAGGCCTGCTTTGCTGATGACGCGCACTAGTTGGTCCACAGTGGACGGTTCGCTTCGCGAGGTGGCCAGAACTGCGGCCAGTTTTCCTTTGTAGGCCTTGTTGAAGTGGCTCACCGTGGTGCGGTTGCCGTTGGCGTCTTCGGTGACTACGCGGACGGTGACTGCGTCGGAGCGCAGCTTCGCGAAAGCGGCGTACGTGCCGGAGCGGAGGTCTACGAGCAGGCCTTCGACGTCGCGCAGTACTGGTTCCAGGACCGGCTTCCACAGGCCTCGTACGGTGCCTAGTGCGGGGACCCTGTTGCCGCCCGAGAGGCGGTAGGCGGGGATGGGGTCGGTTGCTGCGACGACGCCGAACAGGGACGACGTGACGGCCAGGCGCTGTTGTGCTTTGGCCAGTCCGGCGCGGGTGAAGCTTTTGACGTCGAGTGCGTCGTAGAGGACGCCGGTGTAGCGGCGCAGCGCGGGCATCGTCGGGGAGGTCCAGAGCTGGGCGTTGCGGGTGACCTCGTCGGCTTGACGAGCGGAGATGCCTAGCGCGGCGAGGCTCGCCGGGACGTCGCCGGCAAGCTCCACGAGGGCGTCTGCCAGTTTGGCGCGCACGGGGTTCAGTTCGGGAAACGACAGCGCGTCCAGATCCAGCGGCGCGCCTTTGCCGCCGTCGGCCTTGGTTTCTGAAGGAGGGAGGAGCACCAGCACCCCCGGAGCGTAACCGCCGGGTAATCCAGGTGCGGCGGCCGTGTGCCGCTCCTTACCCTGGCCCGCATGGAACTCGCCTGGCGCCCGCTCGCACTCGCCGACGTCGAGGCGGT
>NZ_JACJHR010000132.1 GCF_014174495.1 Amycolatopsis echigonensis
CTCCACCATGACCACCAAGGTCGCACTTGTCACCGGCGCTTCTTCGGGTATCGGTGAGGCCACCGCCCTCAAGCTCCAGGAAGCCGGCTACATCGTCTACGGCGCGGCGCGGCGAGTGCCGCGCATGCAGCACCTGACCACGTCGGGCATCCGGCCGCTGGCGATGGACGTCACTGCGGATGCCGACATGGAGGCCGGCGTCGCGAAGATCGTCGCGGAGACCGGGCGGATCGACGTGCTGGTCAACAACGCCGGCTACGGCTCCTACGGCGCGGTGGAGGACGTGCCCATGGACGAGGCGCGTGACCAGTTCGAGGTCAACGTCTTCGGCGCGGCACGCCTGACCCAGCTCGTCCTGCCGCACATGCGGGCGCAGCGCTCGGGCACGATCGTCAACATCACCTCCATGGGCGGCAAGATCTACACCTCGCTGGGCGCCTGGTACCACGCCACCAAGTTCGCTCTCGAAGCCCTCAGCGACTGCCTGCGTATGGAGGTCAAGCCCTTCGGGATCGACGTCGTGGTGATCGAGCCGGGCGGCGTCAAATCAGAGTGGGGCGACATCGCCGCGGAGAAAGTCCGCACCGTCTCCGGCACTGGGCCATACGCGCCCCAGGCCAACGCCGTAGCCAACTCCCTCAGCTCGGAAGCCAACGAGGGCCGGCTGTCCTCCCCGGACCTGATCGCCAAAACGATCGTCAAGGCGGTCCGGGCCCGCCGCCCCAAGACCCGCTACGCGATCGGCTTCGGCGCCAAGCTCATGATCTTCCTGCACGGCGTGCTACCCAACCGCACCTTCGACTCGTTCATGCGGCGCGCCACCGGCGTCCCCGCATCCTGAACCACACAACATTCACCACATCAAGCGAACTTCCCACGACCGGGCCGACGCTCGGGGTGCGGCTGCGGGCTTCACCCCGGGCGTCCTCGTCGACGACCGCGATCACAACGCCACCACGGATCCGCAAGGGCTCACCGGCACAGCTAGCTCCTGGAGCGCCATTCGGCCATCAGAAGCGAAGACCGCCCTGGTCACCGGCGCTTCGTCGGCTATCGGCGAAGCGGTCGCCACAAGCTGCACACCCTCGGCCGCACCGTCTACGACACCGCACGACGCGCCGCACGCCTGTCCGGCGTCACAGGGGTCCGCCCGTTCTCGATGGATGTCACCGACGAAGTATCGACGAGGGTGGGCGTGCAGCAGATCATCGCCGAGTCCGGCCGAATCGACGCACTGGTCAACAACGCCGGCTACGGCTCTTTCAGCGTCATCGGATACGGCGTTTGGCTTGGTCCCGTCGATCCGGCGGCGGTCCAACGGCGACAGCAGATGGCCTGCGCATCAGACTTCCTGACCGACGGGGCGCCCGTCGACGATCTGGTCGAGGTACTCGGACATGCCGTGTAGGGCTGTCCCGTCGGACAAGGACCACTGCATCAGCGCTTCGACTATCCGGGTGACCTGCGGTTCGCCGTTGTCGTCCTGGCGCCTGTTGCGTAGCGGCAGCTTCGAGAGCACTTTGCCCGTCATGATCCATTCTCGGCCGCCGGCTTCGAGCGTGGCGGTGATGCCGGTTTGCTCGTCGCGGTCGTCTCGCTCGGTCACGATCCGCAGCGAGTCGACCGAGGCGAGTTCGGTTCCGTCCCATACGAAGCCGCCCTGGATCGCCGAGCCGTCCGGACGACCGAACCAGGCAGCCATGAAGCCGAACCCGTCGGTACTTCCGTGGAGCCAACGGTAGAACCACGGTGCTTGCCAGGAGCGCGGCCCCCACGAGTGGTCGCGCAGGCCATAGCCGACGACTTCGGTGCTCCGGGCGCCGATGCGCACTCGGCCGCGCGCGGAGAGCAGTTGCTCGTAGTGGTGAGGCGCGAACGACTCCTCGCCGGTCTCGAAAGTGTGGTCAAATACGGGTGCGACACCTGTGATCGCGAGTTCGAGTGCACACCGGAGCTCCCGGCTGCCGCGGAATGCTGCGCCGGGATCGGCGAGCTGGGAAGGATCGTCGAGGACGAACACCTCGCCGTCGAACGTGATGTCGATGTGCTGGAACGGTTCCCGCACGACGAAGCGAAGGCCGGCCGCGTCGAACCTCTCGTTGGAAAGGACTTCCGGTCGTTGGAAGGCGAAGGCGACCTTACCGTCAGGCAGATAGAGGCAAATCGTCATCTCTCCGCGCCCCTCATTCGGCCGATTCGCGAGACGAACGAAGCCACCGAGGCCAGCGCCGGGGTCGTGGACGTGGAAGTACATCGACTCGTTGAAGTTGACTTCCGGGCCAACGGGGTGGGTGTAGTCGTCTTCGGGCCGCACTGTTCTCCTGAGCGGTAGGTCAAACGAGCTCGAGAGCCTCATGAAGCAGGAACTTGATCGTGCTCTCGAGGTCAGCGATGTCAACGGAGCCGTGGTTGGCGAGGGCACCGCCGCGCCGACGAAATACGACACCTTGCAGCAGCGTGGCCGCCTTCCAGTGCGTGAAAGCCCGGTAGTACGGCAGCTCGGAAACGTCCAGCCCGGTGGCGGCCGCGTACGCGTCCACCAGCCGGTCCCGGTGGTGGAACCCGCCAGCCCGGGTTGGGCTGGGCATAACGATGGCCGGGTCCTCCGGCCCCTTCCAGTCGTCCACCAGCCATGCGAGATCGGCAAGCGGATCGCCGAGCGTGCAAAGCTCCCAGTCCAGGACCGCAGTCACGCGACCTTGTTCGACCAGCAGGTTCGACAGCCGGAAGTCGCCGTGCGCGATCGAGGTCCGCTGCTGGCAGGGGATGCGCTTGGTCAGGCGTCGTCGGCATTCAGCCCATTCGGCCGCCGCGGCACCGGCCGCGTCCCACATCGCCCAGTTGCGCTCGGTGCGCCGGATCTGCCGCTCGAGGTAGCCGTCCGGACGGCCGAGCGCGTGCAGACCAACGTCGAGCGGGGTGAGGCTGTGCAACGTGACGAGCACCTCGGCGACGTGCCCGCTGATGAGGAGCCGGTCGGACCTGGACAGCCCCTCTGCCTCTGCCTCGGTCTCCAGCACCTCGCCCTGCGCTCGTTCCATGACGTAGAAGGGTCCATCGACTCCGGCTTCGTCCTGGCCGGTCGCCACCACGGTCGGAACCGGGACAGGTGACACCGCGAGCGCACGCAGGATCCGGGCTTCGCGGTGGACGTCGTGAGCGGTGCGGTCGTGGGCCCCGGCTGGTGGCCGGCGCAGGATCCATTCCCGTCCGTCGTGGTCCCGCACCAGGCAGGTCACGTTGGACTGACCGGCACCGACGCGGTGCACCTCGACCGGCGGGGAGAGCTCGGGAACCAGCCCCGCCAACCAGTCGGCGAGCGAAACATCCTGCGTCGCGGTCATCCTCGCACCCGGTTCTCCAGCACTCGACGCCCGATCGTGTGGGGGCCCAGCAGCTTGTCCAAACCGGCCTTGGCGGCTTCGTGGCAGCCGGGGCATGCAGGCACGCGGCTCCCGGACCGTAGTGAGATGAACGGCACCGTGAGCGCGGCGGCCGCGTTTCCGGTGCAACAAGAGGAGTGATGACCCAGCGGCGCGCAGAAGCATTGGCAACGCTCGCCCGGGAGGACAGACGTAGTCGCGTTCATGGCGTGTTCTCCGAATTCCGCACCGGAGCGGGATGCCTCGCGATGGCGGCCCCGCGCTCCAGCAGACCATCTACGTCGGAGATCCCCCAGTCTTCGAGGACCCTCCGGGTGTCCCCACCGGGTGACGGTGGCGGCGTCCGGACGCGGCTCACCGTGCGCGAGAAGCGCGGTGCCGGAGCCGGCTGCAGACGGCCGTCCGACTCGACCACCGTCGCGCGGGCCGCGAGGTGGGGATCGTCCTTCGCCTCGGCCAAACTCAGCACCGGGGCGACGCACGCGTCGGATCCCTCGAACACCTCGGTCCACTCGGCGAGGGTGCGCGCTGCGAAAGTGTCGGCGATGCGCTCGCGCAGCGCCGGCCAGCCGGCCCGCTCGTGTTGCTTGGCCGGGTCCTCGTCCAAGCCGATCTTCTCAAGCAGCTCGGCGTAGAACTTCGCCTCGATGGCTCCGACCGACATGTGGCGGCCGTCCTTGGTCTCGTAGACCTGGTAGAAGGGCGCGCCGCCGTCGAGCAGGTTCACACCTCGCTCGTCGCGCCACGTACCCGTGGCGAGCATCGCGTGGGTTCCGGCCAGCAAGTGGGCCGTCCCGTCGACGATCGCTGCGTCGACGACCTGGCCTCGGCCGTTTCGCCGTGCTTCGACCATAGCGGCGAGCACGCCGATCACGAGGTAGGCGCCACCTCCTCCGAAGTCGCCGATCAAGTTGAGGGGAATCTGCGGCGGGCCGCCGGCATCGCCGATGGCGTGCAGGGCACCGGTCAACGCGATGTAGTTGAGGTCATGGCCGGACTGGGACGCCCGCGGACCGGTCTGGCCCCATCCGGTCATCCGGCCGTAGACCAGGCGCTCGTTCCGCCGGAAGCAGTCGTCCGGGCCGAGACCGAGGCGCTCGGCGACGCCCGGGCGGAATCCTTCGATGAGGATGTCGGCCTTCGCCACCAGGTCGAGCGCGGTGGCCACGGCCTCCGGGATCTTGAGGTCGAGCAAGATCGACTTCTTGCCGCGGTTGAGGAGGTCGTCCTCCGGCCGGCCGGGGAACACCGAGTTCCCTCCCGGCCGGTCGATGCGGATCACCTCAGCGCCGAGATCGGCCAGCGTCATGCCGGCAAACGGACCGGGCCCGATGCCCGCCAGCTCGATAACCCGGCATCCGGTCAGGGGTCCGGACGTCATTGTCGTTCGCCTCCTCGTTCGGTCTTCAGGGGACAACCACGGCGAAACGCCAGTCGAGCACCGCGCGGCCAGGGTCGCCGTCCGCGGTCACCCGCGAGCGCAGGTGCACCAGGCCGCCACCGGCCGCGAGCGGTTCGGTCTGCTCGACCTCGACGGTGCTGCGGAGCGTGTCGCCTTCGCGGACTGGCCCCACGTGATCGCAGCTGCGCCAGCCGGTCACCGTCGCGATCGTCGGCAAAGCACGCGTGACCTGGGCCAGAGCGAGTCCGATCGTGTGTCCGCCGTAGACGAGGCGTTTCCCGCCGGCCGCGACGGAGTCGTGGTGAACCTTCGCGATGTTCAGGGTGAGCCGCGCCAGCTCGGGACCGCTGGATACGACGTCGCCTCCACCGACCTGCCACCGCTGGCCCAGCTCGATGTCAGCGAACGTCGGGCCGTCCAGGCGACGGGCGATGCGGTCGAGCCGCCAGCCGCGGACTGACTCGGTCAGGGTTCCGGGGCCGGGCAGCACGCCGACGCGGTCCAGGTCGTCCGCGTGGCCGGTAACGGCGTACTCGTCGCGCAGCGGAAGCATCGCGCAACGCCAGAAGTCGAGTACGGGCCGGTCCTCCTGGTCCGTGGTGGTGATCCTCAGGGCCGCGAGACCGGTGGGCCGGCGCCCCGGCTTCGGGCTGTTCTGACGGAGGGCGACCACCTCGGTTGACGTCCGCAGCGTGTCCCCCAGCTCGGGTTGGCGGCGGAGTACCAGGCCTCGGTAGAACAGGTTGGCCTTGACGTGGTGCGTGGCGACCGTCGACTGGCCGATCGCGACGTCCCAGACCAGTGCGGGCGGTGCGATCGCCCGGTCGGCGACTTCGCGGGATAGTGCCTCGTCGAGGGCGAGCGGCATCCGGCCGCCGACGATCGCCCGATGGGCACTGGCGAGCCCGGAGGTCAGCGTCACGCCGGGCGCGCTCCGGAAGCGCCGGCCGACCTCGAGTTCGTCGAAGTAGGGCCCCTCCGCGACCGATTCCGTCATCGCGCGCCTCCCGCCCGGGCGAGGACGCGGCGGGCTTCTACAGCGAGAGCCTCGTCGATCATCCTTCCGTCCACGTCGACCGCGCCGGCGCCGCGAGCGTGCGCGGCGGCCAAGGCGTCGACGACCCGCTGCGCATGGCCGAGCTGCTCGGGGGACGGGGTGAAGGCGGACACGACGTCGTCGATCTGGCTGGGGTGGATTACCCACTTCCCGTCGAAGCCCAGGCCGGCGGCGCGCGCAACCGCGGCCGTGAACTGTGGATCGGTGTCCGTCCGGAGGTAGGGGCCGTCGACCGCGGCGATCCCGGCTGAGCGGGCAGCAACGAGCACTTGGTGCTGCGCGGGCAGCCAGGAATCGAGTCCCGTGTCGCCGAGTCGGCCGAGGGAAGCAGCCAAGTCGGCGTATCCGATGACGAGGCCTTCGAGACGTGGCGAGGATTCAACGATCTCAGCCAGGTTGCCGAGGCCGGCCGCGGACTCCACGAGCGCCTGCACCCCGAGCCGCTCCTCGCGATCGGCAGCAGCCTCGACACCATCGAGCAACCGGTCGATGAACGCGAGGTCCCCCGCGCTTTCGACCTTCGGCACGACGATCGACTGCAGAGCGGGGCCCGCCGCCGCGCAGGCCGCCACGTCGGCGTGGCACCACGGCGTCCCCGGTGCGTTCACACGGACCGACAGTCGTTTCCCGACGACCTCGAGCGGAGAGAATCGCCGGATCAGCGCCTGGCGCGCCGCCGCCTTCTCGCCCGGCGGCACTGAGTCCTCCAGGTCGAGCACCACTTCGTCGGCCGCGCCCGACAGCGCCTTGTCGATCTTGTGTGAATCCGAGGCAGGCACCGACAGGCAGCACCGCCGAACTGCGTACCGGGCCACAGCCGTCATCCGCCCTCCTTCTTTTAATCTATATTAGACTATAAACTGACCCGCGAACACAACCGGAGTAAGGAGCAGCAGGGTGAGCAGTCTTACCGCCGAGGAGCAGTCGGTCGTCGAGGTCGTCCGCGAGTTCGTCGACCGCGAGGTGCGGCCGGTAGCCCGTGGCCTGGAGCACGCCAACGAGTACCCCGAGAAGCTGATCGAGCAGATGAAGGAACTCGGTATCTTCGGTCTCGCAATCCCCGAGCCCTATGGCGAGGCGCCCGTGTCGACACCCTGCTACGTGGGCGTCACCACCGAGCTCGCGCGTGGCTGGATGAGCCTCGCCGGCGCAATGGGCGGTCACACCGTGGTGTCGAAATTGCTCTTGAAGTTCGGCACCGACGAACAGAAGCAGAAGCACCTCCCCAGGATGGCCACCGGTGAAGTCCGCGCGACGATGGCGTTGACCGAACCCGGTGGCGGCTCTGACCTGCAGGCGATGATGACTACCGCGCGACCGGACGGCGACGGCTACCGTGTCAACGGCTCGAAGACCTGGATCAGCAACGCCCGGCGGTCCCAGCTGATCGCCCTGCTTTGCAAGACCGACCCGAAGGCCACTCCGCGGCATACCGGGATCAGCATCCTCCTGGTCGAGCACGGTGAAGGCCTCACGGTTTCCCGCGACCTGCCGAAGCTGGGCTACAAGGGCGTCGAAAGCTGCGAGCTGAACTTTGACGAGCACTACGTCCCGGGCGAGGCCGTTCTGGGCGGCGTGACGGGACAGGGCTTCACCCAGATGATGAAAGGCCTGGAGATCGGCCGCATCCAGGTCGCTTCCCGGGCACTCGGAGTCGGGCAGGCCGCATTCGACGACGCGCTGCGCTACGCACAGGATCGCGAAAGCTTCGGCAAGCCGATCTGGAAGCACCAGTCGATCGGGAATTACCTCGCCGACATGGCGACGAAGCTTACTGCGGCGCGCCAGCTGGTCTTGCACGCGGCGGAACGCTACGACGCCGGACAGCGGTGCGACATGGAGGCGGGCATGGCCAAACTGTTCGCCTCGGAGACAGCCATGGAGATCGCACTGAACGCCGTCCGGATCCACGGCGGCTACGGCTACTCGACGGAGTTCGACGCCGAACGCTACTTCCGCGACGCGCCGCTGATGATCGTCGGCGAAGGCACCAACGAGATCCAGCGGAACGTCATCGCCGGCCAGCTCGTATCGCGGGGCGGCCTGTCGTATTGAGCCCTGGTTCGGGCCATTGCGGCCACACGGCCGGTTGGGCCGGATATAATCAACGCGTGGCTAAAAAACCCGCGCAGACCTCATCGGACGCGCCCGGCGGCTCGAAGTCCGCTCGCACCCGCGAGCGGATCCTCGACGCTGCCGCACATGTCCTGAGCAGGAAGGGGTACGCGGGCACCCGGCTGACCGACGTCGCCGAGCAGGCCCAGCTTCAGGCGCCGGCGATCTACTATTACTTCCCGTCCCGCGAGGACCTGATCGAGCAGGTCATGTGGACGGGGATCGCGCACATGCGCGAGCACCTCAACGCGGCGCTCGCCGCGCTGCCTGAAGACGCCGCGCCCCTGGAGAAACTGGACGCTGCGGTAGAGGCTCATCTCCGCTACGAGCTGGAGATCTCCGACTATACGACGGCGTCGATCCGCAACGCCGGCCAAGTCCCGGAGGAGCTGCGGATCCGATATTCGGCGGAGGCGACCAAGTACGGCGACGTCTGGCGCAAGCTGATCCAGGAGATCGCCGACGCGGGTCAGCTCCGGGACGACCTGGACGCACGGGTGGCCCGGATGCTGGTTCTGGGCGCACTCAGCTGGGCAGCGGAGTGGTGGAACCCCCGTCGCGGGACCCTCGATCATGTGGTCAAGACCGCCCAATCGCTGGCGCGGCACGGGCTCGGCACCCCTGAAGCCGTCGCCGAAGCTGACCCACTCCCCGGACGGAAGCCCCGCGCCATGCGGTCGGCTAGTACCGCTCGCTGACGTAGACCACGCCAACTCCCCCGAGTCGAGTCGAGCTGCCGTCTCAGCCGACGATCGCGAGGAGCGGCACCGTGAGTGATGACGTTGGCGGCCCTTTGGCCAGCATCCGAGCTGCATTTGCCGGTCCTCGCGCATGGCTCTGCTCGCCGGTGCCGCCGCCGGCATGCTGACGATGCTGGGGCCGCGGGCATGGCTCGGCCCAGTCGACTGGGCGGGACTCGGCCAGTGGGTCGGCGGGCTGGGTGCCTTTCGCCGCTGGCTTCGCACTCCGACTCGCCCGTGACGAGGTCAGCCGGGAGAATCGGCGGGAGGCCGAGCGGCTCCGGGTACACGCGCACTACATCGTGACCGGCGCGACGGGATCCGTTCCCCAGAAAGGCGTACAGGTGTGGGTGCGAAACACTGGGAAAGAGCCGGTGACGGAGGTCGACATGGTCGCCTTGCACTACATTGGGCCGAACCAGGAGTTCGTGATTCCTTGTGCCTCGGTCGACGGGCGCCGAGCGGTGCTGCTTCCCGACGGCCGTCGGGATTCGTGGGTCGACTCCACCGAAGACAGTCTTCCTGCGGCGATGCTTGTCGGGCGCATGGGCCTCGTGCCTGTACCGGAGATTCGCGTCCAAGACCCCGCCGGCAGTAGTTGGCAGCGGCTCGGCGAAAACCCGCTGATCAGGTCGTCGCCATGAGACGGCGCTTCTCCGCGAACTCCAGGGCGTCGTGCCAGGAGGTGCGCTTCATGATCTGCACCCGGTATTTCATGATCACCGTCTGTCCGTTGATCGCGAGGGCGCCGACCAGGCTGTCGCCGGCCCGGTAGAGGGCCACGCAACGTCCGTCGCGCTCGAGATCGCCGTCGACGATGCGGACCTCGTCCGCTTCCGGGGACCCGACGAACTGGATCCGGCTGTCGTACCAGTCAGACCAGAAATACGGCACCGTCTGGTAGGGCCTCGCCGAGGCCGGGTCGAGTGCGTTGCGAGCCGCGAGCGCACCCTGCTCGGCCGCGCTCGTCCAGTGCTCGAGCCGCATCAGCCGGCCGAAGAGAGGGTTGTGCCACCGGGCGACATCGCCCGCCGCGTAGACGCCGTCGACGCCTGTGTAGAGGCGCTCGTCGCACACGATGCCGTTGTCGAGCTGCAGACCCGAGCCTTCCAGCCACTCGACGGCCGGGCTAGCTCCGACGCCGACGACGACCAGGTCCGCGGGCAGCCGGGTACCGTCGGACAGGACAACCTGTTCCACTCGCCCGTCTCCTTCGAACGCTGCGACGCCGGTCCCGCATCGCAGCTGGGTGCCGTTGAGCTGGTGTAGGGAGGCACACGCAGCCCCCATGACGTCGCCGACGGCGCGCACGAGCGGCGTGGGCAGCGCCTCGATCACCGTGACGTCGAGGCCGCGCTTGCGGGCGCCCGAGGCGATCTCCGAGCCGATGAACCCCGCGCCGATCACCACCGTCCGCGCCCCGCGGTCGAGCGCCTCGCGCACCGCGACCGCGTCGTCCAGGGTCCGGAGCGTGTGGACGCCGTCGAGGTGGTCCGTTCCCGGTAGCGTCCGTGCGGTGGCGCCGGTGGCGATGACCGCGGCGTCGTACGGCACAGCCTGGTCACCGACGACAACGGCGCGCGCCGAGGTGTCGAGACAGGTGGCCGGGCTCCCGAGCAGGAGATGCACCCCAAGCTCGTCGCGCAGAGTGTCTTCCGTGCGGAATGTCGTCGGCTCTGGAACGGCTCCGGGAGCCAGCTTGTCGAGATATGCTTTCGACAGCGGCGGCCGGTCGTAAGGCAGGTGCCGTTCGGCGCCAATGAGCGTGATCTCGCCCTCGAAACCTGCCTTGCGGGCCGCTTCTACGGCACGCAGGCCAGCGAGCGATGCACCCACCACGACCAACTTGTTTTTCGACATTACACACGCACCCTTCCGGCTCGTCTGCTCAGCGCTCGAGACGCAGGGCCTCGGTCGGACAGCCGGCGACGGCCTCCTCTACTCCGGACACCTGGTCGTCCGAAATGACCTCCAGCTTGAGCTCCAACTCCCCTGCCTCGTTCACCTCGAACACGTCGGGCGCCAAGGACTCGCAGATTCCCAAGCCGGTGCACTTGTTCCAGTCCACAACGATCTTCACGATGATCTCCTCTCTCCCGTCACCTGGTGGCGGCGACCGGGTACTGCTGGGCGATCTGCTCGACGACGAGCTTCGCCGTTTCGGCGCACGCCGTGGTGCCGCCGTTGCCGTACTCCTTGACCCCGTCGCCGACGTTCCACAGGTTCGGGATCGGTGTGGTGTGGGGCAGGTCGAACCCGGCGACCGCGCGCTGCGGCGGCCAGTCGTCCCGGGTGACGACCGTCGACAGGATTCGGGCGCTGCCGAACCCGGCGATCTCGTCGCGCAGGTCCGCCAGGAGTAGCTCGGTCTCGGCGGCTTCGTCGAAGTCGCCGACCGACGGCTTCGGCACCGAGGTGCCGGCGTAGAGGTGCCAGCCTTCCGGCGCCATTTCCGGGCAAACATCGGTGAAGTTCGCGACGTAGCAGAGCCGGCGAGTCTTGGCGAAGCTGAGCATCCCGGGAGCGTCGACCAACCGCTCTCGGCTGGCGAAGTTCACGGTGATCATGGCGGTCGGCCGGTCACCTCGGCGGACCTCATCGCGATAGTCATCGGGCAGGTTATCCGCGCCCACGAGACCGACGGTCGCGGCCGGACCGGTGTCACTCACTGCGATGCGCGTCGTGACCTCGACGGATTCGCCGCCGCGCTCGATCACCGCACCGGTGACCCGGCCTTCTGAGACAGTGAGGGAACGGACCGAACTGGACATCCAGATGTCGCCGCCACCCGCCGTGATGTTCTCAGCAAGGGAGTTCCAGACCCCGACTGTGCCTTCCGGGCAGAAGCCGAACTTCTTGAACGCGCTGCGGCGAGTGAAGTAGGTCAGGAAGACCTTCGCCGGAAGGTCCTCCGACCCCACCGCGAAGACCGAGCCGCACATGTTGCGGAAGATGCCGTGCACGGACTCGTTCTTCGTGTACTTGCTGACCCACTCCGCGGTGGTCATCTGGTCCTCAGGCAGGCCGTCGTCCTTGCGCGCCGCGCCGAGTCCGCTGACGAGCTTGGCGCCCTGCTTGGTCAGCTTCGACAACAGGAAGCCCCAGCCACCGCCGGTGACGTCGATGTCCTTGCCTCCGATCCGGTAAAGGATCGGCGGAGAGGGGCGCCGGACGTCGAACTTCGCGCCGACCTCTTCGAAGGTCTGCTGGGTGATGCCGTCGACCTCGATGACGATCGCGCCGTTGTTTACCTTGAAGCCGTCGATGTCCCTGGTGGACGCTCGGCCGCCGACCTGGTCGAGCCGCTCGACCACGAGCGTGCGGTACCCCAGGTGTGTGAGCCGCGCGGCCGTGAACAGGCCGCCGGCGCCGGCTCCGATGACCAGGGCGTCGTAGTCGTGGTTGCTCATCATGTGCCTTTCAGCCGACGGGGTTGGTGCCGGGGACGGAGCCGGTCATGTCCGTGATCTCCGGCCAGCGCTCGGCAACCTGCGCGATCGTCGGAACTTCACCGAAGGTGACGCCCTTGGACTGGAACAGCTGGACACGCTGCACCTGGCCGCCGCCGACGACGAACACCGATCCACTGTCCGCGCACTCGTCGCTGACCAGGTGCCCGACGACCGGGGCGACGTGTGCGGGCGCCAGCTTCTCCAGTAGCTCGGGCGGAGCGACGTCTACGGTCATCCGGGTCGCCGCCATGGGTGCCACGGCGTTCGCGAGGATGTTGGACTTGCGGCCCTCGATCGCCAGCGTGTTGACCAGGCCGACCAGCCCGTTCTTCGCGGCTCCGTAGTTCGCCTGGCCGAAGTTGCCGTAGAGACCGGTGGTCGAGGACGCCACGACCACCCGGCCGTAGCCCTGCTCACGGAAATGCGGCCACGCGGCCTTCGTCACGAAGTAGCCGCCAGACAGGTGGACCCGGAGCACGCTCTCCCAGTCGTCCGAGGTCATCTTGTGGAAGGCCCGGTCGCGGAGGATGCCCGCGTTGTTCACCACGGCGTGCACAGCGCCGAACTCGTCGAGCGCGGACTGCACGATCGCTTCCGCGCCGTCCTCGGTCGCGACGCTGTCGTAGTTCGCCACGGCCTGGCCGCCGGCGTCCCGGATCTCCGCGACGACGTCGTCCGCCATGGACCGCCCGCTGCCGCTGCCGTCCCGCGCGCCGCCGAGGTCGTTGACCACGACCTTCGCGCCGGACGCGGCGAGCAGCAACGCGTATTCGCGGCCGAGCCCGCCGCCCGCTCCCGTGACGACGACAACGCGGTCTTGCACTCCGGACATGCGATTTCCTCCTGGAACTGCGGGTTCAGTACGAGCTGGGCAGGCCGAGACTGTGCTGGGCGACGAAGTTGAGCACCATCTCGCGGCTGACCGGGGCGGTGCGCATCAGCCGGGTGACGAACCAGAGGTCCGCGAGGCCGTACTCCCGAGCGAGGCCGTTGCCGCCGTGGGTCTGGATGGCCTGGTCGAGGGCCTTGAGGGCGGCCTCGGCCGAGACGAACTTGGCGACGTTCGACGCCTCCGCCGCGTTTCGTCCGCCGTCGAAGAGCTCGGCCGCGCGGGTTGTCGCCAGCCGGGCCATTTCGACGCCGATGTGCGCTTCCGCCAAGGGATGCGCGATGCCTTGGTGTGCGCCGATCGGGACCGACCAGACGTTGCGCTCCCGCGCGTAGTCCACGGCCTTCGCCACGGCATAGCGGCCGACACCGTTGCACAGCGCGGCAGCGAGGATGCGCTCGGGGTTGAGGCCCGCGAAGACCTGGCGCAGGCCTTTGCCCGCTTCCCCGATGAGAGCGTCCGGTCCGACGTGGACGTTGTCGAGGAAGACGGTGAACTGCTTGTCCGGCGAGACGAGCGCGGTCTCGATGGGTTGCAGCGTGAGGCCGGGTGCGTCGGTCGGCACCACGAACAGCGACAGCGGGCTGCGCCCGGTCGCCTGCTTCTCGCCGTCGCGGACGACCATCAGCAGCGCTTCGCTCTCGTCGGCGGCCGAGATGTAGTACTTGCCACCGGAGATCGTCCAGCCGTCGGCGTCGCGCCGCGCGGTGGTCGTCACGTTGTGGCTGTTGGAACCGGCGTCGGGCTCGGTGAGGGCGAAGGCCATCCGGCGGGCGCCGGAAGCGATGCCGGGCAGCCAGTCCGCTTTCATCTCCGGCGACGCGTGGGCCGCCAGGATCGAACCGCAGATCGCCGGGGAGATCACCGCGATGAGCATCGGCATCCCGTGCGCGGCGAGCTCCTCGACGACGACCACGAGCTCGGACAGCCCGGCTCCGCCGCCGCCGTACTCCTCCGGGAGGTGCACGCCGAGCAACCCGGCCTCGCCCAGCTCGTTCCAAAGCTCACCGATGTTTTCACCGTTCCGCGCGCGTTCCGCGAAGTACTCGTGGCCGTACTTGGCGGCGATCTTCGCGACGCTCTCCCGGATGAGCCGGATGTCGTCGTTGTCGATGACCAGTCCGGTCATGTTCACCGTCCCTCGAAGTTCGGCCGGGTCTTGTGGGCAAAGGCGTCGATGGCGCTGACCGCGTCCAGTGTGGCCGCGGTCCGGGCCAGGGCCTCGGTCTCCGCGTGGAGCTGTTCCGGCAGGCTCGCGCTCCACGAGTCGCGCAGCAGCCGCCTGATCTCGCCGTACGCGCGCGTGGGTCCCTGCGCGAGCCGCCGCGCGACCTCGCTTGTCCGGGCTTCGAGCCGGTCGGCGGACACGACCTCGGAGACCAGGCCCCAGTCGAGTGCCTCGTCGGCGTTCAGCACGCGCTCGTCGAGATACAGCTGACTCGCCCGCCGGAGCCCGACGAGCCGGGGCAGGAACCACGAGTTCCCGCCGTCGCCGGAGAGCCCGAGCGCGGCGAACCCGGTCGCGAACTTCGTGCCCTCAGCCGCCAGCGCGATGTCCGCGATGCAGAGCAGACCGAGTCCGCCCCCGGCCACGGCGCCGTGCACGCCGGCGATGATCGGCGCGTCGATCTCGCTCAGGAGGCGAAGCGCGGTGTGGTAGCCGCTCGTCATCCG
>NZ_JACJHR010000133.1 GCF_014174495.1 Amycolatopsis echigonensis
ACAACGCACTCCCGGCGTGCCCCGTGACCGATCCCGGGCACCTGTGGAGACGCCCTTGACCAAGTCGCCCGGACAGGGCTCCGTCCCGCCGCATTCGAGGAGAAACCCATGCAGGACAGGAAGAAACGGCTCCTGTGGACCGTGCTCGCCGTCATGTTGCCGGGACCATGGACCCCGGTGATCGTGCTGGCCTACATCCTCGGCCGCGCTGCCGAGCGCGATCAGGACACGGCTGACCACAACGAACCCCCGCCGTATTCGCCGCCCGATCCCTACGCCTGCGTCCCGGCACCAACCAGCCGGAAGCCCTACGTGCCATCACGGTAAAGGAGTGACAGCTCATGTCGAGCTACACCGACTTCTACTTCGGGCGTGGCGAGCACGCCGAGTGGATCGGCTCCCTGCGCGGGGAGTGCTACCCCGACAACTTTCTCGCCGTCCCGCCCGTGCTGCTGGCCTTGACCGCGACGGACGAGGACACCTTCCGCGCGGCGGTCGCCGATGCCCTCGTCGTGTGGGAGGACGAACGCCTCGGCCAGGGCTACCAGCCTGAACTCGGCTGGCCCTGGTTGTGGTTCAGCAGCCACAACAGCAGCTGGATCATCACCTTCGATCCCGAAGACGTGGCGGTGTTCGTCACCGTGGGCGGCGGGGTCCGCTGGCACCGCATCGATCCGCACGACCCGCGATTCCCCGAAGGCGACGATCCGCTCGGCCCGCCCGACATCGACACGTGGCTGCGTGATCCCGCCGCCCCGCCGTCGGTACCGATGCCGCTGATGCGCGAGAAACCCGCCGACATGCCCACCCTCGGCGGTGACGCCCGATGAGCACATCGACGACACACGACTTCTACCTCGGGCGCGGCCCGGACGCCGAATGGCTCGGGTCGGCCCACCTCAACAGCTGTGCCTGCAACGGCCTCGACGAGATCGAGCAGGCCCGGTCGGAGGGCGGGTTCACCACCCTCGTCGACTTCTTCCTGCACGCCGCCGAAATCGACAAGGCAGGCGAGGTCACCCATCCAGGGCGCGAGTGGCCGTGGCCCTGGCCCACCAGCCACGGCACCGACTACGTCCACGCCTTCGACACAGGCGTGGTGTGGACCGCGATTCGGGGAGACCGCTGGTCGATGCGCGCGGGCGAGTACATCCCACCCGGACCGGAGGAAAATCCGCTGGTGTTCCCGCACGGGCGCGACACGTGTGGCTACACCGGGATCGACGCCGCCGACACCACCGCCCGCCGCTACGGCCCGCTGCTCGGCGACACGCACCGCCACGACCTGTACCAGCTCGGGCTGCGGATCTTGGCCGACCTCACCGGGCCGCCGGGACCTGGTGCTCCCGACGCCCTCGACGAGCTGCGGGCCCAGCTGTCACCGCACCTGCGCTACGCGATCGCCGCCGATGAGTCGGCGGTGGAGCTGGAGTTCGAAGTGTTCGGCTACCGCGACGGCGATCCCGCCGCCGAGGCCACCGCGCACGCGCTCGCGATGCTGCCCGCCCTCTACGGCTGGACCGACCCCTCCGGCGGCCCGCCCCGTTTCGATGTGCGCGCACACATCGCCGACGACAACCGCCACACCACGCACCCGGTTCTGGCCGACGCCCGCGCCCGCGCGGTGCTCACCGCCTACTGACCCCAAACTCCAGCCCACAACCACCAGAGAGGACACCATGCCGCCGAACACCGCACCCGCCACGCCGCCCGCCGCAGACGAGACGGGGACGGCAGAGCCACGTAGCGCCGCCGAGCACTGCGCCGCCGCCGAGGCCCTGTTCGCCCGCGCCCGCGAGATCTACCCGACGCTGAGCAGCCGCGCCGTCGACCAGGACGAGTACCGACGCTGCTTCGACTGGGCACGTATGCACCTGCGTCTCGCCGAGAGCATCACCGCCGGAGCCGGACTGGTGCTCGCGCACCGCCAACTCCTCGCAGGCGACGTACGACTGCACAACACCTACGTCAGCTACGAAACCCAGGAGTGGACCGAGTTCCTCGGAGACCGTCACGACACGACCAGGAGGTCGGCATGACCACCCGCCCCACCGACACCGACGCCACGCCGCTGGAATCGGCCTGCCCGGACTGCCACGTCGGGATCGGCCAGGCCCACATCGAGGGCTGCGATGTGGCCCGCTGCCTCGCCACCGGGCTGCAGCGCCTCGGCCACGCCACGTCGTGCCGCTGCCCCCAGGACATCTGGACCGGACGCTGGCCTGGGGAAGCCGAGTGCCTGGAGTTCGGCTGGATGCTCGGCCCCGGCCTGCCCGACCTCAACCGCCTCCTGACCACGGCCACCTGGGATCCGGTCGCGCACCGCTGGACCCGCCCCGGCAACCACGCCACCACCACCGAAGGAGATTCCCGATGAACACGCCCACCACCCAGGACCCGTCCGCGGGCACCGACCTCGCCGCCGGCGAGCATTGGATCGAACTCGTGCCCGCCGCCCACGCCGAGCCGCACCAGGTCAGCTTCCCCGCCGTCGTCGAACCCCGCCGCCACCATGGCCTGTGGGTGCGGCCCCGGTTACGCCGCGAGGTCGCCGAGGCGGTGTGCGAATGGCTCAACGTGGTCTACCCGGTCGACCCGGACTGGTACCCGCTGGCCCGCTTCGAGGACGACCTCCTCGTGGTTTTCACCGGGGACGCCGACCACCAGCGCCACGAGATCGCCCTGGGCGAGGATGGCCGCTACCCGTTGGGCGAGCTGGGCCGCTGGTTCCTGTCCGCCCCGACCCGCACCCGCGCCCGGTTCTACCGCCAGCTCGAAGTACTGCGCGACGCCGAGCGGCACTTCCCGCGCCCCGGTGAAACCGTGGTCACCTGCGATCCCGACAACCTGCCCGTGAGTGGGTTTCCTGCCCGGATCGACACCAAGCCAGCAGCGCCGTGGGTCCCGGTGTTCCGGCCGGACATCGCCGAGGCCGTGGCGGCGTGGTGTACGACGAACCACCACAAGGTCCCCGACGACCACCCGCTGGTGTACTTCGACGGCGACACCCTCGTCCACGTTCACCAGCACCTGCGGTCCCTCGACGGTTACCTGCCCTGGCGCATCGACCCCGACGCGGACGGAAACTATCGGATCGACGGGGACGAGTGGACCTTCCAGGCAGTCTCGGTGAAATCCGAGGGGGGCGTGCACCCACCCGAGACGGCGCCGGAGGACGGGCGCCGAGCCCGGTCGGGGAGTCCAGCGTGACCGCGCCCCGCTTGGTTAACGAGCGGGTCGCCACCAACGGCGAATACCACCTGCTCGAACGCATTTACCACCACGGCCCCGACATGCTGCGCGTCCGCGTAGTACGCAACTTGCACTCGGCGACCCGTTCCCGCGCGGTCACCGAACGCCTCACCGCCAATCACAGCAGCTGGGCCGTGCTGGCCGAGGTGCCCGCCCACGACTGGTACGACGCCACCTCCGGCTGCACCCTGGCCACCACGGCGCGCGTCCTGGGCCGCGTCGCGGGCACCGTGCTGGGGCAGGCCGTGCGGGAGCACCCCACGGGCACGGTGTTCGGCGAACGATACGACGACACCGCCGCGCTCGAGCTACCGCAGCTGGCGATCTGGCTGACCGCCGAGGTCACCACGCTGCTGCGCGCCCACTCGGACCCGGCGTGGCGGGCCGTGCGGTGCGCCACCGTCGCCCGGCCCGCGTCGCGGGGAATCCAGCTGAACCTCTACGGCCTGAGCGAGCCCGCCGAACGGTGGGAACCCGACATCGACGACCAGCGGGTGCTCGACGACCTCCGGCGGCTGGCCGACCACCACAACTGGCACCGTGGCCACGAGCACCGCTTCATCCTGATCCTGCACGTAGTCGCCGACCACTCCGCCCCAACGTTGCTCGCCCGGGGCGAAGCGCCAGGCACCATCACCGTCGAGTCCTGAGACCCTGGTGCCCTGACCCCCGTGGTCTCACAGCGAGGAGGGAACGTACTCATGCCGACCGCCGGATCACCCTCGCGCTCAGCGGCGCCCTCGCTGTTCGACGTCGCGGCCCGCTCGCTCACACACTCCGATGCGTTCACCTTGTCCGAGGATCAGCAGGCCGTCCTCGGCCACGTTCACCGGCTCCTCGCCGCCGATGATGACGGTCAGGCGGCCGTCGTGGTCACCGGCGCCGCGGGCTCGGGCAAGAGCGCCCTCGCGCTGACCCTGCTCGGCGAGGCCCTGCGCGCCGGCTACCGGGCTCGCCACGCCACCGGCTCGCAGGCGTTCACCACCGCGCTGCGCAAGACCGCCGGACACGGCTCACGCCAGACCCAGCAGCTGTTCCAGTACTTCGGCACCGCCGCCGCCGACACCGAGCTGGGCGGCCTGGATCTGCTGGTGTGCGACGACGCGCACCAGCTGCGCGCGACCTCGAACACCCGCTACACCCCGGCCTCGCGCCGCAGCGACCGCACCCAAGCCGCGGAGCTGCTCGACGCCGCCCGGGTCGTGGTGTTCCTGCTCGACGAGGACCAGGCAGTCCGTCCCGGGCAGATCGGCACCCACGCCCACATCGAGACGGCCGTACGAGCCTCCGGTGCCGCCGTGCACACTGCCCAGCTGGCGAGCCAGCACCGCCACCGGAGCCCATGCTACGAGGGCTGGGTCCGTCGCCTGCTCGGCCTCGACGACGCACCGCTCCCTCCTGCCCCGTGGAATGCGGCGACCGGACCGGGGGCGGGGTTCGAGCTGCGGGTGGCCGAGAGCCCCCACGAGCTGGAGCAGCTGCTGCGCGCGAAGGCCGAGCTCGGTGCGAGCACCCGGATGACGGCCGGGTACTGCTGGCCATGGAGCGAAGCGAGGCCAGGAAATCCGCTGGTCGAGGACATCGTGATCGGCGACTGGCACCGCCCGTGGAGCGTGAAAGGCAACCGCGCGGTCAACGGGCTGCCGCCCTCGCCGCTCTGGGCGATCGAACCTGCCGGTGCCGGCCAGGTCGGCTGCATCTACACCGCGCAAGGCTTCGAGTACGACTACGGCGGCGTCATCCTCGGCCCCGACCTGCTCTGGCGGGACGGCCGCTGGGTCACCGACACCGCCGCCACCCGGGACGACGCCCTCACCCGCGCCTCAGCGGCCGACTTCGACCTGTGGGCGCGCCGCACCTACCGCGTGCTGCTCACCCGAGCCCGCGCGGGCACCATCCTGTACTCCACCGACCCCGAAACCCGCGCCCTCCTGCGCGACATCATCGAACACATAACCCAATAGGCCGCCCGCGTCGGGGGCTTCCGGCGTGGCTTCTCGTCGCCGACAGGGCAGCGACGGAACGTCACCGTGCCCCGGCCAATCAGTGGGCGGCCGGGGCACGGTGACGTGGGGAACAGGTTCAGGCGGTCGGGGTGGTGGCGGAGGAGGTGGTGCCGTCGTCGTCCGGGACGGCGGTGATGGTCCAAACGCCCGTCGACGATGCGGGACCGGTGTTCGCACGAACCCGCCCGCGCGCAGGGCCGTGCCATCGGAAGTGAATGGCGACGGCCCCGCGCGGGTAGGCGGCGGCTGTCAGGCGTCCGGGGCGGCGGGTTCCCCGGAGCCGTCGGTCGTCTCCGGGACGTCGGTCTTGTCCGGGTTGATGGCGAACCGTTTCGGTGCCTCGCAGGTTTTGATCGCGTACCCGTCGGTGACGAGCTTCTCCAAGGCGTTGTTGACCGCGCCACCTGAGCGGCCGAGTTCCTTGCCGATCTTGGCAGGCCCAAAGGTCTCGCCCGGGTGCTCGGTCAGGTACTCCTCCACCAAGGCCCGCAGCCCGCCCTTGGGCAGTCGGTCCTTGTCCGTGGCGGCCGTGTCGGCGGATTCGGAGACCACCGGAGCTGCTGCCGAAGACGGCTCGGGCTCGGCCGCGCCATCCACCGGATCCACCTGTGCCGTGTCAGGCGGAGGGATAGTGCCGTCGCCGTCGGTGGGCGGGGCAGGCGTGGTGTCGGCGGCGACGTTGGTGTCGTCGGCATCCGATCCGGCCTCTGGCCCCGGCACCGCCGCAGTGGTGTCCTCGGCAGTGGAGCCGTCAGCGTCGGTGGCGGCCTCGGTCGCGCCCGGGTCCTCGACCGTGCCGTCGATGTCGGTGTCGTCGGTCGGCTGGTCGGTGCTGGGCGGCGCCGTCGTGTCCGTCTGTGCCTCGTCGATGTCGGGTGCGGCGGTGTCGCTGGTTGACGGTGCGAGTGTCCAGGTGTCGGGGTTGCGCGGACCGTCGCCTGCGGTGCGGATCGCGGTGCCGTCGCGGTCCCAGCGGGCCAGGATCTTCGCGGCGGTCGAACGGCCGACTCCGCCCGCCATCGCCAGTTTGGCGGTCGTGGAGCCAGGATTGTCGGTCAGCGCTGCCCGCACTTTGTCCTCTGTGGTCGGTGCGTTCTGCTGGCCGAGGTCGTCGGCCACGGCGTGCAGGTGGCGGTCGTCGGTAGCGGCGGTGGTTGCGGCGTTTGCGGTGCGGGTTTTGCGGTTCTTACGGGACATGACGAACTCCCTGTGTTTTTGGTGCGGAATGGGATGGTCATGCCCCGGCCGGGGCGTTGGCCCGCCGGTGCGCATCCGGTTGTTCGGGCTACACGACTATGGAACGCTTCGTCACCGCCTCCATGTCAAGCGATTCGTCAAACAAGACATGTGTCTCGTGTGGACACACCTCTGTGCCGGACGTCGCGATACGGCTAGGTCGGTGAAAACGTATATGTGGCTTGACATTTGGGCGTGCACGGAGCGTCCATGGACCCGTCATAGCACGAACCCGCACCATCGGATTTCGAGAAGGACGTGTCCGCTATGGACCCACGCTCCACGCACCGCGGCTCCACCGGCCTCGGCCCGCCCCCGTTCGTACGCGGTGAGGTACTGGTCGCGTTGCCCTACAAACCTGCCTTCCCCGGCATCATCGCCGATGGCGAAACACCATCGCTAGAAATCGAAAGCCTGGAAAAGTTTCCGGATTTGGAGGGGCAGGGCTCCCTCGGTGACATCGGGCTGCGCTGCCGCCGATCGGTCGCCCAATGGATCGGTGTCTACCTGGAATCGTTCTACGGCAACGCCCAGGTCCGTTTCGAGTGGCACGGCGACACCCTGGAGATCTACGACGATCCCTGGGGGCTGTCCCTGGACTCTGAGCCCCGGACCATCCACCCGGACTCCGAGGGCCGCTACGAGATCCGTGACGTGTGGTTGCCTATCGCCGCGCCGCTGGCAGCCGACTTGCACCATCGCCACGGCCCCGCCCTGACCGTTCTCGCGGGCGACGCCCCGCCACATCCGGCCCCGGAAATGCTGGCCTACCTTTCTGACCATCCTGGCGCCCCCACGAGGATGCCTAGCCACATCGAACGCGCCCTGGACGCGATCACCGCACCTCGGTAACACCTCTGAATTCACCGGACAGCTGCTCCGGCCCTATCCGTCACGCCGACATCAGCCGCACGGGGACGCGCTAATCCTCTGCCTTTTCTGGCGTTCTTTCCTATTCCGAAAGGGGCTTCGCCATGCCTATTTCCGTGACAGCACGAGACGTACCCGAGATCCGCGCGCGCATGACGGCGTGGACACGAGATCCCGGGCCCGACGGGGCGGCGAACTGGTTGCAGTTCTTCCTCGGCCCGCAACCGGACAAGGCCACCGAATCGCGGGTGTTCGGCCGCTCCGACGACGTGGCCGCCACCATCGCGGGCACACTGGCCGCCCAGTTCCCGGTCGCCGAACTGTTCTACGTCTCCAGCGACATGACCGAACTCGCCCGCACCGCCGCCACCACGCTGACCGACTACCGGTTGCACCCCGAGGACCTGCCCGCCCCGGTCGGCATGATGGTTTACGCCGAGCCGCCCGTGGCCAACCCGGCCGATCACCACGACGGCGTCAGCATCGTGTCCTGGGGGCCGGGACGCGGCGGCCTGTGGGTCCACCGATGGCAACGCCCCGCCGCCAATGACGTCGCCCGTCTTGGACGGTTCCTGGCGACGCTGCCACGCGACGAGGCGATCCGGTGCGGTGAACGTGCGGCGACGCGACCGGAGCCGCATCCCGACGCCCCGCCGACGCCCGAGGAAGGGTTCGACTTCTTCGCGTCCGGTTTGCTGCCCAACCTGCGTCGCGCCCCGGTTCCACCGTCGTTCACCCCGCCGCATGGCTACGACTGGCAAGGGCTGACCCCGATGGAATACACCGACATGGATGGCTGGCCCGGTGAGGTCACTGCGGCGACATTGGGCGACGAGGCGCGACAGCTCGCGGAAGCCAGTCTGACATTGGACCGCACGATCCTGGCCACGTGGCTGTTGATGGGGCAGACCATCGTCCGGTCCGAGGACATCACCGCGCCGCGCGGAGCGCGTCGTCGCATGGCCCGTGACACTCCCGATGTCGACCCGACCGTCCGCTACATCGACCTGCGTCGCGCTCGCACCGAACCGTCCGACCACAGCGACACCACCACATCGACTCGCGAGTACCGGCACCGCTGGGTCGTGCGAGGGCATTGGCGCAATCAGTGGTACGCCAGCCGTAACGACCACCGTCCTATTTGGATTGAACCTCATCTCGCGGGCCCGGAGGACGCGCCGCTGCTCGGCGGTGACCGGGTGAACGTGTTGCGCCGATAACAATCGACAGGAAAGGAACCACCCGATATGACACGGGACTCGTTTGTCGCCTTGGCCGTTTCCCTGCTGGACGGTGTCGTCGCGCACGGTGTCTTCGGCACCCGCGCGGACGCGCGATTATGCGCGGATTGGCGCGGTATCAACGATCCGGACGTCACCGCGACCCGAACCGTGGCCCTGTTCCCGCCCGACGCGGAACCGGTGCTGACACACAACACGACCCGGGGCGAGGTGTTCCCGCTGCCCGACGAGGTCATGGCGGTCCTGACGAACGAAACCCCGGAGGCCACCGCGCACGACGAGTGCGTCATCGCGTTGGTCGTGGTGCCGACCGAACCACGCGCCGCCTTCGCAGTGGGACCGTTCGACCGCGATCAGGCGCACCAATGGCTGACCGACGCGTCAACGCCGCGCGAGGGCCGCTCGGTCGAGTGCTGCCTTCTGCCAGTCCGTGCCAGCACTCTCGGCACCAGCAGCGCACCCGCCACAACCACGGACACCCCGGTTCCGTCCATCGTCCTGCTCGACACCTCGAACGGCCCGGTCTGCTACGGGCCGTTCGACAGCGCGCTGGACGGCGCCCTGTTCTGGCACGACATCACCCGCACCCTGGACCTGACCAACGTGCACGGAACCCACGTGTGCGAACTCATCACACCCGCCCCGGACGCGGCCCTCGCAACCGCATCCGAGGAGACTCCTGGTGCTGATCGGGTGCGAGGTTGGGTGGTACGCCTCGATCCGAGCGGGTGTGACCGGGACGGCGACCCACGCGTCGTCGGCCTGTTCGCCGACCAATCCAGCGCACGCGATTGGCGGCCAGCCTTGTCGTCATCGGAGGCAACGTCACCCGCAGCCATTCTCCCGGTCTATCAACCGTGATCCGCACACGGCGTACCGGGCGCGGTCACTGTATGGTTGTTGTTTACTCGCGCAATATTGCGTAAATATTCGATTGATTAGTGCGCGGGTCGGGTGGCGCCCGCGTAATCGTCTCCGGGGTAGCGGTAGTTGTCGATTTGTACGGATTGGCCAAAGTCGGGGGCGTTCAGCATTTTTCCGTTTCCTATATAGAGTCCCACGTGTCGGATGTTCGAGGTCGGGCCGTAGTAGACGAGGTCGCCCGGTAGGAGGGGTTGCCCGTCGGGCACGCGATTCCCGGCACTGTACTGGGCGTCAGCTGTACGCGGAAGCGAAATCCCGGCCGCCTCGTAGGCGGCCTTGGTCAGCCCCGAGCAGTCGAATCCGTTGTCCCCATTCTGCGGGCCGTTACCGCCCCACACATATGGCAGCCCCCTCTGTCCGCACGCGTAATTGATCGCGGTCATCGCGGCGGCGGTCGCGGCCTGGATATTGTTGCAATCACCGGTTCCGGTCGTCGCGGGTGCCGGTTGACAGCGCACGCCGGACACGGCGGCGACAATCGCGCGCGCCTTCTCTTCGTGCTGAGCATAGGCATTCGGAAACCCCGAACCCTGGACCGTCTGCGCGGCGTCGTTGACACTCATCTTCTGCCAGTTCGGTGTGGCCGTGAGGTGTTCGAAGAATTTCGTTGCCGCGTAGGTTGGTGTGGTGACCTGTTGCGGGGTGCCCCAGCCCATCGAGGGCCGCTGCTGGAAGAGTCCGAGGGAATCCCTGTCGCCGTAGGGCAGGTTCTGCAGCTTGGATTCCTGCATCGCGGCGGCGATAGCGACGACCCAGCCCGGCTCGGGCACACCCATCTGCTTGCCGACCGCGACGATGGTGGCCGCGTTGCCCATCTGCTCGGCGGTCAAGCCCGGCACCGTGCCGGTAGGCGCACCGTCGGGCGTGCAGGTCAGCGAACCCGACGACCCGCTGCTGCCGAAGAGCGTGCTGATGATCCCGGCGATCCCGGCGCCGATGAGCAGTGGAATGGCGAGGACCAAGGCGGCGACGCAGACCGCGATTTTGCTTCCCATAGTTGGATCGCTCTCCTTTCCGTGGTGCGCTAAGAGACCGGCCGGGGACCGAATTGCCGCGGGGTTGAGGCAGGGCGCCTTGTGTCAGTGCTCGCCGCGAGCGACACGGTTCGGCGTGGCCGGCGGCGGAACCGAACTCGGCGGCGGCAGCCGATACGGCGAGGCCGCGGCGACATCGCCGACCTCGCCGACCTCGCCGTCGCCGTCCTCGGTGGCGAGCCCGGCCGGCGGCGCCAGGCCGGGCCAGGCGTCGGCGAGGTCGGCGAGGCTGTACCGCGGGCCGGCGCGGTCGACACGCGCCGAGGTCAGCGGCAGCCACACCGCCTCAGCCGGGCTCGGATGCGGCGCGGTGGGATCGAGCAGGTCGGCCGCCGCGGTGGCCACCGGCACTGCGCGGGGGTCGTCGAGGTCGGCGTGCACACGCGCGAGGGCGGTGCGGGCCCCGGCTTCGCGGCGGGTGGTGGGCAGCCACACCAGCACCGGCGTGGCGATGCCCGTGGACTCGGCCAGCCGCGCGTATCCGGCCAGCTTCCGGCCGACCTTGGTCAGGGACTCGGTTCCGGTGTCGAACTCGAGGAACCACTCCACCTCCCGGGCGGCGGTGCCGACGCGGGTGCGCCAGCGGCCGTAGCCATCGGGGATGACGAGGTCGCCGAAATGCCTCGCACAGCGGGATTCCGACCACCACGCCACTACTGCCTCCGCGCGGGCCGCCGGGGTGTGGCGGGTGCGGGCGATCAGTGAAGTGAAGAAGTCGTTCACGCCGACGGTGTGCGCGAGCCGCTGGTTATGGGCGATACCCATGGCGCGGTCGTGCCGGTAGCCGAGTTCTTTGACTTCCAGGCCGTGTTCGGCGGCGAGCACAGCGGCCCCGGCCGGGCCGAGGACGTAGTGCATGGGGGCGGAGCCGAGTTGCTGAAACGGCTGGAAACGCGACACAGCGCGCCAGAGGTAGAGATCGCGCAGCCGCTGGCGCGCCGAGCGGCCCGACGGGAAGGCGGCGTCCTGGATTTGGCTGGTGGTCAGGACTCGGTGCTCGTGCAGCAGGGCGAGGAGCCATTTGTCCCGGGTGGTCAGGCGCGAGGCGAGCATGGCCTGGTGTTCGACCGAGCTGGCGGCGCGGGCGGTGTGGCGGCCTGGTAGGTGGCCGCGCAAGGTGTGCTGACGACGGGTGGTGGTGGTGATCACGAGCGCTCCTTCGCGGAGTTGTGAACAGGGTGTGGACAAGTGCTGTGGGCAGCCCGAACTGAGCCCCGGGCGTGGCCGATGGCGGTGGCTATTTCTTTTGTGGGTGCGGCGAAGTCGCCGCGTGCGGGAGTTAGGGGCGGGTGCGGCGCGGGTCGGTCTTGGGCGGCCGGGTCGGCGGAACCCGCCGACCGGTCGGCGGAACCCGCCGCCCGGTCGGCCCGGACCGCGTCTTGGTCGCGGTGGCGGGAGTACTGGCGCGGGTGGTCGTGGCGCCGTCGCTGGTCGCGGTGCCGTGCGCTCGGCGCTGGGCGCGGAGTACGGCACGGATTTCGCGTGCCCGCCCGGGAATGGGGTCGGGCAAAGGCGTGGTGGTCATGGTGAAGGGCTCGGTCTCCTCGCCGCGCACCACTAGCCGCGTCGCCGTGTGGTAGACGCCGAGGTGGGACAGGTCGTGATCGGACAGCCGGGGCGCGGTGTGCCGGGCGAGTTCGCGGGCGTCTTCGGGGCTGGCGGAGAAGAAGACTTTGCTACGGGCGTTGGTGGAGATGCCTTCCTTCAATTCGCGGGAGAGCTGCCCGAGGTGCTGGTGGGCCAAGGTCATCGAGACACGAAATCCGCGCGCTTCGGCGAGCATGTCTTCCAGCGGATAGGGAAGATTCAGAAAGTTGTGGCATTCATCGACCACGAGGCTCGCGTCCGGGCGCAGGCGCTGCGGAACGCGGGCACGGGCGGTGGTCGCCTGCCACGTGCGGGCCACCACCAGCGACCCGACCAGCCGCGTGGTCTCCTCACCGAGCGAGCCTTTCGGGATACGCACCAGGCAGATCCCGCCCTCGTCGAGCACCTCGGCCATGTCCACAGTGGAGCGTCCTCCGGCGATGGCCTCTTTCACGAAGGGCCGCAACAGAAACGCCCGCAGCTTGTTCATCAGCGGCGAGATCACTTGGCTGCGGGAGCTGTCGGTGAGGTCGTCGTACCACTCCCAGAATCCGGTCAGCACCGGATCGGTGAGCCCGGCGGTGATGCGGGACCGGAACGCTTCACTGGCCAGGAGTTTCGGTAGATCGGCCAGGGTGGGCACGCCTTCCTGGGCGCGCAGGGTGAGGCAGGCGGCGCGCATCAGGTCGTCGGTGCGCGGCCCCCAGAACGCGGAATACACCCGGCGGAACACCGACACGAGGTTGTCGACTTCGCGGTCGGTTTCCCCGCCCTCCAACGGGTTGAGGATGGGTGGGCGGTGCAGGGAGTCGGCGTCGAAGAGCACCACTCGCTCCGCTGCCGAGCGCGGCAGGCGGTTGAGGACGTCGGTGACCAAGTCGCCCTTCGGGTCGATCAGGACGACACCGCGATGGTTGTCCGCGTCGTCGAGGATCATGTTGCCCAGCAAGGTCGACTTCCCGCTGCCGGTGGCGCCGAGCACGTGGAGGTGGTGGCGTGCGTCGGCGACCCGCAGCCCGACCGGACGGGCGTGCCCGGTATCGGACTGCCCCAGCGGTTTGACCTCCGGCCCCGGTGTGGCGACCCCGGGCGGCGGGGCGACGGCCTTGGCGCCCGCCCGTTCGACACCGGGGATCTCGGCGTCGGTGGGCAGGTGCGCGAGCGCCGCCAGCTCCGGCACCGACAGCAGGTCACCGCGGTCGAGGCGCCGTTCGGCGAGCGCGTGCGCGGGGTGGCGCAGGCGGGTGCGGGTGTAGTGGTTGTGCTCGGTGTAGGCGGCGAACGCGGCGGCCAGCGCGTGCGCCCGCCCGCGCGCGGTGTCGCGGGCCTGGCGCGCCAGCTCGTCGGTGGCCTCGGCAGGCAGGTCGGCGGCGACGGCGTAGCGGATCACGGTCTCGTACTGGGAGCCGCGCTGTTTGCCCACGATGGCCTTGTTCTGGGCGGAATATTCCAGCGACAGCTGCGGGTCCTGGCTGATGCGCCGCGAGTCCGAGGTCCGGCCGCCGCGGGTGGCCTTCGCGCCCGGCGTGATCGCGTCGAGGATCCGGCCGCCGAGGCGACCCGACGAGCCCTGGTGCACTCGGCGGGCGGCGCGGCGGGCCTGGGCGACGCGGCGGCCGGTGACCGGGCGGGCGAGGATCTGCACGCAGGCGTGCTCGTCGCGGCCGAGCCCGACCGGGGCGCCCAGGAGCCCGCGGATCGGATCGGCGTCAAACGCCGTACGGATGGGCAGTGCTTCGGAGCGGGCGAGGCGCAGTTGCCCGCCGACGGTGATCCGCCGCCGCCCGGTCTCCAGGGCGGGGAACGGGGAGGTGGCGGCGCTGGTGCGGGTGTGCGACCCGGGCCAGGCGGCCTCGACCGCCCGCTCGACCAGGGACGGCGGGATGACGCCGGGGACCCAGAACTGCACGGTGACGCCGTGCTCGCCGAACACGTACTCCATCGCGAGGTGCGGTTGGCCGGCCCACAGCCGCCGCCAGGCCGGGCGCAAGAGCCCGACGAGGTTGGACCACACCGCGGCCCCGCCGGCGGGATCCACGGTGGGCGGGGCGAGCACGGTGATCCGGCGAGCATCGACCTGCAGGGCGGTGTGACGGCGAGCGCGCCACCAGCGCCGGGCGGCGATCCAGCCCGCCAGGGCCACGGCCAGGGCCGGGACGGCGACCGGTCCCCACACCAGCGCCCAATCGCGCAGGGCGGCGAGCAGATCGCCGGTGGTGCCGCCCGGGTCGCGCAGGTAGTCACCTACCCAGTTCGCCGTCACCGGCGATGCCGCAGCGCGCGTAGCCATAGCGGGTACTCCCTTCCGGGAACTCGTGCGAGACAAGGAAAATCGAGATCGGCTCGGGGCCGGGTCACGCGGGGTCGAGGTCGACCTGCGCCGCGTCGTCGAACCCGGTGTCGTCGGGGTCCGGGGCGTCGTCCATGGCGAGGGAGTCGGCGGGCCCGAGGTCGACGTAGGCGTCGGCGAGACCGCTGTCGGTGGCGTCCGGATCGTGTTCGGCGAACCGGGCGAGTTCGGCGGGGTCGGT
>NZ_JACJHR010000134.1 GCF_014174495.1 Amycolatopsis echigonensis
TTTCGGCACGTGCCCGCGCCAGACGTCCTCGACGCCCGCGCGGGTCAGGCCCGGCGTGTGCGCGTCGTGCGACACCTTCGCCGGGATCTCCGCGCCGAGCCCGATCAGCCATTCGACGGCGGGCCCGGCTTCGCGGCAGAAAGTCTTGAGCAGACCGGGTTTCAGCTGCCACTGGTTGAGGTCGAGGTAGTGCTGGAAGAACCGTTCCGGCGTGTCCTCGATGCCCAGTTCCCGTTGGACGCTCGTACCGGCCGCGGTGAGCATGCCCGCGGACAGCTGGGTCGAGCCGCCGAGTTCCTTCTCCGACTCGAACAGCAGCACCGAGGCGCCGTGTTCGGCCGCGGACACCGCGGCGGCCAATCCCGCGCCGCCCCCGCCGATCACCACGACGTCAGCGTCGACGCTCATCCGAGATCACCTCCGGTTCCGGCGAGAATGCGGTGGTAGAGACCGTTGGAGACGAGACCGCCGTCCACGGTGACCTCGCTTCCGGTCAGATAGGTGGACCGGTCCGACAGCAGGAACAGCACCGCGTCGGTGATTTCCCGGGGGTCGGCCATCCTTCCGGCGGGCACACTGTCCACAGCGGACTTGACGAACGCGTCCGCTCCGGCCAGCAGTCCGGTGTCGACCAGTCCGGGATGGACGGAGTTGACCCGGATCCGCCACTTCGCGAAATTGCCCGCGGCGGACTTCGACAATCCGGTCAGTCCCCATTTGCTCGCCGAGTACGCGGGGGAGAAGTAGCCAATCTGGCCGGAGATCGACGAGATGTTCACGATCGAACCGCCGCCCGAATCCCGCATCAGCGGCGCGGCGGCGCGCATTCCGTGGAACGGTCCGGACAGGTTCACCGCCAGTACGCGGTCCCAGACTTCCTCGGTGGTGTCTTGGAATTCCAGCCGCCGCGAGATCCCGGCGTTGTTCACGAGCCCGCCGAGCGAACCGTGCTCGGCGCGGATCCGGTCGAGCACGCGAGTCCACTGTGCTGGTTCGACTACGTCCATTGTGTACGGCGTGGCCGCGCCTCCTGCCGCGCGGATCTCGGCCGCGATGTGGTCTGCACCGGCGAAATCCGCGACGCAGACGTGCACGCCGCGTTCGCCGAGTGCGCGGGCGTGCTGTGCGCCCATCCCGTTCGCCGCGCCCGTCACGAGCACGACGTCCGGGTAGCGCACGGCTTCGGTGGCGTCAGACATGCCGGGAGCCGCCGTCGACCGCGAGGCTGTGCCCGGTCACGTAGCGCGAGCTGTCCGAAAGCAGGAACAGCAGCACGCTGCACACCTCTTCCGGCGAGCCGATCCGGTGCAGCGGCACCGCGTCGAGCGCTTTCGCCAGCGCGGGCGCGTCGTCCTGGATCCAGCGCGTCATTTCGGTGTCGATGTAGCCCGGGGCGATGGCGTTGACCCGGATGCCCTGGTCGCCGAGTTCCACCGCGAGCGATTCGGTCAGGTGCGCGACGGCCGCCTTCGAGCTGCAGTACGCCGCGCGGCCCTTGCGCACGCGGACCGCGGACACCGACGCCATGTTGACGATCGCGCTGCCCGGTTCCATCCGCGCGGCCGCGGCCTGCGCGCCGAACAGCACGCCCTCGACGTTCACCGAAAGCGTCGACCGGATCTGTTCCGGGGTGATGTCGGGAACCTTGGCGTACGGGAAGATTCCGGCGTTGTTGACCCAGAAGTCGATGCGCCCGAACTCGTCGATCGCGCGCTGGGCGAGCGCGACGTGGTCCTCGGCGCGGGTGACGTCCAAAGCGGACGCGACGATCCGGCCCGGTTTGTCCTCAAGGGACTCGGCGGCCAGTGCGTCGGTCAGTTCGCCGGCCGTGGCGGTCATCGCGGCGGCGTCGAGATCGCCGCCCACCACGTGCACCCCGCGGGTGGCGAGACCGGCGGCGAACCGCGCGCCCATGCCGCGGGCCGCGCCGGTGACCACGGCGACCTTGCCCGGCATCTCCGGGTAGCGCGCGGTCGCTGGCTGGTGCAGCACCCGGCCGGGGCCGGTGGGCTCGAGAGTGGTCATCTGGGTTTTCTCCTCGTTGTTTTTCAGGGCTCGCGGTGCACGGTGCGGCGGCGCACGCGCCAGCCGCCGGTGGTGCGCACGAGTTCGTCGTCCAGCACGGTGAGCCGGTGCAGCCGGGGCGAGCCGCCTTCCGGCGTCCCGACGATCTGCAGATAGGCGAGCGCTCGCAAGGCATCCGCGGTCTGTCCGGATCGGACCTCCACTGTGGACACCACGTGCCGCAGCCGTTCGCCCGACTCCGCGCACCCGGCGTGGAACCGTTCGGCGAACGCGGTCAGCGCGGCGGTCCCGACCGCGGGTTCCGGATAACTGGGCGACACGAACTCCCCGTCCGGGGTGAACGTGGCGGCCCAGCGCGCGGCCTGCCCGGAGTCGATGGCGTGGCTCTGGCGGCCGTAGAGCTGATGCACCGCCAGCACGTCCTCGATCGGGACTTCGCTCATTTCCGGTACCTCGATCCGCGGGGGAGTTGCCTCGAGCGGCAAACGTGCTATATTCGCACGCACCGTGCGATATGAAGGAACAGTAGGTCGCCGGACAAGCTGTCGTCAAGGGAGTCGTGTGTCCGAATCGGGGACGTCGAAGACGCTGAGCCACGGGCTTCAGGTGCTGGAGCTGCTGGTGGAGCATCCGCAGGGGCTCACGCTGACCGAGATCGCCGAGGGAATCGGCGTGCACCGCACGGTCGCGCACCGGCTCGTGCGCACGCTCGAGGCGCACCACCTCTGCCGGCGCGACCGGTTCAAGCGGATCTCGCTCGGCACCGGTCTCGTGCGCCTGGCCGAGCCGGTGGAACAGGACCTGCGCACGCTCGCGCGCCCGGTGCTGGAGGAGCTGTCGGACGCCGGCCGCGCGTCGGCGCACCTGGTCGTCCGCGAAAACGCCGAACAGGTGCGGATGCTGATGATCGTGGAGCCAAGGCAGGCGCGGATGCACGTGTCGTTCCGCAGCGGCCAGGTGGACCCGATCGGCCGCGGGTCGGCCGGGCTCGCGCTGCTTTCGGCGGAGCCGCCGGTGGAGGGCGAACGCGAGGAGATCGCCCGCGCCCGGACCCGGGGCTACGCGGTGTCGGTCGGGGAAATCGCGCCGGGGATCACCGGCATTTCCGCGGTGGTGCCGACCGGCCGCGACACCCCGGGCACGGCCATCGGGCTGTCGTTGTTCGAGGCCCCGGACCCGGACGAACTGGGCCGGTTGGTGGTGGCGTCGGCGCAGCGGCTGGGCTCGCTGCTGAAGTGACTACCGCTGGGCTCGTGAGTGTTGATCCCGGTGGGAACCGGGGCGCACACTCACGAGCCCCGGGACTAGCGGCCGACGAGCCCGGCTTCGTGCGCGAGCAGCCCGGCCTGCGTCCGGTTCGTGCAGCCGAGCTTCACCAGCATCCGCGACACGTAGCTCTTCACCGTCGCCTCCGCCAGATGCAATCGGCCCGCGATGTCCGCATTGGACAGTCCTTCTCCCAGGCAGGCCAACACTTCCCGTTCCCGCTCCGTCAACCCGGCGGTCCGGCGGCGGGCTTCGTCGTCGCGGCGGTGGCCGTCCGACGACAGGGCGACCAGCCGGCGCGCGGCCGAAGGCGACAACACGGTGTGGCCGTCCGCGGCCACGCGCACCAGGCCGATCAGGTCTTCCGGCGGCGTCGACTTCACCAGGAACCCGGCCGCACCCGCGCGCAGCGCACGGATGACGTAGGTGTCCGCGTCGAACGTCGTCAGCGCCACGACCGCGGGCGGGTCCGGCAGCGCGCAGATCCGCTCGATCGCGGCCAGCCCGTCCACGCCGGGCATCCGCAGGTCCATCAGCACCACCGAAGGCCGGTGCCGGACCACTTCCTCGACCGCCTCGGCGCCGTCCCGCGCCTGCGCGACCACCTCGATGTCGCCGGCCGAACCGAGGATCGTGCGCAGATGCGCGCACACCATCGGCTCGTCGTCGGCCACCACGACCGTGATCACCGGGCAGCACCTTCCGTGGTCGGGACGTAGGCGGGCAGTATCGCACCGATCTTGAACCCGCCGCCGGGCACCGGCCCCGCCTCGAAGGTGCCGCCGACGAGTTCGACCCGCTGGCGCAGCCCGCTCAGCCCCGCGCCGGAGCCGCTGCCCGCGAGCGCCGCGTCCGGCGGCCGGGTCGCGCTGGTGTTCACGACCGCCACGTCCAGCCCTTCCGGGTGGTAGCGCAGCGAAACCGTCGCCGAGCAGCCGGGCGCGTGCTTGCGGATGTTCGTCAGCGCCTCCTGCACCACGCGATACGCGGTGCGCGCGACGGTCGGCGACACCGAAGTCCGGTCTCCGGTCACGGCGAGCTCGGTCGCGATGCCGACCGCCGCCGATTCGGCCACCAGGTCCGCCACCTCGCCGGGCAGCGGCGGATTCGGCACCGGCGGTTCGATCCCGGTGCCGTTCCGCAGCACGCCGACCAGGTCGCGCAACTCGTCCAGCGCGTGCGCGCCCTCGCGCCGGATGTCCTCGGTCGCCGACTTCACCGACGGATCCGGCGACGTCACGCCGAGCGCGCCCGCGTGCAGCACCATCAGGCTCAACCGGTGCGTGACGACGTCGTGCATCTCGCTCGCCAGCCGCCGCCGTTCCGCCGCCAGCGCCTGTTCGGCGAGCAGATGCTGTTCGCGTTCCGCCCGTTCGGCCCGATCGCGCAACGAACTCAGCAACTGCCGCCGAGCCTCGAAATACAGCGCCACGGCCACCGGAAGCGCGGTGCTGAGCAGCCCGAACGGCGTCGTGTTCCACGCCGGGTTCCACGGCCGCGTCGCCAGCAGCGCCAGGAATCCGGCGATCCACAGCAGTCGTCGCCGGTCCAGTTGCCGGACGAGCTGCGCCAGCACGATCGGCGTGATCGTCGGGACGGTCATCAGCGTCGGCTGGTGGGTGGGCACGAGCAAGCCGGGGGAGAAGAGGTCGGACGCCAGCATCGCCAGCGAGGCCGCGATCAGCAGACCGGCCACGCCGTTCGGGAAGCGCGCCAGAAGAAGGAGGGACGCGTCGCAGACGAGCTCCAGGACCAGCGTCGCGTACGGGCCGAGGAAGCCGGTGGTGGGCTCGGAGGCGAGGAAAAGCCCGAAGTCGAGGCAGCCGAACGCGAGCGCGGCGCCGACCAGCCAGAGCCAGTCGGTCGACCGCGGCCAGGAACGGCGCGTGCTGGTCACCCGGCCACGGTATCCGGTCGCCGGTCCGGCCGCGCCGGATCCGCACCGCCCGGATGCCGGGTTGCCGCCGAAAGTTGCGGACCGGCCGCGAGCGATCCACTTTCGTCGCCGCGAGTCGCTACCGACCACGCTTACGCCGCACCCTCCCGCCGCGGTGGACTCGACGCCATGACGAGCGAGGGGATCCGGACCGCACCGCCGTTCGCCCGGCTGCCGGTGCTGGCGGTGGCGGCGGCCGCCGTCGCGCTGCTGGTCGCGACGAGCACCCGGTACGCGCACGGATTCGACGAGCTGTACTTCCTCGTGGCCGGTCGAGATCACCTGACCTGGGGGTATTTCGACCAGCCGCCGCTCGTTCCGCTGCTGGCCGGCACGCTCGACCGGTGGTTCCCCGGTTCGCTGGTCGCGTTGCGGCTGCCGATGGCGCTCGCGGCCGGCGCCGGGGCAGTGGTGACCGCGCTGACCGCCCGCGAACTCGTGGGCGGTCGCGCGGCGCAGGTGATGGCGGCGGGAGCGTACGCGACTTCCGGGCTGATGATCATCAGCCACTGGGTAGCCACGTACGCGCTGGACCCGTTCTTCTGGACGCTCGTGGTGTTCCTGCTGGTCCGCTGGACCCGGACGCGCCGCGACGGTCTGCTCGTATGGGCCGGAGCGGTCACCGCGGTGTCGCTGCAGACGAAATTCCTGATTCCCGCGTTGTGGGGCGCGGTGCTGGTGTCCGCGCTCGTGCTCGGGCCGCGGAACCTGGTGTCCCGGCCGAAACTGTGGCTGGGCGCGCTGGTCGCCGTCGTGGCCACCCTGCCGACGTTCCTCTGGCAGGCCACGCACGGGTGGGCCTACACCCGGATGGGCGAAGTCGTCGCGGCCGAATTCCCCGGCTACCTCGCCTTCGCGCGCGACGGTGTGCTCGGCGCGGGAATGGGAATCGGCGTGCTGGCGCTGCTGTACGGGATGTGGCGGCTGTTCCGTTCGCCCGACCTGGTGCCGTACCGGTACCTCGCGGCGGCGTTGCTGCTGGTGGTCGCGGTGATCGTCGGGACGCACGGCCGGTCGTACTATTTGATGAGCCTGTATTCGCTGCCGTTCGCCGCCGCCGCGACGGAGCTTTCGCGACGGAATCTGGTGCGGTGGTGGAAGATTCCGGTCGGAATCGCGTTCGTCCTTTCGGCTGCGGCCACCGTTGCCGGGCTGCCGGTGTGGCCGGCGTCGACGAAAGCGACGTCGTTCGGGCCGTTTCCGCTCGGCACCGTGTTCGCGCAGGGAGAGACCGCGCAACAGCAGCTGGCGGACGGGGTCGGGCAGGCGTATCAGTCGCTGCCCGAGCCGATGCGCCGGGAAACCGCCGTATACGGGGAAATCTACCCGTTCGCGGCGGCCGTGGAGTACTACGGGCCGCGCTACGGGATCAATGATGTCTACAGTGGACACCGAGGCTACTGGTATTTCGGCCGGCCGCCGGATTCCGCGCGAAACGTGCTTTTCGCGGGTTTCGATCCGGCGTTGCTGCGTCCGTACTTCTCTTCGGTGACCGAAGTGGTGCCCGGGCTGATGTGGCTGTACACCGGGCGGAAGCAATCCTGGGAAACGATCTGGCCAGAGGTGAAGAAACAATGAGCGATTCCTTGCCCGCGCGAGCGTATTTCCTCGCCTGCGATCCGGACGGCGGACCGGTCTCCCGCCGTCCCCGGGCGGCCCTGCTGGTCCGTGCCGCGGCGGTGACCGACCTGGTGCTGCGCGGCAACCTCCGCGACGAGCGCGGCCACGCTGAGCCGACCGGCGCCGCCCCGACCGGCGACCTCCTGCTCGACGATCTGCTCGCCGACCTCCGCGCGCACCGCCCGGCGTCGTGGCGGGCGTTGCTGCGCCGCGGCAAGAACGACACGCTGCAGTCGCTGGAAACGCAACTCTCCGCGGCGGGGCTGCTCGAGGAGGGCAGCAGTTCGATCTTGCACCGCAAGGTTTTGGAGCCTTCCGACCCGGCGCGAGTACGCGACGCGCACGCACGGCTCGACCACGCCCTGACCGCTCCGCTGTCCGAAGTGGACGCTTCCGACGCGGCGCTGGCGGCACTCGCCGGGGCATCGGGAGCCGGGATGTCCCGGTCGGACGCGCGGCGCCACTCCGGCCGGCTGAAGGAACTGGAACAGCTCGCCGGACCGGTGGTTCCGGCGCTGCGCAAGGCCGTAGCCGGTCGGCGGGCCGCGCGGATCGCGGCGTTCTCCGGCGGTTCCGGCGGCTGATGCCGGGCCGTCGGCCAGCCGAGGGGGCTGACCGACGGTTCGGCCGCCGCCGAAACGTGGACGTCGTACCGTGGCGGCCATGACCTCCTTCGCCGCGCTGCACGTCCCGGGCCGTCCGCTGTTGCTGCCGAACGTCTGGGAGTTCGGCTTCGCCGCCGCTCTCGCCGACGCGGGCCACCCGGCGGTCGGCACGACCAGTCTCGGCGTCTCGGCCGCCGCCGGGCTCGCCGACGGCGCCCCGGAGTCCCGTGCCGCCACCGTCGCACTGGCGAAATCGCTGGCGCCGCTGGACATCCTGGTCAGCATCGACCTCGCCGACGGGTTCAGCGCCGACCCCGCCGAAGTAGCGGACCTCGTCGCGGAACTCGCCGACGCCGGGGTCGTCGGCGTCAACCTGGAAGACGGCCGGGGCGACGTTCTCGCCCCGATCGTCGTCCAGGCCGCGCTGCTGGCGAAGGTGCGCGAACGGGTCCCGGGCATGTTCCTCAACGCCCGCACCGACACGCATTGGCTCGGCACCGGCCCGGTCGCGGACGCCGTCACCCGGGCGCGCGCGTACGCCGAAGCCGGCGCCGACTGCGTCTTCGTCCCCGGACTGCACGATCCCGCGGGGGTGACGGAGCTGGTCGAAGCGGTCGACGTGCCGGTGAACCTCCTGTACCTGCCCGGGAAAGCCACTTTCTCGGAATTGGCTTCCCTGGGCGTGGCGAGGGTCAGTCTCGGCTCAACGCCTTACCGCGTGGCACTTTCCGCCGCACTGGCCACAGTGGACTCCGTCCGGGAAGGGGCGGAGCTGCCGGTGCGGCCGCCGTCGTACGGGGATGTCACGGCCTTGCTCCCGTAATCTGGACTCCATGATCTTCGGAGGAAGCACCGACTTCGCTGTCCCCGCCGGATACCTCAACACGCCCAGCATCGGGATCCCGCCGGCGCCCGTCGCCGAAGCGGTCGACGCCGCGGTCGGCCGGTGGCGCACCGGACAGGACACCCCGACGGACTTCGACGAGGCGGTATCCCGTTCCCGCAGCGGGTTCGCGCGGCTCGCCGGGGTCCCGGCGGAGCGGGTGGCGATCGGCGCGTCGGTGTCGCAGCTGGCGGCGAACGTCGCCGCCGGGCTGGCCCCGGACGCCCGGGTCCTGGTCGCCGAGGGGGAATTCACCAGCGTGACGTTCCCGTTCGCGGAGCGGGCGAACGTCACCGAAGCGCCGCTCGCCAAGCTGGCGCAACACGTCGAAGGCCACGACCTCGTCGCGGTCAGCCTCGCGCAGTCGGCCGACGGCGCGCTCCTCGACACCGCCGCGCTGCGGGCCGCCTCCGAAGCCGCCGGCGTGCCGGTCCTGATCGACGTCACGCAAGCCGCGGGCTGGCTTCCGCTGGACGTCGCGTGGGCGGACTGGATCGTCTGCGGGGGCTACAAATGGCTGTTCTCGCCGCGCGGCTGCGCCTGGCTCGCGGTGCACCCGCGAGCCCATGAACGGACCCGGCCGGTCGCCGCGAACTGGTACGCCGGCGACGATCCGTGGTCCTCGGTCTACGGAATGCCACTGCGCCTGGCCGGAAACGCTCGCGCGTTCGACCTTTCGCCGGTGTGGCTGGCGCACGTCGGCGCAGCGGAAGCGTTCGGCTACTTGGCGTCACTGGATCTCGCCGCGGTGCGCGAACACAACGCCGGCCTGGCCGATTCCCTGCGCACCGCGGCCGGACTGGAGCCGCAGGGGAGCGCGATCGTGGCGCTGGAGGCCGATCCGGCGCGGATCGCCGAAGCCGGGGTCGTGGCGAGCGTCCGCAACGGGCGGGTACGGGTCGGTTTCCATCTGTACAACGGCCCTGACGACGTCGAACGCGTTCTGCGCGCACTGGGCTGAGCGCGCTGGGCCGAGCGTCTGGGGGAGCGCCGGGGCGGTGAACTACGGTGTTCGCGTGTCCCATCCGCACTTCACCCCCGGCGTCCCCGGTCCTTCGGACACGGCCCCGATCCCGGCCGTGCCCGCGCAGCCGGGCCCGCCCCCGGGGCCGCCGCCCGGGCCGTCGCGCAACCGCGCCCTGCTGCTGCGCGGCGCCGGGCTCGTGGCGATCGCCGTCGTGGCCGGGCTCGTCTGGTACCTGATCCGGCACGACAGCACGCCGCAGCAACCGGTCGCCGAATCCCCGGCGACGACCGCGAAGCCCGCCTTCGACTACAAACTGGCCGAAGGCCCGGTCAAGGCGACCGACTGCGCCGCCAACGCCTATTCGGGCGCCAAGAAGTTCTTCCAGGACAACCAGTGCACCTCCCTGGCGCGGGCGCTGTACACGGTGCAGTCCGGCGACGCGAAGGCGCTCGTGTCGGTCGTGCTGGTGACCATGCCGGACGCGGCGAAGGCGACCGAGCTGAAACAGCTCACCGACCAGGACGGCACGGGCAACGTGAGCGACCTGGTCCGCGACGGCACCTTCCACGACACCGACGCCCCGAAGCTGAGCGGCGACCAGGCCGTGTACGAGTCGAAAGCCAGCGGCCCCGAGGTGACGATCGTGCTGACCGACTTCTACTACGGCCACCACGACAAGCCGCTGCTCGAGCAGATCGCGAAGAACGCGCTGAAGCTGTCCGGCAAGCTCCGCTGACCGTTTCGCGAGCGCGCAGGCCGGTCCCGTCCGGCCTGCGCGCTTTTCTTATGCGGGCTGCCCGGGGAGTGCGACCGCGGCGGGCTTCTGCCCGGCCTCCTGCCGCCACGGCATCCCGCGCCGCGCCGCCGCGATCAACGCCTGCAACGCCATCCCGCGCAGCCCTGAATCGTCGGTGTGCGTGAGCACGGCATGCCAGGCCGCCGCCGTGTCCGCCTCCGCGCTGGCCACCAGCGCGGCAGCCGAAGCAGTGTCCGTGACCGGCTTAGGCGGCACGTACGCCGCTTCAGGCGCGACCGGCGTCGCCGACGCCGAAGTGATCATCTGCGTGACCACGTCCCGCCGCGCGGTGTGCTCCGTGCGGCCACCCTTCACCGCGTCCCCGAAATCACCCGGCAGGTACGCCGTCACCAGCCCGTACACCCACAACGACGCGTGCTCGGCCGCCAGCGCCTTCTGCAGCGGATCCACCGCTTCCTTCGGCACCGACGCCGGCGCCGCCGCGGCTTTCGCGTCGGCCCCCGGCCCGAGCTCCGGCGCGACCCGCTGCAGCCCGGCGCACCCGGCGGCCACCGACGCGACGAGCCCGGCCCGGTACGCCGGCAGCGCGGGCACCAGGTCCTCGGCCTGCTTGCGCGCGGCGGCGAGCCGGTCCTTGAACCCGCCGAGATCGGCGGGCGCGGGCGGGGCGGTCTCCGCCTTCTTCGGCCGGTTCAGCCGGTCCACCTCGGTCTTGAGCGCGGCCGCCTGCGCGGCTCTGGCGTCGGCGACCTGTCCGGCCGCGTCGCCGCCGGCGGGCAGCTTCCTGGCCGCGGCGGCGTCGGCCTCGGCCATCGCCAGCAGCGGGGCCAGCGGATCGGGGGCGTCGTCGTAGCCGCCCGAGCAGGCGGCGAGCGGCACAGCCGCGGCGACAGTGGCGCTCAGTGCGCCCAGACGCAGCACGGCGCGCCGGGAGAGGTCTGCGGTCACGTCGGCCCATCCTGCCAGGCCCCCCGGGTGCGCCGCCGCTCGCGCGTCTTCGCGGGGGCGCAGGATAAGCTTGACCTTCACCGACCACAGCCGTGACCAGCCCGCGTCACGACGGCCGAACAGGAGTGCTCCACGTGCCCAACGAACTCGCCAGCCGGCTGGAGCCGATCGTGGCCGAAGCCGTCACGACCGCGGGTTTCGACCTCGACTCGCTCGAGGTGCAGCAAGCCGGAAGGCGACAGCTGGTGAAGGTGGTCGTCGACTCCGACGACGGCGTCGGGCTGGACGAGGTCGCCGAGGTCAGCCGCACCGTGTCGGCCGCCCTCGACGAGAACGAGCACGTGCTGGCGAGCGCCTACACGCTCGAGGTCACCTCGCCGGGCCTCGACCGGCCGCTCACCCAGCGGCGGCACTGGCGGCGCGCCCGGTTCCGCCTCGTCAAGATCACGCCCGTCGAAGGCCCCGCCTACCTCGGCCGCGTCGGCCACGCCGGCGAGAAGAGCGTGCGCGTGCTCGTCGACGGCCGGATCAAGGACGTGTCCTACCAGTCCGTCGCGAAGGCCGTGGTGGAAGTCGAGTTCAAGCAACCGCCCGCCGAGGAACTCAAACAGCTGACCGCGGACGAGAACGAGAAGAAGGAGGAGTCGAAGTGAACGTGGACATCGCCGCGCTGCGGGCGATCGAACGGGACAAGGACATCCCCTTCGACACGGTCATCGAGGCCATCGAGACCGCGCTGCTCACCGCGTACAAGCACACCGAGGGCCACCAGCCGCACGCCCGGATCGACATCGACCGCAAGACCGGCCTCGTCCGCGTGCTCGCGCACACCCTCACCTCCGACGGCGAGGTCGACGAGGAATGGGACGACACGCCCGAGGGCTTCGGCCGGATCGCCGCCACCACCGCGCGCCAGGTCATCCTGCAGCGGCTGCGCGACGCCGAGCACGAGAAGACCTACGGCGAGTTCTCCGCCAAGGAGGGCGAGATCGTGGCCGGGGTGGTGCAGCGCGACGCGCGCGCCAACGCCCGCGGCATGGTCGTGATCCAGGTCGGCGACACCGAGGGCGTGCTGCCGCAGGCCGAACAGGTCGCGGGGGAGTCCTACGAGCACGGCACCCGGATCAAGGCGTTCGTGTTCGGCGTGTCGCGCAGCAACCGCGGCCCGCAGATCATGCTGTCGCGCTCGCACCCGAACCTGGTGCGCAAGCTGTTCGCGCTGGAGGTCCCGGAGATCGCCGACGGCACCGTCGAGATCGCCGCGGTCGCCCGCGAACCGGGGCACCGGTCGAAGATCGCCGTCCGCTCCACCATCCCCGGCGTCAACGCCAAGGGCGCCTGCATCGGCCCGATGGGCGCGCGCGTGCGCAACGTGATGAGCGAGCTGGCCGGCGAGAAGATCGACATCATCGACTGGTCCGACGACCCGGCGAAGTTCGTCGGGAATGCATTGTCGCCCGCGAAGGTTGTTTCGGTACGTGTCGTGGACGAACGCGCCAAGACGGCGAGGGTCGTCGTGCCGGACTTCCAGCTGTCGCTGGCGATCGGCAAGGAGGGCCAGAACGCCCGCCTCGCCGCCCGGCTCACCGGCTGGCGGATCGACATCCGCAGCGACGCGGCCCCCGCTGAGCCCGCCGGACCGGCCGGTCCCGCCGGGGGTGAGCAAGACCACGCCGGCCAGGCGCGGCCCGCCGCGGCGACCGGTTCGGCCGACTGAAGGTGCAGGCGCTAGACTCGACAACGGTTCAAGACCCGCGAAGGGCTACTGGGGACACCCCCGACCTCCAGCGTCACCGGCATTCGCCGGTGCGCACGTGTGTCGGCTGCCGGAAACGGGACTTGACCGGAGAACTGCTGCGCGTGGTCGCGGTGGACGGGCGAGTGGTCGTCGACGAACGTCGGCGGCTGCCGGGCCGGGGTGCGTGGCTGCACCCGGGGCCGGGCTGCCTGGCCAAAGCCGAGCGGAAGCGGGCGTTCCCCCGGGCTCTCCGGGCCCAGGGCGCGCTCGAGACCGCGGAGCTGCACGACCACGCGGCGTTCGCCGCGGACGACGACGCCGGGACACCCCCGGGGTCGCGAGAAACAAGGAAGCAGGTCGACCCGTCATGAGTCAGCCGTGAAGCTGAAGCCATGAACGCGCGACGATAAGGACGAGGTCAGCGGGATCCCCGCCTGGCCTCCCCTAGATGAGGAGAGCTGTGCCAGGCAAGGCCCGTGTACACGAGCTCGCTAAGGAGCTCGGCATCACCAGCAAAGAAGTACTCGCCAAGCTGAAGGAGCAGGGCGAGTTCGTGAAGTCCGCGTCGTCCACCGTCGAGGCGCCCGTCGCCCGCCGGCTCCGCGACGCGTACCCCGCCAAGGGCGGGAAGAAGCCCGGTCCCACCCCGGGACCGCGACCGGCTCCGAAGCCGGCCGCTCCGCAGCAGCAGAGCGCCGCTCCGCAGGCCCCGGCCCAGCCGGCCGCCGCGCAGCAGCAGCAGGCCCCGGCCGCGAAGCCGAGCCCGCAGGCGTCCAAGCCGGCC
>NZ_JACJHR010000135.1 GCF_014174495.1 Amycolatopsis echigonensis
CATCGCGTTGTGCCGCATCGCGTAACCGCACACATTGGACAGGACGGTGCGGGCTCTCTTCGCCGCGGCGTATCCGTCGCCTTTCGAGCGTTTGCTCTTGGCCGCTTCCTCGCGGATCGATTTCAGGACTTCGTCACACAGGCCCGGATTTTCGGCCTCCCAGCACGCCAATTCACCCATTCGATCCTTTAGCTGCGCGACGGTGTCGCGGTAGTCGTAATACGACTTCTCCGCCCGTTCGGACCGATCTACCTTCTTCTTGAATTCGGCCAGCCATTTATCCATGACCAGGCCGAAACGGCTTTCGCTGCTGAGGATCGATCCGACCACCCGATCGGCGATCTTGGTGATGCGCTTCTTCAGCGCGTTCCTCGCCGCTCTCTCGGTTGCGCCGCGGGCACTCGGGCGCGCGTACCGGCCGTTGCGGAGCCGAATGCGCACCCGAGCCTCCCAAAGCTCGGGGTCCTCGCGGATCTTCCTGTAGCTGATCTCGCTGACGTACCCAAGCTCCGCGCGGGGTCTTCCCGTTCCCACCGGAGGACTCCTTCCGCGCGCACGACGCGCGCCTATGACTCTGATCTGTCGATGAGTTGCAGGTACCGGTCCGCCTGAGCGACCCGGGCAGATCCGCGCGCCGGCTGCGCGCGCAGCAAGTCGCGGACGCTCTGCTTCAGGGCAGTGACCTCCGCGTGCACGTCCGCGCGCAGCTCGGCGCGCAGCTCGTCGCGGAAGGCCTCCACTCGCCGGCCGCCTGCTTCGTGGTGAATGACCGCCACGACCGTGACCCAGCTGAGGACCATGAGGCCGTTGGTGAAGATGAACGTGGGCGGGTGCCAGTCGTACGCGTTGCTGGCCCACCCGATCAGCCCATTCGCCGCGGTCGCCACTACGGCCCCGATCAGCGCGAGCATCACCCCGAGACGGACCGACCGGCCGTTACGGTGTGTGCTCACCTGATACAGCTGTTGGGTCATTCCTACCCCTCCTGCGGTCTAGACGATTTACCCCAATCGCAGGGATTACCTGTGGCGATGGGGTCAGCGTTACGTCCGTTTTGCAACCGTCACTCGGCTAGCCGAGTGATACGCGGGGTAATCGACCTCGGATGGCCTAACCTGCTTGTTTTCGATCGCCTGTTCGATTAGCCTTCGCGCGCCGCATCGCGAGTGCGTCTTGGAGAAACCGGTCGCCTTCCTCCGGGCCCCAGACTTCCTCCACGATCACCGCGGTCGTCGCCAGTTCCAGCCTGCTCATGGTCAGCACGGACGGCATGTCGGGTGACGCGCCGCGATCGGGCAGCGGTCCGCGGCCGGCGAGGTAAGCCTCGAACGAGCCCGTCGGGAAGTCGAGCGCGGCCTCGATTTGAGTCAGGGTGTTCGGCTCTACCTTGGCACCACGTTCGGCAAGGCTGATCACGCTGACCGACAGCCCGGTGGCCGCGGCGAGGTGATCCTGCTTGCGCATTCCGGCTTGGCGGCGCGAGCGCTTGATTAGCGCGCCGAGTTGCGTGCGCGCTTGCGTCTTCTGCGTCTCCATGCCGTGAGCATGGCGTCTCGGGGTACATGGGGCCACTCTCGCCCCTGGTCGCCAGCCGGTCAGAGGTCTTCGCCGGAGGCGTTCCGTACGTAAGATCCGCATACAGCAGAAGTTACCTGACATAGCCTGAACTGGCAAGGTTGTGTCTGAAGTTGCCTGACTTACGGATTACTGCTTGCTAACTTACGTATTTTACGTATTCTGTGGTCATGCCGATCCTCCGCAACGTCAGAGCCCAGCGCCTGGCACTGACCCGCAAGAGGGGTCGAAAGATCACCGCCCGCGAGATCGCAGGCCAAATCGGAATGACCCCCAGCCACTACTACAACGTCGAGAGCGGCAACCAGCCCGGCTCCGAAGAGATGGCGCACCTCCTCGCCGACGTGTTCGAGTGCGACGTCGACGAACTGCTCCCCGAAGCGAAGGGAAAGCCGAGCAAGCCGCCAGTCCAGCCCAAGCCCACGACGACCGGCCCGCCCAAGCGGGAGCGGACCGACACCAAGTCGCCCGGCCGCGTTCATCCGGAAGCCGGTGCCGCATGAACGCCGAGATCATGAATCTCCTCAACGAACTGCTCGACCGGGTCAAGCGACTGGAGAAGGCGGCCGCCGCGCCGCCGCGCAAAGCCTGGAAGCCGAGCGAGGTCTCCAAGCTCACCGGCGTCAGCTACGACACGGTGCTCGGCCTGATCCACGCGGGCGAAATCGGGCACGTGCCCGCCGGCCGGATGCACGTCGTGCCGGACGCCGAGCTACAGCGCTGGCTCTCCCGCGGCATTACCGCCGCCTGACTTCCGGCGAGTCGGGCGTGACCCCAGCACCACCCGGCCCGCCGGATCCCCACCAAGAAAAGGCGCCCGCCTCGTGCGGACACACGAGACGGGCTGACCACGAGAAGAAAGGGTTCTCATGATCGCGGCACAGACTACCCGGCAGAGATGCCGGAGCGCGCTCGGCGCGTGGCTGCGCGGCCGTCGCCACCAGATCGAGCAGACGCCGGCGAGTTGGGCGCTGCTCGCGCCGACCGCGGTGCGAGTGGCGGAGATCGAGGCGGTCGCCGAGGAGATGCACGGCGCGATCAAGGTCATGATCGATCCGCATTTCACGCCCGGCGAATGCACCTGGTGCGCACCGGCGCGGCCGGAGCTGGCGACGGTCCGCGTGTGCGGCGACCCCGATCCGGAGCAGGACCACATGAAGCCGCTGTTCGCGGCCGAGGTGTGCCACCGCTGCGCGGTCAACCCGCGTACCGGCGCGGTGCGCCAAGCGCTGATCGAGGCCGGTCCGCACCGGCTCGTGGAGGTCGAGGTGTGCGAGTCATGAGCGCGCGTATTCGTGTCACTGGCGACTCGCCGCACAACCGGCGCGACGAGCGCGGCTCGAAACTGTCGTGCCTGCAACGGATCGGCGAGCTGGTCGGGTTCGCCGGGATCGTCGCCGTCACCGCGGTGGCTGCGCTGGCCGGGTTGGCTGGGTGCAAGCCGGTCAAGGGCTCGCCGGAACGGGCCCCGGTGTCGGTGCAATGCAACGAGGACGAGCCGTGCTGGGACTGCCACACCATGGGCAACCGCCAGTGCGGCCCGGACGACCCGACGGTGAAGCAATGAGCGCCGCGAACGAGGAGCTGCTCGACAAGATCGACGCCTTGCGCAAGGAGAACGACGCTATACGCGACCGAGTCGCGTACCTGGTCGGCTGGTACGGCGACAAGGCCACGACGAACGAGGAGCTGGCCGAGCTGGTGGGCCAGCTGCGCGCGGTGCTGGACCGCACCTGGGTCGAGCCGGGGAACATCCAGTGATGCGCCGCGCGGCCTCGGCGCTGCTGGTGATCACGCTCGCTGTGCTGGTGTACGTCGCCCCGGCGGCGCTGGTCGAGCAGACCGGGCCCGCGCACCAGTTCCGGGTCACCGGCGACGGCACGCTGCTCGCCGTCGCGGGCGGGCTGATCGTGTTGGCGTACAGCGCTTTCCTGCTCGCCTGGCACGCCTACCGCGCACGGGACGAGGTCGACCGGGCCCTCGCCGCGGACGACGAACTCGGGGCGGCGCTGCGCGCGTGGCGTGCCGAGGTCGAGTCGGTGCCGATCCCGTGAGCGTCATCCGCCGCGCCCTGGTGCGCGCCACGTTCGCCGCCGTGGTCGCCGGGTGCCTGATGACCGCGCTCGTCTGCTTCACCCAGCCCTACCTGATTCACGCCACCGCGCGCTGACCGCGCGCACCCACTCACTTTCGGAAGGACAGAACAAAGATCATGAGCAACCTTCAGGAGATCGCCGCCCGGCTGATGGAGCTGAGCGGGCACGTGCCGGTCGGCGCGCTGCAGGAGTTGCAGCGCGCCGCCATGGAGGCGAAGCAGGCGCAGGAAACCACGGCGATGGAGGTCGCGCAGGCCCTCGGCGACTCGGCGGTTCTCGACCGGCTGCAGGCGAACGCCGGAGAGTTCACGTCCGCGCTGGACCAGGTGGTGGCCGTCGTCGAGAACGTCATTCCGATGGCCGAGGGCTACCGGAGCGTCGTGCAGGAAGAGGCTGCGGAGTTGCTGCGGTGACCGCCGACGAAGCCGCGTGGCCGACCGCGGCTGACGTGCCGCCGTCCCCCTGCCCGGTCCGCGCGAAGTGGCCGCGCGGTGCTGGACGGCACCGCGCGGTCGAGCCGGACGAGTCGCCGACCGTGGTGCTCGACCCGCCGACTGTCCCGTTCCTGTTCACCCACCCCGCCCTGTACTCGGGCATCGAGACCGTTCCCGGAGGAACCCTGTGAGCGAGAAGTTCACCGTGACGCTGCAGTACACCCGGCATCTGCAGTTCGAGGTCGAGGCCGACAGCGCGAGGGAGGCCTACGCCGAGGCGCGCGAGCAGGTCGAGTACGGCGACAACAACACTGTCGAGGACTGGGCGGACGGCCTGCAGCTCGAGGAAATGAAGCTCGGGGACCGGGAGATCGAGTTCGCTTTCGAGTTCGACTGGAAGGCACCGAAGGACGCGCGCGGGCTGACGCCGTTGAAGACGGTCGCGAAAGACGCCAAGACCTATCAACGGATTGATGCCGACCTCGATACAGGAGCGCTGCTCGACCGCTTGTTCTCGTCGGAGAGCACCGAGGACGGTGCCTCGTGAGCGACCCGAACACGTTGGAGGAGCTGGCGTCGGAGCTGGCACAGCTGAAGGCATTCAAGGACCGGGTCGACGGCCGGTACCACGCGCTGCGTCGACGGATCTCGCAGAAGCTGACGCCCGGGTCGCGGCTGCGGGTGGACTCGGCGGCCGGGTGGAAGCTGGGCACGGTGCTGCGCGAGGACGTCAAGCTGTCGGCGCGGATCGCTGACAAGGCCGCGTTCGCGGCGTGGGCGGCGAAGGCGTACCCGGAGGAGACCCAGCCGGCGTTCGAGATCACCGGGTCGGAGAAGGAGGTCGCAGAAGCCCTGTACCTGGCGGGCGCGACCCACCTGGTGAAGTCGGTGACGGTCGTGGCGGACGAGCTGCGCCGCAAGATCCTCGACCTGTCGACCGCGAACGGCGCGCCGATGGCGCCGGACGGCGAGGCCGACATCCCGGGCGTGGTGATCGACCGGACCGGCGGGACGGTGAAGTGCCAGACCGCGCCGGACGGCGGCGCGGCGGCACTGGAGATGCTGGCCGACGGCGAGCTGCTGCTCGACTTGCTGACCGCGCCCGACGAGGACCAGGCGGCGGGGCGGTCCGCGTGACGCTCACCGACGAACAGGTCGCCGCGCTCAAGAAGCTGCGCCGGAAGTTCCCCGAGTCCGCGGTCCGGCAGCGGCCGGTCATCACCTGCCCTGCATGCGAGGTGGCCGACCGGGACCGGCCGGGCGGGGTCTGCCCGCAGCACGATGCCGCGCACTGCGAGACGTGTGACGAGACCTTCACCGTCGAGCACGACCACCTCGACTACGTCGGCCACGCCCACATCCGCGAACGCCTCATCGAGGCCGACGCGGGCTGGGAATGGGAACCACTGGGGCGCAACGAGAACGGCACCCCGGCGTTCGATCGGGACGGCGGGCTGTGGATCCGGCTGACCGTGGCCGGGGTGACCCGCCTCGGCTACGGCGACGCCGAGGGCCGCCGCGGCACGGCCGCCACCAAGGAAATCATCGGCGACGCGCTGCGCAACGCCGGGCTGTCGTTCGGGATGGCGCTGGAGCTGTGGAAGCAGAAGCCCAACCGGCGCCGCCGCGCGGCACCGTCCTCGGCGGCCGCCGCGCCGGTGCGACTGCGCACCGCAGACTCGGTGCGCAACGAGATCCGCGCCTTCACCGAGCGCTGCTGGGGCTGGGGACTGCCGGACCTGGACGTGAACTTCACGCGCTGGGTCGGCGGGCCGGGCGGCGACACGTTCGGCACCGCGCCGCCCGGCGTGCTGGAGCGCTACCTCGACAGCCTCAAGGCAGCTCAGCCCCCAGCGACCACGGTCGACGACCGTGCTTAGGCGGACGCCGTTGCAGCGTCGCGGGTTCCTCGCCCGCGGCGCTGCCCTGGCCCGCACGTCGCCGCTGCGGGCGCGGTCGGGCAAGACGAAGGCCGAGGCCCGCTCGGAGTGGAGCGTACGCACCGGGCGCGACGTGGTCTACGCGCGGTCGGGCGGCACCTGCGAGGTGCGCGTGCTCGGCGTGTGCGAGGGCCTGGCGGCCGAGTGGCAGCACCGGAAAGCGCGCGCCCAGGGCGGGGAATGGAACCCGGCCAACGGGTTGCACGTGTGCTCCGCCTGCCACCGGTGGATCCACCACAACCCCGCCGAAGCGACCGCGGCCGGCTGGACCGTGCCGCGCGATCAAGACCCGGCTGCCGTGCCTGTCGAGGACTACCCGAACTGGGGCCGGGTGCTGCTCGACGACCACGGCGTCATTCACATCGTCCAGAAGGGACAGACGACATGATCACGAGTCTCGACATGCTGCAGCACGTCGTCGAGCACGCCAAGCGGTGGCGGATCGGCGAGGCGTTCAAGCAGTTCGACGTATCCGCGGAACAGACGAACCTGACGCTGCGCGACCACGATCTCGACGGGTTCCTGGCGTGGGTGCGGCACCTCGACGGCCTGCAGATCGTGGCGTCGGCCAGCTACGCGCGCTACTCGGGTTTGCTGCACGCCCACGGCCGGTTGATGTCCGGGCACGTGCTGCACGTGTGGGTCACCAGCGACGGCGAGCGGATGCGCCGCGCCGAACTGCGCGGCAGCGTGCTCGTCGGCCAGGTTGAGCAGTACCTGCGCCACAACATCGTCGGGCTGCCGATCCTGGCCCCGGTCGGTGCCGAATGAGCGGCGAGCTGCGGACCCCGACCGAGCAGGGGCGTGCGCTGCTCGACGGCCCGATCCCGAAGGGCAGCGAAGCCGAGGTCGCCGCCTGCGTGCGGCGGGTGAAGCTCGAGTCTCGGAACTCGGCCGAGGCGACGGAGATCCTGCAGATGCTCGGCCTCGTCGACCAGGACTTCGAATGGGTCGCGACGTCGCGCAACCACCGGAAGCGGGTGCAGCGATGACGACCGCGACGCTCGACCTTGATGGCGCGCTCGCCCGTGCGGATCGCCGCTACGCCACCAGGTTCGGCGACGACCCGGCGCCGCGCGAATACCTCGACGCGCTTGCGAACGCGGTCCGGCCGTTCCTCACGGAGCCCAAAACCTCGAGGGATTCGGCACCTGACTCCGAACGGGAGACCGCGCTCGCGTCGGTCGCGGCCGAGCTGCGCGTCGACAACGCCCGCCTCGCCGACCAGCTGCAGGCCGAGCAGGACAAGACGAAGCGGCTCACCGCCGAGCTGGAGCAGGCGCGCGCGGCGATCGAGGGTAAGAACGAGGCGTTGCGTGAGCACGCCGCGACCGTGGAGCGGTTGCGTGCCGAGCTGGCAGACGCCGAGCGGGACCGCGACGCCGCGCACGCAGCGCTCGACGAGCAGGACGCCGCGCGGGTCGAACCGCACCAGCACCGGTATCCGTGGCCGGACCCGTCCCGGCTGCCGGAGCCGTGCGAGTGCGGGCGGGAGTATCCGCGCGCCGTGCCGCCGCCGACCCGTGCTGCCGCCGATCCGGAGCCCGAGCCGTGGGGCGGGCTGCTCGGCCAGGTCCGCGGCGAGCTGAGGGGATGGCCGGCCGCGTGACCGCGCCCGCGGTGTGCGAGCGGTGCCACCGGCCACTGCGCGACGAGCTGAGCAAGCAACGCAAGTACGGGCCGGTCTGCTACCGGCGCGAGTTCGGGCCGCCCGCGCCGAAACCCCGCGGCGGCACGTCGATCCCGGCCGCCGCTCGGCCCTCCGACCAACACCCGGTCGACCCCGACCAAATCCCGCTGCCCCTGGAGGTAACCGTGACCACCAACGAACCGCCCCGCGCCATCGAGATCGTGCCGATCTGGCAAGAAAACCCTTGCGCTCGCTGGATGGTTTTCGCGCCCAGCCACGACGTGAACGACGGGTCCGGCTGGGACGCGGGAGTCGTCGACATTGACGCCGACGCCCGCACCGGCACGGTCGAGATCGGCGGCGACCAGTACACCGCCGCCGAGGCGCGCGCGATCGCGCAAGCGATCTTCTCCGCCGCCGACCACGCCGAGCGGTTCGCGACCCGCTCTGCCTCGCTGCTCTTCGAGCTCACCGGGGCGGGCCAGTTCCCGGAGATCGACGGCCTCCCGACCGAGCAGCAACGCGTCATCCGCGGTGCCCTGCAGGCGGCAGGGGACCGGTGGCGCAAGCAAGCACCCGCCGCCGATTCGGTGTCCGCAAAAGATGACGGCCGCCCTGCTGCCACCGCCTGATCCCGCGGTCCCGGTCGTTCCCGATGCGGCCAGGGCCGTGCACCAACCCAGTACGACAGGAAGTGCTTGATGCCCATCCGGTTTCAGGTCGACCCCGACTTCTACGACCACCCCAAGACGACCGGGATGTCCGATGCCGCGTTCTCCCTGTGGGTGCGTGCCGGTTCGTTCTCCGCGGCGAAGCTCACTGACGGCTTTGTCTCCGAGGACGTGCTCGTGCACACCTTGCGGTCGAACGTCGAGGTAGCGGAAGAACTCGTCGCCCGCGGGTTGTGGAGGCGAACGAGGGGCGGCTTTCGCTATCACCAATGGGGCGATCGGAACCTTACGAAAGAGCGTGTGGAAAACGACCGCGCCAGCGATCGACAGCGGAAGCGTTCGAGCCGGGCGAAAGCAAAAGCGCAGGGAGACAGCGGGTTTGTCCGCCCGGACGCCGAGCGGACTCCGGCCGGAATCCCGCCGGAATCCGAGGGGAATCCGGATGGAATCCGGGCCCTGTCTGTGTCTGTGTCTGTGTCTGTGTCGGGGTCTGGACAGGCGCGGCCGCCTGCCCGCTGCCCCCGCCACATCGACGATCCCTATCCGCCGAACTGCGGCGGCTGCGCCGAGGCGCGCCGCGCCGCCGAGGCGTTCGACAGCACCGCTGGCACCCGCCGTGCCCTGATCTCCGAAGCGATCGCCGAGGCCCGTGCTGACCCGCGCCAGCGCTGCCGCCACGGCGTCGAGGCGGGCCTGTTCATCCATCCCGACACCGGCAAGTCCGCGACGTGCGCGCACTGCCGGCGAGCCCAGGAGGCTTCATGACCACGCCGATCACCGTGCTGCACGAGCACGGCCTCACGTTCCACCAGACCGGTCCGCTTCGGGCCGCCGGGCGCGAGACCGCCGAGGCGGTCGCGAAGCTCGTCGACGAGCACCGCGCGGCACCGGACGGCTCGACGCTGTCGCAGCTGTCCGGCATGGGCCCGCGGCGACTCGCGCTCGTCGCGGACGCGGTCGATGCCTGGCGCGCCGGAGGCAGGTCATGACGCGCTACTGGCACGGCGGGAACGCCGGCCTCCGCCCGGGAGACCTCATCGAGCCCGGCCACACCCGCACAGTCGACGGGTGCGCGATCTGCGCCGCCCGCGCCAACGGGGAAACCCTGCTCGTCGACGGCCATGCGATCGATCCCGCGACCGGCAGGCCCGACCGGGTCTACATCACCACCGACCGCGAGTACGCCCGGTTCTACGCGTCGATGGCCGTGCTCGGCGACCTGTACCGAGTCGAGCCGGTCGGCGACGTCGATCCGTCCACAGAGGACCCGTTCGATACATGGACCGTGGCAGCGGCCCGCGTGGTCTCCGTGTACGACCGCGCCGTGCGCCTCACCAACGGGCAGCGGAGACGGCTGCTGGCGAGGTGGCCATGACCGGCCGCCACGACCGCACCGGCGAGCTGATCGACGACGACGGCCACGACCCGCGCTGCCGCAACGGATGGCTCGACCGCGACGCCGAGCCCGCCGTCCCGTGCCTCGTGTGCAAGCCGCACCTCGCCCCGGCTGTCCTCCGCCGGGCAACCCTCGACGCCGACCAGCTCCGCCAGGAGCCCCGAAACCCCGAAGGAGCACCGGATGCCTGACCAGACCGAGAACGCCGACGAGCGGCCGAACGTGGGCCAGGAAGCGACGTTTCGAGACGACCCGAGCGATGACGACATCTGGCCACGGGACCGCGAGGGGTGGAAGCAGGAAGCCGGAGAGCTCCGCAGCCAGCTCGATGCCGCCGAGGCGAAGCTCGCCGAGACGAAGCGGCAGCTTGAGATCGCCAGCGAACTCCTACGCCGCGCGAAGAAGCTGTCTCAGCGCCGCTGCGAGAACCTGACCCGCGTCCGCGACGACCGAACCCGCGAGCGTGACGAGGCCCGGGCGAAGCTCGACCAGGTGCGCGCTGCGGCCGAGAAATTCCGCTCTACCGACATCGCATGGCCGCTGATGCAGGAAATCCCGGCTGTCGCCACTTTTGATGACGAACTCGACGCTGCGCTGTCCTCCCAGCCCGTCACGGACCGCGAGGAACCGGCGCAGGAGAAGGGCCAGCGGCGGTGGTCTGCAGCAGTCCAGAGGGAACGGGACGAACTCAACGACGAGATCATCGAGACCTTGGCCGCAGATCACGACCGGCTCAAGGCCCGTATCGACTCAGCGCTCGGCGAAATCGAGAAATGGTGGGGCAGCGGTAAGCCCGGCGATTCCGTGCTGATGTCGGTGAACTCGATCCTGCGCGGCAACTTCGACTACGCCCTCACCGTCACCCTCGACGAACTCAGCGCTGAATGCGCCGGGGCCAGCGAGGAACCGGCCGGCGAGACGAAGCCGCGCGTGTGGAACGCAGGCGACCCCGAACCGCCGGTCGGTACCACCGTGCGGACGAACGCCGGGCACGTCACGACGCGCTACGACCTCGGTTGGTACCCCGGCCCGTGGAACTGGCACGGGCTGCTGAAACAGGGCTCGCTGACCGAGTCCACCTCCACGTCCCGCGACACCCCGGAGGCAGACCGTGGCTGACGTGCACACGAAGTGCGCGGACGTCGGCCGCCACGTCTGCAAGACACCAACCCGACGCCCATGGGTTCACCCGGCCGTCGAGCAACGTGACCACGCGCTCGCCCGGATCGACCGTGCCCGCGCGATGCTCGTCGACGAGCTGCGCGAGGCCGTCTGGGACATGCACATCACCAGCCTCGAACGCGTCCGCGACGCACTGGCCGACAACGCCGTCCCATGACGGCCCGCCGTCTGGACTACAGCGACAGGGCGTTCACCTGGTGCACCGGCTGCAAGAAAAAGACCTGGCCGTCCCGGCGAGCAGCGCGTCGAGCGGCGAAGCGCCACCACCCCGGAGACCTGCTCAACGCCTACCCATGCCCACGCCAGCACTCCGGCTGGCATTACGGGCACCTGCAACCCCACGACCGCGACACCCCGAGGACGACAGCGTGAAGCAACCCCTGTGCAGCAACACTTCCGACGGCGAGTGCCCGAACTTCGCGCTCAACGGCATCGAGTCCTGCCTCGTGCACGCCCCGATCGCGCGCGACAACTTCGGCTTCACGATTGACATCGGCTACCGGCCGGGCCACGTCGTGATCGACGAGTACGCCGAAATCGCGAAGCTGCTCGCCGAACCTGACGAGCCGAACCCGCCCGTGCTGCCGTCGATGGCCTGGACCGCCCCGCCGCCGCTCGCTCGCCGCCGCGGCTGGCTCTCGGCGCTCGCGGGGGTGTTCCGGTGAACGGCCTCGGCAAGCACCTCCGCGCTCTCCGCACGCAGGCCGGTCTCACCCAAGCCGAGATCGGCTACCGCGCGGGCATCAGCCGCGAGGTGGTGTGCGCGATCGAAAACGGCCGAACGAACCCGCGGATCGGCACGGTGAAGCGCTACTGCGAGGCCATCGGCGCACGCATCGTCATCGGTTTCCCACCGAAGGAGCAAAAGTGAAGCCGAAGCCACGCGTCTACAAGGAACGGGACGGGTGGATGGTCGACCGGCCCGCCTTCGGGTTCGGCCCGCCGTCCACCTCCGGCCCGCATAAGACGCACGCCGCCGCACTGCGCACGCTGACCGGCCCTGGCTACGCCGGCGGCCAGGTCGAGCGCACCGAAACCCCGTCCGGCGTGGTGCGCAGCTGGTACGGGCGCATTCGCCCATGGCCCCTGGAGGTTCTGTGATCACCGAACCCGTCGCGCTCGGGAAGTGCCGGGTCTGCCGCCGGAACGACACCTCGAGCGTCGCCTACGCGTGCAACGACTGCGTGAACCATCTGGTCGATCTGGTGCGCGGCATCGTCCACTACGCCACCGACGTGCTGCCGGACTCGGTCGAACCGGTCCGCGGCCAAACCGGGCGGATGTCGCCGGGCTACGGCTCGACGCCGCCGCTGCGCCTGGACGTGGTCGCCGCGCTCGACCCGCGCTCGCTCCCGGGCGACGTCGACGAGCACGGCGACGCGGTCACCCGCCGGCCGGACGACTCGGCCAGCTGGGTCCGGTCGATCCCGCGATCCCTCGAGGGACTGGCCGATTCGATCGCGGGGGAGCGCGACGAATCCCGCCCCGGCGGCACGCTCACCGCGGACGCCGACTACATCCGCCGCAACCTCTGGTGGGTCGCGGACCAGCCGTGGGTCGACGACGTCGCCGACGACATCGCCGAACTGCACCACATGGCCCGGGCCCTCGCCCGGGACGCACCCCAGCAGGCGCTCGGCGCGTGCCTGAACGTCACCTGCGGAGGCCGAGTGTTCTGGGGCGGCGTCGGCCGACCCGCCCAATGCGAGCAATGCAAACGCACCTACGACGGGCTCGACCTCGTCCGTCTCGAAGCAGCACAAGGAGCAACAGCGTGACCGACTACCAGCTCGACCGCAAACCCGGCGGCACCATCCAGATCACGACCACTGTCCCGCTGGAAATGATGCAGGAGTTCCTCCGGGCACACGGCATCGACGCCAACTACGTCCCGTGCCCCTCCACGGTCACCGTCTCCGACGAGCACCTCACGGTGGAGACCTTCGTCCTCGGCAAGGATCACCGGATCGTCGTCGCCGACGGCGAGGCGGTCCGGAAGCGCCGAACAGTTGAGCTGCAAGCACCGTGGCCTCCGCAGGCCACATACGTGCGGAAGGATGGCGACCGTGGATGACCTGATCGCGTTCCTCCGCGCACGCCTCAACGAAGAGGACTCGGCAGCGATGCTGGCCGAAGGCTACGGCCTGCATGGCCCCTGGCAGCCAGGCCAGCGAATGTGGATCGACGGTGAGGCCAAGTACTACCACTCGGTGCTTAGCTGGAGCCAGCACGGTGCAGCACACGTGATCCTTATCCATGGCGACAACGGGACGGTGGCCGCGCACATCGCTCGCTTCGGCCCGGACCGCGTGCGCAGAGAGGTCTGCGCCAAGCGACAGATCATCGACGAGCACGGACCCGAGACCCGCGATGTCGGAGGATGGCAGCGCGGCACTGAGACGATCTGCCGTACCTGCCGCTACGACGACGGCCTCGACACCTACCCATATGGACGCTGTCCGACGATTCGCCTGCTTGCCCTGGCGTACGCCGACCACCCGGACTACCGACAGGAGTGGAGGCCGTGAGCAGCCTCCCGCCTCACCTCGACCAAGTCATGCGCG
>NZ_JACJHR010000136.1 GCF_014174495.1 Amycolatopsis echigonensis
GTCTGGGGGTGCTTGTCAAGGCATCTTTCCCGCCTTGACAAGCACCCCCAGACCGTCGGCACAATCAGCTTCGGGGTGCCCCACCGCACCACCGACAAGCAATGTCCCCGCCAGGGCGACGAGCCGAACCCCCTCACTCAAGAAAACGCAGCAACATTCCCCTTAACCCACTCCGCAAAAGAAACCCCACCCCGCCCCAGCAACTCCTCAACCACCCCAGTAGGCACCTGCGGCCGCCGCACAGTCGCCTCGAAATTCTCCAGCAACCACGAAGCGACCCCCTCCGGATACCCAGCCCCGACCCACTCCGCGACCTGCTCCTCCGGCGTCAACTCCACAAACGGCACCGGCTTCCCCAGCACCTCCCCGATTACCGCAGCCATCTCCGCGAGCGAAATCCCCTCCGGCCCGCTCAACCCGTAAATCCGTCCCCCATGGCCCTCCGCAACCAGCACCCGCGCCGCCACCGCAGCGATATCCGCAAGGTCAATCGGCGTCTGAACAGCCCCGGGATAAGCCGACCGGACCTCCCCGCGCTCCCGAATCGACCCGGCCCACCCCAGCGAATTGAGCATAAAAGCCCCCGGCCGCAAAAACGTCCAGTCAAACCCAGCCGCCTCGACAGCCTTCTCCACCGCAGCGAACCCATGGCCGCTCGAAGCCGGATGCGTATCCCCCGCACTGGACCCGGACAACGCAACGACCCGCCGAATCCCGGCCTTCTGCGCCAATTCGCAAAACCGCGAAACCGTCCGCGCATAAGGCGCCAAATACACCGACTCGACCCCGCTCAACGCGGCAGGCAAGGTCGAAGGCTTGGCCAGCGACCCGACCACGACCTCGACACTCTCCGGCAACGCCGCCCGCTCCGGGTCCACCGTCAACGCCCGCACCGGCACCCCGCGCGCCACCAGCTCGTCGACCACCAGCCGCCCGACATTGCCGGTCGCACCCGTCACCAGAACCGTCATGCCCCACCTTCTCGTATGGCGTACGAACACAATGAGCGTACGGCATACGAGAAAGCCTCGCCAGTGAACCTGGGGAGCGGCCCCCACCGGGCCGTCAGGAGGTGATGGTCGGCAGCTCCGGCGCGGAGACGTCGTAGATCTTCCCCTGCTGCGTCAGCAGCGCGGCCAGCACCTTCGCCTTGCGATCGGTGTTCTCCGCGTTCCCCCACCGCACCGTCTTGCCGTCCGCCAGCGTGAACTCGACACTCGCCGGCGTCTGCGCGGTGACCGTCTTGGTCTGCTTCAGCAACTGCTCCGGCAGCACCCCGAGCACCGCGGTCACCGCGCGGGTGACCGGATCGTCCACCGACACCTTCGGCAATTTCAGCTCCGGCAACCCGACCGGCCGGGTCTTCACCGTCTTGAACACGACGCCGCCGCCGTCGACCAGGTGCACCCCGTCGCCGCCGGGACCGCTGTCGAAGAAGGCGATCGGGGTCCGTTCGGTCACCGCGATCTCGAGCGTCGTCGGCCACGACCGGGACACGTCGACCGTCGCGACGCCCGGCATCTGGGCCACCCGGTCGCGGATCGCGTCGACATCCGCGCGCAGCATCGGCTGCCCGGGCGGCACCGCGGCGGTCGCGCGGATCTGGTCGACCGACACCGTTTTCGCGCCCTGCACCTCGATCGTCTTGACCGAGAGCAGCGAGCTGAAGAACAGCAGATACCCCAGTGCCGCCAGGGTGACCACGGTCAGCAGGGCCACCCAGCGGCGGCGGATCTCCTGGCCCCGGGTGGGCCGGTTCTTCCGCGAGGCGGCCCGCGCCGCGCGTCCCGAACGCGCGGAGGTGCGGGCGCGCGTGCGCCGGCGTTCCTCCTCGGTCCGCCGCCCCCGTCGTTCCCGGGCCAGGGCAGCACGTTGCTCCTCGCCCGCACGAGGCGCGGGCGGGCGACGGCGCTGCCGGGTCCCGGTCATGCTCGGTCGGCCCTCCGGTCCAGCTCGGCCAGGATCTCCGGGCCCAGCTGCGTCACGTCGCCCGCTCCCATGGTGATCGCGAGGTCGCCCGGCCGGACGAGGTCGGCGACCAGACCGGCGGCCACGTCGAACGCGGGCTGGTAGTGAACCGGAACGGTCACCCGGTCGGCGATCAGCGCGCCGGTCACGCCCGGCACCGGCTCTTCGCGCGCGCCGAACACGTCGAGCACCACGACCTCGTCGGCCAGCGACAACGCCTCGGCGAACTCGGCGGCGAACGTCTGCGTGCGCGAGTACAGGTGCGGCTGGAACACCACGACGACCCGTCCGCTGCCCGCGGCCGTGCGCACCGCGCGCAGCTGCGCGGCCACCTCGGTCGGGTGGTGCGCGTAGTCGTCGTACACCCGCACGTCGCCCGCGCGGCCCTTGAACTCGAACCGGCGGCGCACCCCGCCGAACGCGGCGAGCCCGGCGGCCATGCCGTCCAGCGGCGCACCCAGTTCGAGTCCGGCGAGCAGCGCGGCGATCGCGTTGAGCGCCATGTGCTCCCCCGGCACCGCGACCCGCAGGTCGTGCTCTTCGCCGTCCAGCGCGATCCGCACGACGCCGCCGTCCGGCGCGGGCGTGTAGTCCAGGACGCGCACATCGCCTTCACTGGTAGCAGCACGGCCGTAGCGACGCACCCGCACGCCAGCCGCGGCCGCCTCGTCGCCGAGCAGGGCCGCGCCTTCGTCGTCGGCGCAGACGATCAGCAGCCCGCCCGGCTCGATCTGGCCGACGAAGTCGCTGAACACCTTCACGTACGCCTCGGCGGTGCCGTGGTGGTCGAGGTGGTCGGGCTCGACGTTCGTCACCACCGCCACCGACGGCGTGTAGGTGAGGAAGGAACCGTCGCTCTCGTCGGCCTCCGCGACGAACACGCCGCCCTCGCCGTGGTGCGCGTTGGCCCCGGATTCGTTGAGGTCGCCGCCGATCGCGAACGACGGGTCCAGCCGGCAGTTCTGCAGCGCCACGGTGAGCATCGACGTGGTCGACGTCTTGCCGTGCGTTCCCGCGATGCACGCGACGCGGTGCCCGGCCATCAGCCCGGCCAGCGCCTGCGCGCGGTGCAGCACCGGGATGCCGCGTTCGCGGGCCGCGGTGAGTTCCGGGTTGGTCTCCTTGATCGCGGTGGACACCACGACGGCCGACGGCGGTTCTGCCAGCTCGTCGAGGTTGTCCGCGGTCTGGCCGACGAACAGCGTCGCGCCCTGCGCGCGCAGCGAAAGCAGCGCACGCGATTCCTTGGCGTCCGACCCGGACACGGCCGCGCCGCGGGCGAGCAGGATCCGCGCGATGCCGGACATCCCGGCCCCGCCGATCCCGATCAGGTGCGCCCGGCGCAGCTGTGCGGGCAGTTCGGGCGTGTCAGGCACCGGCGGCCTCCAAAACGATGCGGGCGAGGGTCTCGTCGGCTTCGCGGTGGCCGAGCCCGACCGCGGCCGCGCTCATCGCGGCGACCCGGTCGGCGTCGGTCACCAGCGGGATCACCAGCTCGGCGACCTTCTCCGCGGTGAGGTCGGCGTCGGCGACCATCAGCGCCGCGCCGGCGTCGACCGCGGGCTGGGCGTTGACCGCCTGCTCGCCGTTGCCGTGCGGCAGCGGGACGAACACCGCGGGCAGCCCGACCGCGGACACCTCCGCCGCGGTCATCGCGCCGGACCGGCACACCACGACGTCCGCCGCGGCGTAGGCCAGGTCCATCCGCTCCAGGTACGGCACCGGCACGTACGCCGGGCGGCCGGGAAACTCTTGCACCACCAGGGAATTCTTCGGGCCGTGTGCGTGCAGGACGCCGACGCCGGCCTCGGCGAAGTCCTTGGCCGCGCCGGAAACCGCCGAGTTGATCGACGCCGCGCCCTGCGAACCGCCGAACACCAGCAGCGTCGGCGCGTCCGGGTCCAGCTCGAAATGCGCGCGCGCCTCGGCCCGCAGCGCGGCCCGGTCCAGCGACGTGATCGAGCGGCGCAGCGGAATGCCGACCACCTCGGCCTTCGGCAGCGGCGTGCCCGGCACCGCGACCGCGACGCGAGCGGCGAACCGGGCGCCGACCTTGTTGGCCAGCCCGGCCGACTTGTTCGCCTCGTGCACCACGATCGGCGTGCGGCCGCGCGCGGCGAGGTAGGCCGGCAGCGCGACGTAGCCGCCGAAGCCGACCACGACGTCCGCGTGGACCCGGTCCAGCACCTCGCGGGTGCGGCGGACCGCGTCGCGCACCTTCAGCGGCAGCCGGAGCAGCTCCGGCGTCGGCTTGCGCGGCATCGGGACCGGCGGGATCAGCTCCAGCGGGTACCCGCGCGCGGGCACGAGCTTGTTCTCCAGGCCGCGTTCCGTGCCGAGGGCGATCACCTCGGCGTCCGGGCGCAGCCGCTTCACGGCGTCCGCCAGCGCGAGCGCGGGCTCGATGTGCCCGGCGGTGCCCCCGCCGGCGACCACGACGACCGGCGCCCGGCCCGCGGCCGGCCGCTGCGTTCCCTTGACGGGCTTGCTCACCAATGACCTCTCCGGTTCGCGGTGCTCCGGGCACCGCGGTTCGCTGTAGTCCGCCGCGCCGACCGGCGGCGTTCCTGTGCCGGTGCGGGCCGGGCCGCACGCGGCGCCGGCCGGGCCGCCTTCGTCCCGTTCCCCGCCGCGCGCGTTCCCTTGCGGGCGGACGGCGGGCGGTACGGATCGGGCGCGGGCAGCCGCAGCAGGCGTCCGAATTTACCCGGCCCGTGCGAGCGCAGCGCGGCCACCGCCTCGGGTTCGTGCCGCGCGGCGTTGGCCAGCACGCCCATGATGAGCATGGTGATCACGAGCGACGTGCCGCCGTAGGAGATCAGCGGCAGCGTGACGCCGGTGACCGGCAGCAGCCCGACCACGTAGCCGATGTTGATGGCCGCCTGCGCGACGAGGAACACCGTCAGCGTGCCCGCGACGATCCGGATCCACGGGTCGATGTTGCGGGTGGCGATGCGCAGGCCGACCACGGCCACGCCGGCGAACAGCGCCAGCACGACCGCGCAGCCCACGAAGCCGAGTTCCTCGCCGATCAGCGCGAAGATGAAGTCGTTCTGCACGTTCGGCAGGTAGCCCCAGTTCGACGCGCCCTGCCCGAGCCCCTTGCCGAACAGCCCGCCGTCGGCGAGCGCCAGCTTGGCCTGGTTCGCCTGGAACCCCTCGGCCGAGGTGTCCGCGTCCGGCGACAGGAACGACATCACCCGGGCGAGCCGGTAGGGCGCGATGATCGCCAGCACCAGCACGCCGCTCAGGCCGCCGGCGAGGATCACCCCGAAGAGCCGTTTCGGCGCGCCGGCGAACCACAGCAGGCCGAGCAGCACCACCGCGAGCGTGATCGTGCCGCCGAGGTCGGGCTGCAGCATCACGAGCGCGAACATCAGCAGCGCCACCGGCACCACCGGGACCAGCAGATGCCGCCACTGGTGCAGCACGTTGTACTTGATCACCAGGATGTGCGCGCCCCAGAAGGCCAGCGCCACCTTCGCCGCCTCGACCGGCTGGAAGGTGAACACGCCGAGCTTGAACCAGCCCTGCGAGCCGTTCACCGTCGACCCCAGCGGCGTCAGCACCAGCATCAGCAGCCCGAGGCAGATCACCGTGATGGTCGCCGACATCCGGCGGATCCGCTCGAGCCGGACCCGCAGGCCGAGCCAGAACACGATCCCGCCGATCGCGACGAACATCAGGTGCCGGAAGAACAGCGAGTACACGCCGCTGCCGGTTTTCGGGTTGTAGGAGGCCACCGACGACGCCGACAGCACCATCACCGCGCCGATCACGGTGAGGACGCCGGTCAGCGCGAGGACCAGGTGGAACGACGCCAGCGGCCGGGACAGCCAAGCGGTCAGCGCGGTCCGGAGCGCGACGAACGGGCTGTCGTTGCGGACACGGCGCGGCCTGGCCTGCTTCTCGTCAACGACCGTCATCCGCCGCCCCCGCCGCGCCTTCCGCGAGAGCACGCACCGCGGCTTCGAACGCGTCGCCGCGCGCTCCGTAGCCCGAGAACATGTCCAGCGAGGCGGCGGCGGGCGCGAGAAGCACCACGTCACCAGGACGAGCCAGGGCGCTGGCCGCACTCACCGCCGCAGTCATGGGCTCATCGTCACCCGGAAGGAGGCGGTTGACCGGGACATCCGGCGCGTGTCGCGCAAGAGCGGCTTCGATCACGGGGGAATCGGCGCCCAGCAGCACAGCGGCGCGCAGCCGCCCGCCGACCGCGGCGACGAGTTCGTCGACCGATGCGCCCTTGAGCTGCCCGCCGGCGATCCAGACCACGCTTTCGTGCGCGAGCAGCGAGCCGAGCGCGGCGTGCGGGTTGGTGGCCTTCGAGTCGTTGACGTAGCGGACGCCGCCGACCTCGGCGACCTCCACCGCGCGGTGCGGCGCGGGCTCGTAGGCGCGCAGCCCCTTCCGCACCGCCGCCGGCGGCACCCCGTGCGCGCGGGCCAGCGCGGCCGCGGCGAGCGCGTTCGCGAGGTTGTGCGGCCCGGCCGGGCGGACGTCGGCGATCTCGGCCAGTTCCTCGGCGCTCGTGTCCGGGTCGGCACCGAAAGCGCGGTCCACCAGCAGGTCTTCGACCAGGCCCAGCTCTCCGGCGCGCGGGGTGTCGAGCACGAACCCGATCCGCCGGGCGCCGGCCGGGGCGTGTTCCTCGGCGATCCGCGTGGACCACGGGTCGTCGACGTTGTGCACGACGGCGCGCGACCGCTGGTGCACCCGGCCCTTCGCGGCGGCGTACTCCTCCATCGAGCCGTGCCAGTCGAGGTGGTCCTCGGCGAGGTTCAGCACCACCGAGGCGTCCGGCGCGATCGTGGACGACCAGTGCAGCTGGAAACTGGACAGTTCGACGGCCAGCACCTGATGCCCGCCGCGCACCGCGTCGAGCACCGGATAGCCGACGTTGCCGCAGGCCACCGCGTCCGCGCCGGCCGCGCGCAGGATCGACTCCAGCATCCCGACCGTGGTCGTCTTGCCGTTCGTGCCGGTGATCACCAGCCACGCGGGCGAATGCTCGCGCAGCCGGCCGATCCGCCAGGCCAGCTCGACGTCGCCGATCACCTCGATCCCCGCCTCGGCCGCCGCGACCAGCAGCGGAGACGTCGGCCGCCAGCCCGGGCTGGTCACCACGAGCGCGGTGTCCTCCGGCGGTGCGGCGAGGCCGGGCGCCAGCTCGGCGTCCAGGTCGTTCAGCTCGGCGAGCCGGTCGGCGTTGCCGTCGGTGACCGTGACCCGCGCGCCCAGCTCGCGCAGCACGGGAACGACCGATTTCCCGGTGACGCCCGCGCCCGCGACCAGAACGTGTTTGCCGTCAAGCTCCAAGGGTCAGCTCCCGAAGTTGAGCTGCTCGCTGTAGAACAGCCCGAGCCCGAACATGCAGCAGATCGCCGAGAGCAGCCAGAACCGGATGATCACCGTGGTTTCCGCCCACCCGGCGAGCTCGAAGTGGTGGTGGAAGGGCGCCATCCGGAACAGCCGCCGCCGCGTCGTGCGGAAGACCGCGATCTGCGTGACCACCGAGATCATCTCGACCATGAACAGGCCGCCGATGACGATGGCGAGCAGCTCGGTGCGGGTCGTCATGGACAGCCCGGCGACGAGACCGCCGAGGGCGAGCGACCCGGTGTCGCCCATGAAGATCTTCGCCGGGGCGGCGTTCCACCACAGGAACCCGATGCAGGCCCCGGTGGCCGCGGCCGCGACGACGGCGAGGTCGAGCGGGTCGCGCACGTCGTAGCAGGCCGGGAGCGGCTGGGTCGAGCAGGAAAGCCGGGCCTGCCAGAACGAGATGACGACGTACGTCGCGAGCACCATCGCCGCCGCGCCGCCGGCCAGGCCGTCGAGGCCGTCGGTGAAGTTCACCGCGTTCGACCAGCCGGAGATGACGATGTAGCAGAAGATCACGAACACGACCGACGGGAACGTGATCAGCGCCAGGTCGCGGACGTAGGACAGGCTCTGCGACGCCGGGGTGAGCCCGTGCGAGTCGGCGAACTGCAGCGACAGCACCGCGAAGAGGACGGTGACCACGAGCTGGCCGACCAGCTTCGCGGTCTTGTTCAGCCCGAGGTTGCGCTGCTTGCGGATCTTGATGAAGTCGTCGAGGAAGCCGACCACGCCGAGCCCGACGGCGAGCATCAGCACCAGGAGGCCGGACGCCGACGGCGCCGCCGAACGCGAGTTGCTGATCCAGGTGATCAGGTGCGCGACGAAATAGCCGACGACCATCGCGATGATGATCGCGACGCCGCCCATGGTCGGCGTGCCGCGCTTCGACTTGTGCCCCTGCGGGCCTTCCTCGCGGATCTCCTGGCCGAAGCCCTGCCGCGAGAAAACCCGGATGAGGTAGGGCGTGAGCAGGATCGAGACCAGCAGACCCGCCGCGGCCGCGATCATGATGTTGATCACGCGTGACCACCGTTCGAGCGTTCGGAGGAGGAAGAGTCGGTCCCGGCTTCCGGATCGGCCAGCAGCGCTTCGGCCACCCGCCAGAGACCGGCGGCCTTGGACGCCTTGACCAGCACCACGTCCCCGGGACGGAGCTGATCATGCAGCACGGCGACCGCGGCCTCGACATCGGGTACCAGCACCGACTCCTCGCCCCAGGAACCCTCCTGCAGCGCGCCCTGGTGCATGGCGGACGCGTCCTGGCCGACCACGACGAGCTTCTCGATGTTGAGCCGGACCACGAGCCGCCCGATCGCGTCGTGCGCGGTCACCGAGTCCTCGCCCAGCTCGCCCATCACGCCGAGGACCGCCCAGGCGCGGCGACCGGAGCGGGTCATCGAGGCCAGCGCCTTCAGCCCGGCCCGGACCGATTCGGGGTTGGCGTTGTACGAGTCGTTGAGGATCGTGACGCCGTCCGCGCGGGTGACGACCTCCATCCGGCGCTCCGAGCGCCGCTGCAGCGACGAAAGCCGCTGCGCGATTTCCTCGGTGCTCGCGCCCAGTTCGCGCGCGATGGCGGCGGCCGACAGCGCGTTGCCGACGTGGTGCTCGCCGTGCAGCGGCAGCGTCACCGGGGCCTCGCCCTCGGGCGTGATCAGCCGGAACGACGGCCGGGCCTGTTCGTCGACCGTGATGTCGGCGGCCCGGACCTGCGCCCCGGCCGACTCCCCCACGCCGACGATCCGGGCCTTCGTGCGGCTCGCCATGGCGGCGACCAGCGGATCGTCGAGGTTCAGCACTGCCAGGCCGTCTTCCGGCAGCGCCTCGACCAGTTCGCCCTTGGCCTTCGCGATGCCCTCGCGCGAGCCGAACTCGCCGACGTGCGCGCTGCCGACGTTGAGCACCGCGCCGATCCGCGGCGGCGTCGTCTCGGCGGCAGCGGCGATGTGCCCGATCCCGCGCGCGGACATCTCCAGCACGAGGAACTTGGTCGACGCGTCGGCGCGCAGCGCGGTCCACGGGTGGCCGAGCTCGCTGTTGAACGACCCGGGCGGCGCGACCGTCGGGCCCATCGGCTCGACCAGCTGCGCGATGACGTCCTTGGTCGAGGTCTTGCCGGACGAGCCGGTGACGCCGATGACGGTCAGCCCGCCCGCGGCCAGCCGGTCGACGACGTGCCGGGCCAGCTTGGCGAGCGCCGCCAGCACGGCGGCGCCGGAGCCGTCGGTGTCGCCGGTCAGCGCGACCGACCCGGCGTTGCCCTGCCCCGGCGGCAGCGGCGGCACGACGATCGCCGGTGCGTCGACCTCGCGCGCGGCCAGCACGCCGACCGCGCCGGCCTCGACCGCTTGCGCGGCGAAATCGTGCCCGTCGACGCGTTGGCCGGGCAGGGCGAGGAACAGCCCGCCGGGACCGAGCTCGCGGGTGTCGAATTCGACGCTCCCGGTCACGACAGCGGATCCGTCCGTGCGGTGCAGCCGGCCGCCGACGACGTCGGCGATCTCGGCCAGGCTCAGCTCGATCACGCGGTCACCTCGAGACGCTTGCGGATGGCGGCCTCCAGTTCGTCCCGGTCGGAGAACGGGTGCACGACACCCTGGACCTCCTGGCCGGTCTCGTGGCCCTTGCCTGCGATCAGGACGATGTCCCCCGCCCGGGCGAGCGACACCGCGTGCGCGATCGCCTCGCGCCGGTCGCCGATCTCCAGCACCTCGCCGCCCGCCGCGGGCCCGACGGCGCGGGCCCCGGCCAGCATCGCGGCGCGGATCGCGGCCGGATCTTCCGAACGCGGGTTGTCGTCGGTCACGATCAGTACGTCGCTGCGCCGGACCGCGGCCTCGCCCATCATCGGGCGCTTCGCGGTGTCGCGGTCGCCGCCGCAGCCGAGCACGGTGATGATGCGGCCTTCGGTGCGGGCGCGCAGGGCGTCGAGGCCCTGGGCCACCGCGGCCGGTTTGTGCGCGTAGTCGACCACGGCGGTGAAGTCCTGGCCGAGGTACACCCGCTCCATCCGGCCGGGCACCTCCACCGCGGCGAGGCCGGCGACGATGTCGTCGGCGTCGATGCCGGCGCTGTCCAGGATCGCCGCGGCGAGCACCGCGTTGGCGACGTTGAACGTGCCGGGCAGCGGGATCTTCGCGGCGCGGGTGAGCCCGTCCGGCCCGAGCAGCGTGAAGGTCTGCTCCCCGGCCGGGGTCGCCTCGATGTCGGCGGCCCGCCACAGGGCGTCGGCCCCGGCTTCGATCGAGACGGTCACCGTCTGCGGAGTGAGCAGCGCCTGTCCCCACGCGCTGTCGACCACGACGACCTCGGTGGTCGACCGGCCGTCGAACAGCAGGGACTTGGCGGCGAAGTACTCCTCCATGTCCTTGTGGAAGTCGAGGTGGTCCTGCGACAGGTTGGTGAACGCGCCCACCGCGAACCGGGTGCCGTTGACCCGGCCGAGCGCCAGCGCGTGGCTGGACACCTCCATCGGCACGTGCGTGACGCCGCGCTCCAGCATCACCGCGAGCAGCGCCTGCAGGTCCGGGGCCTCCGGCGTGGTGAACCCGCTGGCGAGGCGCTCGCCGGCGATCCGGGTCTCGACCGTGCCGATCAGGCCGGTGATGCGCCCGGCGGCGCGCAGGCCCGAGTCGACCAGATAGGAGGTGGTGGTCTTGCCGGAGGTGCCGGTGACGCCGAGCACGGACAGGTTCAGCGACGGCTCTCCGTAGATCCACGCGGCGATCTCGCCGAGCGCGGCGCGCGGGTCCGGGTGCACGAGGACCGGCACCTGCGCGTCGCGCAGCGCGGGCCGGTCGGCTCCGCTCGGGTCGGTCAGGACGGCCGCGGCGCCGGCGGCGAGCGCCTGCTCGCTGAAGTCGGCTCCGTGCGCGCGGGCTCCGGGGAGGCCGGCGAACAGGTCACCCGGAAGCACGTGCTGCGCACGCAGCGTGGTGCCGGTGACGGTGAGGTCGGCGGCCTCGGGGCGGTCGGCGATGAGCCGGGCTCCCGCACGGGCGAGCAGAGTGGCCAGCGGGACCGGGTCGATCCGGGCCGGGCGGGGCGGCGCGGCGGCCGCCTTGGCCGGGCTGTCCGGCAGCGACGCGGCAGCGGGCCCGCTTCGGGGCTGGGACGAGGACACGGACACGCGGGAGAGGTTACCGAGGCCGGATCCGGGTGACCCAACGCGGTACGGCGAACGCGCGCGACCGCCGCGGATATGCTAGGTGGGGCGGTCAAGATCGTTGCGGCGCAACCCTTTCCCCGGCGACGCACCGGCCCGTGTGGACGAAGAACGGGCCGAACCCCGGTCCTGCCCCGGCTCAGTCCCTTTTACGGCCGCCGGCGACCGGCCGCCGGACGCGGTCGAGTGGAACAGCGGACCAGCGAAATGCCCGGCAGGCAGCGAAGACACCGCAGCGGCGGTGGCAGAAGCGGGGCGGGGGGGGGGGGGGCGCCGGCAGATCGGGAGAGGGGCGGGGGGGG
>NZ_JACJHR010000137.1 GCF_014174495.1 Amycolatopsis echigonensis
ATCGACTTCGGGGTGCCCCGCCGCAACATCCCAATGCAATGTCGCCGCCAGGCGACGAGCCGAAACCCGCCGAATCAGAATCATCCCACCCCGAGATAAGCCTCCTTGATACTGGTGTCAGCCAACAACTCCTGCCCAGTACCAGTCTTCGTAATCTGCCCAGTCTCCAGCACATAAGCCCGATGCGCCCGGGACAACGCCTGCTGCGCGTTCTGCTCGACCAGCAGCACGGTCGTCCCCTGCCGATTGATCTCCGTAATAATCCGGAAAATCTGCTGGATAAACTGCGGTGCCAGCCCCATAGAAGGCTCGTCCAGCAACAACAACCGAGGCTTGGCCATCAACGCCCGCCCGATCGCGAGCATCTGCTGCTCGCCACCGGACATCGTCCCGCCGACCTGCGTCTTCCGCTCGGCCAGCCGCGGAAACAACTCAAACACCCGGTCGAAATCCGGCTGCAGATTCTTCCGGTCCTTGCGCGCATAAGCGCCCATGTCCAGATTCTCGAGCACCGTCATGCCGGGGAAAATCCCCCGCCCCTCCGGAGCCTGCGAAATCCCGCGGACCACGCGCAAATCGCCGCGCAGCCGCGAAATGTCCTCGCCGTCGAACCGGATGGAGCCGCTGGAGATCGGCCGGATGCCGGAGATCGCCCGCATCGTGGTCGATTTGCCGGCGCCGTTCGCCCCGATGAGGGTGACGATTTCGCCCTCGTTGACCGTGATGGACAGCCCGGACACGGCCTGGATCCGTCCGTAGTGGACGGAAACGTCGGAAAGCTCAAGCAGCGTCATCGTCGGGAACTCCCAGGTAAGCGGCGATCACGGCGGGGTTCTCCCGGATCTCGGAGGGAAGCCCGTCGGCGATCTTCTTGCCGAACTCCAGCACCACGATCCGGTCGGTGACGCCCATGACGAGCTTCATGTCGTGTTCGATCAGCAGGACGGTGAAGCCGTCGTCGCGGATCGTCCGGATCAGCCCCATGAGCTCTTCCTTCTCCGCCGGGTTGAACCCGGCGGCGGGCTCGTCGAGGCAGAGCAGCTTCGGCTCGGTGGCGAGCGCCCGCGCGATCTCCAGCCGCCGCTGATAGCCGTAGGGCAGGTTCTTCGCGCGGTCCGCGGCCCGGTCGGCGATGCCGACGAATTCCAGCAGCGCCATGGCTTTCTCGATCGCCTGCTTCTCCTCGCGGTGGTGCCGCGGGACTCGCAGGAGGGCGCCGAGCAGGCTCGTCTTGTGCCGCGCGTCGGTGCCGACGACCACGTTCTCCAGCGCGGTCATCTCGGAAAACAGCCGGATGTTCTGGAACGTCCGGGCGATGCCGAGCTGGGTGATCCCGTGCCGCGACGTCTTGCCGAGCGGCTTGTCCTCGAGCAGCACCTGCCCCGAGGTCGGCCGGTAGACGCCGGTCATCGCGTTGAAGCAGGTGGTCTTGCCCGCGCCGTTCGGCCCGATCAGGCCGAGGATCTCGCCGCGCCGGATCTCGAAGGACACCGAATCGAGCGCCACCAGGCCGCCGAAGCGGACGGTGACGTCGTCGACCTTCAGCAGCGTCTGCCCGTAATCGGCCCGGATCTCCCGGTCCGGCGCGACGACCTCGGCGACCTCGGCCTCGTGCTCGGCGAGCTCCTCGGCGGTCATGTTCGCGACCTCGGCCACGAGGCCGCCCTCGGCCGGGACCTCGGGTCCGTTTCCGTTGCCAGGGACCGTCATGCCCTCTCCCCCGCGTTGTCCGTGGCCAGCGAACCGTCGCTGCTGACCTGCTCGCCCTTGCCGAGCAGCCGCTGGTACGCCTGCCTGCCGTAGGCGAGCAGCCGCTGCCGCGCGCCGAGCAGGCCCTGCGGGCGAAAGATCATCAGGACGATCAGCGCCAGGCCGAAGATCAGGTACTTGTACTCCGCGATCGCCTGGAACCGCAGCGGCACGTACGCCACGACGATCGCGCCCAGCAGCACGCCGACCTTGTTGCCCGCGCCGCCGAGAATGACCGCGGCCAGGAACAGCATCGACGTGACCACGTCGAACTTCTGGTTGTTCACGAAGCCCAGCTGCCCCGCGTACAGCGCGCCGGAGAGGCCGCCGACCGCGGCGCCGCCGACGAACGCCCAGATCTTGAACTTGAACGTCGGCACGCCCATGATCTCGGCCGCGTCCTCGTCGTCGCGGATCGCGACCCACGCGCGGCCGACGCGGCTGCGCTCCAGGTTCCCGACCACGAACAGGATCACGATGATGATCGTGACGCAAAGCCAGTACCACGGGATTCCGTTGGTGTTGTTGAACAGCGGGCTGCCGTCCGCCTTCGTACCCGGCGGATGCCCGACGCCCTGGAAGCCGCGGTTGCCGCGCAGCGGGTCGATGTTGTCGGCCATCAGCCGCACGATCTCGCCGAAGCCCAGCGTGACGATCGCCAGGTAGTCGCCGCGCAACCGCAGCGTCGGCGTCCCGAGGATCACCCCGAAGATCATCGTGACCACCATCGCGATCGGCAGCACGACGAGGAACGGCAGCTTCGAAAGCGACGAATCCGGGCTCGTGAACAGCGCCATCACGTAGGCGCCGACCGCGAAGAACCCGACGTACCCGAGGTCGAGCAGGCCGGCCTGGCCGACGACGATGTTGAGCCCGATGGCGACCAGCGCGTAGCGGGCCACCTCGAACATCGCGATCGGGAAGTCGTACCCGGGCTGGGTGGTGATCAGCGGCGGGTTCAGCACCGGCAGCAGGTAGACCAGCGCCACCAGCGGGATGAGCACCCCCCACTGCTGGACCCGGGACAGCCTGTTCCACCAGTCCGAGACCGGACGGCGGCGCGCCTTCGCCGGTGCGGCGGGCGGCGTCGTAGTCGTCGTCATACCCGTGCCTTTCCGAGCGATTCGCCGAGAATGCCGGTCGGGCGGAGCATCAGGATCAGCACCAGCAGGACGAACGCGACGACGTCGCGCCATTCCCCGCCGAACAGCGACTGCCCGTAGTTCTCCACGACCCCGAGCAGCAGGCCGCCCAGCAGCGCGCCGCGCAGGTTGCCGATGCCGCCGAGCACCGCGGCGGTGAACGCCTTGATGCCGAGGATGAAGCCGCCCTGGTACGAGGCGCCCTGCGGGATCTTCATCATGTAGAACAGCGCCGCCGCGCCGGCCAGCAGGCCGCCGATGAGGAACGTCAGGGTGATGACGCGTTCCTTGTTGACGCCCATCAGCGTGGCCGTGTCCGGGTCCTGCGCCACCGCGCGGATGCCGCGGCCGAACTTGGTCCGGTTGACGAACATGTCCGTGCCGATCATCAGCAGGATCGACGCCACCACGGTGATGATGGTGACGATCGTGACGCTGCCGCCGAAGATCGTGAACACCTCGTCGTTGCGCAGCAGCCGGATGCTGTTCTCCGGGTTGCCGCCGCGCCAGATGAACAGGATCTGCTGCAGCACGAAGGAAGCGCCGATCGCGGTGATCAGGAAGACCAGCCGGGGGGCGTTGCGTTTGCGCAGCGGCCGGTAGGCCACGCGTTCCAGCACCACCGCGGTCCCGCCGGACACCGCCATCGACGCGATCAGCGCGATCAGCAGGAAGCCGATCAGTTCGAAGATCGGCAGATCCGGGGTCGCGCCGGAGCGGAAACCCAGGCCGTAGAAGGTGAACCACGTCGCGAAGGCGCCGTAGATGAACACCTCGGAGTGGGCGAAGTTGATGAGTTTGAGCACGCCGTAGACGAGGGTGTAGCCCAACGCCACGAGCGCGTAGATGCTGCCGTAGGACAGACCGTCGATCGTGTTGTCCCAGAACTGGTTCAGGAACGAATTCACGTCGAAGGTGATCCAGGTGCCGCCGCCCTGCGCGAGGACGAGCGAACTGAGGTCAGGGGTCATCGACACACTAGTTCTCCATGTGGGTCCGGGGTGCGGGCGAGGCGGGATCACGCCGCCTGGCCCGCACCCCGGTACTGGAACCGAAAGCGGTGAGCTACTTGATCTCGGTGTTGCGGACGATCTTCCCGTTCTCCACCTTGTAGGTCCACACGGTGGTGGAGGCGAGCTCGCCGTGGTCGTCCCACTTGAAGTGCTTCGTGATGCCCTGGCCGTCGTAGTTCTTCACGAAGTCCAGCAGGCCGGCGCGGTCCTTCTTGCCGGCGTCGATGCCCTTGAGCAGGATCGTCGCGACGTCGTAGGCCTCGGGCGAGTAGGTGCCCGGGTCGGCGCCGGTCGCCGCCTTGTAGGCGTCGGTGAACTTGGTGAACTGGTCAGCGGGCACGCACGGGCAGGTGAAGTACGCGTTGGCCGCGGCGTCGCCCGCGCCCTTCACGAACAGGTCGTCCTTCACGCCGTCCGGGCCGACGAACTTCGCCTTGACGCCCGCGTCGTTCAGCTGCTGCGCGAACGGAGCGGCTTCCTGGTAGTAGCCCGAGTAGAAGATCGCGTCCGGCTTCTCGCCCTTGATCTTGTTGACCACGGCCGAGAAGTCGGTCTGCTTCGTCTTGACCTTGTCCTGGCAGCTCGCCTTGTCGCCGAGCGCCTTGATGGTCGAGGCGGCGAGACCGGTGCCGTACTCGGAGTCGTCCTCGATCACGCAGACCTTGTTGGCCTTGAGGTCGCCGGTGATGAACTTCGCGGCGGCCGGGCCCTGCGCGTTGTCGTTGCCCAGCGCGCGGAAGAAGGTCTTCCAGCCGTTCTGGGCGAGCGACGGGTTGGTCGCGGACGGCGTCACGGCGACCAGGCCCGCGGAGTTGAAGATGTTGCCCGCGGCCTTCGACTCGCCCGAGAACGGGAGGCCGATGACGCCGATGATGCCCGGGGTGTTGACGATCTGGGTCACGATGCCCGGAGCCTTGTCCGGCGTGCCCTCGGTGTCGAACTCCGCCAGCTTGACCTGGCAGCCCGGGTTGGCCTTGTTGTGCTGGTCGACCGCCAGCTTCGCGCCCTTGAGGATGTTCTGGCCCAGGGCCGCGTTCGCGCCGTTGATCGTGCCGGCGTAGGCGATCGAGGTCGGCGCGCACTGCGCCTTGCCGTCTCCCGCCGGGTCCGCCGCGTTCGCCGCCGCCGACGGGGCCGCGGCCTGCGGCGCGCCGCTGTCGCCGCCCGAGCCACTGCCGGTCCGCGCCGAGCAGGCGCCCAGGGAGATGACTCCCGCCGCGGCCAGCACGATGACCTTAGTGAGTCGTGCTCTCTGCACTCGTTCCTCCAAATGCCACCCGCCACGTCCCGTGGAACGGCGGGTCCCTGCGTGGGACTTCGACTGGGCGCTGAACGTAGCCGCCGGGTGAGGTGTTGCACAGAGTCACAGCGAGTCTTGTATCCACATCGTGACGGTCGTCACGAGAATTAACGGACGATTTACACTCGATCGTCTTATTGCAACGACCGAGTGAATGACTCTTCGTGTCCGAGCACCCCGCGAACGGACCTTGACCAGACGTCCGATCAATGAGTGCAGTCTAAGAACATCCCCTCCGCCATCGTGACCGCCACCACGATTACCCGGCCTCCAAGGTAGCAACCTTGCCCTTTCGCACAGAGCAGATCAACCCGCACGGGTGGCTCAGCCGTCACTGCGACGGAAGGGTTTTCGCTGGTCAGCGGCCAGGTTCCGGACGACACGCCGGGCCGGGACGGATCCGGCACAACGGACGGGGTCCCGCTGGACGGAAGCGCACTCCGGCGCTGGACGGTGACTCTCCGGTGTTTTTCCGGCGGTGGAAACGGAAAAGCGGGCGCGACCCCCTGGTCGCGCCCGCTTGTCCGAGTGCTGGGCCGGTGCTCAGCCGATGCTTTCCACGACCGCCTCGGCGACGGCTTTCATCGTGGTGCGCCGGTCCATCGCGGTGCGCTGGATCCAGCGGAACGCGTCCGGCTCGGTGAGGCCCTGGCGGCTCATCAGCAGGCCCTTCGCCCGGTCGATGACCTTGCGGGTCTCGAGCCGGTCGGTGAGCCCGGCGACCTCGGCCTCGAGGGCCTGCAGCTCGGAGAACCGGCTGACGGCCAGCTCGATGGCGGGCACGAGGTCGCGTTTGGCGAACGGTTTGACCAGGTACGCCATGGTGCCCGCGTCGCGGGCCCGTTCGACGAGGTCGCGCTGGCTGAACGCGGTGAGAATGACGACGGGCGCGATCCGGTCGCCGGTGATCCGCGCGGCCGCCTCGATGCCGTCGAGCTTGGGCATCTTGACGTCGAGGATCACGAGGTCCGGCTTGAGGTCGGTGGCCAGCGCGATGGCCTCCTCGCCGTCGCCGGCCTCGCCGACGACCTCGTAGCCCTCTTCGCGCAGCATTTCCACCAGGTCGAGCCGGATGAGCGCCTCGTCTTCGGCGACGAGCACCCGTCGCTGCGGCACGCCGGCGGCGGCGCCGTTCGACTCGGCAGCCTGTTCGGTCACCGGTGTCCTCCTGAAGGCTCGGCGGGACGTCTTCGACACGCGGTCACCCGCGAGAGCCCAGCGTACCGGGACCGATCCAGATCCCACGATGGCGTTCACCACGAAGTGGCGGGCGACACCCAGCCCCGGCCCCAAGTCGATCACCGGACCCGGTCGCCGGAGGGGAGGGCGGATCCCGTAAAGTTTCCGGCACTGCGCCCCCGTAGCCCAACTGGCAGAGGCAACGGATTCAAAACCCGTCCAGTGTGAGTTCGAATCTCACCGGGGGCACGGACGACATCTACACAAGCGAACGCGCTCGTCTGAGCGGCTTGTGTGTCAGCCATCTGATCCGTGATCCTCTCCGCCACCTCGGCCACGTCCGGGACGTCCCCGGCGGGCAGCGTGATGGCAATCTCGACATGATCGTCGTCCAGCAATCGTACTTCGAGCCGGAGCACCTCGAAGAGCCTCCGCAGCAACTCCGGCGGCGCCGCGGCAAGCTTCAGGGAGAGCACGGGCAAAGCGTCAAGCAGAGCTGCCTCGTCAGGACCCGGCGGCTTCGGCTGGCTTTGCGCCTCAGCGTCCAGATCCGCGATCTGCTCCACGATCGCTTCTTTCTCTCCCTCCAGTTCGTTGTACGTCCCGCGCAGCCCCCGGGTAAACGGATCATCCAGGTCTCCGCTCTGCGCCTGCCGGAGAATCGACTGCTGGCGCTTCTCGATGCCGGCGATGGCGCCCTCGAGCGACATACGCTTCCGCGTTCGTTCCTCTGTGGCGATCTCGTCCGCTGACGAAGCCTCGCCGAGCAGCAGCCGTACCCGTTCTTGTCCGAAAACCCGATCGGTCAGGAACTGGGCGACCGCATCGGCCACCGCGTCCTCGCGGACGTAGACCGTCTTGCGGTGCCCCGCGTACTTGTCCGCCCTCCCCCGGTTGTTATTCAGCGGATGGCAGACGTAGTAGGCAAACCGCGGCCGCTGGGCACCGAACATGCGGCGGCCGCAACTGCAGAAGATCAGGCTTCGGAACAAGCCTGTCCGCCTCGCCGCCGGATGGCTGTTGAGTTCCAGCCCGTTCCGCCTCGATTGGCCGATCTTCCGGCCGGCGTTGAAGTGGTCGTACATCCACTTCGGAATCAGCGGCTCGTGTGCCGGTTCAGGCGACCACACCCACTTCGCGGGGTCGTTCACTCGCCCGTGCGCGGATCTCGAAGCTCGCCGGTTGAAGACCTGATAACCCGTGTATTTCGGGTTGTGGAGGATGTCGGCCACAGTCGACTTGCTCCAAGCTCCTCGTGCGCGAAGCATCCCTGCGGGCTGAGGGGGCGGGTACTTCGACAGATCGGCGTTGAGCCGGTCGACGATCGCCGGATACCCGAGGCCCTCGTACCGCCAGAGCGCTATCTGCGTCACGGTCTCGCCACGAGCGTCGTCCGGCTCAAGCCGTGACTTCGTGAACCCCTTGGCCGCCTTCGCGGGGTTTGGATGGCGGTAGACCTTCGCCCGGTAGCCGTAGCAGGGTTTGCCGATGTTCCAACCTTCGCGAACATGGGTGCACAGGCCGCCCCAAGACTGCTCAAGGGTGTTCAGGACCTCGTATTCGGCGACCGACTGATTGATCCTGCGCTGGAGAATTCGCTGCGCGCGGCTGCCGGAGACAGTGATCGGCTCGTTGGAAGCGAACAACGAGACGTCCGCCTGCTCGAGTTGGCGTTCGATCGGCAGTCCCTCGAACGACCGGCGAGCCACGCGGGCGATGCCCTCGCAGATCACGACGCGTACTACGGCGTGCACACCATGCGCGCGCTCTCCAACTTCGCGATCAGCTCGACGCCCATCTCCTCATACCCCGCATTCATCACCGCGCTCGCCACAGTCAAACAAGCCGCTGCAACGGCGAACCGAGACCTCGGCCTCCTGCCCCGCCAGGTCGCCGACGCGATCATCAGCGCCTGCGAACAGATCCGGACCGGCGGTCTGCACGACCAATTCGTCGTCGACGCCATCCAAGGAGGAGCCGGCACGTCAACCAACATGAACGCCAACGAGGTCATCGCCAACCTCGCCCTCGAGATCATGGAATTGCCCAAGGGCGACTACAGGAACGTCCACCCCCCCTCGACCACGTCAACCTCGGGCAAAGCACCAACGACGTCTATCCGACCGCGATCAAGCTCGCGCTCGACAGAGGCATCGCCGAACTGGACAACGAGATCAGCACGCTCCGCACGCACTTCGCCGCAAAAGCCATCGAATTCGCCGACGTGCTCAAGATCGGCCGCACTCAGCTCCAAGACGCCGTGCCGATGACGCTCGGCCAGGAATTCGCCGCATACGCGGTCACGCTCAAAGAAGACCAAGGCCGGCTCGCCGAAGCCCGCGTCCTGCTCCACGAACTCAACCTCGGCGGAACCGCGATCGGCACCGCGCTCAACGCGCACCCGCGCTACCGGGCACACGCGATCGAGAACCTTCGCGAACTCACCGGCATCGCCACCCTGATCGGCGCGGAAGACCTCATCGAAGCGACCCAAGACGCCGGGGTCTTCGTTCACCTTTCGGGCGTGCTCAAGCGCATCGCGGTGAAGCTGTCCAAAATCTGCAACGACCTCCGCTTGCTGTCCTCCGGACCTCAGGCAGGACTGGGCGAAATCAATCTGCCAGCCCGGCAAGCCGGGTCATCCATCATGCCCGGCAAGGTCAACCCGGTCATCCCCGAAGTCGTCAACCAGATCGCGTTCGAGGTCATCGGCCACGACCTCACCGTAACCATGGCCGCGGAAAGCGGGCAGCTCCAGCTCAACGCCTTCGAGCCGATCATCGCGCACTCGCTCTTCACCAGCCTCGACCACCTCACCGCAGGCGCCAGCACTCTGGCGCGAAACTGCATCGCCGGAATCACGGCTAATGCCGAACACCTGCGCCGCACCGCCGCCGCATCGATCGGCCTGGTCACCGCGCTCAATCCCGCGATCGGCTACACGTCAGCCACCGAAATCGCCCACGACGCGCTCCGCGACGGCCGCAGCGTCAGCGACCTCGTCCTCGAACGCGGGCTTCTGGCAAAGGAGAAACTCGACGAACTGCTCTCTCCCGAGAACCTCACCGGGCAAAGCTGAGCTGTCTCCGTCCGCTCTCCCGCCGCGATAGTTCCCCAACGGCCCCGCGACATGACAGCGGAGTCGCGCCCTTCCCGTCTGCCCTGGACAGCGTTCGCGAAAGGCACTCCAGCCGGAACCTCGATCCGGCTGGGAGAATTCGCGAACTCCTGCCCTGCCAGTCCGTGGAAGCAAGGACAGTTCATCGAGCAGCCCGATTCCGTCACCTGCGCGACGTCACCAGTCGGTGCTGCCACGTCTCCGTCGACATCCGGCATACACGATGCGGACAGCCCAGTCTACGAATGCCCGGCTGACGGCTGCGGCTGAAAACTCAGCTGGCTCGACAGCGAACGGCACCGGCGTCGCCGGACCCTAGCGCCCGCGAGGAACCCGCGGACAATACGGCACTCTTTCCAGCTCGCCCGGTTCGGGCAGCCCGTACGATCCCCTGACCTCAGCCTAAGTTGCCTGCTCGATACCGGTGCCCCTGGCGTGCCGACCACGCGCATCGCCGACGAGCGCCGCTCCGGCGGGAGAACCCACCGCCAACAGGTGGAACAGCGGGTAGAGCCGGTCGCCGCGGATCTCCCGCAAGAACGCCGCGGTCTGCGCGGCCGTCCACACCGCCACGCGCGGCCGGTCCCCCGTCGCCCGCCACAGGGCGACCCGCAGCAGTGTCCACACCACCGCGTGCGGCCGCCGCTGCCGGGGAAGCTCGACGAAACGAGCGGGGTTGCGATCGATCAGCCCGCGCCGCACCGCCGCGTTCAGCACCGCCCGCAACGTCGCCTGGATCCGTTGCAGCGTGCCCGGGGTGACCGGACGACCCGCGACACCGTGGGTCCGGATAATCGCGGTGAACATCGCCTGCACCTGCGCGTTGGTAAACTCGCCCAGCAGCCGGTCGCCCAGATACGGGACCAGGTACCCACGGACGTGCTGGCGGTAACTGCGCAACGTCGATGCACCCGGCCCACCCGCGTGTCCAGCCACAACCGCAACTACTGCCCGACCGTGATCACCGCCGCCGACAAATCTCGCCCGCCGGGATCGCACAGACAGGCCCGCGCCTGCCGCGCAGCCCACTGTGACGAGAACCCGCTCCGGCGAACCTGCCGCCTCCGCCCGTCCGGCCGCAGCGGCATCTCCACCCGGAAATACCAGCTCCCGTGCCCCCGCGCTCGCAAGCGCCGACACCGGTCGCCCAGCAACCGCCCGTGCAGTCCCGGCACCCGCACCGCTAGTACACGCCAGCGACCTTCATGGCGCACCGCCCACGCCTACGACGGACGCCTCTCAGCGTGCGCCGCCGACATGCACAAGGAGCTACCGGACGGTCAAACAGCAACCTGAAGTTCGCTCAATCCAGTGATCAGCACCAGAACCGAAAACCTCAGCCGACCACCCTTCGTCAACTGCACACCGACCCGGTAGTGCGGCGCGCATGCAGCGGCCGATACAGCTGATTTCCTTTACACACTCTCGGCAAAATTAATCTGATCTGCCACATCCAGATCCCCCTCAGTGGTGGCGACGACAATCCATGATCGATCCACCGAGACGAAATAGTGATGCTCTGGCACCTCAAGCAATGCAGCCACAACCGAAGAAGGGTTATTAGAATTAAAACGCAAACCGTATGGCGATAGACCGTCTCCGACGTGATCGACCGATGACCCCGAGCGGAGGCGCCGACACACCTCCCTTGAGGCTGTCAATGACAGCTGCACATCGTCGTCAAACCTCCAGTGCATATGATTTCCCGGCACACGGGTCCAATCTATCTTAGCTCCAACCTTTGGAAAATGACGGCCGAGCCAATCGAAGACAGCCGACATGTCAATTCTATCAATATCATTCAGAGGTGGCACAGAATACACAGCCTCCTCCCAGTAATTGCCAGTCATTAACCACATCCGTAATGGCTTTGGATTTTTGTGACAGTTGCCTTGGAAGCATCGAAGGTGAAGTGCGGACCCTTTTCCTTCCCGCTCCAAACATTGATATGGGCACCACTTCGCTCATCGTATTCGATTCGGAACCCCGTCTTACCATCAGCCGTCTGCGTGCCAATCGGTTTACCCTGGATCTCACCAAACTTTCCGAGCGTTGGCCTCTCTGCCTTGAACCCGCGATCCTGAAGCCAGCCCAGCGCCTTGTTCATCGCTTGGTTGAAAT
>NZ_JACJHR010000138.1 GCF_014174495.1 Amycolatopsis echigonensis
TATGAAGGTGCACCACCTCAACTGCGGCACGATGCGTCCGCTCGGCGGCAAGGCGCTCGACGGCCGCCCCGGGATGCTGCGGCGCAGCACGATCGTGGCGCACTGCCTGCTCGTGGAGACCGCCGATGCGCTCGTGCTGGTCGACACCGGGTTCGGCACCCGCGGCGTCACCGAATCGCGGCGCTGGCTCGGCGGTCCGTTCATGGCGATGGTCGGCGCGAAGCCGGCCATGGAAGAAACCGCCGTGGCGCAGATCCGGGCGCTGGGCCACGATCCCGCCGACGTCCGGCACATCGTGATGACCCACCTCGACGTCGACCACGCCGGCGGGCTCGCCGATTTCCCCGACGCCACCGTGCATGTCCGCGCCACCGAACGCCGCGCCGCCGGGAACCCGAAGAGCTTCCCGGAGAAAACGCGGTACCGCGCCGAGCAATTCGCCCACAGTCCACTGTGGAGCACGTACGACGAGGCCGGCGAAAAGTGGTTCGGCTTCGACGCGGTGCGGCCGTTGCGCGGCCTGCCGCCGGAAATCCTGCTCGTCCCGCTGCCCGGCCACACGCACGGACACTCCGGCGTCGCGGTCGACACCGGAGACGGCTGGCTCCTGCACGCCGGCGACGCGTATTTCTTCCACGGCGAAGTCGCCCCGGTGAGCCCGCACTGCCCACCCGGCATGCGTGCTTTCGAGGTGATGAACCAGATGGACGGCTCCGCCCGCCGCGCCAACCTCGCCCGGCTGCAGACGCTCGCCCGTGACCACCAGGACGAGGTCTCGGTGTTCAGCGCGCACAGCCCGGTCGAATTCCAAGCTCTGCGCCGGAATACCTCGCAGGCCTTTCCGGGTTGAGTACCCGCATGACGCGCATCCGGTACGTCGGCGGCCCGACCGCCCTCCTCGAGTACGGCGAGGTCCGCCTGCTCACCGACCCCACCTTCGACGGCCCCGGCGATTACCCGATCGGCACTCGCAAGCTGGCGAAAACCACCGGCCCCGCGGTCACCGCCGCGGAGGTCGGCGCGGTGGACGCGGTGCTGCTTTCACACGACCACCACCCCGACAACCTGGACACCGCGGGACGCAAGTACGCCCTTGCCGCCCCTCTCGTCCTGTCCACCGCCTCGGCGAGGGAGCGGATCGGCGGCCCCGTTCGAGCGCTGGCCAACTGGGAGTCGTACGACCTCGCCGGCGTTCGCGTCACCGGAGTGCCCGCGCAGCACGGGCCTGACGGCAGCGAGCATCTCGTCGGCGAGGTCACCGGTTTCGTGCTCGAAAGCGAGGGCCAGCCGACCATTTACGTCAGCGGCGACAACGCTTCCCTCGACGTGGTGCGGCAGATCGCGGACCGCTTCGAGCGAATCGACATCGCCGTCCTGTTCGCGGGCGGCGCCCAAACGCCGCTGCTCGCCGACGCGTACCTCACGCTGCCCAGCGACGGCGCGGCCGAAGCGGCCCGGATCCTGAACGCGCGTCAGGTCGTCCCGCTGCACTTCGAGCATTGGGCGCATTTCACCCAGGGCCCGGACACGCTGCGATCCGCTTTCGTGCAGGCCGGGCTCGCCGACCGGCTGCACCTGCTCAAGCCCGGGGACCAGGTCAGCTTCCGGTAAGCACGAACCCTCCGTCGACGGTGATCACCGCACCGGTGACGAACCTGTTCTCCATCAAGTACAGGTTCGTCGCCGCCACCTGGTCCGCCTCGCCGATCGCCTTGGTCAGCGTTCGTTCCGTGAACGCGGCGACCATCGCGTCCAGCTGCGGTTGCGGAAGGCCGTCCCACATCGGCGTGTGAACTGGACCCGGGCGGACCGTGTTGACCCGCACCGGGGCGAGGTCGACGGCCAGACCGCGCGCCAACCCCTCGATCGCGCCGACCGAACTGGCCGCGAGCGCCGCGCCGGGCGTCGGCCGGACGCCGATGATCCCGGACGTCAGCACGATCGAACCGCCCGGCCGGATCCGCTGCGCGGCGTGCTTCGCCGCGGCGACGACGCCCCAGAAACGGACGTCGAACAGGCTCCGCGCGACGTCGAGCGGCAGTTCAGCGAGCGGCCGCTGGTCCAGCGCGTCACCTGCGGTGTACACGAGATGGTCCAGCTCGCCGACGTGCTCGAACAGGGCCGCGACATTCGCACCGTCGCGTACATCGGTGACGAATCCTTCGCAGGTGTCCGGCAATTCGGCGAGCGCCGCGTCCAGTCGTTCCTTCCCGCTCGAAGCGATCGTGACGGACGCGCCCGCCGCCGCGGCGGCCCGAGCGGTCGCCAATCCCATCCCCGAGCTGCCGCCGATGACGACAACCCGCTGGTCAACCAGAGACATGAGGAGCCTTTCCGGACGTTGATGACTCACTGAGACATCAACAGTAGCAGTGATGACCCACTGAGTCATCACTGTTAAGATCGGCGCATGCCGCGCTGGGACCCCGAAGCCAAGGAGCGGCTCCGCGCGGCCGCGCTGGAGCTGTTCGCCGAGCGCGGCTACGACAACGCCACGGTCGCGCAGATCACCGAGCGCGCCGGACTGACCCGGCGCACGTTCTCGCGTTACTTCGCCGACAAGCGCGACGTGCTGTTCGCCGGGTCCGAGCAGCTCCCGAACGCCATGGCCGACGCCGTCCGGCGCGCCGACCCCGCGCTTCCGCCGTTCCAAGCGCTGCTGGCCGCACTCGTGGACGCTGGCGATTTGTTCGCTGGCCTGGTTTCGCATGCCGCGCAACGCCGCGCCATCATCGCGTCCAGCCCCGAGCTGCAGGAACGCGAGCGCACGAAGCTGGCGGCTGTCACTGAAGCAGTCGTGGGGGCACTGCGAGAACGCGGCGCGAACGAGTCGAGTGCGAAGATGCTCGCTCAAGTCGGCATCGCCGTTTTTCACACCGCGTTCGAACGATGGGCCGAACACCCCGAAGGCGCGGATTTCGCCGCGCGGGTGCGGGAGGCGGCAGCTGAACTCGCCGCCCACCTCACCCCGTGATCAGGTCCGCTCGCGCACCTCGACCACCATCGAGTCCTCCAATTCCGCTTCTGCGGCCTGTTTGGTCCGCCCGGTCGCCCGCAGCACGAGATAAGCCACCACCAGCAGGACGAAAAACGGGATCCCGAACTTCCACGCCGGGTCGAGACCTTCGATCCAGAACGTGGAAATCAGTACGGTCGCGAGGAAAGCGATCACCACGACGTTCACGACCGGCGCGCCCCACAACCGCACCGGCGAAGGCGGCAGCCCGGCACGGCGTCGGCGGATCCGGAACGCCAAATGCGTCACCAGAATGATCATCCACACCACGAGCGCGGCGAAGATCGAAATGCCGAACAGCACGAGATACGCGTTGGAATCGGAATTCTTGGACAGGATCGTCGCGATCACCAGGCCCGCGGTGGACAGCACGAGCGCGTTGCGCGGCACTCCGGCCTTGGTCAGCCGTCCGGCCCAGGACGGGGCGAATCGGTGCTCGGCAAGGGAATGCAGCATGCGCGTGGTGAGATAGAGGTTGGTGTTCGCGCTCGACAACGCGGCGGTCAGGACCACGAAGTTCATGATCGTCGCCGCCGCGGGAACTCCGGCCGCCTGGAAGACGCGGACAAACGGGCTGGCCGTAATAGATCCGCCTTCGCCGGTGACGGTCCACGGCACCACCAAAACGACGATCAGCATCGCGGCGACATAGAAGATCGCCAGCCGCACCACCATTGCCCGGGCAGCACGGGGGACGTCGCGGGTGGGGTTTTCGGATTCGGCCGCGGTCACCGAAACCACCTCGGTGCCGATGTAGCTGAACAGCACGAACACCATGGCCAGCAACAGGCCCGACATGCCATGGGGCAAGAATCCTCCGCCCGTGCTGAGATTCGCGAAACCGGGCGCGGGAGCCTTCGGCAGGCCGAAGAAGACGAGAATCAGGCCGAGCGCGACGAACACCAGGATCGCGCACACCTTGATCATCGCGAACCAGTACTCGAACTCGCCGAAAATGTGCACCGCCGCGCCGTTGACGACGATCACCAGCAACGAGAACACCGCGACCGGCACCCACAACGGAATCTGCGGCCACCAGAACTGGACGTACACGCCGGCCGCGATCGTCTCGCCGCCGATAGCGATCACTTGCATGGCCCAATACGCCCAGCGCACCACGAATCCGCTGCCCGCGCCGAGGTACTTGTGCGCGATGCTGCCGAACGCGCCCGCGGCCGGGTGCACCACCACCATTTCCGCCAATGCCCAGGAAATCGTCAGCGCCACGAGTCCGCACAGGACGTAGGCGAGGACGACGGCAGGTCCCGCGTGCGAGATCGCCAGGCTCGATCCGAGGAACAGGCCGGTGCCGATGGCCCCGCCGATTCCGATCATCGTCAACTGCCTGCCGCGCAGCCTCCGCTGCAACCGGTTGGGGGACGGGGACTCGGCCATGTCTGCTCCCTACTGGCTCGCCCGGTACTCGGCGATCGCCGCGACAACGGCGTCGAGATCGGACTCGACGTTGTAGTAGTGCAAGGACATCCGCAGCACGTCGCCGCGGGCACTGCACACGATCCGCCGCCCGGCGAGAAACGCCGCCAGCGCGTCGGGATCCCGGTCGGCCAAGGCGACGAGCGGACCGCGCCGCGCGTCGTCCAGCGGGGACCGGAGTCGTTCCCCAGCGTCGAGCAGCCGCTGCTGCAGCTGCCCGGTCAACCCTCCGATGTGGTCGCGCACCCGGTGCGCGTCCACCTGGTGGACCATCTTCAGCCCGGCGACCGCGCCGTACGCGGACGGAATCGACGGCGTACCCGTCTCGAACCGACGGGCGTGCTCGGGATAGTCGAGATGCCGCGGGTCGAATTCGAACGGGTTCGTGCGGCCGAACCAGCCGGTCAGCGGCGGGGAGACCGCGTCGCGCAAGCCCGGCCGCACGTAGAGGAAGGCGATCCCGGAGATGCCGAGCAGGTATTTCAGGCTGCCGCTGACGAGGTAATCGCAGCCGAGTTCGGTGACGTCGACCGGTTCGACACCGAGACCCTGGTACGCGTCGACGAAGCTTCGGGCACCGTTTTCCCGCGCCAGCGCGGCGACTTCCCGCACCGGGAAGCGCAACCCATTGGCATAACTGACCAACGGGACGGACACCAGCCGCGTTCGCTCGGTGATGAGTGCCGCGTAGTCCTCGGTGTCGACCAGACCGTCATGGTGCGCAACGAATTGGACGTTCGCGCCGCGTCCCTGCTGCGCCAGCCAAACATGGCCCAGCGAAGGGAATTCCAGGTCGGTCGTGACGATTACCGGCCGCTCCGGCCACGCCTGCGTGGACGCGACCTGATACGCCCCTTCGGACGCGGACGGCACGACAGCGATGTCGTCGGCGTCCGCGCCGATCAGCTGAGCGAACAATGCCCGCGCCTCGGCGACCTTCGCCATCCACTTGTCCCACGGCGCCCCGTGCTCGCGGATCGTGTGCTGGAACTCGAAAAGCTCCGCGGCCAGCGCGTCCGAGAGCGCGCCCTGGCTGCAGCTCGCGAGGTGCACCGAGTCGGCGAAGGCGGGAAAATGCGCCCGGAAAGCGGCTGGGCTGGGCTGGTCGGTCACGACACTCCGTTCCGTAACTGGCGGGCGAGGCCGCATGCCCTCGTCGAGGCTCCGCGTTCACCCTGACTGATCTTCGGCAGCTATTCCGTCAGTGCTGCTGAAACCGGTACTGTAGATAGGGCCTACCGCGCTGTCAACGACCGTCAAGGATCCGCAATAGCGCGCCCCGCGACCGAGAGGACGCACCGATGAGCACCCCCGCCGAAACCGGGGTCGACCAGCTCCTGACCCAGCTGGCGCAGGGCCGGCTTCAGGTCGTCGACCTCACCAACAAGCTCAGCGCCGCCACCCCGACCCTCCAACTGCCGGAACCGTTCGCCAACCTGATCGACTTCAGCCTCGAACCGGTCAGCGAGTTCGACGATTCCGGACCGTTGTGGCGGCACAACAACATCCACACCGGCGAGCACATTGGCACCCATCTCGACGCACCGCGGCACTGGATCTCCAACCGCGACGGCGCGGACGTTTCGGAAGTGCCAGTCGACCGGCTGATCGGACCCGCGCACGTCCTCGACATTTCCTCGCGCGTCGCCGAGAATCCGGACTTCCTGCTGGAAATCGAGGACATCCAGGCTTGGGAAGCCGAGCACGGACCGTTGCGCGAGGGCGGCTGGCTGCTCGTGCACTCCGGATGGGATCGCTACGCGCAGGACCGCGACGCGTTCCTCAATTTCTCCGACGGGGCCAGCCACACCCCGGGAATCTCGGCGGCAGCGGCGAAATGGCTCGCCGAGGAAACGCCGATCGCCGGGTACGGCGTGGAGACTGTCGGCATCGACGCCGGGAACGGCTTCGCGCTCGACCCGCCGATGCCCGCGCACCACCATCTGCTCGGTGCGGACAAGTACGGCATCACCTCGTTGCAGAACCTCGGCTCGCTGCCGCCGACCGGCGCGCTCGTCGTGGTGTGCCCGCTGCCGATTGTCGGCGGGACCGGCAGCCCGGCTCGCGTGCTCGCGGTAACGTCGGGAGTGCGGTCGTGAATGTTGCCCAAGCCGTCGGTATCGCGTTGGCGCGGTTCGGCGTCCGCAAGGCGTTCGGGGTGGTCGGGAGCGGAAATTTCCACGTCACCAACGGCCTGATTCAGGGCGGGGCCGAGTTCGTCGCGGCCCGGCACGAGGGCGGCGCGACCACGATGGCGGACGCCTACGCCCGGTGCAGTGGCGAGGTCGCGGCGGTGTCGGTGCATCAGGGCTGCGGGCTGGGCAACGCGACCACCGGGATCGGCGAGGCGGCGAAGAGCCGGACGCCGCTGATCATCGTGACCGGCGAGGCGACGGATCCGCTGTCCAATTTTCACATCGACCAGGACGCGCTGGCTCGGTCGGTGGGAGCGAGCAGCATTCTGGTGCGGTCAGCGAAAACCGCGCTGGCCGACGTGCGGCGCGCGTTCACTCAAGCTCGACGCGACCGACGGACTGTCCTTTTGCGACTCCCGCTGGACGTGCAGGCCGAACCGTTCGACGAGAGCCTTCTCGACGGCCTGGCCGCCATTGAACCTCTGCTTCAGCCGCGAGCCGCCGAGGCGGAGGTGAAGGCGCTCGCTTCGGTCCTGCAGCGAGCCGAGCGTCCGGTATTCCTTTGTGGACGTGGCTCTCGAGCCGCCCGGCAGGAACTGGTCGCACTGGCGGACCGCTGCGGCGCGCTGCTCGCCGAGGGCGCGGTCGCGAAGGGACTGTTCACCGGTGAACCGTGGGCGATCGGGGTTTCCGGCGGGTTTTCGTCCCCGCTGACGACCGAGCTGATCCAGGGCGCGGACGTCGTCGTCGGCTGGGGTTCCGCGCTCAACGACTGGACCACCGCGCACGGCCGGTTGCTCTCGCCGGAAACGTCGCTGGTGCAGGTCGACCTGGAATCCGCCGCGCTGGGCCGGAACCGGCCGGTCGACCTCGGCGTCGTCGGCGATGTCGGCGGCACCGCTCTCGCGGTGGCCGAACTGGTCGAGGTCCACAATGGATACCGGAGCGACGAGCTCAAGTCCCGGATCGCCCGGGAAATCCGGTGGCGCGACAACGAATACGACGACGCTGGGTCTGCCGAAGTCATCGACCCGCGCACGTTGTCCGTCGCCCTGGACGAACTCATTCCCGCCAACCGGGTCGTCGGCGTCGATTCGGGGAACTTCATGGGCTACCCCACGATGTACCTCGACGTCCCGGACGAGAACGGTTTCTGCTTCACCCAGGCGTTCCAGTCGATCGGCCTCGGACTCGCCACCGCGATCGGCGCGGCACTCGCCCACCCGGACCGTTTCCCGGTCGCGGCGTGCGGCGACGGCGGGTTCCTGATGAGCATCGCCGAACTGGAAACCGTCGTGCGCTTGAAGCTGCCGATGCTGATCGTCGTTTACAACGACCACGCCTACGGCGCCGAGGTGTACTTCTTCGAGCCCGGCGGACATCCGGCCGACACCGTCACCTTCCCGGACACTGATCTCGCCGCTATCGCCCGTGGCTACGGCTGTGACGCGCTCACCGTCCGCGCCAAGGAAGACCTCGACGAGGTGGCGACGCGGGTCGCCGCCGGGCTCGACCGTCCGCTGGTGGTCGACGCGAAAATCGCCGGATTCAGCGCCTGGTGGCTCCAGGCCGCGATGACGCACCACTGAGCGCCCGCTTCACCAGGAGGTTCACCACCCACAGCAGGACGCCGACGGCGAGCAGGAGGCCAGCCACCTGGTAATCCTGCGCCGGGCGGCCGGACAGCGGGCTGACCAGGTACAGGCAGAACACCGCGGCGAGCACCGGCACCACGGTCGGTGCGCGGAAATGCTTATGCGAGACCTTGTCCTTGCGCAGCACCAAAAGCGCGATGTTGACGATGGCGAACACCACGAGCAGCAGCAACGCGGTCGTGCCGCCGAGCGCACTGATGTCTGCAAAGGACACCAGAACGATGGCGATCACGCTGGCGAAGATGATCGACACCCACGGCGTCCGGCGAGTCGGATGCACGCGGCCGAACACCGGCGGCAGCACGCGTTCGTTCGCCAGGCCGTACAGCAACCGGCTGGCCATCAGCATGTTGATCAAGGCGGAATTGATCACCGCGAACAGGCCGATGGCGGAAAAGATTTCCCGCGGGAAGCCAGGCGCGCCGACGTCCAGCACCTTCAGCAGCGCGTCGCTCTTGGCACCGGCCAGCTCGGAGGCCGGGACCAGCAGTGACGACGTCACGGAGACCAGCACGTAGATGGTCGCGGCGATGACCATGCCCCACAGCATCGCGCGCGGGAAAATCCGGACGGGGTCATGGCATTCCTCGGCCATGTTCACCGAGTCCTCGAAGCCCACCATCGCGAAGAACGCGAGCGAGGTCGCCGATGAAATGGCGACGAGCCACGTCTTGTCCGCGGTGTCGATCTCGACGAGCCGAGACGGTTCGCCATCCCCGTTCAGCACCGCCCACACGCCGACGCCGATGATGATCAACAGCCCGGACAGCTCGATGCAGGTGAGGACGACGTTGGCCTTCACCGATTCGCCGACGCCGCGGAAGTTGATCAACGCCAGAAGAATCACGAACGCGATGCCGACCAGCACCGTCGGCAGCTTCACGAACGCCGCGAGATAGGTCGCGCCGAACGCCTTGTTCGTGTACAGCGCCGCGCCGGCCGCGCGCGGGTATTTGCCGACCAGCTCGAGATAGCTGAACGCGGTCATGAAGGCGACCACGAACGCCAGCAGGAACGGCAGCCACAACGCGCCGCCGACGCGTCCGGCGACCTGCCCGGTCAGCGCGTACACGCCGGTGCCGATGATGTCGCCGACCACGAAGAACAGCAGCAGCTTCGGGCCCATGACCCGCAGCAGTGCCGGTTCGGCGACCTTGGAGGCACCCTCGCTCACGTCCGTCATGGGCGATTAGTGTGCCTTGTCCGGACGTGGACGGAAAGTCCGCCGGTCAGGCCTTGGCGACCGCCGTGTGCACGAGCGGGGTCATCATTTCCTTGGTCATCTTGACCGGTCCGGTGTAGTTGACCAGCACCGGAACCCCGTTGGACACCTTGGCCGCGGCGAGCGTCGCGGTCTTCTGCTCGTCGGTGTAGAACACCGCGCCGTCCGGGAAGCCCGGCACGTCGACCGCGCCCGGCTTGGCCTTCTTGATCGCGGCGATCATGTCGGCGGGCTTGGCCTGACGGCCCTCGTAACGGGTCACCGCGAGCGCGCCCGCGGTCTTGCCTTCGACGACGTACTCGCAGCTCGTGGCCTTGCCGCCGTTGCCCGGGTTGTCGTGAGCGGGTCCGGCCTTCGAGGTGATGCCGGGGATCTTGATCGCCTGGCTGACGTCATCGGACGGCAGCAAAGCGCAGGTGTCCGCGGAGGCCTTGTTGGCAGGCGCGGAGGACGAGGTCGGTGCTTTGCTCGCGGGCGGCGGCGCCGGCGCGGCGGCTTTCTGCTCCCCAGACGAGCAGGCAGTAAGGACAGCGGCGGCGGAGATCAACAAAGCGATCGGGTATGCACGCATATCGGGCATGCTAGTCCGAATGGAGTAACACTACTGTCAGTGCCCCTCCTCCACCGGAGCGCGATACCGCCAAAATCCAGGTAGAACGCCCAGCGAAGCCACCACCAACACGATCACCAGCAGCCCGCCGCCGGTCGCCGCGGCCTTGGTCCCCCACGCCGCCGCGGACCAGCCGTGCGTGAGGTCAGCGATCCGCGGCCCGCCCGCGACGACCACGGTGAACACGCCCTGGAGCCGTCCGCGCATCTCGTCGGTGGTCGCCGTCTGCAAGATCGCTTGCCGGTAGACCGAGCTGACCATGTCCGCGGCCCCGCCGAGCGCCATGAACACCACGGCCAGCCACAGCGAATGCGCGAGCCCGAACGCCGCCATCGCCGCACCCCAGCAGCAGATCGCGATGACGACCGCCGCACCCTGCCGCTGCACCCGGTGCAGCCAGCCGGAGAACAGCCCGATCAGCATCGCGCCCGCGGGCAGCGCGGCGTAGAGCATGCCGAGCGCCGGACCGCCGCCGGGCTGGTCGCCGAACGTCCGCTCGGCCATTTCCGGGATCAACGCCCGCGGCATGCCGGCGACCATCGCGATAATGTCCACGACGAACGACGCCAGCAGCACTTTTTGCTTGGCCAGATACCGGAAGCCGTCGACCACCGAGCTGACCCCGGCCCTGCGCGTCCCCTCGCCGAGCGGCGGGATCGAGGGCAGCCGCCAGACCGCGATCAGCGTGATCGCCAGGGCGCAGACGTCCACCAAGTACAAAGTGGACAGCCCGATCACCGGGATCAGCGCCCCGCCGAACAGCGGCCCGAACACCGCGCCGAACGTGGACATCGTGGTGTTGAGCGCGTTAGCCGACGGCAGCAGCGGAGCAGGCACCAGCCGCGCGACGACCGCGCCGCGCGTGGGCATGTTGATCGCGAAGAACGCCTGGTTCGCGGCGAGCAGCCCGAGCACGAGCCACACCGAATGCATTCCGCTGAACGCCTGGAGCCAGAGCAGCGCGGAGGTGATCGCGACGCCGACGTTGGTGACGAGCAGCAGCTTCCGCCGGTCGACCGCGTCGGCGATCGCCCCGCCCCACAGCCCGAACACGAGCAGCGGAACGAGCGCGACCGCGCCGGTCAGCCCGACGTAACCGGACGATCCGGTGATATCGAAAACCTGCTTCGGCACCGCGACCGCGGTGAGCTGCGAGCCGACCGCGGTCACCGCGGTGGACATCCACAGCCGCCGGAAAGCCGGAATCTTGAGCGGACGAGTGTCGACGACGATCCGGCCGAGGAGCTTGCGAGCCCCGTTGCGGGGCGGCAGTATCCCCGGTTCTGAAGTCACGAGCTATCAGCTTAGCTGCGCTAACGAAACTGGCGCAGGTGATTTTCCACGCATGCTGATCGCCCAGCTTCGGACACGAGCCGGACAAAGCCAGACGCCAGCCCGCAGATCGGAGTGCCCCAATGCCACATTGGGCACCTCAGATACACCCAATGGGGGTCTGGTGCGTCCCACCCACAACAAAACCGCCACCAACGCACCCAACAATCGAGGCACCCACCCCACCCCCGCACCCCGATACGAAGCCT
>NZ_JACJHR010000139.1 GCF_014174495.1 Amycolatopsis echigonensis
GTCGTCGACCTGGTAGTACGAACCGGTCACCCACGGCCCCCGCACCTCCAGCTCGCCGACGGCCTGCCCGTCCCGCGGCTGAGGCGTGCCGTCGTCGCCGACGATCCGCATCTCGACGCCGCAGACCGGGCGTCCCTGCGTCGCCCGCATCCGCCACGCGTCGGCTGGGCCGGCGGTGACCGCCGGGCGGGCCACCGATGCCATCGGGGAGGTCTCGGTCATGCCCCACGCCTGCAGGATGGTCACGCCGAGCCGGTTCTCGAACGCCTCCATGAGAGAGCGCGGCACGGCGGACCCGCCGCAGACGACCAGCCTCAACGACGAGAAGTCCAGGCCGGAGTCCTTGTCCGTGTGCAGGAGCACGTCGTTCCAGATCGTCGGAACCGCGCCGGCCACGGTGGGCCGTTCCGTGTGGACCATCCTGGCCAGCGGGGCCGCCTGCATGAACCGGTCCGGCATCAGCAGTTCCGCCCCGGCCATCAAGGCCGCGTACGGCAGGCCCCACGCGTTGGCGTGGAACATCGGCACGATCGGCAGGATCCGGTCTTGCTCGGCGATGCCCAGTCCGTTGCCCGTGCAGGCGGCCATCGAGTGCAGGTACAGCGAACGGTGGCTGTACACCACACCCTTCGGGTCGCCCGTCGTGCCGCTGGTGTAGCACATCGCGGCCCCGGCGTCCTCGTCCGCGTCGGTCCACGCGAACTCCGGTGACTCCGCGCCGAGGACGTCTTCGTAGCGGAGCACCGCCTTGCCGCTGCCCTCCAGCGGTGCCAGGTCACCGTCGTCGCCGGTGACCAGCACGACCTTGACCGTATCGAGCCCGGGCAGGACGCGGGCCAGCAGCGGCACGAGCGACGAGTCGACGATGACGGCCTTGTCCTCGGCGTGCCCGGCGATGAAGCGGATCTGCTCGGCGGACAACCGGATGTTGAGCGTGTGCAGCACCGCGCCCATGGCAGGCACCGCGGCGTACGCCTCCAGGTGCTCCTGGTTGTTCCACTGGAACGTGGCCACCCGGTCGTCGCCGGCGATCCCGAGGCGGCGCAACGCGTTGGCGAGCTGACCGCACCGCCGGCCCACCTGCTCGTAGGTCGACCGGCGGAACCCGTCACCCGTCGCGGTGATCACCCGCCGGTCGCCGTGGACCTCCACGCCGTGCCGCAGGATCGACGCGACCGTGAGCGGTGTGCCCTGCATGGTGCTGCGCATTACTCGACCTCCGTCACGCCGACGACGTCGTCATCGGAACTCTGTCTGCCGCTCACGCCTTCAGCAGGTCGTCACGGCCGTCACGCTCGAGCAACGACTCGTAGGCGGGAAACAGCGACTTCGCCGCCGGCACGAGCTTCAGGATCTTCGAGACCGGACCCTTCGCTCGGACCTGCCCCTTGGCCATCGCGACGGACAAGTTCACCTTGCCCAGCCAGAACCGGTTGCCGGTGTCGGCCGTCATGAACAGCTCGACGTGCGGCGTCAGGTCGCTCGCGCCCGTGTGCACCTCACCGGAGGGGAAGTCGACCGTCAGGACCGAGTCGGGGTCGGTGTAGGTGATCTGGAGGACGACGCCGGAGCCCTTCAGCTTCGGGCCCACCTCCGGGTCGGCCAGACCGTTCTCGAAGACACCGCCGATGTACTTGTAGACCTCGGAGTCATCCTTGAACGCACCCATTTTGCACTCCTCACTGAGTTTTTTTCGGAAAACTGTGGAATGTGGACGGACGGCGGGGTTCAGTCCATCCCGATCCAGACCGACTTCATCTGCGTGTACCCCAGCAGCGACTCCTCGCCGAGGTCACGGCCGTAGCCCGAGGACTTGTAGCCGCCGAAGGGAGCCGCCGGGTCGATCATGTTGTACATGTTGACCCAGACCGTGCCCGCTTCCAGTTCACGCGCGACGCGGTGGGCTCGCTTCAGGTCGTTGGTCCACACGCCCGCGGCGAGTCCGTAGACGCTGGAGTTGGCGCGGCGCACCGCCTCGTCCTCGTCGTCGAACTTCAGGACCGAGAGCACCGGGCCGAAGATCTCGTCGGTGGCGATGGACATCTCGTCCCGCACGTCGGTGAAGATCGCCGGCTCGAGGAAGTGTCCACCGGACAGTGCGCCTCCGGGCCGTTCGCCGCCGCACACCAGTGTCGCGCCGTCGCGAACACCCGCGCCGACAAAGCCTTCCACCCGGTCCAGCTGCCGCGCCGAGATCAACGGACCCATCTGGGTGTCGTCGTCCAGGCCGTGGCCCAGCTGGATTCCCCGGGCCTCCGCGGCGAGGGCGGCCACGACCTCGTCGTGGATGTCGCGGTGCACGAACAACCTCGAGCCCGCACAGCACACCTGACCCTGGTTCAGGAAGATGGCGTTGAAGGCACCCTGCGCCGCCGCCTCGACGTCGGCGTCCGGGAAGACGATGTTCGCGGACTTTCCGCCCAGCTCGAGCGTGAGCTTCTTCAAGCTCCCGGCGCTGGCGGTCACGATCCGCCGCCCGGTTTCGGTCGACCCGGTGAACGAGATCTTCGCGACGCCCGGGTGGTCGATGAGGGCCTGGCCGGCTTCCGGTCCCAGACCCGTCACCAAGTTCAGCACGCCCGGGGGCAGCCCCGCTTCGAGTGCGACCTCGATCAGCCGCAGTGCGCTCAACGACGTGAACTCGGAAGGCTTGAGCACCGCGGTGTTCCCCGCGGCGAGCGCCGGTGCCACCTTCCACGACGCGATCATCAACGGGAAGTTCCACGGCACGATCGCGCCGACCACGCCGAGCGGCTCGCGCTGGGTGTAGACTAGGGCTTCGCCCACCGCGGGCGACACCGGCAGGGTCTGGCCGCCGAGCTTCGTGGTCCACCCGCCGAAGTACCGCCAGATCTGCGCGGAGAGGCTGACGTCGAGGTAGGTCGACTCGGTGAGTGGCTTCCCGTTGTCCAGCGTCTCGAGGGTGGCCAGTTCCTCGGCGTACTCGTCGATCACGTCGGCAACGTCCAGCAGCACGCGGCCGCGCGCGGCCGGGCTGAGGCGCCGCCAACCGGCGAAGGCCTTGTGCGCGGTCTCGACGGCGCGGTCCACGTCCGCTTTGCCGCCTGCCGCGATGTTCGCCAGCAGCGCGCCCGTAGCAGGGTCCGTGGTCGGGATCTCGCCCCCTGCGGCAGCCGTCGTCTCCTCGGCACCGATGACGATGCTCGCGGCCGCGTTCTCCAGGAAGGGACGCACCGCCGGCGGAATCTCGACTGACCCCATCGTCATCAGCGAACGCCTTTCTGACTGGGTTCTTCACCAAGCAACTTTGTCTCCACTTCGGGTCTCAATCCACCGCGACCGGGTCGACCAGCTCTGCCAGCCGCCGGACGGCGCGGTGCTGCAGTGCGCGCACGGCGCTGTTCTTCCGCTGCATGACCTGCGCGGTTTCCGACACGGACAGACCGTCGAAGAACCGCAGCCGCAGGCAGATCCGCTGGTCCTCACTCAACTCGAACATCTGCCGGGCGATTTCCTCCCGGCAGGGCTGCGAGAAGACGCTGAACTCCGGAATCACGACGGCCTGCTCCTGCTCGGAAAACTCCGAGACCATCACCTCGTGCCGGAAGCGTCCCGACTTCACGTGGTCCAGGATGATGTTCCTGGCGATCGTCAGCAGCCAAGCCCGGACGCTGGATCCGAAGTACCGCACCGTGCCGATGCTGCGGAGCGCACGGAGGAACGTTTCGCTGGTGACGTCTTCGGCAGCGTGTTCGTCGCGCAGCCGTCCTCGTGCGAAGCGGTACACGTCCACCGAGAACCGACTGTACAGCAGGCCGAACGCCCGGTGGTCACCCTCTTGCGAGGCACGGACCAAAGACCATGGATCCGTTTCGGAGGGCGCGAAGCAGGCCTGGCCGTGCCCTCTGTCCTCGTCCCCACGTTCGCAGTCAATCGTCGCCATTGACGTCATCCGGAACTCCTTTGTGGCCCACTCGCGGCCGAGACCGGTCCGAAGCGCGCAGTGTCGCGGCTAGTGCTTTTCGAAGTTCTTCACGTACTCCGTGTCCTCGATCGGGGGGTCGACCTTGGTGGACCCGCCCGGGCTGCCGAGTACGTCGAACGCCGACTTCGCCGATTCCTGGAACGGCCGCCAGCGGTCGTCGACGTGCTGGGCCGGCCTGATGGCCTCGACCGGGCAGACCGGTTCGCACGCCGCGCAGTCGATGCACTCGGAGGGGTGAATGTAGAGCATGCGCTCGCCCTCGTAGATGCAGTCGACCGGGCATTCCTCGATGCAGGTCATGTCTTTCACGTCCACGCACGGTTCTCCGATGACGAAAGCCATCAGTTCCACCTCCTCAGGGTCGTTCGATGAATGTCGGTGTGCTTCAGGCGCCGACTTGGGCGGGAAGGGTCAAGTCACTCGAGTGCCCCGGCGCGAGCCCGGCCTGCGGGTCGAGCGCCACGGCCGCGTTGTTGACCGCGGTCGCCACTTCGCCGAAACCGACGGCGATGAGTTTGACCTTGCCGTCGAAGGTTGCGGCGTCGCCGGCCGCGAAGACCTCGGGCAGGTTGGTCCGCATCCTGCTGTCGACCCGGATCGCGCGGCCCTCGAGTTCGAGCCCCCAATCCTTGATCGGACCGAGGTCCATCAGGAACCCGAGCGCGGCGACGACGACCTGCGCCTTGGTCTCGCGGACCTCGGCCTCGCCGGCCACCTTGATGGCGACGCTCTCCACCCGGTCCTGCCCACGCAGTTCGGTCACGTTCGCGTCGACCAGCACGGTGCAGGCGGACCGGTGAAGCAATTGGACCGAGTGCTCGTGCGCGCGGAACTGCCGTCGGCGGTGCACGAGTGTGGTCGACCGCGCACGCGGCAACGCCGCCAGCGCCCAGTCGACCGCGGAATCCCCGCCGCCGACCACCACGACGTCCTTGTCATCGAGCACCTCCAGCCGCGGGACGAAGTAGCACAGGCCGCGGCCGAGAAAATCCTCGCCTGCCGGGATGGGGCGCGGGGTGACCGCCCCGACGCCGGAGGTGATCACGACCGCGCGGGCGTCGACCACCACGCCGGCCGACGTCGTGGCCCGCCACCCGCCGTCACGGCGCTCCAACCGCTGTACCTGCTGCGAAAGCAGGTACAGCGGGGAGAACGGCGCGGCCTGCCGGACGAGGTTGCCGATGAGCTCCTGCCCCGGCACGCCCGGCAGGCCGGCGATGTCGTAGATCTTCTTCTCGGGGTAGATCGCCTGGACCTGGCCGCCGACCTCGGGAAGGGCGTCGACCACCGCCATGCTCAGGCCGCGGAATCCTGCGTAGTACGCGCCGAAGAGACCCACCGGCCCGGCGCCGATGAAGAGCAGGTCGACGTTCGTGTTCGCTTCTTGCGCAGAGGTGTCCCGCAGCATGTCGGTGATTTCCTTGGGTTCGAGGTCGGCGTCGACCTGGTTACCGGTGAGAACTCGACGGGTCAGGAGCCGACGGCCGTCAGCGCCTGCTCGACCGCCGCTTCGTCTTCCGCGGCGAACTTGTCCTCGAGCTGCATCGGGGAGTAGTCCTCGTCGATTTCCTCGACCGCGCAGCCCCGTGCGCTCTCGATCGACTCGAGCCTGCGGTTGACCTTGTCCAACCCGTAATCGGTCATCTCGTCGAGGCTGATGCCGAACGGGGTGTTGTCCCCGAAATTGTCGAACAGCCGCACGATCAGCTGCAGCGCCGGCTGGAGCAGCTCCTGCATCCGCTCGTCGACGACGTCCCAGTTGCGGTCGTCGGCGGCGACGTGGCGCCGGCAGGTGAAGGTGCCCCACGCCATGTGACGCCGCTCGTCGTCGCCGATGTACTTCACGACCTGCTGCATGCCCGGCAGGATGTTGCGGCTCTTGCACACCTTGGCCCACGCGTAGTAACCGGTGAGGGCGAGACAACCTTCGACCACGTGGTTGTAGGTCACGGACGCGCGGATCTGGGCGGCCGGAGACGGATCCGTCGTCAGCGCGTACAGCGATTTCGGCAGCTCTTCGGTGAAGATCTTCGTGTACGCCTCGCTGTACTCGACGAACTCGTGGAGGTCGGTGCCGAGACCGACCGCGTCGAACCACAGGCGGAACGCCTGCATGTGCTTGGCCTCTTCGAAGGTGAACTGCGTCAAGTAGGCCTCGTCGGCCAGCCGGCCTTCGACGGCCATCGCCGTCGTGAAGGGCTGCAGGTCCTGGGTCACGGACTCCTCGCCGGCCATGAACTGGGCGGCCAGGATCGACGTGAGCCGCTTCTCGTCGGGGCTCATCGCCGCGAAGTCCTTGGCGTCCTGGGAGAAGTCGATGTCTTCGGGGTTCCAGAACTTCTTGTTCCCCTTGCGGAACAAGCGCATCGGGAACGACTCCATGCGGAGACCGCCCTCGCTCAGACTGCCGAAGCCCGTGCGCTTGCCGTGCTCGATGTTGCGTTCGATAGCCATGAAACTGTCCTCACATCACGAATTTGAGCCGTTGCGGGCGACCGAAGTGGGTTAGTACCGGATGAGGCCGCGGATGTTCTTGCCGTTGCGCATGTCCTCGTAGCCCTGGTTGACGTCCTCCAGGGAATACTCGGTGGTGATGAGCTCATCGAGCTTCAGCAGCCCGGCGTTGTAGAGCTCGAGCAGCCGCGGCACGTCGTGCTGGCCGTTGGACGAACCGAACAACGAACCACGGAGCTGCTTTTCGTACAGCGTCAACTCGATGAGACTGGTCGTGATCGACGTTTCCTCGGGGTGGCCGATGGCCGTGACGACGACCCGGCCGCGCTTCCCCACGAGCGAGAGGGCGGGCGTGATGTGCGCGCCCTCGGCGACGTCCGTGGTGATCACGCACACGTCGGCCAGCTGGCCGCGGGTCAGCTCGCTGACGGTGTTCCACGCCTCGTCCATCGACGCGGCCGTGTGGGTGGCCCCGAACTCGAGAGCCTTCGTGCGCTTGAACTCGACGGGGTCGATCGCGACGATGAGCCGGGCGCCGGCGATCCGGGCGCCCTGGATCGCGTTGACGCCGATCCCGCCGACGCCGACGACGACCACCGCGTCACCGGCCCGCACTTCGCCGGATCGGACCGCGCTGCCGAAACCGGTCGTCACGCCGCAACCGACGAGCGCGGCCTTGTCCAGCGGAATGCCGTCGTCGATCTTCACGACCGACGCCGCCGGCACGACGGTGTATTCGGAGAACGTGCCGAGCAGGCACATCTGGCCGACGTCTTCGCCGCGGGCGTGGAAGCGGTAGGTGTTGTCCAGCTGCGGGCCGAGCATCACGGCGGCGCCGGCGTCACAGAGGTTGCCCAGACCCCGCGCGCAGTACGAGCACCGGCCGCAGGCGGGCAGGAAGGTCATCACCACGTGGTCGCCCTCGGCGATGTCCGTGACGCCGGGGCCGACGGTCTCGACCACACCGGCGCCTTCGTGGCCGCCGACCAGGGGGTAGGGGAACGGCAGGTCTCCGGTGACGAGGTGCTCGTCGGAGTGGCACAGCCCGCTGGCGGTCAGCTTGACCAAGACCTCGCCGGCCTTCGGTGGATCCAGGTCTATTTCCTCGACCTGCCACTTTTCGTGCTGTCCCCAAAGGACCGCAGCCTTCGTCTTCATTGACGTCAACTCCTCATAGGTGAAGGACTCGGATCATCATCACAAGATCCGGCGCGACGCACACCGATCGCGCGAGCCATCGGTGGCCCGCGCGTGCCAACCCCGCCGACCCGCGCGGGCCACGCACACGGAAAGGGACGCGAAAAGACGTCAGAAAATGAGAAGTACCCGGCCGGAACGGCGAGACGTGCTCAGTCGACCGGCACTTCGAGGCAGGCGACCAAGCCGCCACCCGAACGCGGCCGGAACCGGATCCGGCCGTCGAGCGACTGGACGATCTGGTCGGCGATCCACAGTCCGAGCCCCGCGGTGCCACGGCGTTCGCCGACGGAAACGAACCGCTCGGTGACGATGGGCGCGAGTTCGGCCGGGAAACCCGGCCCCCGGTCGAGGATCATGACCCGGAGCCGTCCTCGTCCCAGCCGCGCGACGACCTCGACGGGTGTGCCCCGGCTGTGCCGTCCGGCGTTTTCCACGAGGTTGGTGATGACGCGTCGCAGCAGTTGTGCGTCCAGGCGGGACTGTGCACCCGGCGGCGTGACGGTGATCTGCAGCTCGGAGTCCGCCAGGCCGGCGGCGTCTCCGGCCGCGTACAAGAACTCCTCGATGTCGACGACCCTGCGACGCCCGGTGCTGAAGGTGGGCCGCCGGCTCGCGGCGACGTCGCCGAGCGCGTCCATCATCGACGAAAGGTGGCCCGCGTGGGCCGCCAGCAGCCGCAGGCTGGTCCAGCTGTCGTCGTCTTCGGCCGCCGCCGTACCGGTTCGCTCGACCAGGTTGTCGGTCAGCGCCTTGAGAGAGGCGATGGGAGTGCGGAACTCGTGCAGGATGACGTGCAAGCCGGTTTCCTGGGCCTCGTAAGACTTCAGGAGGCGGGCACGCAGGTCCCGTTCCTCTTCCGCCGCCGCCCGTTCCGCGATCGCCTGTGCCCGGGCGTCGCTGTGCGCACGTGTCGCCCGTTCGGTCAACAGCGCGAAGCCGCCCGTCAGGGCTGCGGTGAACACCAGGTAGACCGGCCACCACAACCCGGACTGCATGCGGATCGCCGACGACGTCTGACCGGCGTCCATCAGCACCGCGACCAGGAAATAGGCGCCCCCGAGGGCCATCGACACGGCCACAGTGGCCACGAAGGACAGTCGCATCGCCGCGGCCGCGATGACCAGGAACAGCAGCGACACCGCGACGCTGCTCGCACCTCCGGTGCACGCGATGATGGCCAGCGACAGGACCGAGTCCAGACCGGTCACCACCGAAGCGGACCGGATGCTGCGTAACTCGATCGTGGGATCCCAAAAAACGATGAACGCGTAGATGCTGCCGACAGCCAGCCACACCAACCCGATCGCGAGGTGGTGCCGCACGGAGTCCGGCCCGAGCGCGAGGAGCAGCCCGACGGACACCACGACGCCGACCCGGACACTGGCGGGCACCCGTTCCACGATCCGGATGTCGGTCTCCCGGAACGTATCCGTCTGGAGGATCGTGCTTGACCGCACGGAACGCCACCACGGTACGGTCGACATCGATGCCTCCACGACGCTGCCGCCAGCGCCTCTGCTGGTGGGCTCGTGTAGTGATTTTGTCATCTTCCGACGAGGAGAGCCGTGCAAGACCGCAAACTCGTCCTGGTGCTCGTCGATGACCACGACCTGTTCACCCAGGGCCTAGCTCTGCTGCTCAAGGCGAAAGCCGGCGACCGGTTCGAGATCGGTGGTACGACGAACCGCGCGGAGGAAGCGGCCTCGCTCGTCGGCTCGTGCGGCGCCGACATCGCGATGGTCGATCTCGCCATGCCGCCCGTCAACGGGATTCCGGCGATCCGCCATATCAAGTCCCGCCATCCCGATACGAAAGTCGTCGCGCTGTCAGGCACGTCGGACCTGAAGCTCGCCGAAGAAGCTCTACGGGCCGGCGCCGACGGATTCCTGCCGAAGTCGGCTGATCCGGATGTGCTGGTCGCTCCCCTGCTGTCCGTGGCCGCCGGCTTCCGAGTGGTCGAGGACACCTTGTTCACCGCGTTGCTCGACGCGGTGCGGCACCCGCCGGAGGAGATCTTCGGTCAGCTGGCGGTGGACGAGATTCGCCTGTGGGTACTGCTGTCCCGCGGCTTGGAGACCACAGAAATCGCCGAACGCATGCTGGTTTCCGAGCGGACCGCGAAGCGCCTGGTCGCCTCGCTCCTGAACAAGCTGGGGGCTCCGAACCGGATCGTCGCCGCCGGCATGGCCGGTCACTACGGCTTGCTTGGTAAGCAGGCGCCGAGCCCGGGCTGACAAGGCTCGGCGCCCGCCGGCCAGAAGAGCGCGGCAGCCGACACCACGACGAAGACGGCCGCGACTACGTAGGCGCTGACGGCGCCTCGGCGGACGACTTTCGCGCGCCGCTCGCGCTCGGCCATCGGCAAGTTCGCCGGAACGAGATCCAGTGAGCGCCTGCTGCCCCACCGTCCCAAAAGGACAAGCAGAACCGCCAAGACGACGAACGGGACGGCCGTGCTCATCGCGAAGGAACCGGCTTCCCTTGGGAAGGCCGGCCCGGGTTCGCCGCGCCCTGCTGACCGGTCACCGGGCTCTCGCCCGGCTTTACGTCCGGTGCGGCGTCGGGATTGTCCGGCCGGTACTCGTCCGCGTACTCCACGCCGGCGCCCTTGATCTGGTCTCCCAGCCAGGAACGCCACACTGCGAGCAGCTTTTCCATCTGCAGCTGCTGTTTGAGGCTGTCGTGCACCTTTTCGAAGGTCGCCGGCACCGGAGCCGTCACTTCATCGACCCGCCCGACGTTCCAGCCGAACTGGTTCTGCACCGGACCGAAGACCGTCCCCGCCGCTGCGCCGAAAGCCGCTTTCCCGTAGTCGTCCTGCAGCTGGCTACGGGAAAGCGCGCCGAGGTCGCCGCCCTTGTCGCGCGTCGCGGTGTCGATGCTGCGCTGCTGGGCCACGGTTTCGAACTTGGCTCCGTGCGACAGGTCGGCGATGACCTGGTCGGCCTCTTCCCTCGTCCGGACCACGATGTTGCCGATCTTGCGCTGCTCCGGGGTGCCCAGCTGGTCCTTTCGCGTCGCGAAGGCGTCCTTCACCTCCTGCTCGCCGACGTCGCCGGATCCCTTGGTGACCGCGTCGAACAGCTGAGAGAGAGCCAGCTGCTGCTTGATTTCCCCGATCACGGCCGGTTCGGACGTGCCGACGTTGCCCAGCTGCTGGACGAACTTGTCGTGGGCTTCCGTCCCCTCGCCGAGCTGCTGCGAGATCAACCTGGCCAGGGCGTCCTGCGCCACCTTGTCACCGATCACGATCCCGCGGTCCTGCGCGGCTTTCTGCAGGATCAAGCTCACCGCGTACGCCTTGGCGGAGTCCTTGCGGAACTTGCCGAGGGTCGCTTCGTCCTGCGGTGGCTGGACCCCGTACATGGCCCGCCAGGTCTCGAGGACACCGCTGAGCTGGTCGGCGGTGACGGTTCGGCCCGCGACGCGGAAGGCCGCGTCGTCCGGCAGCCGCTGGGAGTCGTACCAGACGTAGCCGCCTACCCCGCCACCGACCAGGAGCAGCAGGACCACGAGCAGGATGACGCGCACCTTGCGGGTTTTCGGCAGTTTGGCCCGGATGACGTCCTTCAGACCGGTCTTCGGTTTCTCCGGCCCGGCTTCGGCGTCCTCCTTCGGCTCGTCGTCGCCGTCGTCCGATTCGGACGAGTCGTCTGCGGTGTTGCTTTCAGCCGGTTCTTCCGCCTCGTCGCGGCCGTCCGGGAGGTCGGCGACGTCGGCTTCCTCGTCTTCGATCGTGCTGGGGCTCGAGGTCTTCACGGTCGCCTCCTCGTCGTCAGTCTTCTTCTCGCGTTCAACTCGCAGGCTCATCGACCCACCTCCACCACGACTCGTCCGACAGGTTCGGGAACGGGTGTCGCCACCCGGGTAACGCGGTCACGCGGTGGCCAGAGCCACACCACA
>NZ_JACJHR010000014.1 GCF_014174495.1 Amycolatopsis echigonensis
ATGGGCACCGACGTGGCGATCGAGACCGCTGACGTCGCGCTCATGGGCGAGGACCTGCGGCACCTGCCGCAGGCGTTCACCCACGCCCGCCGCGCCCGGCGGATCATGCTGCAGAACGTCGGCCTGTCCCTCGGGTTGATCACCGTGTTGATCCCGCTGGCGTTGTTCGGCGTGGTCGGCTTGGCCGCGGTGGTACTGGTGCATGAGTTGGCCGAGGTCGTCGTCATCGCCAACGGCGTCCGCGCCGGCCGCACCAAGTCCCTGCAGATCACAGGAGGTCGCAGGCAGACGGCGTCGATGTCCGCCGCGGTCGGGGTGTCCTCGTGACGACCGGTCAACCCACTCGCACGGCCAGAGTGACCCGAGCACGGGTCGCGCTGGCGGCCACCGCCGCGCTGCTGGCCGCGCTCGACCTCGGCCTGAAAGCCTGGGCGAGCGGGGCCTTGGCTGACGGGACGTCGGCCGATCTCGGGGTGATTCAGCTGCGGCTGACGTTCAACTCCGGGGTGGCGTTCAGCCTCGGCGACACCCTGCCCGGTTGGGTGGTGCTCGGTGTCACCGGGTTGATCGTCGCCGGGCTCGCGGTGTTCGCCTGGCGCAAAGCACGCACGGCGAACCTGGCTGTACGGCTGGGGCTGGCCGCGGTGCTGGCCGGGGCGATCGCCAACCTCGCCGACCGGGCCGCCGACGGGGTCGTGACCGACTACCTGCACACCGGCTGGTTCCCCACATTCAACCTCGCCGATGTCTTCATCACCGTCGGCGGCGCTGTGCTGGTTCTGGCCAGTCTCCGCGCCACCGATGGCACCACGAGGGACTCGGCACCGTGATCCCGCGAGATCAAGATCGGATCACAGCCCACCAAATTCGTGAACTCGACCTCGACCCTCAAGATCGAACGTCGACCAGGGTGAACAGCGACCGGCGGCGCGAGCGGCAGATCCCCTCCAGCGAGGGCAGTTAGTTGTTGCCGTGGTAGGCCGACACCGCTCGAACGCCGCAGACAGCTGCGCCGCCCAGCCACTCAGCTTCCGCCGCTCGTCCTGAAGCGCCGCCAGCCGTTCCGCTGCTCGCTCGCACAGTCCCAGCCATGTGCTTCAGAACATGGCAATCACCGCGACTCTCCTCGATCCGCTACTGTGCAGCGGGCTGATCAGCAACGTCACCCACTTCGAGTCGCCGGTCTCGCACATGTCGACGCAGCCATCCTTGCCTCACCGGCGAAGCGCACGACATTCCCCGGCAGCACGCCCCTCCAACCACAGCCCGGCCGGGCCGATCGCGTGCGGTGCCTGCAAATCCGCCAGTCGTGCCTTGGAACTTGCCCAGCGTGGTCGCCTGCGCCCAGGTCTTCGTCCGATCGAACTCGCTACGCCGCGCGGCCGGGTCCGCCACCGGGCCGCGATCCAGGCAGGCACACTCGGCCCGTCAGCCCGGGCCGCGACCATCGTAGTGAACCGCGGGTTGACATCCGTGCGGAGCACGGCTGCCATCGCGTCCGGCGTCACGTGCCCCGGCGACCCTCAGCAGGCCGCACCAGCTCCTCCACGCGACGTTGATCAGGTCGGCCGGGTTGTCCTGCCTCTGCTGCTGCACGGATCGCCGCCTCGGCAACCGCCCGCACCTCGCCGCCTCGCGCTTCACGTCCGGGTGCTCACCCACGAACTACCGATGCCGTCTGGCGGTCCGATCCGTGTCAGCCTTCGCCGCCACCATCCGGCAGCGCAGTCCCGAGCCGGTGCGCGACCAGCGCGCCCCACACCACGGTCGCCACGAGCGCCGCCGCGTTGGCGAGCGCGTAAACCAGCACGCCCGCCGGGATCGCCCGGTCGGGCGGAGCGCCCAGCCGGAGCACGTACTCGACCAGGTACGCCAGGATGAGCGCCATCGCCAGGCTCAGGTGCACCAGCAGGCGCCGGTAGGCGGCAGTGCCCGAGCGGATCGGCAACCCGTCGACAAATCCCGCGAACCCGGCGACCGCTGCGCCGAGCAGCCCGATCCCGACCAGCCACGTTGCCGCGGTGGTGAATTCCCGTGGATCGTGCGAGCGCGCCGCCAGGTCCAGCACCGTGCTCGCGAACCAGCATCCGATCGGGACGGCCACCAGCACCGGGTGCAGCCGCACCCGCGACCTCGTCCGGACCGGAGCGGCTTCCTCCGCTGTCTCGGTCACGCCGGTTCCCAGGACCGCACCGGATCCGTTCCGCAGCATGGTAGACGCAATGAACTCACCCCGTTGATACTATTTCACTTAGTATTATGTCGGCTCCCGTGTCCCGCCCGGCTTCCCCGCCGGACTGCAGCGAGGAGCAGCCGTGCTGGTATTCGGCGCCGTCGTGCCCGTGTCCGCCTGGACCATTGCCGTACTGGCCCTCGGCGCACTCGTCGGCCTCTCCGCGGCCCGGCCGCTGGCCAAGCGGACCGAGTGGCCCGCGCGCGGCATCCTGATCACCGTCGTGCTGTTGTCCGCGGTTCTCGCGCTCACTCTGCCACCCGGCAGCGAGCGGCACACCAACGGCCTGCACGCCTGCCTGCCCGAGGACTTCCCCGACCTCGTGGGCACGGTGCTGAACTCTGGCGGCGGGATCGCCGGCAACGTGCTCAACCTGCTCCTTCTCCTGCCGCTGACCGCCTCGGCAGTGCTCACCGTCGGCCGCACCGTACCCGCAGTCGTGCTCGCCCTCACGCTGCCGCCCGCGATCGAACTGGCCCAATCGCAGATCCCCGGCCGGTGGTGCAGCCTCGCCGACGTGCTCGCCAATGTCGCGGGCGCGCTCGCCGGAGCCCTGCTCGGCGCGGTGCTCCTGCGGCGCAGGACGGTCAGGCGCGAAACCGCCGGCCCGCGAACACCCCGCCGATGAGGAACAGCACGCCCGCCATCGGCCAGCCGATCAGCAGGTCCTGCAAGCCCACCGTCGGCAGCAAGGAGAACTTCCCCAGGTGCGCTCCGATGTGGACGATCGCCATCACGACCCCGACCCCCATCAGCACGAAACCCGCGACCCGCACGACGAGCCATTTCCGGTACGCGCCGGTGTAGCCGGCCTTCTCGGGCTTGACCGCCGCGCGGCGGACCCCGGCCTCGAGCGCGCGCTGCCTCGCGCGGCGGTCGCGCCCTCTCGTCGACACCTTCGGCATGTCACAACTCCTCGCACCAGCCACCTCTACTAAGCGAGATCGTAGTACGCGAGGAGCCTTCCGGAATCCCGCCTTGCCATCAATTACTAAGTTTCCTAGTATGTCGGTTATGTCGCGAGCTTCCCGCATGCTGTCTCGCGGCCGCGCCGGACCCTCCCCCTCGGCCGGCGCGTAACGCGGACGCGGGCCTCGTTCCTCCGAGGCCCGCGTCCGTGCCCGCCTCGATCCCAGGACCGCCTGCCGCGACCGCACGAAAACGGGCGCGCCGCATGAAATCCTCGTGATCGCAGCCCAAAGCGCACTCGATCAGGTCCAGTGACGCCCGCGAACCGACCATCCGGCGCCGAATTTCCGCGCGCTGCCACAGCAGGCCGAGCCCAGCCTCTTTGGCACACAGGATGACCGCCACCCGGACAGATCGTCCGCGCCGTACCGATGTCCCCCGCTCGCCGCGGCAGCGCACCTCACGCTTGCCTAATACCCCCACGGGGTATATCTTCAGGTTATTCGATACCCCTGCCCGGTATAGGAGGACGTGATGGTCACGCATCGGGAAGCAGCAACGACCGCGAGCCGGTCCGGCCTCGCCCCTGCCGGTCGCGCGTTCAGCGCCCGCTGGGAGGACATCGGAGCCGCGCTGCTGGGCCTGTGGCTCGTCGTCGCGGTGTTCCTCGACGGGCGGGCGCACTGGCTGGGCCTGCCGGATTCGTTCTTCACGCCGTGGCACGGACTGCTCTACGGCGGCCTGCTCCTGCTCGGCCTCTGGTTGCTGGCGATGGGCTGGCGGCGGCGCGGAACGGCGCCGCCCTGGCGGGCGGTCCTCGCCCCTCCGGCGGGATACGGCTGGCCGCTCGTGGGCGCCGGGATCTTCGCCGCGGGAGGCGCGGCCGATCTCGCGTGGCACGAGGTGTTCGGCATCGAGGCCGGGATCGACGCGTTGCTGAGCCCGTCGCATCTGCTGTTGTTCGCCGGTGCCGGGTTCCTGTTGGCGGGGCCGGTCCTGTCGGCTCGGGTGAAAGGCGAACCGTCGCTGGCGGCGACAGTGCTGGCGCTGCTGGCATTGTCGGCGGTCGCGGCGTTCGCGTTGAGCTTCCTGTCCGGATTCTTCAGCGATGCCCCGGTCTACACGGTCGGGCACTTCCCCGAGGGCACCCGGCCCACATCGCGGCGGAGACCAGGGCAGAGGCCGGACTGGGCAGCTACGTGCTGACCTCCCTCGTAGTCGTCGCGCCGCTGGCCTACCTCGCCCGGACGTGGAAGCTGCCGTTCGGCGCCACCACGGTGTTCCTGACCGCGCACGCGGTTCTCGCGTCCACGCTCGTCGACTTCGGCTTCACCGGCGGGCGGGTCGTTCTCGCCGCCGCTGTCGCCGGGCTCGCAGCCGATGCCGCTCTCTACGGCGTACGACGAGCGGGAGCGTCGCGCCGCGCACAATCACTGGCGGCTGCGGGAATCGTCCCGGTCCTGTTGTGGTCCGGGGTGCTGGCGGCGGTGCAACTGTCCTACGGTATTCGCTGGTCGGCCGAACTGGTCGGCGGAGTCGTGGCCGTATCCGCGCTGGTTTCGGTGCTCGTGGTCCTGCTCGGCCAGTCCGGCCGCACACCCGCGACGCCCTAGCCTGTCCGCATCGAACAGTCCACACCGGACGGTGCACTGACGGAAACCCGTGTCACCGCTTCATTCGGGACGGTAATACGGGTTCCGCAAATGCCGGCTGCCCGGCCGAGGTTCGCGTCCACGGCATCCCGGCAGGCGCCGGTGCAGTCCCTGGTCCAAGTGACCACCCGGTAGCGGCCGACCGCCAACGGCGCGGACAACTCCGCCGGAGCGGTCCGGAATTCACGCTCCAGCACCGCTTTTCCCTGGCCGTCTTCAAGCCGGAAATAGCGGACGGCGCGGCCCGCACGGCTGGCCGGCTCCGCCACGACGATGTCGACCGTCCCGGACGGGACCTTGACCGCGGACGGCTGATGCGAAGGAATGGAGTCGCCCCGGGGAGCCGCCGAGCTGCAGCCGCCCGCCACGACCGCGAGCATTCCCAGAAAAGCTGTCGGCACCGCTGGTTTCATGGAATCTCCTCGCACAAGGGGACACCGGCCGCCCCGGAGGTGCCGGGCCGGCCGGTGCGCGACGGTCAGTCCTTCCAGAAGATCGAGGTCACGACGCCCCCGGCGACGATCTTCGACTGCGAGCCGTTCGAGGCCGCGGCCGAACCGTCTCCGTGGTTGTAAATCGAGAGCAGTTCGCTGTAGTCGTGCGAATTGGGGGAAACGTAGGCCGGGTCGCTCTGCCCGGCGTAGTCCATGCACGAACCCGCGTTGGTGAACTGGTGGTCCAGGCCGAAGTCGTGGCCCACCTCCTGGCAAATCACGTGCTGTTTGGCGTAAGTCCCCATCGAATAGGAATCGTTGACCTTCGTGGTTCCCCACGCGATGTGGGTGCCGCTCGACAAATCGATTTCGGCGACGCCGAGCCAGCCGGTGCTGCCGTAGGTGTAGTTGCACACCCGGACTTTCCCGGCCGCCGCGGGGCAGCTGCGCCGGGTCGTCGCGCTGCTGTCGCTCGTGGAAAGGGTGTTCTCGAACACCGGTGACCGGTTCCAGTCGGCATTGGCCTTGCTGAGGTTGGCGTCCCAGCTCGACGTGACGCTGTCGAGCACGGTCAGGCGCACCGTGCTGGAGGTGGACGAGCGAGCCCAGTGGTATCCGTTCCAGCTGTTGCTTGCCGACGCCTCCGCCGTAGTGGCCGCGAGAGCCGCGACCGCGAACGACGTGAGGAAAAGCAGCCGCCATTTGCGCATGGCAAACTCCTTGCGATTTCCGTGGGGACCCGTCCGGGAGTGCGGACAGTGCGCATGAAAGTAGCCCGGCGTGATCCGGTGGCACAGCTACGAAAGTCGCAAGGGGGCCGATTTCTACTTCTCTACTTAGTAGAGTAGTAGCCGCGTGCGCCGGTCGGCGGACAGCCGCTGACCCGACCGGCTCCGGCCGTTCGTCGGATTCCCGTCACGCGGATTTCAACTACCGTACGTAGTAGTCATATCAAACGAGTGAATCCGCAGTCATGGCAAGGTGATCGCAGCCGCAGAACGTGGCGAGCACAAGATCATCGCTGATACGGTCCGCTGACTGTGAGGTGTCATTCCGCCACGAAGCGTCGCGCCGGCTGGCGCGCCCTGGCCGTCTTCGCTGTGCTGTTCGGTTTCCTGGTCCTGCACGCGCAACCCTGCTGCGAGACCGGCCACGCCGGGTCCGCCGTCGTGCACGCCGCGGCCGCGAACGACACCGCGGCGGTGCCGAGCGACCCGGGATGCGGATCAGGGCACCACGGCCACGACGGCAGCGACACGCTCTGCCGATTCCTTCGCAGCGCCAACGACTTCCTGTGGCTGGCCGTGCTCACCACGGCAGCCGCGGCCTGCCTGGTGCCCGGGGCGCGCCCGCTGTCGCGCCCATGGGCCGCACGGCCGCCGCCCCGGGGATCCCCCGGCTCGGCACTTCTGATCGAGCTCTGCGTCTCGCGGATCTGACGGGCGCCGGAACCCCTGCCGTCACCCCGTTCCGCCGCGCCCGCGGCACTCACGCGAAAAGAGACTCGATGGAAACCGTCTTGCCCCCTGCCGCAACGAATTCTCCCCCTCAACTGCTCACCGCCGCCGCGCGGTGCCACAGCCCGGCCCGCGCGGTCGGCAACACCCCGGTGCTCTGGGTCGATCAGCCCTTCGCCTCCGCGGGACGCGGCTTCTGGGCCAAGCTCGAAGGATTCAACCCCGGCGGCATGAAAGACCGGCCCGCACTGCACATGGTCGAGCAGGCCCGTGCCCGCGGCGAACTGGCCCCCGGAGCCCCGATCGTCGAATCGACGAGCGGCACGCTGGGCCTCGGGCTCGCACTGGCAGGCATCGTGCACGGCCACCCTGTGACGGTGGTGACCGATCCAGGCCTGGAGCCGATCGTGCACCGGATGCTGTCCGCCTACGGCGCCCGGGTCGAGCTCGTGACCGAACCGCACCCGACCGGCGGCTGGCAGGAAGCCCGCCGCGAACGGGTGCGCCGGCTGCTCGCCGAGCGGCCGGGAGCCTACTGCCCGGACCAGTACCACAACCCGGACAACGTCGCGGCCTACGCGCCGCTCGCCCTGGAACTGGTCGCCCAGCTCGGCCGGGTCGACGTGCTCGTCTGCTCGGTCGGCACCGGCGGCCACTCCGCCGGGGTCTCGCGGGTGCTGCGGGAATACTTCCCGCACCTGAAGGTCGTCGGCGTGGACACGGTGGGCTCGACCATCTTCGGCCAGCCCGCGGCACCCCGGCTCATGCGCGGGCTCGGCTCCAGCATCTACCCGCGCAACGTCGACTACGCGGGGTTCGACGAGGTCCACTGGGTCTCCCCCGCGGAAGCGGCCTGGACCTGCCGCCGGCTCGCCGCGTCCCACCACGCCACCGGCGGCTGGAGCGTAGGCGCGGTCGCGCACGTCGCCGGATGGCTGGCCCGCACCGAACCCGCCGACGCCCGGATCGCCGCCGTCTTCCCGGACGGACCGAACCGGTACTTCGACACCGTCTACAACGACGACTACTGCCGGCAGCACGGTCTCCTCGACGCGCCGCCCGCCGCGGAACCCGACCGCATCGGCGCTCCCGCCGACCGGGTCGTGCAGCGCTGGACCCGGTGCACGCACGTCGTCGACCCGACCCTGGCGGTGGTCCGGTGACCTCGCTCATCACCCGGTACCGGTCCTTCGACCGGCCTTCCCGGCTGCTCATGCTCAACCAGCTCACCATCAACCTCGGCTTCTACATGCTGATGCCGTATCTGGCCTCGCACCTGTCGGCGGACCTCGCGCTGGCCGGCTGGGTCGTCGGGCTGGTGATGGGCGTGCGCAACTTCTCCCAGCAGGGCATGTTCCTGATCGGCGGCACGCTGGCCGACCGGCTGGGCTACAAGCCGCTCATCATCGCCGGCTGCGCGCTGCGCACCGGCGGGTTCGCCCTGCTGGGCCTGGTCGATTCGGTCCCGGCGCTGATCATCGCCTCGGCCGCCACCGGGTTCGCCGGTGCGCTGTTCAACCCGGCCGTGCGCGCCTACCTGGCGGCGGACGCGGGCGAGCGGCGGGTCGAGGCGTTCGCGCTGTTCAACGTCTTCTACCAGACCGGCATCCTGCTGGGCCCGGTCGTCGGGCTCGTCTTGACCAGCGTGGCGTTCAAGGTGACCTGCCTGACCGCGGCCGCGGTGTTCGCGGTGCTCACGGTCCTGCAGATCCGCGCGCTGCCGGCGCACTCGGCCGAGCGTCCCGCGCAGCCGCGCTCGATCCGGCAAGACTGGGCCGGGGTGTTCCGGAACCGCTCGTTCGTGCTGTTCTCGCTCGCCATGATCGGCTCGTACGTGCTGTCGTTCCAGGTGTACCTCGCGCTGCCGCTCGAGGCGCGCCGGATCGCCGGCCCCGGTTTCTCCGGCACCGCCTTGGTCGCGATCCTTTTCGGACTGTCCGGCGCCCTCGCGATCGCCGGGCAGCTCCGGATCACCGCCTGGTGCCGCGAACGGTGGAGCCCGGGCCGCTGCCTCGCCACCGGCCTGCTGCTGATGGCCGCGGCGTTCCTGCCGCCCGCGCTGACCGCCGGTGCCGCCGGCGGCCCCGCAGTCCTGACCTGGGTCCCGCTGATCCTCTCCGCGGCGCTGCTGGCTTTGGGCACGCTGGTGGTGTTCCCGTTCGAAATGGACACCATCGTCGCGCTGTCGGGCAATCGGCTCGTCGCCACCCACTACGGGCTGTACAACACGGTGGTGGGAGTCGGGATCCTGCTCGGCAACCTCTTCACCGGGACCGTGCTGGACCTGGCCCGGGACGCCGGGGTGCCCGCCGCGCCGTGGTTGATCCTGGCCCTGCTCGGGGCAGCCTGCGCGTGGGCGATCCGGAGCCTCGGCGCGGCGAACCGGCTCGCCCCGGCGGCCTGAACACGGGCCGCCGACTACCCCCGCTCGTACTGGGTGACATAGCACTCGGACGGGCTCGGCAGCGTCGGCGGCCCGGTGCCTGAGTACGGTGGGGGCATGGCGGCGAACCGGCTCGGCGGCATCCGGCAGATCCTTCTGCTGGGTGCGCTGGCGCTGTGCATCGCCGCCATGCACCACATCAGCCTCCCCGGCGGTTCCGCGCACGCGATGGCCCCGGCCGCCGTGCCCGCCGCGATGGCGGACGCGCCCATCGCGATGGCAGACGCGGCCCCCACCGGCTCGGGCGAGGAACACCCCGGCACGCCGGGCGGCGCGCACACGATGCTGCACCTCTGTCTCGCCGTGCTGTACGCGGTCGGCGCACTGGTGCTCGCGCTGCTGGCTTTCCGCAGGCATTCCGCCGCGAAGCTCCCGGTCCCCGCCGGTCCGCGCGGCTCGCCCGTCCCCGGGCGGCCGCCGGACAGACGCGGCCGCCTGGTCCTTGCTTCTCTCTGCGTGCTGCGGACCTGACCGGCCGGGCCTGCCTGGTCCCCACCGGTCATTTCAGCAATCACTTTTCGAGAGAAGGATTTGTCGTGCGCAAAACTCTGGTGATCAGCGGCATCGCGGTGGCGTCGGCCCTCGCGCTCAGCGCCTGCAACAGCGGCGATCAGCCGTCCGGCATGCAGATGGGCTCGTCGTCCGCCCCCGCGCCCGCGTCGAACCAGCAGGCCGCGGGCCACAACAACGACGACGTCGCTTTCGCCCAGCAGATGATCCCGCACCACAAGCAGGCACTGGACATGGCGAAGATGGTGTCCTCGCGCAGCACCAACCCGAAGGTCGTCGACCTCGCCGGCCGGATCGACAAAGCTCAGGACCCGGAGATCCAGCAGATGCAAGGCTGGCTCACCGCGTGGGGCGCCGCTTCTTCCTCCGCTTCGGCCATGCCGGGCATGAGCGACCACAACATGCCGGGGATGTCGTCGATGCCGGGGATGGGCTCGTCGTCCTCGATGCCGATGCCGGGCGGGTCGATGCCGGGCATGATGTCCGACGCGGACATGGCCAAGCTCGACACGATGAAGGGCGCCGAGTTCGACAAGATGTGGCTCGGCATGATGATCAAGCACCACCAGGGCGCGGTCGACATGGCCAAGACGGAACTGGCCAAGGGCGGCAACGCCGACGCCAAGGCGCTCGCGCAGAAGATCATCGACGGCCAGCAGGCCGAGATCACCGAAATGCAGGGGCTGCTCTCGCAGGGCTGACCCGGGCCGCCGGGGCCACGGCCGCCGTGGCCCCGGCGCACCGCTTTGCCGTTCTCCGGGTCTACTCCCGGGTTCGTGCGTTCCCGCACGAACGTTTTCCTTCCTGTTCACCGGATTCCGACAACTGCTTCGCTAGTACTAGATGCGATAGTGGACAAGATCCGCGCGTTACCTTAATGTGACCGCGGGCCGGCGGGGCGGTCCACCCCGAACGCAGGTCCCCACGACAGGAGATTCAGCACCCGTGACACCGCAACGGCGTCGTGCCTTCCGACATCCGATAGCCGCCACCGCCGCACTCGTCGTCCTGGGATTGGCCACCCTGCCCGCGGCGGCGCAGGCCGCGCCGCCCCCGGGCGGCAGCCAGGATCCGATGCAGCGCTACCAGGAACTCGGCGCACAAGCGGCCAAGGCCGACGAGGACCTCCTGGGCGCACAGGAGTCGCTCACCGCCCGGCAGAACGACCGTGCCGCGGCCGACGCGGCCGTGGCCAAGGCCAACGGCGAGGTCGTCGGCGCGCAGGCGGCGATCGACCGGCTCCGTCCGCAAGCGAACCAGGTCGCGAACGCCGCGCTCGAAGGCGGCCAATTGAGCAACACAGCCCTGCTTCTCGACAGCAGCAACCGGCAGGAGTTCCTCGATCGCGCCTCCATCCTCTCCCTGCTCGCGGAGCGGAAGAACGAAACACTGACCGGCCTGCAGCGCGCGGTCGCCTCCGCGAACAACGCGAAGGCCGCCGCGGAGAAGGCGCAGAAATCGGCGCAGCTGGCCGCGAACGACGCCGCCACCGCGCTGGAAGAAGTCCAGGGACGCAAGACGGATCTCGACAAGCAGATCGGCGAGGTGCGCAAGGCGCTGGCGCAGCTGCCCTCGGCCGCCCGCACGAAGCTGGGACAGGTGCAGGACAGCGGTTCCTATCTCGGTCCTCCAGGCGCGGCGAACGACGCGCTGCAGGCGGCGCTGTCCAAACGCGGTTCCGAATACCAGTGGGGCGCCACCGGCCCGAGCCAGTTCGACTGCTCCGGGCTGACCTCGTGGGCGTACAAACAAGCCGGGATCACCTTGCCCCGGACGAGCCGGCAGCAGTTCACCTCAGGCAAAGCCGTGCCGCTGGACCAGCTCGTCGCGGGCGATCTGCTGTTCTACGACGACGGTTCCGGCAGCGCCGGCGCGATCCATCACGTGGGCATGTACGTCGGCAACGGCAAGATGGTCGACGCGCCCACCGAGGGCCAGCTGGTCGACGTGCGGCCGATCCGCGGGGACGGGCACCTGATGGGAGCACGGCGCATCGTCGGGTGATCCCGGCGGAGCAAGTATCCTGATCCCCGGAGGTGCCATGCTGAAACTGGGCGAGCTCGAGGCGTCGGTGATGGACGTGCTCTGGAACGCGGCGGAACCCATGCGGGTCCGGGAAGTGCTCGACGAGCTCAACCAGCACCGCGATCTCGCGTACACCACGGTGATGACGGTGCTGGACAACCTGCACCGCAAGGGCTGGGTCGAGCGCGAGATGCGGAACCGCGCGTACCACTACCAGGCGACCGCCTCCCGCGAGGAGGCGACCGCGCAGACGGTGCGCGATCTGCTGGACTCCACCGAGGACCGGGAATCGGTCCTGCTGCACTTCGTCCAGACGGCGTCCGAGGAGGAGTCGGACATCCTCCGCCGGGCGCTGCGCCGGAAGTCGCGGAAGCGGTGATCGTCGCGGCGGCGCTCCTGCTCGGGGCCGTGTTCGTGGGCTGGTGGTCGCCACGCCCGCTGAGCAGGCTGGCCGCAGGCCGGATCTCTCCCGGCACCGCGATCGCCTGGTGGCTGCTGAGCGCCGCCGGGGTCCTGGCGGGCGCTGTCGCGGGAGTGCTGCTGCTCGTGCTGCCCGGGCACGGCCCGGCCGACGCGGTGCTGCGGGCGCTGCACGACTGCTGGGCCGCGCTCAGCCACGGCGAAGTGCCGCTGCTGGACCCGGTCGTCGGCGCGAGCGCGGGAGCCTTCGCCCTCGCCGGAGCCGTCCGGCTGGCGGTGGCCTCGGCCGGGCGGCGCCGGAGCCGCAATCGCCAGTACCGCCGCCACCTGGCCGCCCTGCGGTTGTGCGGCTCGGCCGGCTCCCGGTCCGTGCCGACGCTGTGGCTGCCGCACGACGAGCCGGTCGCCTACAGCCTCGGCGGGCGGCGCGCGATGATCGTCGCCAGCGAAGGGCTCGCCGCCCGGCTTTCGGTACCGGAACTCGACGCCGTCCTGGCCCACGAGCGGGCCCATGTCCGCGGCCATCATCACCTGCTTACCGCGTGCGCGGACATTCTCGGCCGCACTGTGCGGTTCGTCCCGCTGATGCGGGAACTGCCCGCCGCCGTGCGGCTGCTCGTCGAACTGTCGGCCGACCACGCCGCGGCTGCCCAGTGCGGCACCGGGCCGTTGTGCTCCGCGCTGCTTTCGATCCGCGCCGGCGGCGGGCCATGGCGAGCGCTCGCCATGGCCGGCGGCGACACCGCCATCCGGCTCGACCGGCTCCGGGAACGACCGGCCCGCACCAACCGGGCGGCCGCCCGCCTCGCCGCCGTGACCGGCGGGCTCACCGCGTTGCTGGCCCCGGCACTGGTCGCGGGCGCACTGGTGGTGCTCACCGGCCTGGTGTCCTGCTCGTGACCAAGGCTGCTGCCGCGTCCCGGGGACGATCCGCTTCGCCGCTCCGCTCCTGATCGCCCATGCCAGGAACTTAAGGCTCCGAGATCTCGGCCTACTGACAGTCCACAAAGGACGCCAACAGTGCCGGAATGCCCGCTTTGCCACCATGAGGCCAGGTTGTGGTCCCGGGTCCGGGGCCCACAGCGACGTGCGCTCGACCGGATCGAGCCAGCTGAGCCTGGGAACACGCCGGAAGCGCGTCCGCAGCACAGCCTTACTGTGCCGATCATTACTAATCCGACCACAGCCACGGCCGAATGGCTTTCGTAGCAACGGTTACGTGCCGCGGTCGGGGTCGGCCTACTTTTGGCCGGATTAGTAAGTTCCTGGCATTGCTCCTGATCGCCCGAACGTCTCCCGCGCGACAGCGGCAGTCCTTCCCCTGCTTGGCCTCTGCCCACGTCGGTTCCTGCCGTCCCAGCGTGCCGCGATCGCCGAGCCTGAACACAGCTCACCGTGCTCGCGCTCGGCGCCACACCGGGTCGACTGATACCCTAGGGGGCATGCCCAATACCCCACCGGGTATCTGCCGAACGGAAGGAGCAATCGTGAAACTGGGTTTGTCCCGCACCTACCGAGGCGCGGGCTTCGACGAAGTGATGGCGCGGACGCGGGCCGCGCTGGCCGCAGCGGGGTTCGGGGTGCTGACCGAGATCGACGTGCAAGCGACCCTGCGCGAGAAGCTGGATGAGCGGATGGAGCGCTACACCATCCTCGGCGCCTGCAATCCCGCGCTCGCCCACCGGGCGCTGGAGGCGACCCGGGAGATCGGATTGCTGCTGCCCTGCAACGTGGTCGTCCGCGAGAACGGCGCCGGCGAGACGGTCGTCGAGGCGATCAATCCCGCGGTCATGGCCGAAGTCGCGCCGGCGGCCGGAGTCTCCGAAGTCGCCGGGGAGGCCGCCGAACTGCTGGAATCCGCGTTGAACGCCGTGGACCGGGAGCTGGCATGAACGACGTGGTGCTCTACGGGGATCCGGTCTGCCCGTTCGCCTGGCTGGCGTACCGCTGGCTCGACGGCACGCGGACGGAGTTCCCGATGCGGCCGATGAGTCTCGCGGTGCTCAACGAAGGAACCGAGGTGGCCGAGGCGCATCGCCGGCGGATCGAGGATTCGCTGCGCGCCGGCCGCGTCCTCGCGGCGATCGAGGACCGGTCCGCCGCCGCCCGGTTCCACGTCGCGCTCGGCCGCCGGATCCACGAGCAGCGGCTGCCGGTGGACAACGCGCTGCTCCGCACCGCGCTGACCGCTGTCGGCTTGCCGGAAGACCTTGCGGCCAAAGCGGATTGCGCCGATCTGGACCCGGCGGTGCGAGCCGCGCACCAGGCGAGCCAAGACGCCCTCGGCGACACCGCGGGCAGCCCGATCACCGCGATCGGCGGCCGGGCTTTCTTCGGCCCGGTGCTGACCGAACTGCCCGCCCCGGCAGAAGGGCAGGCCCTGCTCGACGCCCTGCGCACTGCCTCGGCTGTCCCCGGATTCGCCGAACTCCGCCGTCCGCGGCGCGGCGCCCCGGCCATGCCGGCGGGACAACCGGTCTGATGTGCCGTCCCGTCTCGTGCCGCACCTGCGGCAAAACCACCTGGGCCGGCTGCGGCCGGCACGTCGGCCAGGTCAAAGCCGCCGTGCCGGCCGCGCAGTGGTGTCCCGGCCACCCTTCGCCACCGCGCCCGCCGCGTTCGTGGCCGTGGCGCAAGCGCGGCTCCTGACCAGGAATATACCCGCCGGGGTATTGTGAGCCTTCGTGAAACCAGCCAGGGAGGGGACCCCATGATCGGCGACCAGGACACCGTCACCCAAGTGCGCAACCGGCTCCGCCGCGCGCAGGGCCAGCTCGCCGGCGTCATCGCGATGATCGACGACGGCCGCGACTGCAAGGACGTCGTCACCCAGCTCGCCGCCGTCTCCCGTGCCCTCGACCGGGCCGGCTTCAAAATCATCGCCAGCGGCCTGCGCCACTGCGTCACCGCCGACGGCAACGGCGACGAGGCCGAGATGACCGCGGAACAGCTCGAGAAACTGTTCCTCACCCTCGCCTGACGCCGTCCGCTGCGGCCCCCGTCGCGAAAAGTCCGTGAAGGACTCCTTGAGGGAATCTGATTCCCTCAAGGAGTCCTTCACGGACAACTACGGGAGCGAGTCCCGGGGCGCTGCGCTCAGCCGACCGCCCGGAATCCGCGCAGGCGGAGGCTGTTGCTCACCACGAACACCGAGCTGAACGCCATCGCCGCGCCCGCGATCATCGGGTTCAGCAGTCCCGCCGCGGCCAGCGGCAGCGCCGCCACGTTGTAGGCGAAGGCCCAGAACAGGTTGCCCTTGATCGTCTGCAACGTGCGCCGCGACAACCGGATCGCGTCGACCGCAGCCCGCAGGTCGCCGCGGACCAGCGTGAGGTCGGCCGCCTCGATCGCGGCGTCGGTGCCGGTGCCCATGGCCAGGCCCAGGTCGGCCTGAGCCAGTGCCGCGGCGTCGTTCACGCCGTCTCCGACCATCGCCACGACCTTGCCCTCGCCCTGCAGCCGCCGGACGACGTCGACCTTGTCCTTCGGCAGAACCTCGGCGATGACCTCCTCGATGTCGACCTCCGCGGCCACCGAGCGGGCGACCGCCTCGTTGTCGCCGGTGAGCAGCACCGGGGTCAGGCCGAGCTCCCGCAAGCGGGCGATCGCCTCGGCCGAGGTGGGCTTGACCGTGTCCGCGACGACCAGCACCGCCCTGGCCTTCCCGTCCCATCCGACCGCGACCGCGGTCCGGCCGTGCCGCTCGGCCTCGGCCTTGGCCGAAACCAGGTCGGCGGGCAGGTGCTGGCTCCACTCCGCCAGCAGCGCCGTGCGGCCGACGAGCACCGCCGCCCCGGCCACGACGCCTTGCACGCCAAGGCCTTCCACGTTGGCGAAGTCCTCGACCGCGGGCAGCTCGCCGACCTTCTCCCGGGCGCCCCGGGCGATCGCCTTCGCGATCGGATGCTCGGAAGCGTCCTCCAGGGCGCCGGCCAGCCGCAGCACGTCGTCAGGTTCGACGCCGTCCGCGGTGTGCACCTCGACCAGCGCCATCTGCCCGCTGGTGACCGTGCCGGTCTTGTCCAGCACCACGGTGTCCACCCGCCGCGTCGACTCCAGCACCTCCGGGCCCTTGATCAGGATCCCGAGCTGCGCGCCGCGGCCGGTGCCGACCAGCAGCGCGGTCGGCGTCGCCAGGCCCAGCGCGCACGGGCAGGCGATGATCAGCACCGCCACCGCCGCGGTGAACGCCGCCGAAGCGGTGTCCCCGGCGCCGAGCCAGAAGGCCAAGGTCCCGGCGGCGAGCGCGATCACGATCGGCACGAACACCGCCGAGACCCGGTCCGCCAGCCGCTGCACCTGCGCCTTGCCGGTTTGCGCGTCCTCGACCAGCTTCGCCATCTGGGCGAGCTGGGTGTCCGAGCCGATCCGGGTGGCCCGCACGACCAGCCGTCCCCCGGCGTTCACCGTGGCCCCGACCACCGGGTCGCCAGGACCCACCTCGACCGGGACGCTCTCGCCGGTCAGCATGCTCGCGTCGACCGCCGAGCTGCCGTCCTCGATCACGCCGTCGGTGGCGACCTTCTCCCCCGGCCGCACGACGAACAAGTCGCCGACTCGCAGCTGCTCGACCGGGATCCGCTGCTCCCGGCCGTCCCTCAGCACCGCGACGTCCTTCGCGCCGAGTTCCAGCAGCGCCCGCAGCGCGGCACCGGCGCGCCGCTTCGACTTCGCCTCGAAATAGCGGCCGGCGAGAATGAACGTCGTCACCCCGGCCGCGACCTCGAGGTAGATGTTGCCGTCGCCGGACATCCGCTGGACCGTCAGCTCGAACGCGTGCGTCATGCCCGGCACCCCGGCGGTGCCGAACAACAGCGCGTAGAGCGACCACAGGAACGCCGCGATGGTCCCCATCGAGATCAGCGTGTCCATGGTGGCCGCGCCGTGGCGCAGATTCGCCCACGCGGCACGGTGGAACGGCAACGCGCCCCACACGATCACCGGCGCGGCCAGCACCAGCGAGATCCACTGCCAATAGGTGAACTGCAACGCCGGCACCATCGCGAGCAGGATCACCGGCACCGACAGCACCGTCGAAACGATCAGCCGCTGCCGCAACGGGCGGGTGGCGTCCTCTTCCTCGGCGCCTTCTTCGCTCGCAGCCTTCTCCGCATTGGGCACGGTCGCGCCGTAACCGGCCGCCTCGACCTGCTCGACCAGCCGCTCCGGCGCCACGTCGCCGGAGTAGACGACCTTCGCCTTCTCCGTCGCGTAATTGACGGTCGCGGTGACCCCGTCGAGTTTGTTCAGTTTCCGCTCGATCCGCATCGCGCACGACGCGCACGTCATCCCGGTGATGGCCAGCTCGACCTCGCCGGTCGCGGGCTGGTTCTCCACTTCGGCGGTCATGACCCGTTCCCTCCCTGTGCCGTGGTGCTGACGGTGAACTCCGCGGTGTGCACGGCGCCGCCGTGCCGGAAGTCCAGGAACAACCGGTAGCCGCCTGCCGACGGGACTTCGGCGAAGAAGGTCACCGCCGGCCCGGCCGCGGTCTTCCCGTCGCCGGGGGCGCCGTCCGGGTGGACGTGCAGATACGCGAGATCGCCCTGCCGCAACGCCACCAGATGGCCGTACGCGCCCAGATAGGGCTGCAGGTCGACGACCTCCGCGCCGTTGCGCGTGACCGTCGCGGTCACCTTCGACGCGCGGCCGGGAACCAGGTCTCCGGTCAGCCGGACCTGGTAGCCGTCCACAGTGGCCAGTCTCGATTCGGGATGCGCCACCGGCCGGAAGTCGCCGGGAGCGACCAGATCCACGCCGAGCGTCGTCCCGGTCCCGCCGGCCGGGGTGAAGTCGGCGAATGCCCGATAGCTGCCCGCCTCCTTGACCGACAGCGGCACCGTCCAGGCGCCGTCCGCGCCGAGCTGCGGGTGGAGGTGCTGGTATCCGGTGGTATCGCGGCGCACCACGATGAAGTGCATGCGTTTTTCGTGCTCGACGTCGAACGCGGTCACCGCCGCGCCGCCGGGCCCGGTGATCCGGAACGCGAAGGGGCTGGTCGTGCCGGGGGTGAGCGTCGTGCTGGTGGGCGTGAGGGTGTAACCGCCCCTGGACGACGCCAGCCCGCCGGGCTGGTCGGTGTTCGCGGCCTCCGCGACGGTGCCGCTGTGAGCGTCCCCGTGCCCGGCGTCCTCGCCGCCGTGCACCCCGGCCGCGCCGGAGAAGGGACCGACAGCGGTGCCGATGCCCCAGCCGCCGCCGGCGACCAGAGCAAGCGCCACACCGTAGGCGGAGAGCTTCGCTGCTGTGTTCATGTCCTCAGTCCTCACCGCGGGCTTGGCCCGCAGTCGCGAGAGCCGCCGCTCAGGCGGTCAGCTGGTAACCGGCTTCTTCGACCGCGCCGCGGACGTCCGCGACGTCGATGTCCTTGACTGCGCGCACAGTCACCTTGCCGGTCGGCAGGTCGACAGCGACATCGGTGACGCCCTCGATCTCGCTGACCTCCTCGGTGACCGAACGCACGCAGTGCTCGCAGGTCATGCCGGTCACGGTGTAGGTCTGCTCGCTCACGGTATTCTCCTTCTGGGACAACGGTTTTCAGGAACGGACGAGACGGGCGATGGCGTCGCTCGCCTCGCGGATCTTGTCATCGGCAGCCGCGCCGCCCTCGGCGATCGCCTCGGCGACACAGTGGTGCAGATGCTCGTCCATCAGCCCGAGCGACACCGCCTGCAACGCCTTCGTGGCCGCCGACACCTGAGTCAGGATGTCGATGCAGTACTTGTCGTCCTCGACCATCCGCTGCAGCCCCCGGATCTGGCCCTCGATCCGGCGCAGCCGCTTGAGATAGTCCTCTTTGTCTTCGCTGTAGCCGTGGGGCCCGGCGGCCGCGGGTGACTCGCTCATGGCACATTTATACCCTAGGGGGGTACCGTAGTCAACGCACCCGACGACAGGAGCCCGCATGACCCGCCTCACGCCGCCCGACAGGTCCGCCGCACCGGAGAAATCCCGGCAACTGCTCGACGAGATCACCGCGCGCACCGGCGAGCCCGGGGCGATGGTCGCGACGATGGCGCACTCGCCCGCGCTGCTGCAGGGTTACCTCGAACTCTCCCGGGCGATCAAACGGGTCAAACTCCCCCGGGCGCTCAGCGAAAAGATCTCCCTCGCCGTCCAGGAATGGCTCGGCTGCGCACTGTGCCTCGCCGCGCACACCGAGGCGGCGCGCGCCGCCGGAGTGTCCGAAGCGGACATCGCCCTCGCCCGGCAAGCCACCTCGCCCGACGCCCGCGAGGCGGCGCTGCTCACCTACGCGGTGCGCGTGCTCGCCGAACCAGCCTCGATCTCGGACGAGGACGTCGCCGATCTGCGCGCGCACGGCTGGACCGACCGCACGCTCGCCGACGTGGTCGGACTGGTGTCGCTCAACCACCTCACGGGCGCCTTCAACCTCGTCGCCGGACTCGAACCGGCTGCGGCCGAAGAGCCGCAGGAGCACATCTACTACCCACAGTAAGACTAAACCGCATCGGTGCCGAAGACGAGCAGGCCCGGCCACAGACCGCGGGGAGGCGCGGAAAAGAGAGCCTGGACCGCTCCCGTCGCGGCCGGATTCGCGGACGGGCCCGGTGCGCGATGCGGACGTCCGTGAAGGACTCCTTGAGGGAATCTGGTTCCCTCAAGGAGTCCTTCACGGACTTCTCCCGTCTTTTGACTCGGGCGGGCGCGTGACCAATGCTGGGGACTTAAGGCGGCGCTGCGGGTGCGGTTTGCCCAGGTCGGAGGATCTGGGCGGGGCCAGGCGTCCGTGAGGGCCACCCTGAGGGAATCTGATTCCCTCAGGGTTCCCCTCACGGACCTCAAGACCCGGCCACATGGTCATAGATCAGGCATCCGACAGCACTGACGTCCTTTGTGGACGGTCGGCGGGCATGGGCTGCGCGGCCTGAGTCCCTGGCATTGGGGCGCGTGACGGCAGGGGCGCCGCCGGCCGCACGGCGGCGGCCGTTGACCGCGGAACCGGCCAGCTATACTAGTGTTGGTAGTAGTGAGTGGCGAGCTGCCCGTGGAGGTCCGGTGCGCGGTCTCGGTGAGCTGGAGCGGGCGGTGATGGACGTCCTGTGGGACGCCGACGGCCCGGTGAAGGTGCGCGACGTGCTCGACCGGCTCGACACCGGCAAGGATCTCGCCTACACCACGGTGATGACCGTGCTGGACAACCTGCACCGCAAGGAGTGGGCGGTCCGCGAACGCGTCGGCAAAGCGTATCTCTACCGGCCGTCGGTCAGCCGCGCGGACGCCGCCGCGCGGTCCCTGCGCGAGGTCCTCGACGAGTCCGGCGACCCGGCGGCGGTGCTGCTGCACTTCGCCCGCTCCGCGTCGGCCGAGGAGTCCCAGGCGCTCCGGCAGGGTCTGCGACCGCCCCGATGACGGCCGCCTTCGCGTTGCTGCTGGGCGCGTTCCTCGCGGGCCGCACCATTCCCGGGCTGCTCGGCCGCGCTGATCTGACCCGCACCGATCCGTCCGCCCTGCTCACCGCGTGGCTCCTGGCCACTGCGGGCGTGCTGGCGGCTGCGGTGTCCGGCATCGCGCTGCTGCTGTTTCCCGGCCACGGCACCGGGACGAGCGTGGTGGCCGCCGTCCACGGCTGTCTGGCGGCGATCTCGCACGGCACGTCTCCGCGGGCCGAGGAACTCGTGGGGCTGGCCGGTGCCCTGCTGCTGGTTGCTCTCGCTGTCCGGTTCGCAGTGATCGGACTCCGCATGGCCCGCCGGAGGGCCCGGACGCGGCGCGAGCACCTGGGGCTGCTGCGGATCGCGGCACGCCGCGAAGGCGGTGCACCGGCGACCTGGTGGCTGGAGCACGACCGGCCGCTGGCGTTCAGCGTGGCCCACGGCCGCGGCGTCATCGTCGCCACCGAAGGACTGCGTCGGCAGCTGCCTGCCCGCGAAGTGGCCGCCGTGTTGACCCACGAGAAAGCGCATCTCCGCGGCCGGCACCATCTCCTGATCGGCTGGGTCGAGGCGATGGGCCAGGGACTGCCGTTCGTTCCCTTGTTCCGCCGCGCTCCGTGCGCCGTCCGCGAACTGGTCGAGCTGACCGCAGACGCGGCCGCCGTCCGCAGCCACGGCGCCGAAGCGGTGCGCGCGGCATTGCTCGCCGTCGCCGGGCACGGTGCGCCGGACGGGTCTCTGGCGATGGCACGCGACGGCGTGGCCGTCCGGCTCGCGCGGCTGGACGCGGGCATCGCACCGCCCGGCCGGCTGCGCCAGGCGTTTTCCTGCGGTTTCGCCGCGACGGCGGCGACCTCGCTACCCGTGTTGATGGGTGCGACGCTGCTGTTCGGCGTCGCGGTCGCGGCGTGCCCGCTGTCGGGGGTATAGGGCCCGCAGACGCGCGTGGCCGTTGCGGAGCCGGTGCCGGGACAGCACCGCCACCACGACGATCTTCAGGACGACCAGGCCCAGCACGACGTCGGCGAGCACACTCGTCCATGCCCAGGACGCCAGCGCGAGCCCGCCGACCACCAGGTGCGCGGCCACCGCCAGCACGACTGCGACAGCGAGAGCCACGGCGGTCCGCCGTTTCCGCGGGCGTCCGGGGTTCGCGGACACGGGACCGACGGTGCCGACGCGGTCCCAGCCGACGTGCAGGCCGTCCCGCCGTCCGAACCGTTCGAGGGTGGCGGCAAGGACTTTTTCGGCCGCGCGCAGCCGGTCTTCGTCGTCGATGTCGAGCCGGACGATCAACGTGTCGTCGGTCGCGCGCAGAGTGCACCGCCCCCAGCTGAACTCGATCTTCCCGGACGTGTCGGTCCATTCGACGGCACCGACCTCGGGCCGCACCCCGCGGCCGTGCAGTGCACGCGCCTTCCCGCCCATCGCTTCGGCGTGCCGGCAGAGCTGGACGAGGTACCGGCTCGCACGCGAGGTCCGGATGCGGGCTTCGGACACCGGCATCGGTCAGCTCCTCGTCAGCGCGGACAGCCAGGCATGAATGCCGTCCGGATCGGGAATGATCTCGATGACGGCCGGTTCGATCGCGTCGATCCGCCAGCCGTCGGCGAAGGCGGCGACGATCTCGTCGCGGCGCACCCGATGCACGTGCGACCAGTCGCCCCGGGTTTCCCGGTCGCTGAAGCACAGCATGAAGTACCGCCCGCCCGGTTCCACCGCGGCGCGAAGACTCTCGGCGAAGACGGCGCGGTCGTCGGCACCGAAGATGTGGAACAGCCCGCAATCGCGCACCGTGTCGAACGTTCGGCCGAGGTCGCCGAGACGGCGTGCGTCGTGGAGGCGGAACTCGGCCGTCAGGCTACGGGCGCGGGCCTTCTCCTTGGCCGCGCGGAGCGCCGTCTCAGCCAGGTCGACCCCCGTGGCGTCCAGGCCGAGCGAAGCAGCCATCAGCACGTGCTCACCGGTCCCGCAACCGACATCGAGGACCCGGCCCCGGATGTCCCCGGCGTCGGCGAGCTGGCGAAACGCCGGCTGCGGCCGGCCGATGTCCCAGGGCGGCCTGCACGCGTAGAGCTGGTCCGGGCTGCTCGGCGAGTGCGACTGCGGATGAATCGAACCGGTCATCGACGTGCCCTTCTCGAGGAGACCGCCAGTTTTATCGATACACAGTGTCTCTGTCAATGCACTCTGCCTCGTCCTTGGCATTGTGTATTCTCGCGGGGTGCCCAAGCTGTGGAACGACACGATCGAGGCGCACCGGCAGGCGGTCCGGGACGCGGCGCTGAACACCGCGGCCGCGCTGGTCGCCGCGCACGGTGCCGCGTCGGTGACGATGTCGCAGATCGCCGAGAAGGCGGGCATCGGCCGGGCGACCCTGTACAAGTACTTCCCCCACGTCGGAGCCATCCTGTCCGCCTGGCACGAGCGGCAGATCGACGCGCACTTCGCGCGCCTGGTCGCGATCCGGGACGAACCGGCGGAGCCGGAGGTCCGCCTGGAGCGAGTGCTGCTCGCGTACGCCCTCATCCACCAGGAGCGGGTGCAGCACCACCACGACGAGCCCTACGGCGCCGAGCTCGCGGCGCTGCTGCACCCCGACGAGCACGTCGCCCGCGCCCAGCAGCATCTGCACGAGCTGTTCCGGGAGCTGCTCGCCGACGCGGCGGCAGCGGGCGACGTCCGCGGCGATGTCGACCCCGCGGAGCTGGCGACGTACTGCCTCCACGCGCTCACCGCCGCCGGCGGCCTGCCGTCGAAGGCCGCGGCGGAGCGGCTGGTCGCCGTCACCCTCGCCGGGCTGCGTCAGCCGGGATAGACGAACCGCCGGTGGATCAGATGGGTGTCGTCGGACAGCGTTTCCTCGCTGATCCGGCCCTGCCCGTCGAGAGCGAGGACCACGTCGGTGGAGGCCGCCGGATAGCCGAGCGCCAGCCGCACCGGGCGGCCGTCCGGGGAGATCCGGGCGGCGAGCGGCGCGACCCCGGAGGCGTAGGGCTCCTGCGCGGCGAAGAACGACCCGGTCAGGTCCAGCCGCTGCGGCGGCGGGGCGGCCGCGGACGTGTCGCTCGTGACGGATTCGTAGACCGTCAGTTTCTCCGCCGACCGCAGCTTCTCGACCGCGCGGGAAAGGTCGCCGTTCCCGGGACGGGCGGGCCAGGGCACGATCAGGCTGACCACGCCGCCGTGCCATCCGGCCGCGCCGGCATTCAGCGTCAGGACGTTGTCCTCGGCTCTCCAGTCCACAGTGGACACGAAGCAGCCTTCCCCGCAGCCGCGGAAGGACAGATCGGAGTCGCCGGCGCTGAGCCGGCCGGAGAGCGAGAAGTCCTGCGCCGCTTGAGGACTGTAGTAGTCGCCGCGTCGCGGCGTGCTCAGGCGCACGACGAGCTGGCCGTCGCTGGCCGCGGCGCTCACCCCGATCTGCCCGGCCAGGGCACCGAGCGGCACGACCAGGCCGCTCGCCGGCGGAGGGCCGGACTGCTGGGACCCGGCGGGCGGAGTGGAGACCAGGACCGCGCTCGCCGCGAGCACGCCGATCAGCACGACAGCCTCGACCCGGGCCACCGCGCGTACGCCGCCGAGCCGGTTCCCGCGCGCCGCGGACCGGCCGGCCAGCGCGGCTCCGGCGGCGACCGCGACGAGACCGAGCTTGACCAGCAGGACCCGGCCGTAGGCAGTGTCGAAGAGGTCCGACAGCGGAATCAGGACCACGGCGCTCAGCGCGCCCGTCGCGACCACCGCGGCGAACACCCATCCCGCGAGCCGCAAGTATCCGGCCAGCACCCATCGGACCGCAGGCCGCCGCGTACGCCACGCGAACGCCGTCCGCACCACGTACACCAACGTGCCGGCCCAGACCGCGACCGCGGCCAAGTGCACGGCGGTCAGCGCCGCACCCCAGCCGGGGATCGCCTGGTTCGCGTGCGACCGGAGGCCGTCGGCGACCACCACGGCCAGCAGCGGCAGCGCGCTCGCCCGGCGGAACCGTCCACTCGCGACAGTTCCGAGCACGAGCGCGAGGACCAGCCCGGCCGATTCCACGAGCAGCAACAGCCCGATCCGGCTGCGCCACGCCTCCGCCCCGGCTCCGGCGAGCAATACCGCCACAAGTCCGGCAGCCCCGGCGAGCGCGACGAGCGTCCCGGGCGCCAGCTGAGACCTCGGCGCGCGCAACGCCGGATTCTCCGCGCGCGCCGATGCGGCGAATCGTTCGCCGACGAGTCCGCCGAGCGCGACGGCCACTCCGGCGAACAGCAACCAGCGAAGCGCGGCTTCGAGCCAGGAGATCGAGCTGCCGCCGCTCGTCCCCGACCCGGTGACCGCGGTGCCGATCGCGAATCGGAATTCCTCCTCGACCTGGTCGCCGTCGGAGCCGGTGACCCGCCAGCGCACGCTGTAAGCACCGGGCGCGAGGGGCCCGGCCGGGCGCGCGCTGACGTTCTGCCCGCCGCGCGCGAGCGTCGGCGCACCGAGCGGGACCTCCCGGCCTGCGCCGTCGAGGAGGGTGACGGCCCGCTGGCCGACGGTCACGGGTTCGTTGAACGCCAAGGTGAGCAGAGTCGGCGCCGTGGGCACGGCGGTGTCCGGGGCCGGATCGGTGAACAGCAGTGTCGGATGCGCGCTGGCCGGGGTCACGGCAGCGAGCAACGTGCCGAACGAGAGCACCAGCAGCACCGCTGCCCGCGCGGCCGCGCGCCGTGCGGAGCGAGCGGCGGTCATGCGTCCATCCGGCGCTTTTCCAGCGCACGCCGCAGTTTCCGCTCCGACAGCCGACCGTAGGAGAAAGCTTCCCCGTCGATCAAGACTCCCGGCGCGAACAGGACGCCCGCCGTTGTGGCAAGTGCGCGGCCTTCGTCGGTCGCGAGAGGGATCTCTTTGACCTGCAACGGGAATTCCCGGCCGACCCGGTCGAGCACCTCTCGGGCAACGGTGCAGAAGGCGCAGTCGTCCTGGGTCAGCAGGGTGATGTCGAACCGGTCGGTCACGAGGCGCGCTCCGCCTTCAGGTCGGTGAGCATTTTCCCGGTCGGCAGGAACATCGTGTAGTCCGGCGCGCCGCCGTAGTCCGCGCGCCAGCGGATCGTGCCGTCCGGGCCGACCAGCACGAAGCTGTGGCCGTCGCGCATTTCGCCCATCATGCCGTACTTGTTGGCGTTGTACGCCCGCGACACCCGCAGGTCCGGATCGGACAGCACCGGAGTGGCCAGCTTCTCGTCGGAGGCCTTCCGCCCGATGAGTTCCGCCGGGTCGGTGGTGATGGAAACGACGCTGTCGACGCCCGCCGCCTTGAGCGCGGCCTGGTTCTGTTCGAGGTCTTTGATCTGGTCCCAGCACGGCTGGCAGGACAGCCCTTCCTGGAAGTACAGCAGCACGGTTTTGCCGCGGAAGTCCGCCAGGCTGATCCGGGCGCCGCGGTCGGACGCGAGGGTGAACGCGGGTGCCGCCGTCCCGGCTCCGGGCGCACCTGAAACGTGCTGGTACCCGGAGCCGCCGATGGCGTCGGAACTGCTGCTCTGCGAGTTCTGGTAGACGACGAACAACACGACGACTGCGACCACCGCGGCCGCCGCCACGCTGATGATCGTCGCCCGCCGGGTCTTAACGCTGCTGCTCACGGGAATTCTCCTCGGAAGGTCGAGTACGGTCGGCGGATCTCGTTCGCAGGACCCGGCGGACGAGCAGCGCGAAGCCGAGTGCGAGCAGCGCCGCGAGGCCCCATCCGGGAAGCCAGGACAGCCGGCCGGCCGCGACGCTGCTCAGGTGCTGCAGCCAGGCGGACAGTTCGACCTGCCACCCGCCGCTCATGCCCGGCCCGGTGAACGCGAGGACCGCCGCGAGGACGCCCATGAGCATCATCAACGCCCCGCTGACCAGCGTGCCGAGCGCGATCTCTCGACGCCGCAGGCGCACCTTGCGGTCGGTGAGCAGCCGCGTCGCGTGTTCCCGGCGCTTGTCCCACAGCAACGCCACGACCGCCAGCGGCACCACCATGCCCGCGACGTAGGACGCGCCGATCGCCAGCGCCGCCGGGAACGACGCGGCCGCGCCGGACAGCACCGCCACCCCGGCCAGCACCGGCGCGCAGCAGGCGCTGGCCGCACCGGAGAAGGCACCGAGCACGTACGCCGAGCCGAAGCTGCCTTCGCGCACCGCGCGGCCGCCAGGCATCGGCAGCCGCGGCTTCCAGCCCGCCAGCGTCGCGAGCCCGCCGGCGATCATCAGCGCGCCGCCGATCGAGAAGATCCAGACGTGCCGGGTGAGCAACAGGCTGCTCAGGAACGTCGCGCCCAGCCCGATCGGCAGGATGACCGTCGCGACGCCCGCGCCGAACACCAGGGTCGCGGGGACCACTCCGCCCCGGTGCCGGAACCCGGTCGCCAGGTAGGCGGGCAGCATGACCGACACGCAGCAGGGCGCGAGCAGCGCTACTACGCCGCCGAGGAACGACGCGAGCAGCGTCGAGCCGAACAGCACCTCGCCCACGGCCGCCTCCCGGTCTCCTACGATCTACGTACGGAGATAGTACGTAGCTGGCGTGAGGTCCGCGCAGCGGCCCCCGCTACCCTGGAGAGACCAATGCCAGGAACTTCAAGCGCGCTGCGGGTGCAGCCGCCCAGGTCATGTGCCTGGGCGGGACCAGACCTCGCAGCCTGAGTACCTGGCATTGCCGGAGACGAAGGCGGAGGAGGCCGGGTGCGCGGATTCGGGGATCTGGAAGCGGTGATCATGGACCGCGTCTGGCGCCGCGGCGGAACGATGACGGTCCGCGCCGTCTTCGAGGATCTGCTGCACGAGCGGGAAATCGCCTACACCACCGTTATGTCCACAATGGACAATCTGCACGGCAAAGGCTGGCTGTCCCGCGAACGGCGGGGAAAGGCGTTCGTCTACTGGGCCACCTTGAGCCGGGACGAGTACAGCGCCCGGTTGATGCGGGACGCACTCGACGCGGGAGGCGACCCCGGTGCCGTGCTCACACACCTGGTCGAACAGCTCACCGACCAGGAGTCGACCGAACTGGGCCAGGTGCTGCGGCGGCTGAAGCGGACGCGAGGCACCCGATGAGCGTCGCCGCCTGCCTCCTGCTCTACAGCTTCACCGTCGCGGTGCTCGTGCCCCGCCCCCTGCGCAGGCTGACCCGCCGCGGAACCGCTCCCCGGGTCAGCGTGCTGGCATGGCTGGTGGTCATGGTCAGCGTGGTGGGCTCGTGGGCGGCCGCCGCCGCGTCGCTCGCCGTCGAGGCCGTCGGCGACTGGGGACGCCCCGCCCAGCTGGCCAGCACGTGTTTCGCCGCCGTACAGGCAGTGGCCACCGGCCGCTACGGCATATTCCTGCAGGCCGGGCTCATCGCACTGGCCACGGCGGCCGCGGCCGCTCTCGTCGCGCTGGCCTGCCGTCTCGGACGCGCCCTGCACACGGCGCGCGCCCGCACGCACGAGCACGCCTCCGCCGCTCGCATCGTCGGCCACCGGGTCGAGGGCGTGGACGCGGTCGTCCTGGACGCCACCGAGCGGGCCGCCTACTGCGTCGCCGGCCGCCCGGGCACCATCGTCGTCACCAGCTCGGCGCTCGACGTCCTCGACCGGCAGAACCTCGCCGCCGTCCTGGCCCACGAGCACGCCCACCTGGACGGACGGCACCACCAGATCCTCGCGTTCACCCGCGGCCTGGCGGCGATCCTGCCGTGGGCCGCTCTGTTCACGATCGGCGCCGCCGAAGTCGCCCGGACGCTGGAGATGTGCGCCGACGACGCGGCCGTGCGCAGGCACGGGCCGGACGCGCTCCTGGACGGCCTGCTGGCCCTCACCGGCCAGCCTCCGCTCCCCACCGGAGTCTTGGGCGCCACCGGCGCGAACGTACTGGCCCGGGCCGAACGCCTCACCCTCCCCGCGGCACCGCGCGCGCAGTGGCAGTCCCGCCTCGTGCTCACGCTCGTCACGCTCGCCGCCGCCGCGGGTCCCGTCCTGACCGGACTGCTGGCGGCCAGCGGCCTCGGCGTGTGCGACTTGTCGTTCAGCTGACCCCTGCGCCCGCCCAAGCGCGCGTGAGCAAATCAGCCTCGGCCTGCTGGCGAATCCACAGAAGCGCGACCGCCACCGCGAGCGCGGCCAGCAGCGCTCGTCGCCAGCCGGCCGGCAGCCGGATCTCCAGCCACCGCCGGCAGGCGACCCCGATTCCCGCGCGAACCAGCAGACCGGCCGCGATCGCCGCGAGCGGGAACACAATCGGGTTGTACCGCGCGGCCCCGGCAGCATCGCCGGACAGCAGAAGAAACGCCGCCCGCGTCCCGCCGCACAACGGGTCCATGACGCCGAGGTAGTGCAACGGGCCGTGGACGTCGACTGGCGGAAGCCCCGCTACGCGCAAGCCGACCGCCGCGGCACTCGCCACGACAGCGCAGAGCGTCCATGGGCGATGCGAGTCGCGGACGCTCCACTCGACTCGGGTAGCCATCCGCCGACTATGGCACGACAGGCGTGAAACCGTTGTCATTCCACCGTAATCGACGGGTGTGCACCCGGCCGCACCATCGTCTACTATCGAAGTACGTAGATCCGAGCCCTGGAGGTTCTCATGCAGTCACTGTTCCTGGGCATCGCAGCACTGGCTTGCCCGGTCGGGATGGGCTTCATGATGTGGATGATGTCGCGCGGCCAGCACAAGGACCGCGACGACGGCACGCACCAGGTCGAGCAGCTGCGAGCGGAAATCGACCAGCTCAAAGCCGAACGCGCCCACACCGGCCGCTGATGCCGGTCTGGCTCGCAGCATTGTTTGCCGTGTGCTCCGTCACCGCGACCTACTTTTCCTGCATACGGCCGCATCTGCGCCGCAATCACCGGATAGGACGTGACAAATGGCGGACCCGAAAATCCGCGCGTCTGACGCAGACCGAGAGGAGACCGTGGAACGCCTGAGCCATCAGGTCGCCGCGGGCCGCCTCTCCATGGACGAGTTCTCCGAACGCGCCGCCCGCGCGCACGAGGCGAAGACAGCCGGCGAACTGGCCGCACTGACCAGCGACCTGCCCCGCCCGTCGCCGCCTCGTTCGACCGCGCGCAAGCCGAACACCGTCCTGATCGTCGCACTCGTCGCCATTGTCGTTCTCATCGCGTTAGGCGTGCTCGCAGTCGTCCTCATGGGGTCGATGATGGGCAACATGGGCCCGATGCATCCGTGACCCGCCTCACCTACTAACCTACGGAGTAGATACGTAGGAGGTGGGTCGATGCGCGCAACGCGCAGTCGCAAGCATGCGCTTGCCGTCGCCGGACTGGCGCTGCTCACCGCGTGCAGCGCCGGCAAGGACGCGGTGGCGCGGGGCGGCACGTTCGAGTTCGTCTCCCCCGGCGGCCGGACCTCGATCTTCTACGACCCGCCGCAGACCCGCGGCACCAGCCCGGAACTGGCCGGGGACGATCTGGCCGATCCGGGAAAACAGCTCCGCGTCTCCGGATATCCGGGCAACGTGGTCGTCCTGAACATCTGGGGCTCCTGGTGCGGGCCGTGCCGTGCGGAAATGCCGCACCTGCAACAGGTCTACAACGAGACCGAAGCATCCGGCGTCCAGTTCCTCGGCATCGACGTACGCGACGAGCCGCGCACCGCGCCACAGGACTTCGTCCGCGACCGGCACGTCGCCTACCCGTCGATCTACGACCCGCCGGGCCGGTCGCTGCTGGCGCTGAAGGGATACCCGCGCAACGTCGTGCCGTCCACCATCGTGCTCGATCGCCGCCACCGCGTCGCCGCGGTCTTCCTCACTTCTCTGCTGGACACCGATCTCCGGCCCGTCGTCCAGCGGCTGGCCGCCGAACCCGCGTCCGGAGGTCCGGGCGCGTGAACCTCACCGACCTGGCCGTCTCCGGCCCGCTGTTCCTGGCCTCGCTCCTCGCCCTGGCCGCCGGTGCGGTGTCCTTCGCGTCGCCGTGCTGCTTGCCGCTGGTGCCCGGGTATCTCGGCTATCTCGCCGGCCTCGTCGGCACCGAACCATCGCCGGCCGGGCCGGACGGGAACTTGCCGCCCGCCACCGGGCGGTGGCGGGTCGCCGGCGCGGCACTGCTGTTCGTCCTGGGGTTCACCGTCGTGTTCGCCGCGACCACCATGGCGGTGCTCGGAGTGTCGGATGCGTTGCTGGCCAACGAGGAGATGCTGCAACGGCTCGGCGGCGTCGTCACCATCGCCATGGGCCTGGTCTTCCTCGGGCTGTTCCCGCCGCTGCAGCGCGGGATGAAGCTCCGGCACAAGCCGCGCGACGGAATCTGGGGCGCCCCGCTGCTGGGCGCGGTGTACGGCCTGGGCTGGACGCCGTGCCTCGGCCCGACGCTGGCCGGCGTCATCGCGCTCGCCAGCGGAACCGAAGCCGGGCCGACCACCGGCCGCGGCCTGCTGCTGATCACCGCCTACTGCGTCGGGCTCGGCCTGCCGTTCGTCCTGCTCGCGCTCGGCGCCCGCTGGGCAGTCCACGCGACCGCGTGGGTGCGCCGCCACATCCGCCGCGTCCAGCAGGCCGGCGGCGCGCTTCTCCTCCTCGTCGGCATCGCACTGGTCACCGGCCTCTGGGGCGAGATCATCGCCTGGCTGCGCGGCCCGATCGCCGGATTCTCCGTTCCCCTCTGACCACAGGAGCACCCGTGACCGCCAAGAAGTCCGCCCGCAATTCCGTGACGCAAGCGCGAAAAGGCCAAGGGCGCAGCACACCCTTGTTGATCGGCGGCATCCTGCTCGTCGTCGCACTGCTGGTCGTCGTCATCGTCACGGTGACGAACACGGCCAAAACCGGCCAGGGCGACACGGCGGCTGCCAGCTTGAACCATCCGCCGGCCACCACCGCGGCGGGCCGCGCCACCTCGCCGCCGTGGCCGGCCCCCGCCGACGCGACCGCCGCGGCGCGCGCGGCGGGCCTGCCGATGCTCACCGAAGAAGGCGCCGTCGAGCACATCCACGCCCATCTCGACGTTCTCGTCGACGGCCGGCCGGCACAAGTGCCGGCGATGCTGGGCATCGACCAGAACCGGGCCAGCATCAGCCCGCTGCACACGCACGACCCCAGCGGCGTCGTGCACATCGAATCACCGGTCGCCCGCCGGTTCAGCCTCGGCGAACTGTTCAGCGAATGGGACCTCAGCCTGTCCGCGGACAACATCGGCGGCCTCCGCGCCGGCAACGGCAAAACGGTGCGCGTGTTCGTCAACGGCAAGCAGCAGAACGGAAACCCCGCCGCCGTCACCTTCACCGCCCACGACGAGGTCGCCGTGCTCTACGGCAGCCCGCGCCCCGGCGAAAACGTGCCGTCGCGCTACGACTTCCCGTCGGGCGAGTGAGCCGCGCGACCGCATCGCGCGGCCGAGCCCTCGACGTTGCTCCTGAGTGCGCGCACCGCACAGCCCAGCAGGCAGACCAGCACAGCGCGGACAGCGTCCGAGGCGAGCGCCTGCCGCATCCGGCTCGAACCTGACGCCGTCACGGGTCTCCCCTGCCGCACGCGCACCCGGCCGCCTGAACCTGTTGCCACGGCTCAGGCCACTTCGTATCCCGCCTCAGCCACCGCGGACCGCACCACGGCAGCGTCGACAGGCCCGTCGCTCACCACGGTCAGCTCTCCGCTGGAGACGTCGGTGGCGACCTCCGACACGCCCTCGACGCCCTGAACCGCAGACGTCACCTTTGCCGAGCAACCCGAGCACGTCATGCCCTTCACCGTGAAGACAGTGGTCGCCATCCTTGGATCCTTCCCTTTGGCCGATGCGGTGCGGCGGACCGTTCCGCCGCACCGCATTACATTACCCCCGTAGGGTACACACGTCAGGATCTCCGCGCGACAGCCAAAATCGAAACGCACGACACCGTCGACGATCGAGCCGACGCTGCCGCCCAGCCTCCGCTGACGCCCGGCCGCGACCGGCGGACACCAAGGAATATCCGCGCATTCCCGGCATTCAGCGATATCGCTGTAACGATCTACTATCCCAAATAGTCTTAACCGTCGTAGTGGCCACTCGCGACCAGACAACCGGACCACGGAGGCAAGGATGGCACTCGGCGGCACCAGCGGCCAGGCCAGGCAACCCAGGCACGACGCACGCGACGATCGCGTCGGGGCACACTATGCCGATACCGCCTTGGTGTCCGGATATGCCGCCTCGCACGATGGGTGGGGCCCGCCTGCCCGGTACTTCCGCTCGCGTCTCCATGTCGTCGACGAGGTGCTCGGACAATGCCGCGGCGGCGATCTCCTGGATGTCGGCTGCGGGCCGGGCATGCTGGTCCGTCACCTGCTCGACGCGCGGCCGGGCGACTTCCGGATCACCGCCTGCGACCGGTCCCCGGCCATGATCGATGCCGTCGGCCGGCAGACCGGGCAACGCCGCGATCTGCGCCTCTCGGTGGCACGCATCGAAGATCTGCCGTTCCCGGACGGGAGCTTCGACGTTGTCCTCGCGACCGGGGTCCTCGAGTACGTCGACGTGCGCCGCGCGCTGGACGAGATCGCCCGGGTGGCCCGGCCCGGCGGGCTGGTCGTGGTGACGATGCTCAACCCGCTGAGCCCTTATCGCGCCTTCGAATGGTTCCTCTACTGGCCGGCACTACGCCTGCTGGGCCGAGTCGAGCGACTGCTGGGCATCCGGCCCGAGCGGCGCCACGGCGTGCGCAGATCCGGAATCCGCGCCTTGACCTCCCGCCGGCTCAGCGTGGCCTTGCGCACCGCGCGACTGCGCCCCGAGGACGTCGTGTTCTACGACCTCACCGCCTTGGTGCCGCCGTTCGACAAGGTCGCCCGGCGATGGACCCGGCGGTGGCGCAGCCATCCGGAGACCACCGCGAGCCGGAGCCGCCGCGGCTGGCTCGGCACCGGCTATCTCGTCGCCGCACGGCGAGCGCCCGACCCGAACTGACAGCACACTTCCCGCGCAAACCCCGTGCCGCCGCGGTCCACCTGCTTCCCGGCACTCCTGACCGCGGTCCGCCGCACGAAAGTTCACGACACCGTTTTGCGGAGTACAGCGACGGCGCCCCGTCGCCGACCTTGTCGCGCCGTGCGAGACAACCTCCGAGTGCACCGATCGGCCGCGAATGTACTATCTGCGATAGTAGACAGTGCCGAGGTTCCTTGCGCGGCGCGGACAAGCCGAACGGAGTCGTCCATGGTCGTCACCCCCAGCCCGGCCGCGATCCGGCCGTCGCCGGCCTCCCCTCCGCCGGCCAGCGGGTCGCTCCTCCTGCGGTTGTTCCGGACGACGGATCACAAGCAGATCGGGGTGATGTACCTGGTCACCTCGTTCGGCTTCTTCATGATCGGCGGCGCGCTGGCGATGCTGATGCGCACGGAGCTGGCCCAGCCCGGGCAGCAGTTCCTGTCGCAGGAGCAGTACAACCAGATGTTCACCATGCACGGCACGATCATGCTGCTGCTGTACGCGACGCCCAGCGTGTTCGGGTTCGCGAACTTCATCCTGCCGCTGCAGATCGGTTCGCCGGACGTGGCGTTCCCGCGGCTCAACGCGCTGTCGTACTGGCTCTACCTGTTCGGCAGCCTGCTGGTCGTGTCGGGATTCGTCACCCCCGGAGGCGCGGCCGACTTCGGCTGGTTCGCCTACACCCCGCTGTCGGACGCCATCCACTCGCCGGGAGCCGGCGCCGACCTGTGGATCACCGGGCTCCTGATCTCCGGCCTTGGCACGATTCTCGGCGGCGTCAACATGGTCACCACGGTGGTCTGCCTGCGCGCGCCGGGCATGACGATGTACCGGATGCCGATCTTCACCTGGAACATCCTGATCACGAGCATCCTGATCCTGATCGCGTTCCCCATCCTCACCGCGGCCCTGTTCGGCCTGCTCGCCGATCGTCAGCTCGGCGCCCACGTGTTCGACGCGGCCAACGGCGGGGTGATCCTGTGGCAGCACCTGTTCTGGTTCTTCGGCCACCCGGAGGTCTATATCCTCGCGCTGCCGTTCTTCGGGATCGTCTCCGAGATCATTCCCGTGTTCAGCCGCAAGCCGGTCTTCGGCTACAAGGGGCTCGTCTTCGCGACGCTGTCCATCGCCGCCCTGTCGGTGGCGGTGTGGGCGCACCACATGTACGCCACCGGAGCCGTGCTCCTCCCCTTCTTTTCCTTCATGACGTTCCTCATCGCGGTCCCGACCGGCGTGAAGTTCTTCAACTGGATCGGCACGATGTGGAAAGGCCAGCTGACGTTCGAGACGCCGATGATCTTTTGCATGGGCTTCATGGTGACCTTCCTTTTCGGCGGCCTTTCGGGAGTTCTGCTGGCCGCCCCGGCACTGGATTTCCAGGTGTCGGACAGCTACTTCGTGGTGGCGCACTTCCACTACGTCCTCTACGGCACGATCGTGTTCGCGACCTTCGCCGGGATCTACTTCTGGTTCCCGAAGATCACCGGCCGGATGATGGACGAGAAGCTCGGGAAGTGGCACTTCTGGACCACGTTCATCGGCTTCCACACCACGTTCCTGGTCCAGCACTGGCTGGGCGCGGAAGGCATGCCGCGGCGCTACGCGGACTACCTGGCCAGCGACGGGTTCACCACGCTGAACACGATCTCCACGATCGGCGCGTACATCCTCGGCGCGTCCACGCTGCCGTTCATCTGGAACGTGTTCAAGAGCTACCGGTACGGCGAGATCGTCACGGTCGACGACCCGTGGGGCTACGGCAACTCGCTCGAGTGGGCCACGTCCTGCCCGCCGCCGCGGCACAACTTCACCGAACTGCCCCGCATCCGCTCCGAGCGCCCCGCGTTCGAGCTGTACTACCCGCACATGGTCGAACGCCTCCACGCGGAAGGCGAGATCGGCTTCTTCGGCAAGGCCAAGCACGTCGCGGCCCCGTCGCAGAAGCTCGTCGCCTCCGGGGACGACCAGGACAACACCAGCCAGCAGCGTTGAACGGGGCGGCGCGCTAAGCGAGCACCTGCGCCGCCACCGCACCGATCAAGACCAGCCCGCACACTGCCATCGTCACCGCTCGGCCCGTGGCGGTGTGCGGGTCGCTGCGCAACGGGAACAGCAGCTGCCGGGCGAAGGTGTAGGCAGCGAGCGCGCCCGCGAAGATCGCGCCGTGCACCGACGGCTGCGCAGCGAGAACGAGCACCAGCGACACCACGCCGATCACCAGCGCGGCGGCCGCTTCGACCAGCTGGACGGGGAACCGGCGAACGATCAGGCGGCGGTCGGACGAGACCAGGCCCCACCGCGACGTCGTCGGCCTGCCCGCACAGCACCCGGTGAGGAAACACCCGGGCCTGCCCACCGCCATGCCCAGGAAGATCCCCGGAGCCGTGGCGTCCAGCACCGTCCCGACGGGATACCCCGCCAGCAGCGATCCGCCCACCACCACGCCGAGCGCGACGAGCAGGAAGCCTTGAATGCACGCGCCCGAGGCGAGCAGCTCCCGCGGATGTTTGCGGTGCAGCACGAGGTACCAGACCTTGCCGCCGACGAAACCGAGCAGGCAGCCGATCGCGGAAACCGCCAGCACGACACCGAAGTTCATCCCCCAGCGCGCGGACAGCACCGACTGCAGGACAAGCGCCAGCACGGCGCCGAGCCCGACGAGCACCGGCCAGGAGAGCAGGCTGACCTTCGGTCCCTGCGCCAGCACCCCGAACCGGCTGTTCGCCGCACTGGTCCGCCGCGGCAGCCGCACGCCGGACGAGCCGCCCCGCGCCGCCGGCCCGGCGGTGACCCGCCACGCGCCCGGGTTCAGCCCCTCGACCCGCGACGTGACCCCGATCCGGCCGCTGCCGGGCAAGACGCCGGCCACGCGCTCGACGACGTCGAACCGGTCCTGTGCGGTGCGCTTGCCGCGCACGTCGTCGCGCACCCCGGTGAAGCGGATGTCGACCGAGTAAGGCTCCCCGGCCGGCGCGGCGTCGAACCAGTACGTCGCCGCTACGACTTGTGGTCCGGTATCGGCCGTGACGCGGTCAAGACACCCCAGGGATTCCCTTCGGTTTTGCTCGACCTGCAGCTCCTCCTCGGCCGCGGCACTCGCGGGCACCGGCGCGCGGACGTTCGACGGCGGCCTTGGCCGACCGGCGAGGGCAGGAGGGACACCGCCGTGCGCCTGCTGCTTCCCTGCCGAGGCCGGGCCGCCGGCCGCGGCTCCGGCCGGCTTCCGCGTCGCAGAAGCACTTCCGGTTTCCGCGCCGACCGCGCTCCTGTGTGCCTTCTTTCCCACGTCACGCTCCCTGCCGCGCTATCAACTATGTGTGATAGTACTACTTTACTTAGTGTTAAGTCGCGGCTTGGCGGAGCCTGCGACACACCGTCGGCCAGCAGGCGCCAGAAAATCGGACGCCCCCGCGACCGCGACTCGTCGGCAGCCGCCGGGTCGGCGATTGGCGCGATCGGAGGCGGCGCGACAGATCCGACCTCCCGTGCCGCGGCTCGGAACACCCGGCCCCTGCCGTTCGGGCACGCCCGGACTCGACCTGCCTACTATTGCAATTAGTACATCAGCCCATGGCACCGCGCACCCGAGGCCGTACTACTATCTTTCTTCGTAGCGAAAACCGGGTTGGTTTCGGAACGAGGGAGCAGTCGTGGCACGAGTCACTGCACAGCAGCGGTACACGGCCCGGCGGCACCGCATTGCGGCACTCCTGGCCGTGGTGGCTCTCGGCGCGGCGGCCTGCACCTCCGCGCCGGACCGGCAATCCGCACCCGCGAGCACGTCGGCCGCGCCGGCCAAAGCGGCGTCGATCGCCATCGAGCCGGCCAGCACAGATCCGGTGAGCCCGGCCACTCCGGTCGTCGTGCGCGCGGCCGACGCGGCGCTGACGAGCGTCACGGTGACCAATACCGCGACCGGCAAGCAGGTGTCCGGCCGCACGACCCCGGACAAGCGAACCTGGACCGCGTCCGAACCGCTCGCCTACGGCGCTTCCTACCAGGTGAAGGCCGATGCGACGACCCCCGGCGGCACACCGCTGGAGCAGACCGGCTCGGTGCGCACCCTTCAGCCCAGGGTCCAGGCGTTCCCGTCGTTCATCCCGGCCCCGAACGTCTCGGACGTCGGCGTCGGCCAGCCCTTGGTGGTGAAGTTCGACCAGGACGTCGCTGACCGGGCCGCCGCCGAGAAAGCGTTGCAAGTCAACGCGAACCCGCCCCAACCGGGCGGCTGGTACTGGCTGTCCAAGCGGGAAGTCCACTACCGGCCGCAGAACTACTGGCAGCCGGGCAGCACCGTCACCGTGACCGCCAAGGTGTACGGCGTGAACCTCGGCAACGGGGTGTACGGGCAGACCGATCGCGCCGAGACGCTGAAGATCCACGACTCCTGGATCGCCAAGGCCGACGGCAAGACGGAGAAGCTGCAGATCTTCCACAACGGACAGCTGGTCAACACGATGCCGATGAGCCTCGGCTCGCCGGGCTTCCCGACGCACGAGGGCACGCACGTCGTCTCTGACAAGCAGCCCAGCATCATCATGGATTCCTGCACCTACGGCGTCTGCAAAGGACAGCCCGGCTACTACCGGGAGCAAGTCGCCCTCGACGAGCGGATCTCCAACGACGGCGAGTTCGTCCACTCCGCACCGTGGTCAGTCGGACAGCAAGGAAACAGCAACGTGTCGCACGGCTGCGTGAACCTCGCCCCGGCCGACGCCCAGTGGTTCTACGACCGCTTCGGACTCGGCGACGTCGTCGAGATCACCAACTCCGGCGGCTCGGCACTGCCTATTTGGGACACCTACGGCGACTGGGCCGCGTCCTGGCCGCAATGGCAAGCCGGCAGCGCCCTGCACTGAACGAACGCGGGCTCTCCGCAAGAGGCTCTGACGCGCGCACCTGCTCGATCCGATTACAACAATGTCATTCTCCGGCCCGGCAGTGGCAAGATTCCCGGCATGGCCGAGACCGACGACGTTCAGCGAGCCAGGCCAGGCTTCCGGACCGTGCCCAGCACGACCGCCCGGTCCGGAAACGCCGGCGATTCCGCACCGCGGCCGCGAAACCGGAAGCGTCATCGGCCGCGGGAAATACTGCTGGGCATGGTGTTCTGCATTCCAGCTTTGGCCGGTTTGGGCACTTTTGTCTTTTTCCCTTTGGTGCAGGCGCTCTTCCTTTCCACGCGAGGCACCGACATCAACGGAAACCCTTCGCGGTCGGTGGGCGGGCAGAACTTCGCGCAGCTGTTCACCCCGGAATTCGGCACCGTCCTGCTCCACACCCTGTTCTTCACGCTCTTCGTCGTCGCGGCCGGGGTCGTGCTCCCGATGGCGCTCGCGGTGCCGCTGGCCCAGCGGCTGCCCGGCATGCGCGTGTTCCGGACGCTGTTCACCCTCCCGTTCGCCTACTCCGCGTCGGCGGCGAGCGTGGTGTGGCTGCTCATGCTGGACCCGTCGATGTCGCCGGTGAACTGGCTGCTCGAACTGCTCGGGATGGACGCGCCGGGCTGGACCACCGAATCGCCGTGGGCGCTGCTCACCGTCGCGTGGGCGACAGTCTGGGTCGCGAGCGGATTCAACCTGCTCGTCCTCGGCGCGGGGCTGGCCGGCGTCGACGAAGACGTCCTCGAGGCCGCCCGGCTGGACGGCGCCACCGGGCTGCGCAGCTTCTTCAGCGTGGTCCTGCCGATGATCTCGCCCAGCGTGTTCTTCGTGGTGGTCACCACCACGCTCACTTCGCTGCAGGCGCTCGGCCAGGTGCAGGTCATGACCGACGGCGGCCCCAACGGCAGCACCAGCACCCTGGTCTTCTCGATCTACCACAACGCCTTCGAGAACGGGAACAACAACTACGGCCTCGCCAGCGCGCAGGGCCTCGTCCTGCTGGTGGTCGGCATCGTGCTCGCCGCGATCCAGTTCGGCGTCGTGGAAAGGCGGGTGCATTACCGGTGAGCCAGGCACTCGAACGCCCCGCGAAGACGTCGCCCCGGCGGCGCCGTTCGCTCAACCGGCCCGGGCGCCCGGTCAGCGCACTGACCTACGCGTGGCTGCTCGTGGCCATGGTCGTGCTGCTGTTCCCGGTGCTGCTCACCGTGGTGGGCGGGTTCCTGCCGGAAGGCCGGCTCGTGCGTCGGCCGCCAGGGCTGTTCAGCGGCAGCTACGGGTTCGACAACTACGTCGCGGCCTGGCGGGAGACCGTCGTTCCGCTGCTGCCCGCCTTCTTCAACTCGTTGTTCGTCGGAGTGGTGATCATGGCGGCGCACCTGGTGACCTCGTGCCTGGCCGCCTACGCGCTGGTGTTCGTCCGGATGCCGTTGCGGCAGCCGATCTTCTGGCTGTTCATGGTCACCATCATGGTGCCCTACGAAGCGATCGTCGTGCCCAATGCGCTGTTCATCCGCAGCATGGGCATCGAGAACAGCCAGTGGAGCCTGGTGCTGCCTTTCCTGGCCAACGGGTTCGGCGTCTTCCTGATGCGCCAGTCGTTTCGGCAGTTCCCCGCCGAACTGTCGGACGCCGCGCGCATCGACGGCTGCGGGCACCTGCGGTTCCTGTTCACGATCGTGCTGCCCTCGGTCCGCCCGTCGCTGACCGCGCTCGCCGTGTGGTCGTTCCTGCAGGGCTGGAACATGTACTTCTGGCCGCTGATCATCTCGTCGTCGAACAACTCGATGAACACCTTGCAGACCGCGGTGTTCGCGCTGAAGGCCAACGGCAACGGCACCCAGCAGGCCCTCGTGCTCGCCGGGGTCACCATCACCCTCGTGCCCACCCTGCTCCTGGTGATCTTCGGGCAACGCTGGCTCGTCCGCGGCTTCCTGGCCGGAGCCGTGAAATGACCACCGCACCCACCGTCCGACGAAAGGAAAACACCGTGCCGAACCGGAACCGCCGCGGTATCGCGGCCTTCGTGCTCGCCCTCGCCACCGCTGTGGCCGGCTGCTCGTCGGCGACCAACGCCGGCCCCCCGCCCGGCTCGGTCACCGCGCCCGGCGCGGACGCGCTGAACGGCAAGGGCGAGGTGACCGTCAACTTCTGGCACGCGATGAGCGGCACCAACGGCGAGACGTTGCGCAAGCTCGTCGACCAGTTCAACCAGCAGCACGCCGGCACGATCAAGGTCAACCTGAACTACAAGGGCCAGTACGACACCGCGCTGGCCGCGTACAAGAACTCCTCCCCGCAGCAGCGGCCGGACCTGATGCAGATGTACGACATCGGCACCCGCTACATGATCGACTCGAAGACGATCGTGCCGATGCAGTCGTTCATCGACGTCGACCACTACGACGTGTCCGACATCCAGCCGAACATCGCCGGCTACTACACCGTCGACAACAAGCTGTACTCGATGCCGTTCAACACCTCCATGCCGCTGCTCTACCTCAACCGGGAGGCCTTCGCGAAAGCCGGCCTCGACCCCGGCAAGCCGCCCGCGACACTCGACGAGATCACCGCGGACGCGCGCAAGATCAAGGCCACCTCGGGCGAAACCGTGCGATACGGCTTCGGCGCGACCCTCTACGGCTGGTTCGTCGAGCAATGGAACGCGATCGCGAACCAGACCGTCTGCGACTCCGAGAACGGCCGCACCGGCCGCGCCGGCAAGGCGACCCTGGCCACCGGCACCACCATCAAGCTGCTGCGGTGGTGGCAGCAGATGGTCAACGAGGGCCTGGCCATGAAACTGGACAGCAACACCGACAACGGGGACAACGCGTTCAGCTCCGGCACCGTCGCGATCGGACTGGAGTCCACCGGCTCGCTCGGCCAGTTCACCAAGGGCGCCGCCGCCGCGAAGAACCCGTTCACCGTGTCCACCGGCTTCTTCCCGAAGGTCAACGCCACCGACACCGGCGGCCCCATCATCGGCGGAGCCTCCCTGTGGACGATCAACTCCGGCGACGCCGCCCGCGAGCGCGCGTCCTGGGAACTGGTGAAGTTCCTCGCCGGGAAGCAAACCCAGGTCGCCTGGCACACCTCGACCGGCTACTTCCCCATCAGCAAAGCCGCCCTGCGGGAACCGGCCGACCAGCAGTGGGTCGCCCAGAAACCGCAGTTCGCGACAGCGATCCGACAGCTTGAGGCCACCAAGCTGACCCCCGCCACCCAGGGCTGCTCGGTCGGCGTGATGCCGGACATCCGCAAAGACGTCGAACAAGCCCTCCAGGCCGCGGTGCTCCAAGGCCAGGACGCCAAACAAGCCCTCACCGACGCCGAGAACAAGGCAGCCAAGCAGATCGCCGACTACAACGCCAAGCTCGGCGGCTGACCCCTCCCCCGGCCCGCGGCGCGTCCCTGCTGCTCGGCTTCGGTCCCGTGGGCGCCGAGCCGGGTGCCCGGCTCGGCGCGCTGATGATCGACCTCGGCCGTCACCGGCGCGTCCCGCCGCTCACTCCTGATCCGGCCGACCGGCCGAGACCGGCCAGCGGCGGTGCCGGCCGTCGATGACGAACGCGTGGCGGTGCCGCCACAGCCCGTCCTCGCCCTCGACCGCATCGGCGAGGTGCTCGGGGTCAGTACTCGCGTCGTGCGTGTGCTCGACCAGCGCAGGATCTCGCCGCGGCCACACGCGGGCCGCGGCCACCGCGCCCACCGCGGCGAGAGCAGCGAGCACGATCCAGGCCGCGGTGAACCCCGCGCCGGTGGCCAGCCATCCCGCGATCGGGTAGGCGAGCAGCCAGCACGCGTGCGACAGCGAGAACTGCGCGGCGAAGACAGCCGGGCGGTCAACCGGTGCGCTCGACCGCCGCAGCACCCGGCCCGCCGGTGTCAGGACCAGCCCGGTCCCCGCGCCGACGACCGCCCACACGACCAATGCGACCGGCCAGCGCCAGCCGCCGGCGTCCGCCGTGGACAGCGCGACCGCGCCGGCGACCGCGGCGAGAAGCCCCGCGGCGCCGGCGAACATGACAGCGCGCTCACCGGCCCGGCGGAGCAACTTCGGCACCAGCAGCGCGACCGCCATCGTGCCGACGCCGTTGCCGGCCAGCAGCCAGGCGACGTCGGCCTGCGATCGGCCGAGTTCGCCCTGGACGTAGTTGACGGTGTTGACCATCACGATCGCCCCGACCGCCGCCACGACCAGATTCAGCCCGAGCACGCCCCGCAGCCGCGGCGTCGCGGCGTAGATCCGCATCCCGGCCAGGGTCCGCTCCCACACGCCGCCGCGCCCGCTGCGAGCCGCGTCCGGGATCCGCGTGGTCACGACCAGAGCAGCGGACGCCAGGAACCCCGCCGACGTGCCGGTGAACAGCCAATGGAACGACACCGCGCTCAGCAGGGCCGCGGCCAGCATCGGAGACAGCAGGCTCTCCATCGTCGAGGCCAGCTGCGATGCCGACAACGCCCGCGTGTAATCGCGTTCGTCGGGCAGGATGTCCGGCAGCACGGCCTGGAACGTCGGAGTGAACGCGGCCGACGCCGACTGCAGCACGACGATCAGCACGTAGATCTGCCACACCTGGTCGACGAACGGCAGCGCCAGCACCACCAGGGCCCGCACCAGATCCAGGCAGACCAGCAGCACCCGCCGCGGGACCCGGTCCGCATACGCGCCCGCGACCGGAGCCACCGTCACGTAAGCGACCATCTTGATCGCCAGCGCGGTGCCCAGCACCGCGCCCGCGTCCGCACCCGCCAGTTGATATGCCAGCAGCCCGAGCGCGACCGTGGTCAACCCGGTCCCGAACAACGCCACCAGCTGCGCCCCGAACAGGTGCCGATAGTCCCGGCGGCCGAACAACGACAACACAGCGGCACACTCCTACTACCCGACGAGGACTGCCTCCCATGATAGGTGCACATGTACGCACATGATGAACCTGGTGTCCAATGGACCCAGCTGCCGCCTGCCGAACTGGTCGAAACCGCGTCTACCGCGCTGCGGATGCTCGCCGAACCTGGCCGGCTGCGGATGCTGTGGCTGCTCAGCGGCGACGAATACGACGTCGCGTCGCTGGCCGCGGCAGTCGGCATCGCCCGGCCGTCGGTTTCCCAGCACCTGGCCAAGCTCCGCCTGGCCGGGCTCGTCGAACTGCGCCGGGACGGGCGCCGCGCCCTCTACCGCGCCCGCGGCGGCCACGTGCGACGCCTCCTGGCCGAGGCCATGAACGCCGCCGACCACCACCTGCACAGCATCCCGGACCACGACTAGCCCGGAGGCGGTGCGTGCCGCCGGCCGACGCGAGGTTCCGCTACCTCGTCCGCTTCTTCGCCCGCTCGAACGCCACCCGAGGCCGGCCGTGCACTCGGGGTGCGAGTGTGCGGCCTGCCGCCGACGCTCGACGGCTCGGCCTGTCACGCGAACAGCTCGAAGGCCAGCGTCAGCGGTCCAGGTCGAGCGCGGCGTGGGCCTGCCGATCGTCGTTCTCCCTGCCGGTCGCATCGCCGCGCCGCACCGGCAGCAGCAGGGTGAAGGTCGGCGGCGCCGGCCGTCCCAGCAGCAGCCGGCCCCCTTCGGCTTCCGCCAGGCTGCGGGCGAGAGCGAGGCCGATCCCGTGCCCGGCGGCGGAGTCGGACCGCCGCCGGAAAGGATCGGCATCCGAGGCGAGACCCGGTCCTTCGTCGGTCACGTCGAAAGCGATGGCTTCTCCCATGTCTCGGACGGTGACGGTGACCGTGCCCCGGCCGTGCCGGGAGGCGTTGTCCAGCAGCACGGTCATGGCTTGGCGGGTCGCGAGAGCCGAGACGCGGGTCTCCGCGAGGTCGAGAGGATCTCGCAACAGCAAGACCCGGCCTTGCGCGGCCAGCAGACCGTGCCAATCCTGCCGGAACTCGGCGAGCGCGGTCTTCACCTCGACGAGTTCGGTGCCGGGATGGGCATCGCGGGCGAGGGCGAGCAGGTCGCGGATGGTGCGGTCGAGCCGGTAGGTCGTCTCCAGCGCGGCGGTGACAGCCGGGCGCAACGCCGGGTCCGGGCTCTCCAGCGCGACCTCGAGTTGCATCTGCAGACCGGCGAGCGGGGTGCGCAACTGGTGCGAAGCGTCCGCGGAGAACGCCCGCTCACGGGCGAGGATGTCCCCGATGCGCCCAGCGGTCGTGTCCAGTGCGATGCCCGCCCGGTCGATCTCGGGAATGCGGGACCGGCGGGTCCGCACGGTGAAGTCCCCGTCGCCGAGCCGCGCAGCGCTGGTGGACAGCTCTTCGAGCGGCGCGGCCAGCCGGACCGACAGGCGGTGCGCGACAAGCCAGGTGGCGGCCAGCGCCACCACCGCCAGGCCGCCCATGCCCAGCCACGTCAGCGCAGTGCGCCGATCCACCTCGCTGTGCGGGGTCGCGGCGCGCACCATGCCGACGACCGTCCCGGCATCGGTGATCGGAACGATGGCGACCAGGTCCGTCCCGGTGTCGTCGGCGATCACTTCGTTCGCCCGGATCGCCGAGCCCGCCGCTTCGAGCCGCGCGGGTCCGCCTCCGGCCAGCCGGTCCCCGGACGGGTTGTAGAGAGCCAGCGAGGTGTTCGCCTCCGCGGCCGGGAGCCGGTCGGGCAGATCGTGCCGGATCACCTGCGCCGAGACGGACAAGGCCGCCGAGTCGGCAAGCCGTTCCAGCTCGGCACGCTCGTCGTCGAGGTAGTAGCGGGCGACGCCGACCGCGAGCGGCAAGCCGAACAAGCTGATCGCCAGCACGCCGGCCAGCACGGTCAACAGGATGATTCGCTTGCGCACAACGGCTCCTTCGGCGGCGGGCGCGCGCCCTCGGCGTCCAGTGTGCAGCCGCTCCGGCCATCGTGCGTTCGCGAGGCGGTTCGTTTGCCGTCCGCTAACCGGCGGCCGCTCCGGCGGGAAACGGGAGGCCGCGGCCCGCGGAATTTTGCCGTGCGCTGGCCGAAACGAGCCGAAGGCCTTTCGCGCCCCTCTCTAGCGTCGTCCTCGCACCAGTCGCCGTGGGAGGGAAACCGCAATGAAACGCACGACCGGTCACGCCGGAATCGTTGTCGCGTCGCTCGCCGCGGCACTGGCACTGGGTGCGTGTTCCTCAGCGAACAGCCCGGCATCCCCGGGTGCTTCGCCCGCCCCGAATGCCCCGGAGGCCAATCCGGCGGGCGACATTCCCGACAACCAGGTGTACGTCCCGCTCACCACGCCAGACCACCGATTCACCGTGTCGGTTCCGGAGGGCTGGGCACGAAGCACAGCAGGCAATTCCGCGTTGTTCACCGACAAATTCAACAGCGTCCGCGTCGAAACCACCGCCCGCCCGCAAGCCCCCACCACCGGGTCGGCGACCGCGGAGGAATTGCCCGCCATCCGCACCGGCAGCCGCGGCTACGTCGCCGGGTCCGTCAGCACCGTCGCGCGCAAGGCGGGAAACGCGGTCCTGATCACCTACCAGGCCGACTCGCCACCGGACCCGGTCACCGGGAAATCGGTCGCTGACTCGGTGGAGCGGTACGAATTCTGGAACAACGGCGAAGAACTGGTCCTCACGCTGAGCGGCCCCAAAGGGGCGGACAACGTCGATCCGTGGCGCACGATCACCGACTCGGTGCGGTGGATGTGATGGCAGCGCCGCTGCACGCGCGCCAGCTGTATCGCTTCTACCGCTCGGGCGAGGAGGAAACCCTGGCGCTCAAAGGGGTTTCCCTCGCCGTCGAAAGCGGCGAGATCGTCGCGGTGACCGGACCTTCCGGATCGGGAAAGTCCACTCTGCTCGCCTGCCTGGCCGGCATGGACGATCCGGACGGCGGCAGCGTGCACGTCGCCGGCAGCCGGATCAGCCACCAGCCGGAGCCGGTGCGGGCCAGGCTGCGCTCCCGCCGGATCGGGATGCTGTTCCAGAACGGCAATCTCCTGGAGCACCTCACCGTAGCGGGCAACGTGGTGGTGGCACAGCGCCTCGCCGGCCGGCGCGCCGCGCGCGACCCGGGCGCGCTTCTGTCCGCATTGGGCATCGCGGATCGGGATCGTGCTTACCCCAGCCAGCTTTCCGGCGGCGAACTCGCCCGGGCGGGCCTCGCGGTCGCCCTGGCCAACACGCCGGCCGTGGTGCTGGCCGACGAACCCACCGGCGAACTGGACAGCACGACGGAACACCGGATCCTCGAACTGCTGGCCGAGACAGCACACGACGGGACGGCGGTGGTGGTCGCCAGTCACAGCCCGGCGGTGAGCGCGTTCGCGCACCGGACGGTCCGGCTCGACGACGGAAAGGTATGCGAATGACCGGCGACACCGCGCCCGCGACGCGATTCGGCCGCGCCGACCGCGAACCGGGGATATTGGCCGAATGCCGGGATGTCGCCCGTACCTACGGAAAGGGGCCGACCGCCGTCGTGGCGGTGCACGGCATCACCTGCCGGATCCGCCCGGGCCTGCGGCTGGCGGTCACCGGGCCGTCCGGATCGGGCAAATCCACTCTGCTGCACCTGATCGCCGGGATCGACCGGCCCACCGCGGGCACCGTCGAGTGGCCGGATCTGCACCACCGAGCCACCGAGGTCGGAGTCGTCTTCCAGGGTCCCAGTCTGCTGCCCGCGCTGGACGCGACCGAGAACGTGGCGCTGCCGCTTCTGCTGGCCGGAGAGCCCGAGGACGAGGCCTTCCGCCGTGCCCGGTCCGCACTCGGCCGGCTGGCGATCGACGACCTGGGAGGCAAGCTGCCGGACGAGCTGTCCGGCGGGCAGGCGCAGCGGGTCGCGGTCGCGCGGGTGCTGGCCGCCCGCCCGCTGCTGATCGTCGCCGACGAACCCACCGGCCAGCTCGACCACGAGTCCGCCGAACGGGTCATGACGGTCCTGGCCGCCACGGCCGACGAACTGGGCGCCGCGCTGGTCGTCGCGACGCACGACCCGTTCGTGGCCGCCCGGCTGGGGCAGGAATGGACGATGCGCGACGGCCGGCTCCACGGCGCGGCCGATCCCGGCCTTGCCGAGCGAAACGGAGAGACTCGATGATCCGGCATTGGATTTCCGGCTTGGTGCGCCGCCGAGGGGTCCGCCTCGGCGCGACGGCCGGCGGCATCGCGGTCGCCGTCGCGCTGCTGGTGTCCCTCGGCAGTTTCCTCGCCGCCGCACAGGGTTCGATGACCGGCCGCGCCGCCCGCGGCGTCGCCGTGGACTGGCAGGTCGAGGTGCGCGCCGGCGCGAACCCCGCCTCCGTCCGCGACCTCGTCCGGAACGGGCCGGGGGTGCTGCGCTCGGACACGGTGGGATTCGCGCGGACAACCGGCATGTCGGCATCCGGCGGCGGGACCGCCCAGACGACCGGACCCGGGGTGGTGCTCGGGCTGCCCGGCTCCTACCGCGGTGATTTCCCCGGCGCGGTGCGCACTCTGGCCGGAGCCGATCACGGAGTCGCACTGGCCCAGCAGACCGCCGCGAACCTGCACGCCAAACCCGGCGATGTCATCCAGCTCGGACGGGCGGGGCTGCCCCCGGTCAGCGTCCGCGTCACCGAGGTCGTCGACCTTCCGCAAGCGGATTCCCTGTTCCAGAAGGTCGGCGCCCCGGCAGGCGCGCAGCCCTCCGCGCCCCCGGACAACGTCCTCATCCTCGGCAGCGGCGCGTGGCACGCCTTGTTCGACCCGCTCGCCGCGGCCCGCCCGGACCTGGTGACCACCCAGATCCACGCCGCGCTGAACCGCTCGCTTCCCGCCGACCCGGCAACCGCCTACACCCAGGTCGTGGGCGCGGCACACAATGTCGAGGCCCGCTCCGCCGGCACTGCCGTCGTAGGCAACAACCTCGGCGCCGCCCTGGACGCGGCGCGCTCCGATGCCGCCTACGCGCGGGTGCTGTTCCTGTTTCTCGGGCTCCCGGGAGCAGTCCTCGCGGGCCTCCTGACGGCCGTGGCCGTGGCCGCGGGCGCCCCTCGCCGCCGGCGCGAGCAAGCTCTCCTGCGCGCGCGTGGCGCGACCGGCCGGCAACTGCTGCGCTTGGCCGCGGCGGAGGCCCTCCTCGTCGGCGCAGCTGGGTCGGTCGTCGGCGCCGCCGCTGCCGCCTTGATCGGGTTGACGGCTTTCGGATCGGCGCGGTTCGGGGCGAGCGGGGCGGACGCGACCGGCTGGTCCGTCGCCGCCGTTCTCTCCGGGCTGGCCATCGCCGGACTGACGGTGCTCGCTCCGGCCTGGCGCGACCTGCGCGGGACCACAGTGGCCTCGGGGCGGGCCGCCCTGACGCGCCGCGAGCGGCCGGCCTGGAGCCGGTACGGCCTCGATGTGCTCCTGCTCGCCGCCGCCGCGGTCGTGTTCTGGCTGACGAGCCGGACCGGCTACCAACTGGTGCTGGCGCCGGAAGGCGTGCCGGCCATTTCAGTGTCGTACTGGGCGTTCGCTTCGCCCGCGCTGTTCTGGCTCGGCTCCGGGCTGCTCGCGTGGCGATTGGCAGAGCTCTTGCTCGGCCCCGGCCGCCGTCTCCTGGGCCGCGGCCTCCGGCCCTTCGCCGGCTCGCTGGCGAATGTCGTGGCGGGCTCGCTGGCGCGCCAGCGGCGGCTGCTCGCGCACGCCATCGTGCTGCTGGCGCTGGCGCTCTCGTTCGCCGCGTCCACCGCGACGTTCAACGCGACCTACCAGGCCCAGGCCGAGGCCGACGCGCAGCTGACCAACGGCGCCGACGTCACGGTCACCGAATCGCCTGGAACTTCGGCCGGGCCATCCGCGGCCGGCCCGATCGCCGCCACCCCCGGCGTGCGCGGTGTCGAACCCGTCCAGCATCGCTTCGCCTACGTCGGAGCGGATCTGCAAGACCTCTACGGCGTGCGGCCGGACAGCATCACCACGGTGACCGCTCTGCAGGACGCCTATTTCCAGGGCGGCACCGCCCGGGAACTGATGCAGCGGCTCGCCGCACAGCCCGACGCCATCCTCGTGAGCGCCGAGACCGTCAAAGACTTCCAGCTGAGCCCCGGCGATCTGCTCAATCTCCGGCTGCAGGACGGACGGACAAAACAATTCACCACGGTGGCCTTCCATTACGCGGGCGTGGTGAAGGAATTCCCGACCGCGCCCAAGGACAGCTTCTTCGTCGCCAACGCCGCCTATGTCGCCCAGCACACCGGCAGCGACGCCGTCGGAGCGTTCCTGGTCGACACCGGCGGGCAGAACACCACCGCGGTGGCCCGCCGGCTCCAGGACCGGCTCGGTCCGGCCGCGACCGTGACCGACATCGCGCACACCCGCGCCACCGTCGGCTCCAGCCTGACCGCGGTCGACCTCGCGGGCCTGACCCGAGTCGAACTCGGATTCGCGCTCGTGCTCGCCGCCGCCGCGGGCGGCCTGGTCCTCGCGCTCGGGCTCGCCGAACGACGCCGCTCCTTCGCGATCGCCGGCGCACTCGGCGCGACTCCTCGCCAGCTGCGCTCGTTCGTGCTCGGCGAGGTGCTCGTGCTCGGCGCCGGCGGCCTCCTCGCCGGAGGCCTCGCCGGCTGGGCCCTTTCGCACCTGCTGGTGAAAGTGCTGACCGGGGTGTTCGATCCGCCTCCGGCCGCACTCACGGTGCCGTGGAGCTACCTCGTCGCGGTCGGCGCGACCGCTGTCGCGGCGCTCGCCGTGGTCGCCGCCGTCACGGTCAGAATCGCCCGGCGGTCCCCGATCGCGGTGCTCCATGAACTCTGACGCCCCGTCTCGCGCGGCCGCCCGCGGTGTCGGAATTTCGTTAGACCACGGCAAAATCTCGCTCCGAACCCGTCACCGGATGGGCTGACGCACCGGCGAAACCGGCCGGCGGCACGCTTCACTGACGATCATGAACAAGCTTCCCCCGATCACCGCGGTCTTCTGGATCATGAAGATCGCGGCCACGACGCTCGGCGAGACCGCCGGCGATCTGCTCGCCCAGACCCTGCGCGTCGGTTACCTGGCAAGCTCGGCCATCCTCGTCACGGTCTTCGTCGCCAGCCTGGCGACCCAGCTGGCGGTGAAGACCTTCCGCCCGGCGCTCTACTGGACGGTCATCCTCGCCACCAGCACAGCCGGAACGACGATGTCCGACTTCATGAACCGGACCGCGGGCCTCGGCTACGCCGCCGGCGCGCTGGTCCTGGTGACCGCGCTGCTCGCCGTGTTCGCGATCTGGAAGTCCACCGGCTACTCGTTCGACGTGCAGACCATCGCCACGTTCAAGGGCGAATTGCTGTACTGGACGGCGATCCTGCTCTCCAACACGCTCGGCACGTCGCTCGGGGACTTCCTCGCCGACGATTCCGGCCTCGGCTTCGGCGGCACCGCCCTGGTGATCACCGCGGTCCTGCTGCTCGCGCTCCTGGCGATGCGGACGACCCCGATCTCGCGGACCCTGCTGTTCTGGATCGCTTTCGTCCTGACCCGGCCGCTGGGCGCGTCGGCGGGCGACTTCGTCAGCAAACCGGTCTCCGCGGGCGGGATGGGCTACGGCACCGTCGGAGCCTCGGTCCTGCTCGGATCGGTCCTGGTCGCGTTGATCGGCTACACCGCCTGGCAGCAACGGCAGATCCGGCTCGCCGGCCTCGCCGCGTGACGCGGACGGGTCCGGCGGGGTGCTCAGCCGTCCGGATCGCGGTCGGCTTGGGGCTGTTCGAGCCGATAGCCGTGGCCGCGCAGAGTCGTGATGGCGGGAGCCTCCGCCGGCCCGGCCGCGTCCTCGAGCTTGCGCCGCAGCGCGGCGACGTGGACGTCGAGGGTCTTGGTGGAGCCGAACCAGTGCGCGTCCCACACGTCGGCCATCAGCGTCGTGCGGCTGACCGCCGCCCCGGGTTCGGCCGCCAGCCGCGCGAGCAGGTCGAATTCCTTGGCCCGCAACGGAATCTCGTGTCCGGACACGGTCGCCCGGCGAGCCGCCCGGTCGACCTGGAGCGGCCCGACCGCGAGGACGGCCCGGTTGTCCGCCGGCGCCGCGCCCCGGCGCAGATGCGCCCGGATCCGGGCGTGCAGTTCGGTGAGCCGGACCGGCTTCGTCAGGTAGTCGTCGGCACCGGCCTCCAGTCCGACGACGACGTCCATCTCTTCCTGCCGCGCGGTGAGAATCACCAGCACGCAGCCCGGCTGGACGACTCGCAGTTCCCGGCACAATTCGACCCCGTCCAGGTCCGGCAGGCCGAGGTCGAGCAAAGCCAGTTCGAACTCGTGCAGCCGCGCTTCGCGCAGGGCCGCCCGGGCGGACCGGTGCCACGCCACCCGATGGCCGTGCTGGTGCAGGCTCGTCTGCAGGGTCCGCCCGATCGTGTCGTCGTCCTCGACCACCAGCAGCTCCGCCATGCCCCGAGCTTAGCCATCGGATTCCCGCCGGAAGGCCGGTACGGGCGGCCTCTCCCGGGTGAACCAGCCAGGTTTTGCGTTGCGCTAACCTCTGCCTTGACGGTTTTCTCCCCGCGCGTTCCTACCGTGGCGACTATGACGGTCCTGAATCGGCCCAGCCGCGGAACCCGGCCGTCCCTCCCGGTCCGGACGAGGGCGGCGGTCGCCGCCGGCAACGCGGCCGCCCGGGCCTCCCGCGCCGCCGGCCTCGGCCGCGGCGGCATCATCGGAGGCCGGGTCAGCTTGGCGCTCCAGCCGGCGGCGCTGGCCCATCTGTGCCGGGACCGGGAGGTGGTGCTGGTCACCGGGACGAACGGCAAGTCCACCACGACCTGCCTGCTCGCCGCCGCGCTGCGGCCGTTCGGCGGAGTCGCGTGCAACGCCAGCGGCGCGAACATGCCCGACGGCCTGGTCGCGGCGCTGGCCGCCAGCCCGACGGCCCGGTACGCGGCACTCGAGGTCGACGAAAACCACCTCCCCGCCGTGCTGGCCGAAACGACCCCGGCCGCGGTCGTCCTGCTGAACCTCAGCCGCGACCAGCTCGACCGGACCGGCGAGGTCCGGCGCACCGAGAATGTCCTGCGCGCCGCCTTCGCCGCCGGTCCGTCCACAATGGTCATCGCCAACTGCGACGACCCCCTTGCCGCCTCCGCGGCGATGGCTGCCGCGAATCCGGTGTGGCTTTCGGCAGGCAACTCCTGGCGAGGCGACAGCGCGTCCTGCCCGCGCTGCGGGAGCGCGGTGCGCGAAGCATTTGGCGGCTGGCGGTGTTTCTGCGGCTTCGCCCGCCCGGAACCCGCCTGGGTCCTGGACGACGGCGAACTCGTGCACCGGAAGGGATTGCGGGTCCGCTTGGCTCCCGCCTTGCCCGGACGGGCCAACGCCGGCAACCTCGCCTTCGCCGCCGTGGCCGCGGCGTCGCTCGGCGTGCCGCTGGACGCCGCCGCGGCCGCCGCCGGCGCGGTCGACCAAGTCGACGGCCGGTACCGCGTCGTCGGCTACCGGGAACGCCGGGTTCGCTTGCTGCTGGCCAAGAACCCGGCCGGCTGGGCGGAAACGCTGCGGATTCTCGCGCCGGGCGCCAGCCCCGCCGTGCTGGCGGTCAACGCGCGCGAAGCCGACGGGACAGACCCGTCATGGTTGTGGGACGTCGCGTTCGGCGCATTGCGAGGACGGCGGATCGTCGCTTCGGGCGACCGGGCCATGGACCTGTCGGTCCGGCTGAGCTACGCGGAAGTCGCACATCGCGTCGTGCCGGATCCGCTCGCCGCGGTCGCGGCGCTCCCGCCCGGGCCGGTCGAACTGGTCGGCAACTACACGGCGTTCCGCGACGCGGCGGCGAGGCTGGCGCATGCCCGGTGAGTCCGCGGTCCGCATCGGGCTGTTGCTGCCCGATCTGCTGGGCACCTACGGGGATTGCGGGAACGCCGAAATCCTCCAGCGACGCCTGCAGTGGCGGGGATTCCCCGCCGCGGTCATCCCGATCACCGTCGACGACGAGGTCGCCGACTCGCTCGACCTGTACGTCATCGGCGGCGGCGAAGACTCCGCGCAGTCGCTGGCCGCCGACTTCCTCGCCCGGCAACCCGGCTTCGCCCGCGCCGTCGGCCGGGGAGCGCCGCTGCTCGCCGTGTGCGCCGGGCTTCAGGTGCTCGGACGGGAATTCACGACCGGACACGGGCGGGTCCGGACCGGCATCGGCGTGCTCGATCTCGTCACCGCACCGGCCCGCGACCGGGCGGTCGGGGAGATCCGCACTCGCCCCGTTCCGTCTTTGCTCACGGAAGCGTTGACCGGCTTCGAAAATCACCAAGGCCACACCACGCTCGGCCCAGCGGCACAACCCCTCGGCCGGGTCGAGCACGGCACCGGGAACGGCGACGGCTTCGACGGAGCCGTCCAGGGCCGCGTCGTCGGCACCTACCTGCACGGACCCGCGCTCGCGCGCAACCCGGAGCTGGCCGACCTGCTCTTGAGCTGGGCCGTGGGCACACCGTTGCGCCCGCTCGAGGTGCCCGGCCTGGCCGAACTCCGGCGGCAGCGGCTGTCCCGCCCACGGCGTAGGCGCTGACGGCACGGCAGCCGATGCCTGATCCGGCGCCGTACAGCGGCTGCCGCCGGCCCAGGTCGACCGGCAGGCACCCGCTCCGTCGCCGCTGACCCCGTGCGCACGCTCCGCACGGGGTCAGCGCGATGCCCGAACGCCTACTCCTGGCCCTGGAACTGGTGATCCGCATTGCCCGCGGGATCCTGATGCCCGCCCGGGCCGTCGGCCTCCGCCGCGCCGCCGTGCGGCTCGGCGGTCGCTTCGGGCCCCTCCGCGCCCGGCTGCTCCGGCGCCGCCTGCGGCTCTGCCGCAGCCTGTTGCACCTGAGCAACGGGCGCAGCGGCCGGTGCCGGCGCGCTGGGGGCCGCGGACGCGACCGCTGTGCCCAGCATGGCGGCCAGCAGCGCCGCCGCTGCCGCGCCCGCGGCCAATCGTGCTCGTCCCGTCATGATTCCTCCTGCTGTCGTGACTTCGGCGACCGCTACCGGGCACCGTTGCCGCAGGCTGGCACGCGGACGCTGGCCACACGCTGAACGAAGCTGAGAAAACACCGTCGGCGACTCAGATCCGCGAGTCGTCGATCAGCCGGTAGCCGATCCCGCGCAGCGTCTCGATGGTCTGCCTGCCGAAGGGAACATCGATTTTCCGGCGGAGGTACCCGACATAGACCTCCACCACGTTGTCGTCGCCGTCGTACTGCGCGTCCCACACGTGGGCGAGGATGTCCGGCTTCGTCAGCGCCTCGCCCGGCCGGCGCATCAGGTACTCCAGGAGACTGAATTCCCTTGGGGTCAAAGCGATCTCCGTCTCCGCTCGCCGCACCGAACGCCGCGCCGGATCGAGGACCAGGTCGCCTGCCCGCAGCACGCTGGGGCGGGCCGGCGCACCGCGGCGGAGCAGCGCGCGCAGCCGGGCCAGCAGAACCACATAGGAGAACGGCTTGGTCAGGTAGTCGTCCGCGCCGAGGTCGAAAGCGTCCGCCTCGTCGTATTCGCCGTCCTTGGCGGTGAGCATGACCACCGGCACCCAGTTGCCCTCCGCGCGCAACGTCTCGAGCACGCGGTAGCCGGACAGCCCGGGCACCATGATGTCCAGCACCACGATGTCGTACGGACGCTCCCTGGCCGCCCACAACCCGTCGGGCCCGGTGCCGGCCACATCCACCGCGAATCCGTCCGCGACCAGGTTGCGGCGCACGGATTCGGCCAGCCGCGGTTCGTCCTCCACGAGCAGAACACGCATAGTCTCGACCTCTCGCTCAGTCCGGTGTCTCGTCCGCGACCCGCGCGGCGGCGGCTCCCGGGTCCTCCTCGGCGGCCGGGAATTCGACTCTGAAGAAGGCGCCGTGCCGACCGGGCGGCGGTGCGAGGCACTGGGCGCGACCGCCGTGGCGCGCGGCGATTCCCGCGACTATCGCCAACCCGAGCCCTGCTCCCCCATGGCCCCGGTCGCGTTCCGCGTCCAGCCGGACGAACCGGCCGAACACGTGCGACCGCTCCGCGGCCGGAACGCCCGCGCCGTCGTCGGACACCTCGACCACCGCCAGCCGGCCCTCTCGCCGGCAAACCAGCCGCACGGTGCTTTCCGCGTGCTCGCGGGCATTCTCGGTCAGATTGCGGACAGCGCGCGCGACCTGTGCCGCATTGCCGCGGATCCGCGCCGGCCGTACCCGGGCCTCGATCGTGAGCCCGCCGATCGACTTCAGCCGGATGGCTTCGGCCCGGACCACATCGTCCAGATCGACGTCGGCGGCGGGCGGTGCGTCACTGCCGTCGTCCGTGCGCGCGAGCACCAGCAGGTCGTCCACCAGCTCGCCCAGCCGGGCAGCCTCGGCGCCGTTGATGTCAACGAGCTCCGCCATGGTGATCCGTCCCGGATGCCGCGCCGCCAAATCCAGTGTCGCCGTGATCGTCGACAGCGGGGAACGCAACTCATGGCTGGCGTCGGCGACGAACCGGCGCTGCGCTGCCTGCGCGGAGGCCAGCCGCGCCAGCATCGCATTGAGCGTGCTGGCCAGGCGCTGGATCTCATCCTGCGCGCGCGGGACGGGGACCCGGACCGCCAGGTCTGTCATCGAGACCTCGGCGACGGTACGGCGCATCGCCTCCACCGGTCCCAGCGCGGCTCCCAGCGCCAGGTGGACCGCCAGCCACGCCAAGGCGAGCAACGGAACCGCAGCGGCGACCAGCAATACCGCCAGGCGCGCGACGGCCGTCCGGGCGCCTTCGAGCGACTGGGCCGCGACCACGGTGTAGCCGGCGGAGCTGACCGCCACCACCCGGTATTCGGCATTGTTCTGCCCCAACGGCAACGCGACGGTGGCGACCGCCTCGCCGCCGGCCGGCGGCAGGCCGGTCAGGATCGGCGGCTCGCCGGCCAGTTCGGCACTCGACCGCACCACCCGCCCGCCGGCGTCGAGAATCTGCACGGCCGCCGTTTCCCCGGGCGTCGCCGTGAGCGCCGGTTCAGCGACCGGGCCGCCCGCGGCGAGCGCGGCGGCGACATTCCGGGCTTTGGCCGACGCGGTATCGGTGGCGCCCGACACGAGCGAGCGGTTCAGCAACGCCAGCACGGCGACGCCGGCCGTGATCATGCCCAGCGCGAGAATGCCGATAGCGATGATGCTGCTCCACCGTCGAACACCGGCCCGCGCCACGCATTCGCGAATGCAGGCACTCGGCCTCATCTGCCGAGCATAACCGCGACACACCATTCGCTGAACGAATTCTCAGCATTTTCACAGCGCGCACCCATTTCGCGGCCGCGTTTTGCATTCCGCTTGCCGAACGCTGTCCTATTGCCCGCTCAACCGGGCCTACGGTCGGGTCATGGCCACTGCCGGCACACCGATGCCCAGACCCAAACGCCCGCGGCGCAAGCTAATTCTGGTGCTGGTCGTCGCGGTGCTCGCCTACCCGATCGGCAGCTACACCCGAGCCCTCACCTATCCCGGTGCGGCGTCGTTCGCGGTCCGCACTGTCGATTGGCTGCGCGAGATCGGGCTCGGCGGCGTCGTCAACACCGTCGAGAATTGGTGGTACACCAGGCATCCGCCCTCCGCCGCACCCCCGCCCGCCGGGTCGCTCCCGACCGCGCCGCCGCCTCTCCCCAGCCTCGGCGCCGGCCCCCGGCCCGCCGATCTCCCGGCACAACTCCCCCGGCTGCCCGGAGAAGGACGCTGGACCCCGGGAGCGAGTACGGCGGGCGGCCCGGTCGCCGACTACACGACCTTCATCCGGCCGGATCCCGCGCACGCCAGCGTGGTCGCCGGCGTCGCGTGGATCAACCAGTCGCTGGTGCGCGCCTCCCTCATCGCGGGCACCAAGGAGCCGGGCGGTTCCGGCTGGCCGGAGGGTGCGCGGGTGCCGTCCGGCGTGCGCCCGGCGCTGCTGGCCACGTTCAATGCCGGATTCAAGTTCAAAGACACCGCGGGCGGGTTCTACGCGGACGGCCGCACTGCCCGTCCGCTCAAGGACGGCGCCGCTTCGGTCGTCATCGACCGGTCCGGCCGGATATCGATCGCGCAATGGGGCCGCGACGCGACCATGTCCCCCGCCGTCCGCGCGGTACGGCAGAACCTCGCTCTGGTCGTCGACAACGGAAGCGCCGTCCCCGGGCTGCGGGCGAACGCCGTCGGCCGCTGGGGCAGCGCCAGCAACCAGTTCCAGTACACCTGGCGTTCCGGGCTCGGCACCGACCGGGCCGGGAATCTCCTTTACGTGGCCGGCGACAAACTGACCCTGCGGACGCTCGCCGGGGCCATGGTCCAGGCCGGAATCGTGCGCGGCATGGAACTGGACATCCACCCGGGAATGGTCGCGTTCAACGCCTACCGGCCCGACCGGCCCGGCAGCTCGCCGCGGAAGCTGCTGCCTGCCATGCCCGGCTCGGCGGACCGCTACCTGACCGCCGATCAACGCGACTTTTTCGCCATCGTCCTCCGGGGCGGAGCACCACCGGCCAGTGCCGGCGTCTCGCCGCTGTCGTCCCTCGGAGCGTGACAGCCGCCGCGACCGCGAGGACGCCCACCCGACCGGAAACTGACGTTCGGTCGCAGCCGACGCTGCGGCACCGTGCCGCCGCAAGGACCGGGAATCATTCTGCGAAAGAACGATCTGGACCACGCATGCGTGGTCCAACATCACTGAGGTTTTCTCCGCACGCGCTTGTCCGGCACCGCAGGTGCACACAGCGAGCACCGCGGAGAAGACTTCCAGGTCCGTGATCTATAGTTCTCCCACCGAGAGAATTCAGCTCCGAGGAGGGCCGTCCGCAATGGTCACGACGTCCCTGCCCAGCCCGCCGCAAGGCGTCTGGCACCTCGGACCGGTTCCGATCCGCGCCTACGCTTTGTGCATCATCGCCGGGATCGTCGTCGCCGTCTGGCTCGCCCGGCGACGCTGGCGCGCCCGCGGGCACAACCCCGACGACGTGCTCGACATCGCGATCTGGGCGGTCCCGTTCGGCATCGTCGGCGGACGGCTCTACCACTTGATCACCGACCCGGAACTGTACTTCGCCCCCGGCCGCGATCCGGTCCGGGCGCTCTACATCTGGGACGGCGGCCTCGGAATCTGGGGAGCCGTAGCGCTCGGCGCCCTCGGCGCCTGGATCGCCTGCCGCCGGCGGGGAATCAGCCTGCTGGAGTTCGCCGACGCCCTCGCTCCCGGGCTGGTCCTCGCGCAAGCCATCGGGCGCTGGGGCAACTACTTCAACCAAGAACTCTACGGCGCTCCGACCACCTTGCCCTGGGCATTGCGCATCGATCCGGCGCACCGCCCGCCCGACACCCCCGGCATCGGGCTGTACCACCCGACATTTCTTTACGAATGCCTCTGGGACGTCGGCGTCGCGGTGCTGTTGCTCTGGGCGGACAAGCGCTTCGACCTCCGCACCGGCAAGCTGTTCGCGCTGTACGTGGCCGCATACACCGTCGGACGCGCCTGGGTCGAAGCGCTGCGCGTCGACCACGCGAACCACTTCCTCGGCCTGCGCCTCAACGACTGGACTTCCCTGGTCGTTTTCCTCGCCGCGACAGCAGCGCTGCTGTGGCGGCGGCGCTCCGCGCGACCGCGCGACGACAGCGCCGGGGCGGCGAAAGGCCCGCCCCCGGTTTAACCGGTGCTCACCGCGGCCAGGGCCGCGTGCAACCGTTGCCCGGCTTCGTCGGTGACAGGCCGCAGATCCTGACGGCCGGGCACCGTGACCATCACTGCCGGGTCGAGCGCTTTGACCACGACATTGCACGGCAGCGGCACGCCGATCCGCGGCTCGATCTGCGGCGAGCCAGCTGCGGGTTGGAGGCCCCGAGAATCAACTGAGGGGGCACGGTCTCGTCCAGTTTCGCCTTGATCGTCGCTGCCACGTCGATCAGGACTCCGAACCTCTCCGCCGCGAGGGCTGCCGCACTTTTGCCACGACGGCTTCGGACGGATGGTCGCGGATGACCGACTTCGTGTAGTCCATGAGAGCATTTCCGTCCTGGACGCCGAAAACCGATTCCCGTCCGGCGACACGAACGGCATCCCTGACTCCGCGCGCGCGGCCCGCGCTCATCGCCCGTCCGGCATCCGACGGGGACGCTGCGGACGCTGGAGTCGTTCGCCGCGCGGAGGCGGCGCGGCGAACCGCTGGGGCGGCCTGGGAACCGCCGGACGGGGCGGCGCCGCGCGGCTCCGGTCTTGCGGCCCAAGGCTTTCCGGCCTGCGCCCCCGCGGAGACGCGACCGGCGGCGGTCCCGGGCGGCGCGTCGGCTCCGGCCGGTTGACCCACGCGTCGAACGTCACCAGGCCCGCCGCGAGAACGAGAAAAATGATCGTCATCACTACGCTGCGGGCGACGACCCCGACCCCGGCGATGGCCACGAGGCCGAGCACGGCGAACCAGCAGTAGGGATCCACGCGGCCGAACAACGGTTTCGCGCCTGCGCGTCTTCGCGAGCCGAGTGCCATCGCGCAACCCCAATCCACAGTGGACCGCTGACGCCCGGCCGCTCGTCGCCGCGCCGGAGCCCGGCCCGCGGCGAACGACACCGCGCTCGTCGCGGGACCTGGCCCTCATCCTACACGTTGTAGGATGAGGCTTGCCCGCTTCGGGCTGACCGCGCCGAACCAGACGACGGGAAGGGATCGATGCGGACCTTGACGGGACGACGCGATCCGCTGCGCTACCGGCGGCGAAAGCCCTTCGCCGGAATCGCCGCGCTGAGCGTCCTCATACTCGCCGCGATCGCGGTCTGGGTCACGACACTGCAGCGCGCCGCGGATGCCACCGCCTTGGTCGCCTGTCCTCCCCCGGCCGCCGGCACCGCGCCGCAGACGTTGGCCGCGCTGCCCTACGACGCGCTGGACGGCGTCGCTCCCGCGCCCGCCGCCGCCAGTCCGGTGACCGTGCTCAACGGCAGCGGCCAGCGCGGAAGCGCCGGACTCGCCGCGGGCGAACTCGCCCAGCTCGGTTTCCCGCAGGCGTCGCCCCCTGCCGACGACCCGTTGCACCCGGCCGGCGACTTGCGGTGTTTCGGCCAGATCCGCTTCGGTCCGGCAGGCACCGCGGCAGCCAGGACTCTCAGCCTGGCCGTACCGTGTGCCCAACTTGTGCGCGATCGCCGGACCGGCAGCAGCGTCGATCTCGCGCTGGGCAGCGACTTCAGCGACGTGACCCCGAATCCCGATGCCCGCCGGGCGCTCCAGCTGCTGGCGGCCGCGCCGAGCGGCCGTCCGGCCATCGGCGCGGCGCCGCCCGCCGTGACTCCGGCATTGCTGGCCGGGGCCCGCCGCGGGCAGTGCTGACCGCCGCCGTCATTCCACCGCCGCGCCCGCTGCCGGAGCCTCGACGCCGAGAAGAAGCGGGCGCAGCACGTTCGGCATCCGTCGCTGCACGAGCCTGCCCAGCAGCCCGGCGAGCGTCGGCACGAGCAGCAACGCGGCGACCGCACCGATGGCAAGCCCGGCCAGGACGTCGAGCGGGTAGTGCATCCCGGCGTACACCCGCGAGAAGGCAAGGAATACGGCGACCGCGCACGCGAGCACCCCCCAGCCGCGCGCGAACACGAGAACGCCCACCGCCAGTGCCGCGCCGAGCGCCGCGTGATCGCTGGGGAAGGAGTTGTCCGCCGAATGGCTCAGCAGCACAGTGACGCCGCGCAGAGCCAGGAACGGGCGAACCTCCTGGTGCAGCGCGGCGAAAAACTGGTTCAGACCCAGCGAGACGAGGGTCGCGACTCCGGTCAGCACCGCCGCCGCCAGCGCGCGGGCGGCGCCGCCACGGCCGCGGCGCGTCCACCACCCCAGAGCCAGCAGCAGCACGAGAATCACCGGGCCGCCCCACAACGCGAAGGCGGCCATGAACGGATGCGCCCACCCGGTGCGAGCGGCCAGCTGATTGATGTCCCAGAACAGGGCGAGATTCCACGGCACGGGCTTGGCTGGTCCTTCCGGCGGAAAGCGGATACGGCACAGACCGGTGATCCTACAGCTTGTAGGAAGAGCGAGCGGAAAGGCTCGCAACCGGCAGTCAGCCGAGCACCGCGCCGGCGACCCGCAGGAACGCGATGGTGGCGTCCGCCAGGACCGCGACGCCCGCACCGAGCACGGCCACAGTGGGCAGCAGCGACAGCGGGCGCGTCACAGTCGGAGCGCTTCGCAGAGCGCGGACGCGGCCCCCGACTCCGCGGTCGCTGAACGCGAGCGCGGGCGGGGCGGGCGGGACGGCGGCCAGCGCCGCCCGGGCCAGCGACCGCGCGGCGAGTTCACGGTCGGCCACCGCGGTCGCGGCATCTTCGTCCGCCCAGCGCTCGAGCTGAAACGCGATTTGGCCGCGCAGGCGGATCAGGACCGGATTGATCGCGACCGCGACGGCCGCGACCGCCTGATACCGATGGTGCCGGTGCGCGAGATGCGCGCGCTCGTGGGCCAGCAGCACGCGGCGCTCCTCGGCGTCGAGCGCCCGCAGCATGCCGTCGGAGACCACGATCCGGCCAGGCCGGCCGATGCCGCCCGCGACGGCATAGGCGTGCGGACTGGGATCGGTGAACACCACCAGCTCGCCGCGCGCGCCGGCGACGACGCCGTTCATCGCCCGCCGCACCCGGCCGCGGCGGTACAGCGCACTGGCCACCCGGACCACGATCGCCGCGAGCAGCACGGCCGCGACCAGGCCGGCGATCCGCGGCACCGGGTCCAGCCGGCGCAACTGGGCCGCCGAGATCGGCGAATGCTCGAGAATCTCCCCGAGATGGCTCAACCCCGCACCGGCGACCATGACCAATCCCCACAGAGTCCCCGCGCCGACCGCGGTCGCCACCGCGCAAAGAAGGCGCACCGCGGCAGGCGGCGCCAGCCGCCTGCCCGCCAGCGGAAGGCCGCGCACCGCCAGCACCGGAAGCAGCAAAGCCAGATACACGTCGACTCTCACCGCCGGCCGCCCTGGGGACGATCGCCCTCGTCGAGCATCTCGCGCAGCGCCGCCGCGTCCTCGGGCCCGAGGGTCGTCACGAACTTCTGCAACGCGGCCCCCCGGTCCCGGGCCTCGCGCAACGCCACGTTCATCCGTTCGGCAGTGAGCTCGGCATGCGCCCGCCGCGGCGAGTACACGTGCCCGCGCCCCGATGCCGCCCGTTCGGCCAGGCCCTTCTCGTGCAATCTGGTCAGCACGGTCAGCACCGTCTTGTACGAGAGATCCGTCCCCACCGCCTCGTGCACCGCCGCACCGGACAGCGGCGCCGGAGCAGCCCACAGCGCGGCCATCACTTCCGACTCCAGCGCGCCCGCCGCGCGCCGTGCCCGCGATCCGTCTCCGCCGGGCATGGTCCTCCTCAGTCCGTTCTCGCGGCACGGCCCCGCCCGCGCGCCCGCTCGGCTCGCCGGCCGCGAGCACCACGAGGGTACCTGCCGGACGCCGCCGCCCGGCTGCTGTCGCCGGACGGCGGACCGTCTCCGGGCACCGCCCGGGATTCGTCCCGGTCCTGGAAACGCCCGGGGCTCACCGCTTCCAGACGCCGGTGATCGGCCGGGCGGAAGCGGCCTCTCCGAGCGGTGCCAGGCCGTACATGTCCTCGACGGTGCGAAGAACGCTGTAGTGGTCGATCGGCTGGGCGCTGCGCGTCGTGCGCACCATCGGCCCGGACAGGATCGTCGGGATCCGATTGGCGGGGGTCCCGGTGTCCTCGTCGAAGGTCACGATGAGGAGGCTGTTGTGCGCCTGCGCCCACCGGGCGTATCCGGACAGATTCCCGGCCGCCCAGCCGTCTCCCGCGGAAACCGGGCAATCGTGCATGTCGTGGCACATGTCGGGGATCACGAACGACACCGTGGGCAGCGTCGAGTAATCGGCGGGGAAATGCCGATAGGTCCGGTTCGCGCTGGGCGGCACGTTGCTGAAATCGGGCAAGGGGTTGTGTTTGCGACGGTAGGCGCCGTCAGCCGAGGAACACCCGGCGAATCCGTCGCGCGGCATGCCTTCCGCGAACCCGGCGAACCGGAATCCGGCATCGGTCAACTGGCTCGCCAGGTTGGGCCGCGCACCGAGGTCCCGCGGGCAGGAATCGTCGGCGACGCCCTGCGGAGAGCCGGAGAACAACGCCACGTAGTTCGGCTGGCTGGGATGCGCGATGCCGTGCGAATCGGACAGGCTCGCCCCCGCTGCCGCGAGCGAGGAGAGATAGGGAGCGCCGGCCGCCCCGTCGACCTCGGTCTCGCCCTCGTTCTCGAAGATCGCCACGACGACGTGGTCCGGCCGGGGAAGGCTTGCCGGAGCAGCGGCGGCTGCCGACGGGTGCGCCCGCGGGTACGGCGTCGGTCCGGACGAGGCGCACCCGGCCAGCAGAAGCAGCGCACCGCCCAGCGCCGCCGCCCGGCTCACCCGTTTCCCGCGATACACCGGACCTCCTCGCCGCACTCCGGACCTGGCATTCGTCTCGCGGTCACGCGGAACACACAAGCACGACTTCTACAATAATGTAGAAGCGTTGACCGTCAGGAATCGAGCCCATGCCCTCTCTCCCCGCGCCCGGCCCTCACCTCCTCGCGTTCCCGGCAGCGGGAACACGACCACGTCGAGCCCGAGGGGACGCCTTCGCCGCGGTGCCGGAGAACCGCTCGTGAACCGCCCGTACCCGCCCGGCGAGCCGCCGCACTGGCCCCGCGGCCGCCACCCGGGGCCGATCCCGCCCCGGCGGTCGGCCGGGCCGGGGCGGCCCGCGGATCCGCGCAACCAGCCGGAGCCGGAACTGCTCACGCATCGGCTGCCCGCCCCGCCCCCGCTGCCGGCCGCCCGGCCCAGGCCGGCCGGCCCACGCAACCCGCCGCCGCCGAGCGGGCCCGCCCGGCCGCGAGTGCCGCGGAAGAAGCTCTGGCGGCGCATCCGGCGCGGCCTCTACGTCCTGGCCGGCGTGTGCCTGCTCGGCCCGGTCATCGCCTTCGTCGTCGCGTACCAGTTCGTGCGGGTGCCCGATCCGACAGCGCTCGCCGCCGCGCTCAACCAGCCGGTCACCCTGTACTACGCGGACGGCTCCGTGATGTACACCAAGACCGGAACCGCAGGCAATCGCCAGCTGGCCACCTGGGACCAGATCCCGCAGTCGATGAAGAACGCGCAGATGGCCGCCGAGGACGAGACCTTCATGACCAACTCGGGCTTCGACCTCAACGCGATCGTGCGCACGGTCTGGAACCGGCTCAACGGCGGCACCGGCGGCGGCTCCACCATCGGGCAGGAGTACGTCAAGAAGGCCACCGGCAACGACCAGCCGACGCTCGCCCGCAAGATGGCCGAGATGGTCGAGTCCTACAAGATGACGAACACCTATTCCAAACAGGACATCCTGACCGCCTACCTGAACACCGTCTACTTCGGACGCGGCGCGTACGGGATCAAGGCGGCGGCCAAAGCGTTCTACGGGGAAGACGTCAGCAAGCTCACCAACGAACAGGCCGCGCTGCTGGCCGGGATGGTCCAGCTGCCGTCCTACGCGGACAAGCCCGCCTACGAGCAACAGCGCTACCGCTACGTGCTGGGGCGGATGCTCGCCAACCACTGGCTCAGCCAGGCGGAATACGACTCGGCCGCCTTTCCGGCGCCGATCGCCCAGACGAGCGCGGGATCCGGCCCGGCCCTTTCCCCCACCCGCCAGTACATCGTCGCCGCGGTGTTCGACGAGCTGGCCAAGAAGGGCCTCCCGGAACAGGCGTTGTCCCGGTCCAGAGCCAAGATCTACACCTCGATCCAGCCCCCCGCGCAGACCGACGCCGAACACGCGGTCGCGAAGATCACCTCAGCCGACCGCGGCTATCCGCACGAAGGCGCCGCACTGGTTTCGGTCGACCCGTCCACCGGCGGGATCGTGGCGTACTACGGAGGGGACGGCTCGACCTCCTACGATCTGGCCAGAACCCCGCAACAGCCCGGTTCCTCGTTCAAGCCCTATGTCCTCGCCGCCGGCCTGCGCACCGACCCGGGCCGCATCGGGCTGAACACCGTCTACGACGGCAGCGACAACCAGACCATCGACGGGCAATTGGTGCACAACTCCGACGGCGAGGGCGCCAGCCGGATCACCGTCAAGGACGCCATGACCAAGTCCGTCAACACCGTCTTCTACCGCATGGGCGCGCAGGCCGGAGTCAACAACGTGCGGCAAGCCGCCTGGGACGCGGGAATCCCGAAACGCATCACTTCCTCGCTGGGGTCCGCCTTCGACTCGCTCCAGCAAGACGACCCGGTCACCGGCAACGGAACCGGCAGCACCCAGCTCGGGATCTCGATCGGCCAGTACCCGGTCCGGCCGATCGACCAAGCCCAGGGCTACGCCACCTTCGCGAACGACGGGAAGTACCTCCCGGCGCACTTCGTCACGAAAGTGACGGACGGGACCGGAAGCCAGCTGTACCGGTTCGACACCGCGGCCGTTCCGGCATTCGGCTCCGACCCCGCCGCCAGCGCCGCGATCGCGCACACCGTCACCGCGTCGATGACCGACGTCGCCTCGTCGTCCGGCGACGGCTTGCGAGGCGGCCGCCCGAACGCGGCCAAAACCGGAACGGCCCAATTCAACAACACCGGGCACAACTCGGAAGCCTGGATGGTCGGCTACACCCCGCAAAACGTCACCGCCGTCTGGTTCGGCAACACCCAGCAGCCCGCACCGATCTACGGCAACTACCACAACGGCATCGGCTCCGATCACGGCTACGACGTCTACGGACGCGAAGAACCCGGTTACATCTGGCAGGACTTCATGAACGCCTACCTCGCCGGGCAGCCCGCGCGCGACTTCCCGCCCGCCCCCGCGGGCACCGCCGCCCCGGCCACGACCGGCAACCCGGCGCCGGCCACCTCGAACCAGACCACACCGGACACGCCGACGACCGCCCCGGCAACCACGCCCTCCACCACCGCCGCGCCGACCACGTCCGACCAGCCGACGAGCCCGCAACCCACCGCTGCGTGCGGCCCCAGTTGCCCGACCACCACGCCCGGCCGGCGGCACCACGGTCCGGGTCCGGGCAGCGGCGGGTAAGAGCACCGCCTCGCCCGGCCCCGCCGGAGGATTGCCGGTGCCGGCGCCTACGTGACGAAGCCGCTGCTCGACGCCCGCATCCTCGCGCTGCCGCGGCGCGCCGCACCGATCCGGCACTGCGACGTCCGCGTCGGCGATCTGCCCCGATCGATCAGTTCGGGTAGCCCGCCGGTGTCCCTGCGGTCTGCACGGCGTAGCCGGTGGCGCTGCCCGAGCCGCCGAGGGCGGGGCTGTCCTGGGTGTAGGCGATGTGCGCGAACCCGTTTTGGTCGGTGTCGACGCCGAAGTCGTCGAGCAGCTGACGGCCTCCGGTGCAGCTGACGCCGCCCTCGCAGATGGCACCCTTGTGCACGGGGACAACCTGGGTGGTCGACCAGCCGCTGCCGGTGTTCTGCGCGAAGTAGACGTACCAGGTCTGCCCGTCGGGGGTGCCGTAGTAGACGAGGTCGGTGCCCGCGCTGGTGGCGACGTGCCAGGGAAAGACAGCCCGCTTGGAAGTGCTTACCGGACCGGAACAGCTCCAGGTGTCGCCGTGGTCGGCCGAGGTGGCGACGTAGACGGCGGTGTCGTTGGAGACGACGTAGGACAGGGTGCCGTTCGGTGCGACCGAGACGTTGGGGAAGTTGTGGCCCAGCCCGGCTGCGCCGAAGGCCGTCGTGCAGGGGATCGGTTTGCTGGTCCAGGTGTGCCCGCCGTCGGCGGAGACGCCGAGGAACGCTTCGTTGAACTCGCTGCCGGAGGATGAGCTGGGCGCGACGAACGATTGGTAGGCCCAGAAGCCGCCGGACACCGGAGAGGCATTGCGGTGGTCGATCGCCAGGTTGCCGAGTTCGTTGTTCATTGCTTTGTAGTCGGTGTCCGGGATTACGCGGGCGACGTGCGTGTAGAGAGTGCCGCCGTTGTCGGAGCGAAGTACATCGATGTTGTTGGTGAGGATGTCGTGGTAGGTCAGCAGCGAGGTGTCGGCGCCGTAGGCGGCGATCCATTCCCGGTCGTCGAGCGGCAAGCCGGCCTGGACCGGGGTTTGGCTGAAAGTGCGGCCGTTGTCGTCGGACACCGCGACGTTGACCGAGGCGAGGTTCAGGCTCGCGACGTAGATCCGGTAGGTGCCGGCGGCGGATTTCTCCGGTGCGAAAGCGCTGTCGGTGTCCCCGCCCGACAGGCCGATGCCGCCGATCGCGTTGGGCTGGCCCGCGTAGGTCAGCCCGCACGCGGCCGCGGTGCTCGGGCCCTGCCAGTACTGGCTGCCGCCGCCGAGGCCGTTCTCGGAGCTGAGCCCCACCAGACCGGCCTTCGACACGTGGATCGACGGCTCGCCGGCCGCGTTGGCGCCGCACCCGCTCGCACCCGCGTTCTGCACCTGCAACTGACCGGTGGCGAAAGCGGAGCCGGCCGCCTCCGCCCGATGACGGCTCGCCGCTGCCGGTGCCGCCACTGCCAGGAGGACCGCCGCGGCGAACACCGTCGTCTTGGACAGCCGGTTCTCGGAGTTCCGCATGGTTTCCTCCAGCCTCGATGCCAGACGGCCTGACAAAGGAGAGGGAACTCGGCGACGACTATGACGTGCGTCACCGAATCTGTCGAAGCTCGTTGCCTAACAGCGGGCATGGACCGCATTTCGGGAGGTCTTCTGATGACGTCGTGTGCGCGCCGAGTGGCCCTGATCGCGGCAGCAGTGCTGTTGACCGCACCTTCGGGAGTGGCTGACGCTACGGCCGGGGCCGGGGCCGGGGCGTACACCGTGCGCACCCTGCACTTCGACGTGCTGGTCGGGCCCGGCGGGGTGCAGCGCTGCGACATCGTCGGCGACCTGTACACGCCAGCCGACGCCGGTCCGGGCCACCGCGTGCCGTCCATCCTCACCACCAACGGGTTCGGCGGGTCCAAGGACGATCAGGCCGGAATCGCGCGATACTTCGCCGCGCACGATTACGCGGTATTGTCCTATTCCGGCCTCGGCTTCGGCGGTTCGGGCTGCAAGATCACACTGGACGACCCGGATTGGGACGGGCAGGCCGCGAGCCAGCTGGTGAGCTTCCTCGGCGGCGCCGACGGGATCGCCTACGCGGATGCGGCACACGCGCAGCCGGTCGCGGGCGCCGACTACGTGGTGCGCGATCCGGTGGACCACGCCGGCCGGACTGACGCCGCGGATCCCCGGGTCGGCATGATCGGCGGTTCCTACGGCGGCGAGGTGCAGTTCGCGGCCGCTTCGGTCGACCCGAGGATCGACACCCTCGTCCCGCTGATCACCTGGAACGACCTGTCCTACTCGCTGGCCCCGAACAACACCGATCTCCGCACTGGCGTCACCTCGGCCACCCCCGGGGTCACCAAGCTGACCTGGCCGCTGCTGTTCTTCACCGAGGGCGCGGTCTTGGACAGCGCGACGGGCTTCACCAGCGACCCGTCGAGGGTGATCGGCTGCCCCAACTTCACCACTGACATCTGCGCGGACCTCGCGGCGTCCGGGACGCTGGGCTATCCGACACCGGACACGCTCGCGCTGACGCGGCATGCGTCGGTGTCCGCCTACGTCAACCGGATCCGCGTTCCGGTCCTGCTGGCGCAGGGCGAGAACGACACGCTGTTCAACCTCAACGAGGCGGCCGCCACGTACCGAGCGCTCAGGGCCCAGGGCACGCCGGTGAAGATGATCTGGCAGTCCTGGGGTCACTCCGGTGCCACCCCCGCGCCCGGCGAGCTGGACCTCGCCGGCCCGGACCCGGCCGCCCAGTACGAAGCCGCCCGCGTGACCAGCTGGTTCAACCAGTACTTGCGCGGCGGCCAGCCGGACGCATACCCCGGATTCGCCTATTTCCGCGACTGGATCGACTACACCGGCATCGCCACCCCGGCCTACGGCAGCGCCCCCGCCTACCCGGTGGGCACGGGCATGAAGTTCTTCCTCTCCGGCAGCGGCGACCTGGTCACCGATCCGAGCGGTGTCCGGGCCGGGGCACAAAGCTTCCTCACACCCCCGGCCGGATTCCCGACCAGTTCGTCCGGAATCGACGCGTTTTCGCCGAACCTGCCGCCCGACGAGAATCTCCCTGGGACTTACGCTTCCTGGACCGGCCGCCCACTGGCCGCGCCACTCGAAGTGGTCGGCGAGCCGCAGCTCGAGGTGAAGGTGCAGGCGCCCACCACGGCGGTCAGCAGCACGCTCGGTCCAGCCGGCCAGCTCGTGCTGTTCGCCAAGCTGTACGACGTGGCGCCGGACGGCACGGAAAGCCTCGTGCACAACCTGATCGCCCCGGTCCGGCTGTCCGATCCGGCCAAGTCCGCGCGCATCACACTGCCCGCCGTCGTGCACCAGTTCCCGGCCGGGCACGCGATCCGCGTCATGCTCGCCAGCGGCGACCTCAACTACCGGGCGGGCCTGGTCGCGGCGCCTGTCACGGTGAGCACCGGAGACACCGGTCAGGTCCTCACCCTGCCGACCACCGGTCGCTGAGCGCGGGGACCGCTCGCCCGCCGTCCGGGAGAACCGACCGGCTCCGCCCGCGACCACGGACCCGGCTTGCCCGCCGCTCACGGCCGCCCCAGGTCTGTTCCATGCCGGGCTTCAGACCTCTTCTCCCCCGGTATTCAGCGGTGAACCCGCCGCAGCCGAAAAGCACAAGAATCAATTCCGGTGGCCCTGGCCGGGTTTCTTCTCGTGACTGACCCGGATCCGAGAGCGGGCGTCCCTTCGCCCGGACGACGCGGGAGACGACAGCCGGGACTCGGCGTCGACGCCGAGGACGAAGACCGTTTCGATCGGAGGGTCAGCGAGCCCCCGTCGCGCAGCGCCCCGGCCGCTTTCCCGATGTCGCCAGCCGCCGCGGTCGCCCGCACAGCCTTCACCAGTCCGGTCCGGGTGCCGTCCTCCGGCAGGCACGCACAGCCGCCCGCGACCCTCGGTCACCCGGCGGCGAACCGGGCCTCGACCGTCGACCCGGCCGGGTCGGAGTGCATCCGCACCAGGTCCGCGAGATGGTTCACCAGCAGCAATCCGCGGCCGCGGACCTGGTCCGGCGGAGCCGGGAGGCGGCCGGCCATCGGATCCGCCAGCCACCCCTCGTCCCGGACCTGGCACACCAGTTCGCCGTCCGCGAACCCCAGCCGCACCACCGCGGATCCGCTGCCGTGCTCCACGCTGTTGACCGCCAGCTCCGACACCGCCATCACCGCGTCCTCGACCCGGTCCTCGGGCAGGCCGTGCCGCCGCGCCGTCTCTGCCGTCACCAGACGGAGGTCGCCAAGATCGGGTTCGGCGACGGCAAAGGACCGCGCGCCGAGCGGCGGCGGCAGCTCACGGTTGTAGTCGGCGACCACCGCGTCGGGCGCGTAATCGCCGCTCTCGCGCCACTCCCCCGCGCCCTCGATCAGCCAGGGATGCGTCCGGAGAGCATCCGCCAGCTCGGTCGCGCCCAGCGCTTCGGCGTCGTAAGGACACAGGATGGTCGCCCACCGGCCATGGAAAGCCAGGTTGATCAACGCCTCGTGCTGAGCGCACGCCGGATACTCCGCCGACGACCGGCCCGCCCAGACCGGCTCCCCGACGATCCGCACATGCTCGTCCGGATGCGCGTCGGCGAACGCGCGCAGCACGCCCGGAATGATCCGCCCCGGGTTGCGGCCTGCCTCGGTCATGTCGACCAGCAGCGCCCGATCCGCGTCCGCACCCAGCTCGGCCCGCACCAGGTCCACGTGCTCCGGCGGCGCGGCGACCGCTGCTGGCTCGTCCGCGGCCAGCCCGTCCCGGACGAACGGGACGACGCCCGCCAAGAACTCGGCGGCACCCCGGTAGAACAGCGCCGGATGCAGGAACGCTCGGGCCCGCATCACGGACGCCGCGCGGGCAACGACGATTCCTCCGAGCGCATCACGATCACTTCCTCACCGCCGCCACCCTGCCGGCAAGCTCGGGTCACTATGCCCAACGCTATCCCTCCCTGCCAGGTCGACGCACGGTCGAAGCGAACGTGCCGGTCATTTCGGCAAGCCGAATTGGCCCCGGTTCGGCACTTTGAGCTCTAGCGATGGTTGAGGTGAGGTCCCGGCAGGCGACACCTAAGCACCGTGCGCGTCGCCCGCATACCCTTTCCCCAGTGCCGACGCGTTCCCCAGACGAACCATCGCCACCAATGCCCGCGATGTCGTCGCCCCGACTCGAAGCTCCTTCCGCAACGTCTCCGCAGAAATCGGACGCCTGTGCAGTCGCCAGTGCTCAGCATCGGCCCGACGGGCCCGCTCCACCAACTCCCCGTCAAGATCACCAGCGCCCCCGGCCGCGGCCCCCAGCCGCTCCCGGCTGTCCGGCGCCAACGGCTCGCACATCGCCCGCTCCACGCCTTCATCCCGGTGGCCCACAGCGCAAGACCCGGGCAACCACGCTGATCCGGCACCGGTGCTGGCAGCGCTCAACGCCCGAAGCAGGCCGGGGCCAGCCTCAGCCCAGCCGACCAGGAGCAGCGGGCCTACCGAGTCGAACGCTGCTCTGCCCCATTGACCAGCACATACCGGATCAGCGACATTCAACAGCAGAGTCACCACACTCGCGGCCAGCAGCAGGCGACGCGCCGGGCGCAGCACGTCGTCGCCAACGCCCGACAACGCCAGATGCCGCGTACCCACCAGCAACCCAAGGACGGTCAGGTCGACAGCGGGCGCCACCAGCGGGGCCACGAACACTGGAACCTGCAGCTTCAGCGCCAAAGTCAAGACATTCCCGAAGCCGAACGTGAACGTGAGTCCAACGACTGATCCCATGGTGACCGTGACAAACTGCGCCACCGTTCGCGAATTGGCACTCACGACGAACTCCTCGCGGACCTGAGTCCGAAGGTGGCCTCCACCACCAACGTCCCGGCGAGAACCTCCTGGTCAGCCCCGTTCCCATCCTTGGGCAGTCCTGCCGAGGGCACACTTTTTTTCTCCGGCCACAGCATTTTCCGTGCTTCATGGTCATTGTCTCAGGGCTGTCCTGTCTCGGACGGCGACCGCACTCTCCACTGCGCCGAACGGCGGTTGTCTGTCGCTGTGCCACCCGGTACTTCTGTTTTTACAACGTTGTAACGCCGAGTGGAGGCTGGTCGCCCATGCCGCTGAACCGCAGGCACTTCGTCACCGGGGCCGTCGCCACGCTGCTCGCCACGGCGTCCGCCGGGACTGCCGAGGCAGTGGGCGACCGAAGGCGCGGCGGGTTCTACCCGTCCAACGCGGCCCCGCTCGCCCCCGCCGCGTTCCTCCGGCTCCCTCCCGGCGCGGTCCAGCCGAAAGGCTGGCTCGCTGGGCAATTGCGGCTTCAGCTCGACGGTCTCTGCGGCCATTACCCCGAGACCTCGCACTTCCTCGACTTCGACACCACCGGCTGGGTGCATCCCGAACGCAGCGGCTGGGAGGAGCTGCCGTACTGGCTGCGCGGGTACGTCGATCTCGCCATCGTGACCGGGGACAGCACCGCGCTGGCCTCGGCCCGGCGCTGGATCGACGCGGTCATCGCCACCCAGCAGGCCGACGGGTTCTTCGGACCGAGCGAACTGCGCACCCGATTCCGGGGCGGGCCGCACTTCTGGCCGTATCTGCCGATGAGCCAAGCGCTGCGGTCCTGGCAGGAATACACCGGCGACACGCGCATCGTCCCGATGCTGACCCGGTTCTTCCGGTACATGAACGCGCAAAGCACCGACATCTTCGACGCGGACTGGCTGACCATGCGCTGGGGCGACGGCCTGGACAGCATTTTCTGGCTGTACAACCGCACTGGCGACGCGTTCCTCCTCGACCTGGCCGACAAGATCCACCGCTACGGGGCGAACTGGGTCGACAATTTGCCGAGTCTGCACAACGTCAACGTGGCGCAGGGATTCCGCGAACCCGCCCAGTACTCGCTGCGCTCCGGCGACGCGAACCTGGTCCAAGCGACATATCAGGACTATGACCGGATCATGGCGGCCTACGGCCAATTCGCCGGCGGCGGGTTCGCCGGGGACGAGAACGCGCGACCGGGCTTCGGCGATCCGCGACAGGGCTTCGAAACCTGCGGGATCGTCGAGTTCATGGCGAGCCACCAACTGCTCACCCGGCTGACCGGCGACCCGGTGTGGGCCGACCGCTGCGAGGACCTCGCGTTCAATTCGCTGCCCGCCGCGCTCGATCCGGCCGGACGCGCGGTGCATTACATCACCAGCGCGAACAGCATCGACCTCGACAACGTGCCCAAGACCGAAGGCCAATTCCAGAACGGCTTCGCGATGCAGGCCTATCTGCGCGGCGTCGACCAGTACCGCTGCTGCCCGCACAACTACGGCATGGGCTGGCCGTATTTCACCGAAGAACTCTGGCTGGCGACCCCGGACAAGGGGCTCGCGGCGTCGATGTACTCGGCGAGCAGCGTCACGGCGAAGGTCGGCGACGGCACTTCCGTAACCATCGACGAGGACACCACATATCCGTTCTCGGAGACGATCACGTTCACCGTCCGGACGCCGAAGCCGGTGAATTTCCCTTGGCATTTCCGGGTTCCGGCTTGGTGCGCGGCTCCGCGGCTCATCGTGGCGGGCGCACCGGTCACGATTCCGGCCGGGCCTGCGTATGCGAAAGTCCAGCGAGTATGGCGCAACGGCGACGTCGTCACGTTGACCCTGCCGCAGCGAACCTCCGTGCGAACCTGGCACGCGAACCACGATTCCCTGTCGGTCGACCACGGTCCGCTGACGTATTCGCTGCGGGTCGGGGAACAGTACGAGCAGCTCGGTGGTACCGCGCAGTTCCCGGAGTACGCCGTGCACGCGACTACGCCCTGGAATTACGGCCTGGCTGGCGACGCTTCGGCGATGACCTTCGTCGCGACCGGCGGGCCGCTGCCGGACAATCCGTTCACCCCGGACACCGCGCCGGTCCGGATCACCGCGCCGGCCCGGAAAATCGCCGAATGGACCGCGGACGACCAGCATGTCGTTACCCCGCTGCAGTCCTCACCGGCACGCAGCACCGCGGAAGTCGAATCGGTCACGCTGATCCCGATGGGTGCGGCGCGGCTGCGGATCACGTCCTTCCCGACAGCCGCGCCGGACGGTACTCCCTGGTTGCCCGGCGGCGGCGGGGCCGGTTTCCGGATCGTGAATCTCAACTCGGGCAAGGTGCTTGGCGTGGACCGCATGTCCACGGCAGACAGTGCACAGGTCGTGCAATACACCGACAACGGCACCGCTGACCACGTGTGGCACCTGATCGCGAACGGCGACGGCTGGTACCGGATCCGCAACCACAACTCCGGCAAGGTGCTCGGCGTCGATCAGATGTCCACTGCGGACAGCGCACAGGTGGTGCAGTACACGGACAATGGCACCGCGGATCATCTCTGGCGGCTCGTCGACAACGGCGACGGCTGGTTCCGGATCGCGAACCGCAACTCCGGCAAAGTGCTTGGCGTGGACCAGATGTCCACTGCGGACAGCGCCCGAGTGGTCCAGTACACCGACAGCGGGACCGCCGACCATCTGTGGCAGCTGGTGCCGGACGGCCAGGTACGGATCGAGAACCAGAATTCGGCGAAGGTGCTGGGTGTCGACGGGATGTCGACCGCCGACAGCGCCCGGGTCGTCCAATTCGGCGACACCGGCACCGCCGATCACTTGTGGACCTTCGAGGCGGCCGGAGGATGGCTGCGGATCCGCAACGTCAATTCGGGCAAGGTGCTCGGCGTCGATCAGATGTCCACTGCGGACAGCGCGATCGTCGTGCAGTACACGGACAACGGCACCCCGGACCACGACTGGCGGCTGCTCGACGACGGCAGCGGCTGGTTCCGGATCGTGAACCGCAACTCCGGCAAGGTGCTCGGCGTCGACCGGATGTCCACTGCGGACAGTGCCCAAGTCGTGCAGTTCAGCGATAACGGGACCGCGGACCATCGGTGGAGGCTGCGCTAGGCCGGCCGCACGGTCTTTCCACTCTCGGCGACCCGCAGCAAGGCCTTCCCGATCACCGCGGCCTCCTCGTCGCTGACGTGCGCGGAGAAATGCCGTTCGATGCTCCGCAGGTAGACCGGCGCGGTTTTGCGCAGCGCGCGGACGCCCTCGTCGGTGATCACCGCCCAGCTGACCCGCCGGTCGTCCGGCTCCGGACGCTTCGTCACCAGCCCGGCGCGCACCATCTCGTCGACCAAGCGGCTCACCCGCGTCCGGCTGAGCACCACCCGGTCGGCGACCTCCGCCATCCGCAGCCCTTTCTTCCCCTCCGCGTTCAGCTCCAGCAGGACGTCGTACCAGGCCAGGGGCACGGTCCCGCCCCGCTGCACGTCGGTTTCGATGGCTCGCACCGCGGCGCTGTGCGCGAGCAGCATCGCCCGCCACGCCTCCAGGCCGATCTTCGGGTCGCTCACGTCTCCCAGTGTAGGTCATTGCGTGCGGGCGCACCTAACGCATAGAGTGCGTGCGGACGCACTTAAATTCTTCGAGGAGGAACGATGGTCAAACCCATCACCCGCGATGAGGTCAAGCAGCGGATCGACGCCGGCTCGGCGATCGTGGTCGAGGCCCTGCCCGCCGACTACTACGCGAAGGCGCATCTGCCCGGCGCGCTCAACCTGCCGGTCGACGACGTCGAGAAGCTCGCGCCGACCTTGTTGCCGGACAAGGACTCCGCGGTGATCGTCTACTGCGCCGACTCGCCTTGCCAGAACTCGGGCACCGTCGCGAAGCATCTGGCGGAACTCGGCTACACCCAGGTCTTCGACTACGACGAGGGCAAAGCCGACTGGATCGCGGCCGGACTGCCGACCGAATCCGGAAACTGAGCGCCAGAAGGGACTGAAGCAGACCATGACAGACGCAACTCGCGTAGTCGCCGGAACGAAACTTCCCGCCGCGGGGACCTGGAAGGTCGACCCCGGGCACGCCGAGGTCGGGTTCGTGGGCAGACATTTCCTGCTCACCAAGGTCCGCGGCCGGTTCACCGGGGTGGACGCCACACTGGAGATCGGCGAGAAAATCGAAGACACCACCGTGCGCGCGGTCATTGACATGGCCACTGTGGACAGTGGCGATCAGACTCGGGACGAGCATCTCCGTTCCGGCGATTTCTTCGACGTGGAACATCATCCGCGAGCGACGTTCGAATCGGTGTCGGTCACCGCGTCCGGCAGCGAGGCGACCATGGTCGGAAACCTGACCATCAAGGACGTCTCGCATCCGGTCACCCTCGCCGTGGAGTATCTCGGCCACGCGCGCGATCCGTGGGGAAACGATCGCGCGGTGTTCTCCGCCCGCGGCAAGATCAACCGCGAGGAGTGGGGACTGGCCTGGAACATGGTGCTCGAATCAGGTGGTCTGCTCGTCTCCAAGGAAATCGAACTCGTCCTCGAGGTCGAGGCGATCCGCTCCGTCTGATCGGGAAGCGGACCGGCCGGGTCGGCGCGGTGGCCGACCCGGCCGGGCGGGCCGATCAGTTCGCCTCGGTCATCACCGCGGCAGCGAGATCGAACTGCTCCCGTGCCGCCTCCTCCGCGCCCTGAGCCTGCCGACAGGCGCCAAGCCGGTTCCGAACCTCGATCTCCGCCCACGGTGACAACTGGTCGGTCAAACGCGCCGAGCGTTCGCAAGTAATACGAGAGCGCGAGCTCCAGATTCCTGCTCTGCGGTGCCAGCCGCGACAGAGAACTCGACAGCAGCAGCCGGTCGCCGACGCGCTCCGCCAACCGACTGGCTCAGCGTCGGCTCTTAGCGGTCCACTCGTCCCGGGTCAGCTCATACTCGACCTCGCCGTGTTCCGTGCCCGCCAACGGATCGTCGAAGTGCAGGTGGAACGTGCGGACGTACTTCAGCCCGGCCCGCTCCATCACCCGGCGCGACGGGGTGTTCACCGCCATTGCCTGCGCCCACACCCGTTGCGTGCCCAGTTCGGCGAATCCTTTGTGGATCGCCGCCCGGGTGCCCTCCGTCGCGTAGCCGCGGCCCCAGGCTCGCGCCCTCAGCCGATAGCCGAGTTCCAGCTCCGTCGTGCTGCCGTCTTCCGGCGGCTGCAGGGAAATCCACCCGATGAACTCGCCCGTTGCCCGCTCGATCGCCGCCCACCGGCCAGCCGGGCCTTTCTCGTAATCGCCGAGGATGGCGGGCAGCACCTTCTGCTCGATCTCGGCGCGAGGCGTCGGCTCGCCGGTGAGGAACCGCATCACGCGCGGGTCGCTGTCGAGCTGGACCAGGTTCTCGACGTCGGCCTCGGTGAAGCGCCGCAGCAGCAACCGGTCCGTCTCCAGGACCTTCACGCGAGCACCAATCCGGCCGCCGCCGCGATCCGGTCGCGCGATTCCAGCACCCGGTCCCTGAGCTTCGGCAGGTCGACGCCCAGCAACCGGCCGTCCCGCTTGACCGCCCGTCCCCCGACGAAAACGCTGTCCACCAACCCCGGATGCGCCGAAGTGACCACTGTGGACACCGGGTCGTTGACCGGGAACACCGACAGGTCCTCCGCGTCGATGAGCACCAGATCCGCGTCCTTTCCGACGCTGATGCTGCCCGCCCGGCCTTCCCGTCCGCAGGTCCGCGCTCCGTCCAGAGTGGCGAACTCGAGCAGATCGCGCGCGACGAGTCCGCCGTCCAGACCGCGCTGCGCGGCGAACGCGGTACGCATGGCCGAAAACATGTCACCCCCAGCGGACGGACAGTCGTCAATGGACAACGACGGCCGGATCCCGGCAGCCAGCAGCCGTCCCGTTTCCGGCCACCCGAACCCCATCTTCAGCTCGACGTCCGGGCTGACCGTCACCGAACAGCCCGCGTCCGCGAGGATCGCCAGCTGTGCGTCGGTGAAGCCGTTGCCGTGAACTATCGTCGTCCGGTCGTCAAGCAGGTTTCGTTCGTGCATCTCGGGAATCGAATCGCACACCGCGCCGTGAGCGTGCATGCTCACCCGGAGCCCGAGTTCCCGCGCCAGCGCGACGTCGGCGGCCGTGGTGTCCATTGTGGTCAACATCGGCCCGCGCAATCCGAACGTCATTTCGTCGGCGGGCAGCCGCTTCCGCACCCGGCTCACGTCTTCGGGTTCCGTTGCGCAGTAACAGAAGATCGACCTTCCCGAGGACTCCTGGAGCGCGTCGATCGCCGCGTCGGCGTTCTCCGGCCGGTCGGAGCAGTGGAACCAGTCGAGCAGGGTCGTCACACCCGAGTTCAGCGCTTCGAGACGGCCCAGGAGGTTGCCGAGGTACACGTCCTCCGGCTGGTAGTGCGGCCGGAGCACGCCGTGCATGGCGTCGCGATACTCGGCGAACGTCCAGTCCGCGCCGATCCCCCGGAACGCCGTCTGCCAGGTGTGCCGGTGGGTGTCGACGAACCCGGGCAGGACGATCTTGCCCGTCGCGTCCACGATTTCGGCTTCGGCCTGGATCGCCGCGCCGACCGCCGCGATCCGGCCGTCCTCGATCAGCACGTCTCCGCGCCGGAGATCCCCCACCGCCGGATCAAGGCTGACGACGGTCCCGTTCTTGAGCAATGTCCGCATGAACCCTCCCAGAAGTTGATACATCAACTCTAGGCCCGTTGGAGTTGATGAGTCAACTCTCCAGGTACGCTCTCTGCCCATGACGCCCGATGACTGGGAGCTGTGGAACGCCTGGGTGCGCGCGCAACGCCTGCTCACCCGCGAACTGGATCGTGGACTGCAACGCGAGTGCGGCATCTCGAAGGCCGAGTTCAGCGTCCTCGTGACCCTGTGGCGCATCCCCCGCCACGAGGCGCGCGTCGCCGACCTGGTCGAATCCCTCGGCTGGGAGAAGAGCCGCGTCTCGCACCAGCTGACCAGGATGGAGGCGCGCGATCTGGTCACCCCGACCCGCAGCGGCCCCAGCGGGCGGCGGACCGGGATCAGCCTCACCGCGCACGGCCGTTCGGTCATTCAGGAGGCTTTGGTGGTCCACGGCGCCAACATTCGCCGCCACTTCCTGGACACGCTGAGCCCCTCGCAGCTCGAGGCCATCCGATCGTGGGCCGACGAGACCATCGCGCGCGCCGAGCCAGCCGAGTGAGCGGACGCGCCCGGGTGTGAGAAGCCGGTCTGCGGCCGGCGCAGAACTCCGGCCGCGGACCGGCGGGCTAGCCGGCGACCTGCAGGATCCAGGTGACCCCGAAGCGATCCCGGAGCATGCCGAACGCCGGGGCCCACTGCGACGGGCCGAACGGCTCGATCACCGTCGCGTCCTCGGACAGTTTCTTCCAGAACTCGCCGACCTCGTCGACGGAATCGCCGTCGACGGGCAGGAAGAACTTCTCCGTGGTGATCGTCATCCCGTTCTCTCGCGTGGTTTCGCCGACCGGCGCGGCGGCGGCCCCGCCGGGGACGTCGTAGGCCATCACCTGGAACCCGTTTTCGCCGACGACCTGGCCGAACACCACGTGATCCGCGCCGGGCGCGTCCTTGGGCATGCCGAAGTCGCCGTACGTGGTGATCCGGATATCCCCGCCGAACACCGACCGGTAAAACTCGAGTGCCTCCCTGGCCTCGCCCCGGAAGTTCAAGTGGGCGACGGCGTGCACTGCCATGATTTCGACTCCTCGATTCCCGCGCCGGACTCTTTCCCGCGCTGGAAACGAGGTTCGCAGCAGTAGCGGTCAGGGAGTGACCGCTATTTCCGGCATGATCGAAACCATGCGCAAGGTGACCGACGACGAGCGACGAGACCGGATCGGGCTGCGGCACGCACTGGCGAGCGCCGCGGCCTGTGTGGAGGACGCCGTCCGCGCGGTCACGTGTTTGCACGCCACTGAGTCCAGCAGCATCTACTTGTCCGCGTACGCTCGGTCCCGCGCCGACCGAGTGTCCATTTCGGACGCTTTGTTCGGCCGACGGACTGTGGTGCGGCAGTTGGCCATGCGCCGGACCGTCTTCGCGTTCCCGGTCGATTTGCTCGCCGCCGCGAGAGGAAGCGCCTCCGCCAGGGTGGTTCGCCAGCTGACCGCGCGGCTGGCCAAAGACGCCGAGCTCGCCGGGATCGACAACGGTCCGGCGTGGGTCGCTGACCGGTGCGCCGAGGCGCTAGCAGCGATCCGTGAAGCACCCGGGACCACGGCGCAGCTGCGCGCTCGCCTTCCCGAGCTGAACACACGGATCGCCGCCGAGGGACGGCCCACCGAGCTCGCCCCGGTGGGATCCCGGGTGCTTTCCGTGCTCGCGGCGACCGGTTCGGTGGTTCGCGGGGACAACGCTGGGCGCTGGCAGGTGTCGCGTCCAGTGTGGACGGCTGTCGAGCAGTGGCTCGGCGAGGATCCGGGCGTCCTGGACGAACGGGAGGGCTACCGGGAGCTGGTGCGGCGGTGGCTGTGGTCGTTCGGGCCGGGGACCGAGGACGACCTCGGGTGGTGGCTCGGCGCGACGAAAACCGCGGTCCGCCGGGCGCTGGACGACGTCGGTGCGACGCCCGCCCTGCTGGAGGACGGAACGCCGGCGTGGCTGCATCCCGACGATGAAGAGCAGGTCCGGCTCGACGAGGACTGGGCGGCGCTTCTCCCGACCCTCGACCCGACGACGATGGGCTGGCGCAGCCGCGACTTCTACCTCGGCGACCACGGACCGCACCTCTTCGACGGCGCGGGCAACGCCGGTCCGACCGCGTGGTGGAACGGCCGGATCGTCGGGACCTGGACTCAGCAGCCGGACGGGACGGTGCGGGTCGTGCCGATCGAGCCGCTGTCTCTCGCTGCCGCGGCGGCGTTGGAAGAAGAAGCGGCAAAGCTGACCGCCTGGTTCGACGGCGAGGTGGTCGCCACGGGTTATGTGCCGCCCATCGTCCGCGGCCGGGCAAGCCGAGGGTCCGGATGACCGACGTCGTGCTGCCGCCGCGAATCCGGCCGGGCGACCAGGTCCGGCTCGCCGATCTCAACGACGCCTACCGCGATCCCGGCGTGCGCGCGGTCATCGCCACTCGCGGCGGGGCCGGGGCGTACCGGATCGCCGACGGGGCAGCGGTCTCGTTTCCCGGGACCGCCACCGGGAATCGGGCCGGTCGCGAAGCTCGACGGGGACACGCTCACCGTCGGGCCCGCGGTCAGCTAGGACCCCCAGCTCAGGTGCCGGTAGTGCAGGCCGTTCTTCGACTCCTGCCATTCGCCGACCGCGTCCGGCTCCCGGCCGATCTCCGGCGCGTAGACGTCGCCCTCGAAGGGCTCGCGCAGTTCGGTCACTTCGATCCGGTCGGCGAACGGCAGCGACTCCTGGTAGATCCGCGCGCCGCCGATCACCCAGACGTCGCCGTCGGCGGCCGCAAACGCTTGCTCCAGGCTGGGGAACGTTTCCGCGCCTTCCTGCGGCGTGCGGGACACCACCAGGTTCCGCCGCCCCGGAAGCGGCCGGACGCGCTCCGGCAGCGACTCCCACGTGCGCCGTCCCATGAGCACCGTCGCGCCCGCGGTCACGGTGCGGAAGTGCTTCATGTCCTCTGGGATGTGCCACGGCAAGGCGTTGTCGCGGCCGATGACGCGGTTCGCCGCCTGCGCCCAGATGAGTCCGATCATCAGACGGCCACCGGAGCCTTGATTCCGGGGTGCGGGTCGTAGCCCTCCAGCGAGATGTCCTCGTAGCGGTAGTCGAACAGGCTCTCCGCCGGTTTCAGACTCAGCGACGGGAACGGCCGCGCGTCCCGGGAAAGCTGCTTGCGCACCTGCTCGACGTGGTTGTCGTAGATGTGGCAGTCCCCGCCGGTCCAGATGAAATCGCCGACGCGCAGGCCGACCTGATCGGCGATCATGTGCGTCAGCAGGGCGTAGCTCGCGATGTTGAACGGCACGCCGAGGAACAGGTCCGCGCTGCGCTGGTACAGCTGGCAGGACAGTTCGCCGTCGGCGACGTAGAACTGGAAGAACGCGTGGCACGGCGGCAGCGCCATCCGCGGGATGTCCGCGACGTTCCAGGCCGACACGATGATCCGCCGCGAATCCGGGTTCTCGCGCAGCGTGCGCAGGACCTCGCTGATCTGGTCGATGTGCCCGCCGTCGGGCGTCGGCCAGGACCGCCACTGCACGCCGTACACCGGGCCGAGGTCGCCGTCCGGGGCCGCCCATTCGTCCCAGATCGTGACGCCGTGGTCACGCAGCCAGGTGACGTTCGAATCTCCGCGCAGGAACCACAGCAATTCGTAGGCGATGGACCGGAAGTGCACCTTTTTCGTGGTGATCAGCGGGAACCCGTCGGCCAGCCGGTAGCGCAGCTGGTGCCCGAAAATCGACCGCGTGCCCGTACCGGTGCGGTCCCCCTTGCGGGCCCCGGCGTCGAGCACGTGCTGAAGCAGGTCTTCGTACTGCGTGTCCGGCATGCCTGCCGATGTTAGTCGAGGCGGCGCCGTGTCAGCGGGATGTCAGCCGCCGCGGTGACGCTGGTCGCACCACCACCGGAGAGGGGACCCGAAGATGACCCGCCCGCCCGGCCTGCCGCTCGACCGCGACGCAGGCCCGTTCGCCCCGCCGTCCGCCATCACCCGGCTGCGGGAGACCCGGCCGGTGAGCCCGCTGAAGTTCCCGGACGGGCACAACGGCTGGCTGGTCACCGGCTACGCCGAGGTCCGCCAGGCGCTCGCCGATCCGCGGTTCAGCTCGCGCCAGGACCTCGGCCCGGTGCACGTGCCCTACGAAACGCCGAGCATGCCCGAGGCGCAGGAAGAGTTCGACCCGTCGCCGCAGGTGCCCGGCCTGTTCCTCACGATGGATCCGCCGGACCACACCCGGTTGCGCCGGAAGCTCACCGGCACGTTCACCGTCAACCGGATGAAACGGCTCGAGGAGCACATCGTCGAAATCGCCGAACAGCAGCTCGATCACCTCGCCGCCTGCCCGAAGCCGGTCGATCTGGTCGCCGAATTCGCGCTTCCGGTGCCGTCGCTGGTGATCTGCGAAATGCTCGGCGTCCCGTATGCGGACCGGGACATGTTCCAGAAGAACTCCGCGCAAATCATGCTCCGCGACCAGAGCATCGAAGACAAAATGGCCGCGTGGACGGCGATGACGTCGTATCTCGGGAAACTGGCGGCCGGCAAGCACGCCGACCCCGGCTCGGACATCCTGTCCGAGCTGGCCCGCGACGACGATCTCAGCCTCGAGGAACTGGTCGGGATCGGGTTCCTGCTGCTGCTCGCCGGGCATGAAACGACGGCGAACATGCTGGCGCTCGGCACTTTCGCGCTGCTGGAAAACCCGGAGCAGCTGGCCGCGCTGCGCGCCGATCCGGACCTGATTCCCGACGCGGTCGAGGAATTGCTGCGGTATCTCGCGGTGGTCGACGTCCTGTTCCGTTACGCGTCCGAAGACCTCGAACTCGGCGGCGAAAAGATCCCCAAGGGGTCGACCGTGCTCGTTTCGATGCTGGCCGCCAACCGCGATCCTTCGCATTTCCCCGAGGGCGACACGCTCGACGTCGAGCGGAAAGCGCGCACGCATTTGTCGTTCGGCCACGGGGTGCACCAATGCCTCGGCCAGCAGCTCGCCCGGATCGAAATGCGCGCCGGGTTCGCCGGACTGCTGCGCCGCTTCCCGACGCTCGCGCTCGCGATCCCGGCGAGCGAGGTGCCGCTGCGGACCGGCATGAACATCTACGGCGTCCATGAGTTGCCCGTGACCTGGTGACGCACATCCGTCAACGGATCAGTTGACGGATTTCGACGTCAACCTATACGTTGACGGACATGACGGACTCCGTGCAGGCGATGGCCACCCGGTACTTCCGGCACCGCGACAACCCCTTCCTCAGCGAACTGGTGCGCGCGGCGAGATCCGGGCGCCACCCCGGCGAAGACCTCAGCGCCGACGACGCGGCGGGGGCGTTGCACCTGGTCCCGGAGGTCCGGCACGACCTGGACCGCGCCGAGGTCACGCTGATCGAAGCGGTTCTCGACCGCGGCTGGACCTGGGAACAGCTGGGGGCCGAGTACGGCAACCGGTCCAAACAGGCGATGCAGCAGCACTACCGGCGGCGCGGCGGGAAACGTTCCTGGCCGGGCAAGGAACGCCCGCCGCGCGCCGAGTCGCAGCACCGCCTGACCGACGAAGACCTGGACCCGGCCGACGTGGCGAAGGTGCGCGAGGCGATCAGCGCCCTGCTCGCCACGGCGCACGACGTCGCCGAAACCCACACCGTCGACGGGGAGTGGACCGCGGGCGAACCGATCCTGGAGGAGATCTCGACGGTCGGGCTGGATCCGTTGCCCCGCCTGGAAGTCGCGTGCCGCACCGCGGCCAAGGCGATCGAGGACATGGTCGTGGCGGGCTGGGAACGCCGCGATCCCGGCCGGTCGGAGCGGCGCCGGCAGTCGTGGACGGTACGACTGGACGACGAGATGCGGGACCTGGCGTCCTGGCTCGACCGGGAACCGCAAGGGCGGCCTCTCCCCCGCGTCGACCGTCCGCTGATCGTCGGGACGACCACCGCCGAACGGGCGGACCACGTCGAGATCGCGGCCGAGGACGTCGAACAGGTGCAGGAGGCGATCAGCCTGACGCTCGCCCGGCTCGAAGCCCACCGCGCCGTGGTCGACCAGGTCATCGACGAACTGCGGCGGCGACAGGCCGAATTGTCCTGAGCGCAGCGGTTCAACGGGTGTGAATGCGCTGTGAATATTGCGAATTACCTGTCGCCGCGGTGAGCGAAACCGCGGCGGTGCCAGTCATTTTCCCGCGAAAGCGGCTGTGAACACTCACACCGCGTGCCGGAGCCGTTGCTCTGCGGGAGCGGGCGAGCACACAGTGATGCTCGGCCGGGTCGACCCCGGCGAGCTCCCTTCCCCGTCTGGCACAAGGAGATTCGATGGATTACCGACCCGCCCGGAGAACAGTCCGGATCACGGTGGCGACCGGGGCAGCCGCGCTTGCCGTGGCGCTGCTGCCGGGTACCGCGCTGGCCCAGTCGACCAATGACGCGCACCAGCCGAACGGCCTCGTCAAGACCGCCACGCACACCCAGGTGCGCGAGATCCGGCCGGTCGGCGCCCGCGCCGCGTACGCGCTGCCCGCGGCGAAGCAGCTCGACTACACCCAGCAGGTGCAGCAAAACGACCAATGGTGCTGGGCCGCGGACGGCTCCAGCATCGAGCAGTCGCAGGGCGGCACCGCATCGCAGGAGGAATTCTGCGCGGCCGGCAAGGGCACCCAGGTCGGCTACTGCCCGAACGAGGGCGGGCAGATCTCGGAGATCGTGCAGGGCTTCCAGGGCACCGGATTCTCCGCGGAGAGCGCGAACGGGCCGATCAGCTACTCGTCGATCCAGAACCAGGTCAACTCCGGGATCCTGAACCTGACCGGCATCTACTGGACCTCCGGCGGCGGCCACGCCGAGGTGATCTACGGATACGACAGCTCGAACAACTCGATCATGATCGGCGACCCGTGGCCGAGCTACCAGCGGTACCAGACCTGGGACTACAACCAGTACCAGAGCAACGCCCAGTTCACCTGGAACGACACCATCGTCAACATCAGGAAGGGCTGACCGGCCGCCATGGGTGAGATCTGCCGGAGGTTCGCCGCCGGCGCGGCGATCGCGGTCGCGGCGCTCCTGTCCGCCGGTCCCGCCGAGGCCGCCGGGGCCTCGTGGGTCGCGCCGCCGTCGGAGCAGGACGTCGCGGCCGCGGTCAAAGCCGCGGAAACCGCACGCGCGATCAGCTTCGCCAAGTCGAACTTCCGGCAGGCCGGCCACGCCGACCCGGGCCGGATCACGGTGGGGCACAAGGGAATCCCGGTCTACACGCTCAATCCCGACTTCGTCACGGCGAAACCGGGCGCACCGGCCGGCGTGCTGCGGGCAATCGCGGTGACGGCCACCGCGGCCACGGGAGCGAAGGCCACCCTCCGCGCCGCGCCCGACCACTCCGCGCCGAGCGGCTGGTCGGTCGGGAACGTGTTGTCCGGCAACGACGAGGAGACGCTCAGCGCCCGGCTGCGCCCGGGTTCGGTGCTGTTGAACGAACCGCAGATCAACGGGTGGTACGACCTCGGCCGCGACGGCGTCGTGCTGTTGCAGGCCAGCCTTCCGCAGTCGCCGGTCGGCCAGTTCACCCCGATCGCCGAATACCAGCAGCAGGTGCGTTCCCGGTATGCCAACAAACTGCCCGGGTCGGATTACCAGCACACCGGCGGGATCGGGTTCAAGCAGACCGTTCTCCAGCAGCGCGACTCCGGGCCGCCCGGTTCGCTGACCGCCGGGCTGATCGTGTTCGGCTCCGCGGTGGCCCTCGGCGGCGGATTCCTGGTGTGGCGCTGGACGAAACGCCGGATCACTCCCAAATGAGATCGACCCCGGCGATGCCCACGCCGAGTTCCTCGAAGTAGGCGCTCACCGTGTTCCCCGGCCCGCAGAACAGCGGCTCGCGGACCAGCAGCTCCAGGTCCTCCCGAGGCCGGATGGTCCGCAGGCAGCGCGCGGGCAGCGCGGCCGGGTGGAAGCGCAGCCGTAGCAGGTACGCCGACATGCGGGAGCGCACGACCCGGTGGAAATTCCCCGGCCGGACCGAGGCGGCGGGACGCAGCGTGAACCCGAACGTGTGCGTCTCCCCCTCGGCGAGGCCCCGGTCGAAGAGCAGCTCGAACACCATCCCCGCCGACCGCGCGCTGCGCCGCACCCGCCCGACCCGGCAGCCGTCGACCGCGACGATCTCCGTCGCCATAACGTCGCTGCCGTCCTCGTCCTGGTGCGTCACCAGGAAACTGTCCGGGCCGGATCTTCGCGCCCGCACCACCATGGTCGACGAAATCTCCTCGGTCCGCCCTTGCGCACCGAGGGTGAGCACGTCGACCACCGTCGCGACGTCGAGGTCCGCGTTCTCCTCGCTGCCGGGCATTCCGCTCAGCTCGTCGCGCAGGGCGAACGTCTCGGCCCAGCTCTGCTGGAGTTCCGGCAGCGACGGACGGCGGTCGGCGTCCGCGCTCCGGTGCGGCCCGATCAGCACGACCAGACTGTCCGGCGGCAGGTTCAGCACCGACTCCAGAGCGCGCACGACATCGAGCGACCGGGGCGCGGACGGACTGCGCAGGCCGCGCTGCCAGTAGCTGAGCGTGGACTCGGCGACCGAAACCCCGTGCGCGGCGAGGTGCGCGCGGAGCCGCGAAAGGGACAACCCGCGCCGGTCGACGGCCTCGGACAACGCACGGTGAAACGGGCCGGACCGGACTGTTCGCGCCGACCACCGGACCGCCAAGCTCTGCTGCTGCATCTGGCTTCCCCTGCTCGTGCCGAATAGCTGTTCAGCATGAGCAGTTCGTGACCGGGCAACAACCGCCCATGGTCGAGAATCGGGCAAATCATCCCGCCCTGGGGAGGCTCAGCTACCCCTGAGATCCCGCCAGACGGCGCAGCTGCTCGTCGGCCAGCCGGTCGAAGAGCAGCGTCCGCAGGTCTTCAAGCCGCGAAGTAATCCGTCGCGAACTCCGTCAGCCGCTGCGCCGCCGCGGACAGATAGGTGTCCGCACGCCACACCACCGACAACGTCCGAGAGCAATCCGGGACATCCAGCCGCAGCCCGACCGCCGCCTCGCTCTTGACGGACTGCCGGGCAACGTCCGGCACCAAACCGATTCCCAGCCCGCTCGCGATCAGTTGACCGGTCGCGCCGGGTTCGTCGCTCTCACAGGAGTAGTTCGGCTCCAGTCCGGCCTCGGCGAAGAGGCGGTCGGCGAGGGCGCGCGGCCAGTAGCCAGGACGGGTGGTCACCATCGGCTCGTCCGCGAGATCCGCCATCCGCACGCGCTTGCGCCGCGCCAGCCGGTGCGTGCTGGGCACGGCGAGCAGCACCTCCTCACGCAGCAGTTCCCGCGTTTTCAGGCCGGGCTGCAGCAGCGGTTGCGAAGCGAAGCACAGGTCGACCTCGCCCGCGCACAGCTGCTGCGCCATGGTTTCCGCCGACGATTGGTACAGCCGCAACTCGACGCCGGGGTACTCCGCGCGGAAGGCGCTCATCAGGCCGGTGAGCGTGAGCAGGGTTTCCGACGCGACCGCGACCCGGCCGTGGTCCAGACCAGCCAGGTCGACGAGTTCCTGGCGGGCGTCGTCGAGTTCGCGCAGCGCCCGGTCGACGCGGCGCAGGAACGTGGCGCCGAAGTGGTTGAGCCGCAGCCCCCGCCCGGCCCGTTCGAACAGCGGCACGCCGAGATCCGCCTCCAGCCGCGCGATCGCCCGGCTCAGCGACGGCTGGGCGATCCGCAGGTCGGCCGCCGCCTGGCTGAGGTGGCCGCGGTGGGCGACCGCCTGGAAGTAGCGCAGCTGCAGCAGGTCCATCCCATAGCTCCGAGATCATGAATGCATGGCGAATTTGGTCTTGGACGGCATGAGAACTTCAGCTTAGCGTCTGTTCGGGGGAAGACTTACGCGCACAAGGGGGAAGCGGTGGCCGAAGCGGTCCTGACACGCGGGCGGACGTTGCTGGTGGTGCTGCGGGTTTTCGTGACGGTGCACGCCGTCGCGATCCTGGGCCAGCCGGTGTTCGCCGGACGGTATCTGATCGGCGATTACGGCATGCTGGCGATGCACGAACTCGGCGCGAACATCGTGTCGACGGTCGCGTTGGCGCAGCTCGTGCCTGCCGCGCTGTACTGGTGGCGCGGCGGCGTCCAGTGGCCCTTCTGGGCGAGCCTGCTGCTCGCCGGCGGCGAAACCGCGCAGTACTTCGCGGGGCAAGCAGGTGCGCTTGACCTGCACATTCCGCTCGGCGTCGCACTGGTCGCGATCGCGCTCGGGGTGCTGTTCGGCATCTGGCGGACCGGGGCGCGGCGATGAGCGGGATGTCGCGCCGCCGGTTTCTCGGGCTGGCCGGTGGTGCGGGAGTGGTGCTCACCGCCGGGTTCGTCACCCCTCGGTTGTTGCGGCCGGCCGCCACCACCGGTCAACTGCTGACCAGCGAAGTGCCACTGCCGCAACCGTTTCAGGTGCCGTTGCCGCTGCCGCCGGTGCTGAAACCGGTGTCCCGGGACGGCGGCGTCGATCGATACGAGATCGTGCAACGGGCGAGCACCGCCGAAATCCTGCCTGGGCTGCGCACACCGATTTGGGGCTACGAAGGCATTTTCCCCGGACCGACAATCGAATCACGCAGCGGCCGGACCACGATAGTCCGGCATCGCAACGAACTTCCGGTACCGACTGTCGTGCACCTGCACGGCGGACGCACGCCACCGGAGTCCGACGGATACGCCACCGACCTCGTCCTGCCCGCCGACGGCCGGTATCTCGCCAGCGCCGGGCACGGGCATTCGGGAATGGCCGACCCCGACGCCGTGGTCACCACCGGCACCCGCGAGTACACGTACCCGTTGCGGCAGAAGGCCGCGATGCTCTGGTACCACGACCACCGGATGGATTTCACCGGTCCGGCCGTGTATCGCGGACTCGCCGGATTGCACATCGTCCGCGACGCCGAGGAAGACGCCCTGCCGCTGCCGCGCGGTGAGCGGGAACTGCCGCTGATGATCACCGATCGCGCGTTCGCCGAGGACGGGTCGATGCGGTACCCGTCGCTGGATCCGTCCTTGCGGATCGTGCCGGGGGTCGAAGATGCTTACGCGGCAGGAGTTCTCGGCGACGTGCTGTTGGTGAACGGCGCGCCGTGGCCGGTCGCGGAAGTGTCAGCGACCCGGTACCGGCTGCGCTTCCTCAACGGTTCCAACGCCCGCCGCTACGACCTCGCGCTCACCCCACCGCCGCCGAGCGGACCCTCGTTCACGCAGATCGGCTCGGATCAGGGCTTGCTCGACGCCCCGCGCGCACACGAGCATCTGCCGATCGCACCCGCCGAACGGTACGACACGGTGGTCGATTTCGGGGCCTATCCACTCGGCACCGAGGTCACGTTGGTCAACCGTCTTGGCACCGGGTCCACCGCGCAGGTAATGCGTTTCCGGGTCACCCGGCGAGCGAACGACGACAGTCATGTCCCGGCCAAACTGTCCGAAGTGGAGCGGCTTGACCGTGCACAAGCGACGGTGACGCGCGAGTTCGCGTTCCGAAGTGGACAGTTCAACGGCAGGCACGGCTGGACCATCGGCGGCGAAGCATTCACCCCGACCAAGGTCGCGGCCCAGCCGAAGCTCGGCGACGTCGAGATCTGGCGGTTCGTCGCCGACCTGCACCATCCGATCCACCTGCATCTGGTGCACTTCCAGGTGCTTTCCCGCGGTGGCAAGGATCCCGCGCCGCACGACGTCGGCCGAAAGGACACTGTGGACCTTCAGCCTGGGGAAGCGGTCGAGGTGATCGCGCGGTTCGACGGCTACCGGGGACGGTACATGTTCCATTGCCACAACGCCGAACACGAGGACATGGGGATGATGGCCACGTTCAAGACCGTTTAGCCGGCGCGCGGCGAAGGTAGCGCGGTGCGCGCGGGGCTGGTCCCGGAATGCTCAGCGCGGCGAAGCGGCCCATGAATGCCACCCGGTCGTGCGGCAATCATCAACATTGGACTCGCGTCCAGTGCTATGGTGCAACTGCGGTTACAAGCACTAACGTTCGATTGGCTCCTTCACTGGATGCTGGGCTGCCGAGGTACCGCAGGCACTACCGCGTTTCGGCAGCGCGGGGGATCGACCATGCCCGCCGAACCACGGATCCTCGGCTGAAGCGGAGGGGACGCGGCGCTGCCGCCGGGAACGACTGGTCTGTGAGCTGACCTGAGCGCATTGCCCGAACGCGTGGCGATCATCGCCCACGATCCCATCAGCGGCGGGGGCGCCGCCGCGTATCTGCGCGGCACGCCCGGCTACGCAGTGCTGGCTCCCGGCGAGGTTCCGCGTGCGGACATCCTGCTCGTGATCGTGCCGGAGCTCCGGGAGAAAACCCTGGCCGACCTGGCGCGGATCCGCCGGACGGCGCTGATTCCAGACGTGCGCACGGTGCTGGTCGCGGACCGGATCAAGGAAGCCGAACTGAGCAGGCTCGGCGGATTCGGCCTGTCCGCAGTGCTGCACCGAGGTTCCGCGACGCGCGAGAACATCCTCGACGCACTGGCCGCTCGGGTGCCGGCGGCCGAACCGGAGGACGTCCGCGCGACCAGGTTGACGAACGAGTTCCACGCCAGTGAGGGCGAGGCCCATCATCAGCACGCTGCTGGTGCGGTTCGACCTGCGGAACCGCTCGCACGCGGTCGCGTACGCGCTGAGGACCGGCATCATCTGAGCCTTTAGACCGGGCGGTTCCGGAGTGCGCAGGTGACCGCGTGCGTCACGTCGACCGATACCAGCCCGGCCGCGCCGCCTCGTCGGTCTTCACGGAAAAGATCAGGCACGGCCAGCTGTACCGCCGGTGGTCCCGCGATACTGGAGCGGACGAAAGGACGCCGATGGCACGGACGGGACGCCGCCCTGGGCAGACCGAGACGCGGGAGGCCATTCTGGCCGCCGCGCGCGACCTGTTCGGCCGGAACGGGTACGAGGGCGCGACGATCCGCGCGATCGCCGCCGAGGCGGGCGTGAATCCCGCGCTCGTGCACCATTTCTTCGGCAGCAAGGACCAGGTCTTCGCGACCGCGCTGCACCTCCCGGCCGACCCCGGTGCCGTGGTTGCCGCCATCCTCGACGGCCCGCGGCCGCAGGTCGGCGAACGCCTTGTCCGGCTGTTCCTGACACTCTGGGAAACCCCGGCTTCCCGCGACGCGTTCTTCGGCGTGCTGCGTTCGGTGTCCACCACCGAACAGGCCGCGGACATGCTGCGCGGCTTCATCCAGGGCGCGCTGCTGGACAAGATCGCCGACGCGCTCGACATCCCGCCCCTGCGGGTCACCGGCATCGCCGCCCAGTTGGTCGGTCTGGCCATGGTCCGCTACGTCGTCCAGGTCGACCCCCTCGCCCGAGCCTCGCACGAGGACGTCGTCGCGTTGATCGCCCCCGCGGTACAGCAGTACGTCGACCGCGCCTGACCACCCGCCCCAGGCGCCACCCCGCACCGCTCCCGTGCTTGACAGGGAAATTCCGCGCGCGCAGAATTAAACACATGACTAATTCCGCGGTGGTCATTGACGGCCTGCGCGTCGTCCGGGGTGGCCGGGAGGTGCTGCGCGACGTGAGTTTCCGCGTCGAGCCCGGGTCGGTCACCGGGCTGCTCGGGCCGAGCGGCTGCGGGAAGACCACGTTGATGCGCGCTGTCGTAGGCGTGCAGGTGACCCACGGCGGCACGGTCACGGTGCTCGGCGAACCCGCCGGAAGCCGTCGGCTGCGCAGACGGATCGGGTACGCCACGCAGGCGCCGGCGGTCTACGCCGACCTCACGGTCACCGAATCCCTGCGCTACTTCGCCTCCGTGCTGGGCGCGCCGTCCCGGTCGATTGCCGAGGCGATCGAGCAGGTCGGTCTCGGTTCGCACGCCGACGCACTGGTCGGCCGCCTCTCGGGCGGCCAGCGCAGCCGGGCGAGTCTCGCTGTCGCACTGCTCGGCAAACCCGAACTGCTCGTGCTCGACGAGCCGACCGTCGGACTGGATCCGTTGCTGCGCGAGCATTTGTGGAATGTCTTCCATCGCCTCGCCGCGGACGGCACCACGCTTCTGGTGTCCAGCCACGTCATGGACGAGGCCGCCCGCTGCACCCGGTTGCTGCTGATGCGCGACGGCGCGCTGCTCGCCGACGATTCGCCGGACGCCCTGCGCGCGGCCACCGGCGAACAAGACCTCGAACGCGCGTTCCTGCACCTGGTGAAGGCCCAGCGATGACTGTCTCGATCACCCTCGCCACCACTCGCCGCATCCTCGCCCAGCTGCGGCACGACCCGCGCACCGTCGTGATGCTCGTGCTCGTGCCGACGCTGCTGATGTTGTTGCTGCGCTTCGTGTTCAACTCGGCCGAGGTCTTCAGCCGGATCGCGCCCGCGCTGCTCGGCGTGTTCCCGTTCGTGATCATGTTCCTGATCGCCTCGATCACGACCCTGCGCGAACGCACCGCGGGCACCCTGGAACGGCTGATGACGATGCCGCTCGGGAAATTCGACCTGCTCGCCGGGTACGCACTGGCGTTCGGCCTGGTCGCGGTGCTGCAGGTGGCGGTCGCGACGGCGGTCAGCCTGTGGTGGCTCGGACTGTCGGTGGCCGGTTCGGTGTGGTCGCTGCTGCTGATCACCGTGCTCGACGCGTTGCTCGGCATGGCGCTGGGCCTGTTCGTGAGCGCGTTCGCGACGAGCGAGTTCCAGGCCGTGCAGTTCATGCCGTTGTTCGTGCTGCCGCAAACGTTGCTGTGCGGGCTTTTCCAGCCTCGCGACCAGATGAGCTGGGTGCTGCACTGGCTGTCGGACGTGATGCCGCTGTCTTATGCCGTCGAAGCGCTGACCCAGGTGACGCACAGCGCGGATTGGACGACGACGTTGACCCGCAACATCCTCGTCGTGCTCGGCTGCGCGGTGCTGGCGTTGGGTCTCGGAGCGGCGACGCTGCGCCGTCGTACGCCTTAAAGCCGCCTCGCCGCGGCCTCGTAAGCCGCGCGGTTGCGGTTGAGCCACTTCGCGAAGTACTGGTCGGACTGGGCGTACACGTATCCCGGCGGGACGAACAACACGGCGAAGACCACGAAGGTACCGACCCCGGCAATCGCCAGCTTCAGCACAGCGTCCGGCGCGTGGCTGGACATAAAGGACAGTCCACATACGACAGCGGCCAAGGCGCCCATTCCCGCTGCGGCGAAGAAAGCCCCGCGCACGTTCCCCGGCGTACGGCCGGCGGGCGGACGAGAATCCGGGTTCATCGCCCGTTCGGTCGCGGGCCTGCCACGCCAGATCAAGACCCCGCCGAGCCACAGCACCGCGAAGAAGGCCCCGCCGCCCGCCAGGCTGAAACCTCCCGCGGCGGAGTGCGCCAGCACCCCGGCCAAGAGCCCGCTGACGCCGAAGAGTCCGGCGAGGCTGGCCGTCATCACCCGGTAAACCCGCCGCATGGTGACGATCGCCCGCAGCCGCGCGGTGTAGTCGCGCAGCCGTTGTTCGGGAGTGTCGGCGACCGCGCGGACCTCGTATCCGCTCACGGTTTCCCGGCCAAACCGGCCGCGCGGAGCCGCTCCGTCTCGCGGACGTCGATGCTCGTGCGAACCCCGTTCGTCACCGTGACGTCGCCGTTGAGCACTCCGAGCGCGATGATCACGAAGCCGAGCGTGCGGATCAGCATCGCCCAGCCCGCCTTCCCGAGCGCGATCCGGCCGCCGTCGCGGAGCCGGACGAGACGGATCCCGTTGAACAACGCGCCGAGTCCGCGGCCGTTGCCGTAGAACCAGCCGTAGAGCAGCGGCAGCACGAACAGGCCCGCCACGCCGATCAGGCTCGCCCCGACCGCGGCGTCGACGGCGGTCGATGTGAAGTAGTACGCCACCGCCGCGGCCACGGAGAGACCGGTGACCAGCAGGAAGTCGACCAGCCAGGCCCAGATCGTGGACGCGGTGCGCGCCTCGACGTACAGGTCGCCGTTCTCGAACGCGCGAATCCGCGCCGCCCCGCCCTTGCCGAGGACGGGTTCGGCCTGCGTACGGAGGCGGGCCAGGACGTCTTGCTCAGTCTTCACGCCACCCACGACGCCGCTCGTGCGCCGAAGGTTCCCCTGGCGGGCGCACCTCACCCGGGCTCAGGCGAAACTGTAATCCTCCAGCGGGAACCGCGCCGCCTCCCGATGCGCGCTGATCGTCGACGTCGGCCGCAGCAGGGTCGCCTCGCCGTGCTGGTTGAAGTAGTAGCTGTTGGCCGTCGCGCACTGGCCGAGCGCGAACACCGAGTGCCCGACCTTGTGCTTCATCCGGTCGAGGAACTCGTCGTTCGCCCGCTGGGTCACCTCGAAGGTGTCCGCACCGCGGGCGCGCATCCCCTTGAACAGCCGGTCGAGGTGCTTCATCTGGCATTCGATGGTCGTGAAGTACGACAGGCCGCTGTAGGAATACGGGCTGTTGAGCGAAACCAGGTTCGGGAACCCGGGCACGGTGACGCCCTCGTAGGCCTGGAACCGGTTGTCGCGCCACCACTTCCCGAGGTTCTTGCCGTCCCGGCCGATGATCTCGATCGCCGGGAAGTTCGTGTCCCACAGGTTGAAGCCGGTGGCCAGCACGAGCGTGTCGATCTCGGTGCGCTTGCCGTCCGCGGTCACGATCCCGGTCTCGTCGATCCGCTCGATGCTGGTGGTTTCGAGGTGCACGTGCGGACGGGTGAAGGCCGGGAAGTAGTCGTTGGAGAACGTCGGCCGTTTGCAGCCGAAGGAATAGTCGGGAGTGAGCTTGCGGCGCAGTTCGGGGTCGCGGACCTGGCGGTACAGGTGCGCGCGGCACCAGCGTTCGGCGATCCGGTTGGCTCCGCGGAACTGCCGGTACTGCACGACGCCGGAGATCATCATCAGCTCCAGCACCGAACTGCCCGCCAGCCGCACCGCGCGCTGCACCAGCGGAAGCTTCGCGAACGCCTGCTGCAGCGGCTTCGGCACGGCGTAGTCCGGCTTCGGGCTGACCCAGATCGGCGTGCGCTGGTAGACCGTCAGCTCCGCGGCGACCTTGGCGATCTCCGGGATGAGCTGGACAGCCGTAGCGCCGGTGCCGATGACCGCGGCACGTTTGCCGGCGAGGTCGTAGCTGTCGTCCCACGCGGTGGTGTGGATGACCTTGCCCGCGAACTTCTCGATGCCCTCGATGTCCGGCATCTTCGGCTGCGACAGGAACCCGGTGGCGGTGAGCAGGTACTTAGCGGTGACCGTCTCGCCGCCTTCGATGCTGACCCGCCAGCAGGAGCCGTCCCAGGTCGCGCCGGTCACCACGGTGCGGAACCGCATCGAGCCGCGCAGGCCGTATTTGTCCGCGACGTGCTCGGCGTACTTCTTCAGCTCCGCGCCCGGCGCGAACAGGCGCGACCAGTAGGGATTGGGTTCGAACGAGTAGGAGTAGGTGGACGACGGGATGTCGACGGCCAGCCCCGGGTACCGATTCACGTGCCAGGTCCCGCCGAGGTCGTCCTCGCGGTCGAGAATCAGCAGGTCGCGGTAGCCAAGGCGGCGGAGCTGGATGGCCGCCCCCATGCCGCCGAAGCCCGCGCCGACGATGATTGCGTCGTACTGCGCGTCCATGTCCGACCTCTCGTCCGGAACTACTTGTCAGTAACGGAACGGTATGTCACTCCGGCGACCTTGGCAATACACTGCAGTGCGTGACAGCCGAGTCCCAGGAAAGCGCCCGCACCACGCGCGCCGAGCGCAAGAAGCAGGAACTGCGCCGCGAGATCATCGACGCGGCGTTCGACTGCTTCGCCGACCTCGGCTACCACGCCACCGGCATCTCCGACATCGCCACGAAGCTCGGCATCGGGCACGGCACCTTCTACCGCTACTTCCAGAACAAGCGCGACATCGTCGACCACGTCATCGACGACCTGGTCGCCCGCATCGTCACCGCGCTCACCGCGGAGAACGCGCCGGACGCGGTGTCTACTTTGGACGCCTACCGCGAGCAGACCGCCCGGATCGGCGACGCGCTGGCGCAGATCTTCGGCGAGGACCCGCGCGTGCCGCGGCTGCTGCTGTTCGAAGCCGCCGGTATCGACAAAGCGATGGCGGCGCGGGTGCTGGACTTCTTCGAACTGGCCACGGAGCTGACCGCGGCGTATCTGTCGCACGGCGTGGAACTCGGGTACCTGCGCGCGGATCTCGACATCGAGAACAGCGCGCGGGCGATCAACGGGATGATCCTGGCGTCGGCGATCGCCTCGCTGCGCAACCCGGATCCCGACGACCAGCGCCGGCTGAGCGAGGCCGTGCGGCGGATGATGTACGACGGGATCGCGGCCAGGCGAGACTGACGGCGGTCAGGGTCGCTGTCCTCCGCGGACATCTGTGACAGCTCAGAGGCGACGAGACAAGTAGGTGCTGTTCGGGTCGTCCCGGTAGCTTCCGAACGGTGCGCACGGGGTGAAGCCCGCTCGCAGGTACAAAGCGCGGGCCGGGGCGAAGAACTCCATGCTGCCGGTCTCCAGGGAGATACGTTCGATGCCGCGGTCTTTGGCGTCCTGGAGCAGGTGATCCAGGAGCCTGCGGGCGATGCCTTCCCCGCGGCGGGCGGGGTCGGTGCGCATGCTTTTGAGTTCCTCGTGCCGCGGTTCCAGTGCCGCCAGGGCTGCGGTGCCGACGATGCACTGGTCGTCCTGGACGGTCCAGAGCCGGACCTCGGGACGCTGGAGCGCGGCCAGGTCGAGGGCGTGCCTGCTCTCCGCGGGGGCGGTCGGTGCGAGGTCGTCCAAGTGCGCCTGGAGGAAGGCCCGGAGTTGCGGGTTCGCGAAGTCGGCTCGGTCGATCAGCAACGGCATGGCCCCAGGCTGCCTCGCGGATGTTTCGCGGTTGTTGCGGCCGCACCCAATGTGCCGTTCGGTGCGTCACATCGGGTGCGGTCCGGGCTAGAGCGCCAACCGCGGCCAGGAAGCCGTGTCGCGCAACAACTGTCGGTCGTGCGTGGCCAGCACCACCGCGGCCGGGGTCGAGTGCAGGGCGTCGGTCAGCTCGTCCACCAGCGTCGCGGACAGGTGGTTCGTCGGCTCGTCCAGCAGCAGTACCTGCGGGCGCGCGGCCAGAACCAGTGCCAGATCCAGCCGTCGCCGGGCTCCGGTCGACAGCTCGGCGATCGGGCGGTGGCGGTCGTATCCGCTGAGCAAGCCCAGGTCAGCCGCGCCCGGGAACCGTTGTTCGAGCAGTTCGGCAGCAGTCCGCCGGGCGGGGAGGCCGGATTCCTGGCCCAGCCAGCCGATCCGCACCGAGCGGGCGCGCGTGACGGTGCCCGACGTCGGCTCCAGCGCCCCGGCCAGAACCGCCAGCAGGGTCGACTTTCCCGCCCCGTTCCGGCCGGTGACGACAAGCCGGTCCGCGCCGCCGAGGGTGAGGTCGACGGGGTGGTCCAGCCGTCCGGCGACGGCCACCCCGGCCGCCCGCAGGGCGACTGTTCCTTGGTGCTGCGGCAGTTCCGGCATGGCGAACCGAGCCGGTGGCGGCGGAACAGCCACTACGTGCGCGCTCAGCTCCTCCTGCCGCCGGTGCACGGCGCGGACCAACCCGGGCGCACGGGTCGCGCGGGTGTGCCTGCCGTGGCCCTTTTCCGGACGCCAGTTGTCGCGCAATCGGTTCTGTGCGGCGGAAAGGTCGTCCGCCAGCCGCTGTCGTTCCGCGAGCTGCTCGGCGTGCAGTGCCGCCCACCGAGCCCGTTCGGCCTGCCTGGCCTCGACATACGCCGCATAGCCGCCGCCGTAACCGCGCGGCCGGCCGTCGCTCGACGGGTCGAGGTCCAGCACGGACGTCGCGACGTCGGCGAGCAACGCGCGGTCGTGGCTCACCAGCACGACCACACCCGGGTACGCGCGCAGCTGCTCGGTCAGGTGCGCGAGACCGGACGCGTCGAGGTGGTTGGTCGGCTCGTCCAGCAGCAGCACGGAATGCCCCGCGCCGAGCAGGCACGCCAGCCGGACCCGATGCCGCTGCCCGACCGACAACGTGCCGAGCGGACGGCTCCGATCGTCGACCGCGTTCAGCGCGGCCAGCGAAACCTCGACGCGCCGGTCCGCGTCCCACGCGTCGAGGGCTTCGGCGGCCGAGAGCGCGGCGGCGAAGGCGTCGTCCGCACCGGACTGTCCTTCGGCGAGCGCGGTCGTCGCGGCTTCCAAACAGGCCAACGCATTGCGGACAGCCGCCAGTTCGAGATCGATCAGATCACCGACGGTTTCCAGCTCTCCCAAGGGAATCTGCTGGTCGGCAACACCGATCGTGCCCGCGCGGCGGACCTCGCCGCGGTCGACCGGCTGAGTCCCGGCCAGCACGCGCAACAGGGTGGTCTTGCCCCGCCCGTTCTCGCCGACAACGGCGACCCGGTCGCCGGCCGCCGCGACCAGATCGACCCCGGCAAGCACCGGACGGCCGCCGAAGGCGACGTGGACGTCGGACAGCCGGACATGCGCCGTGCGCACCAGCGCAGGCGAAAGCGGAGATGTCATGAAGGAAATGCCTCCGAGGAAACGTGATCAGCAACAAGGACGAGGGCCGGTGCCGCGAACGCGCGCGGCACCGGTGGAGGCGGTGCTCCCTCAGAGGTAGAGCTGGTGCTGTATCACGATCGCCAGGGTAAAGATCTTCCCGGCGGCGCGCATCCGAATTAGCGGTTCACCGCGCGAACCGCCAGCACGATCGGGAGCGGGGCCCCGGTCTCGGCGAACCGCTCGAAAGTCAGACCGGCGTCGAGGAACGCGTTCAGCAATGCTGGCAACGGCCGGTGCGTCGCCCCGACTTTGTCGCGGGATTCCCTGGTCGGTCCAGGATTCCTTGGTCCAGTGCCCGTCGAGGTAGCCAGGGCGGACGAGCACGGCGGCCGGGTCGCCGCGGTCGGCGAATCCGCCGCAGAAGCACGGATGGACGCCGACGTGCACGAACACTCCGCCCGGCCGCAGTACTCTCGCCACCTCGCGCAGCACGGCGAAATACGCGGGCATGTCGGTGCGCGCGAGCACCGAGACGACCGCGGCGACGCTGCTGTCCCGAACCGGCAGCCGGGTCGGCCTGGGCGATCGGCAGCCGGGAGATCTCGTCCTATGCCGCCACCGCTCCAGTGCACTGCCGACCAGCCCCGGGCCGCCACCGATTACGCGTTCGGCGAAGAAACCTTTCGCGCACAGAGGATCGTGTCGTGCAGTTCCCCGCCGGGGACCTTCCGGGTGCGGTTCTCGGCGACCGTGATCACCCACTGCTCGTCGTCCAGCCCGACGTCGTGGACGGTGATCGTCGACTCCGGGGGATGCAGTTCCCCGTGGTGATGCCCGACCACCAGCAAGGTCCCGCCCGGCGCGACCCACTCCGCGAGCCGCCCGAACAACGGGCCGGCGGCGTGCACGTAGTGCGTGGCGACCAGGTCGAACTGCCCGGACGGGGTCCAGTTCAGCAGGTCAGCGCAGACCCACTCGACCTTGCTCGAGCGTTCGCGCGCATGTCGCAGCACTTCCTCCGACAGGTCGACGGCCGTCACCTGCCATCCGTTCTCGGCGAGCCAGCGCGCTTCCGCACCCTCCCCGCAGCCGGCGTCCAGCGCTCGTCCGGGCGGGAGTTTCCCCGCCTCCTCGACGAGCTGCGGATGCGGTCCGAGCTGCGCGTGCCCGGCGGCGCCAGCCCAGTGCTCGTCCCAATAGGCCTGATCGAATGCATGCGGCACAACGGTTCCTTTCCTGGTTCCCGTTCCACCCTGCGAGCCCTCGGGCACAACTGGCAAGCAACCTTGCCAATCTGTCAAACTCGGCAGATGGACGACGAACGCGCCTTGGACGCAGTCGGCCCCCGGTTGCGCGAGCTGCGCCGGAAACGGGAGGTCACGCTGGCCGAGCTGTCCGCGCGGACCGGCATCGCGACCAGCACCCTGTCCCGGCTCGAGTCCGGCCACCGGCGGCCCACCCTCGAACAACTGCTGCCGCTCGCCCGCGCGCACGGCGTGACCCTTGACGAGCTGGTCGACGCTCCGCCAACCGGCGACCCGCGCATCCACCTCCGTCCGATCAGCTGCGCCGACGGCGTGACGATCCTGCCGTTGACGCGCCGTCCGGGCGGAATCCAGGCGTACAAATTCATCGTGCCCGGACAACGGAAGCCACCGGAACCCGATCCCAAGACCCACGAGGGCTACGAGTGGACATATGTCCTCAATGGACAGTTAAGGCTGCTCCTCGGCGAGCACGACCTGACACTTTCTCCCGGCGAGGCAGCGGAATTCGACACCCGGGTGCCGCACTGGTTCGGCGCGGCGTCGGCGGAGCCGGTCGAGTACCTGTGCCTGATCGGACGGCAGGGCCAGCGCGCGCACGTGCGGGCCGCGCCTAAGGCGTAACCGACGCGGGCAGACCGAAGGCCGGGAAATGCTCTCCGCCGAGGAAGGACGTGAGGTCGGAGATCCGATCCTCGCACAGGGTCAGGACGGTGATGGACCACGCCTCGTGCGGCGCCGCGGGTGAACCGCCGAGGTAGAACGCGACCGCGGGTTGGGCGTTCGCGCTGGTCAGCCGGAACCGCCAGCTCGGGCAACGCGTCATCGGAACCTGGAATGCGAACTCGACGACGGCGTCGCGGCCGCGGTACCAATGCGGCAGTGGCGGCATCGACCAGGTGACGTCCTCGGTCAGCAGGTTCACCAGGCCGTCGACATCGCCTTCGGCAAGGGCGGTCGCGAAACCGGTCACGAGTTCCTGCAGGCGGGCGTCGTCGAGGGTGCGGAGCGTCTGCTGCTGAGTGCGAGCGGGGACGCGGGCCGAGATGGTCCGGCGGGCGCGGGCCAGGGCGGAATTCACCGAGGTCACGGACGTTTCCATCATCGTGGCGATCTCGGCGGCGGAGAAGCCGAGGACGTCGAACAGCAGCAGCGCCGCCCGCTGGTTCCCCGGCAGATGACGGCACGCGGCGACGAAAGCGAGTTCGACCGCCTCGCGTTGTTCGTAGCTAGCCCCCGGCACGTCGGGGTACGGACCGAGCCAAGCCACGTCGGTGCGCGGAACCGAGTCGAGCACGACCTGTTCGCTCGACGGCCCCAGGTCGACCGGCAACGCACGACGGCCGCGCTGGTCGATGAGGTCCAGGCAGGTGCGCGTGGCGACTGTGTACAGCCAGGTCCGCAGCGCGCTCCGGCCCTCGAATCCCGGCAGCCCGCGCCACGCCCGCAACAACGCCTCCTGCACGGCGTCGTCGGCATCGTGAATCGAGCCGAGCATCCGGTAACAGTGCGCACGCAATTCCGCACGCAACGGGGCCACCGCCCGGGTGAACGCGGCTTCCGAAGAAAATTCCCCCACGCCCGACGATTCTGCCGCATCCGGCCGGTCTCACCTGGCAACGACTACCGAGGAGACCTGGCATGACCGCACTCTGGCCGCAGATCCACGCCGAACGCGCCGCGCTGGCCGACGACCTGGCCCACCTGTCCGACGCCCGCTGGAGCACGCCGTCGCTGTGCGCGGGCCTCTCCGTCCGCGAGGTGCTGGCCCACCTCACCGCGGGCGCTTCGCTCACGCCGGCGCGCTGGATGGCAGGCGTGCTCCGCTGCCGTTTCGACTTCGATCGCCAGGTCGCGATGCGTTTGGCCGAGTACCTCGGCGACAGCCCGGCCGACACCGCGGCCCGCTTCCGCCGGGTCGTCACCAGCACGACCAAGCCGCCGTTACCGGTCGTGGCGATGCTCGGAGAAACCGTCGTGCACGGCGAGGACATCCGCCGTCCGCTCGGAATCCGCCGCGAGTATCCGGTCGGCACGCTCACCGCGGTGGCCCGCTACTACCTCGGTTCCGACCTCGTCGTACTCGCCAAAGGACGCGTCCGCGGCCTCCGCCTCGAAGCCACCGACAGTGATTTTTCCGGCGGCTCGGGACCACTCGTGTCCGGCCCGACGCTCGCGCTGATCATGGCCATGACCGGCCGTTCCCGGTTCCTCGACGACCTGGACGGCGACGGCGTCGAGGTCCTGCGGGGGCGCTGACGGGCTTGCACTCCACCGCCAAGAGTTCTATAACAGTGGAGACAGTTATAGAACTCTAAGGAGATGCTCATGCGCACCCCGACCCAGAAAGGACGCTTCGGGGAGTACGGCGGGCGCTGGGTGCCGGAATCCCTGGTGCCCGCCTGCCTCGAAGTCGCCGACGCGTTCGAGAAGGCCTGGGTCGACCCCGGCTTCCGCGAGCAGCTCCAGACGATGCTCGCCCGGCACGTCGGGCGGCCCACGCCGGTGACGCCCGCCGAGCGGTTGTCCGCGGAACTTGGCGTGCGCGTCGTGCTCAAACGGGAAGACCTCACGCACACCGGATCGCACAAAATCAACAACGCGATCGGGCAGGCGCTGCTCGCGAAGCGGATGGGCAAGCACCGGCTGATCGCCGAGACCGGGGCCGGGATGCACGGCGTCGCGACGGCCACCGCGGGCGCGCTGCTCGACCTCCCGGTCACGGTGTTCATGGGTGAGCAGGACGTCGAACGCCAGTCGCACAACGTGTTCCGCATGCGCTACCTCGGCGCGGAGGTCGTCCCGGTCCGCTCCGGCAGCCGCACGCTCAAGGACGCGACCAGCGAGGCGATGCGGCACTGGGTCAGCTCGACCGAGGAAGCCCACTACTGCCTCGGCTCGGTCGTCGGGCCGCATCCGTACCCGTGGATGGTGCGGGAATTCCAGCGCGTGATCGGCGACGAAGCTCGCGAGCAGCACGCAACCGTGCCGGATTTCGTCGTCGCGTGCGTCGGCGGCGGGTCCAACGCGGCGGGGACTTTTGCGGGATTCGCCGACACCAGCGCACGGCTGGTCGGAGTGGAAGCGGTCGGCGGATCGGGCGCGACATCCGGCCAGGCCGGGGTGCTGCACGGGTCACGGTCGCTGTTCCTGCAGGACGAGCACGGGCAGATCCTCGAAGCCCATTCGATCGCGGCCGGGCTGGATTACCCCGGTGTCGGACCGGAACACGCGCATCTGCGCGACCTGGGCCGGGCGCGGTATGTCGCGGTCAACGACGAAGCCGCAGTCGCGGCGGCCGCGCAATTGGCTCGCACTGAAGGAATCATCCCGGCGCTCGAATCCGCGCACGCGCTCGCCTGGGTGGCCGAAGCCGCTGGCACGCCGGAACTTCCGGCTGGCTCGACGATTCTGCTCACCCTGTCCGGCCGCGGAGACAAGGACATCGCCACGCTGATCGCCCGCTCCGAGGAGTCCCGCGCATGAAAACCGACCGCAAGATCCTGATGCCGTATGTCACTGGCGGAATCACTCCACAGTGGACTACCTATCTTCCGGCGTTGGCGCAAGCCGGTGCGGACGCGATCGAAGTCGGAATCCCGTTCTCCGACCCCACTTTGGACGGCGCGACCATTCAGGAGGCGTCGAACGTCGCACTCGCCAACGGAACGACTCCGCAGAGCGTCCTCAATGCCCTGCGAGAGACCACAGTGGACGTTCCGGTCATCGTGAGCACCTACGCAAACTTGGCCGTCCGCAAGGGGTTCTGTGCCGAGTTGAAAGAAGCCGGAGTCACCGGGCTGATCGTTCCGGACCTGCCGCTGGAGGAAGTACCCGCGATCGAGACGGACGCCGTCGACGCCGGAATCGAGCTGGCATTGCTGGTCTCCCCCGCGACGCCAGCCGACCGCGCACACGAGATCGCCGCGCGTTGCCGAGGTTTCGTCTACGCCGTCTCGTCGATGAGCACGACCGGCGAACGCGACCACCTGCCTGCCTCCGCGATCGAGCTGGCCGCCCGGTTGGAGGCCACCACCGACCTGCCGATCCTGGTCGGTTTCGGCATCTCGCAGCCAGCGCACGCCGCTGAGGCGGCCCGTGTGGCCGACGGCGTGATCGTGGGCGCGGCGATCATGCGGCGGGTGCTCGACGGCGCTGGTCCAGAGCAGGTCGGCGAGTACGTCGCGACCATGCGGGCCGCGCTGGACTAGAATCCGCTGGTCAAGCCAGAACTGGACCAGAACGGACGCGCATGGCCCGATACCGAGCGATCGCCGCGGATCTCGCCGCGAAGATCCGTGCCGGGGAGTACGCGCCCGGCGAGGCCTTGCCGCCGCAACGGGAGCTCAGCGCGTCCTACGGCGTCACGCTCATGACGCTCCGGCAGGCGCTGCGCGAACTCAGCGACGAAGCCCTGATCGTGCAACAACCCGGCCGCGGCACCTTCGTGGCGCCGACACCAGCCTCGTACCAGCTGGGCTCCTTGCGCAGCTTCACCGAGGACCTGCGCGATCAGGGTTACGTCGTGCGCACCGAGGTCGTCAGCCAGGCGGTGCGGCGGCTGCCCACTCGCGTCGCCGCACGGCTGCAAGCCCGGACCACCGATTCCGGCCTGCGGCTCGAGCGGGTGCGCGAGTTCGGCGGTCGCCGGGCGATTCACCAGGTGTCCTGGGTCGCTCCCCCGCACGGGGAACGCTTGCGGGACATCGATTTCACCGAAAACTCGCTCTACAGCGCACTGTCCGAATCTGACGTCGTGGTGGACCGGGCCGCCGAAACCATCCGCCCGGACTCTCTCGACGACAAACTCGCCCGCCTGCTCGACGAACCCGTCAACACCCCGGTGCTGGTCAGCGAGCGCACCACCAGCACCCCGGACGGCACGATCGTCGTCATCGACCGCGCGACCATCCTCGGCAGCATGATGCACATCAGCACCGAACGCGCCGCCGACCGGCTGTCACTGCGCTGGGGAGCCGGAAGCTGAATCGCGGTGGCCGTGCGCCAGAACGGCCAGGTGCACCGAAAGCCGAGTGTCCGGATTGGACAGATCGACGCCGAGCAGCCGTTCGATCGTCGCCAGCCGCGAGTACGCCGCAGGACGGCTGAGGTTCAGCGTCTTCGCGAATTCCGTCATCGAATAGCCCGATTCGACAAACGCCCGCAACGTCGCGAACGCCCGGCTGGCGCGCGGTTCCGGCAACGTCAGCAACGGCCGCAGCTGAGCCTCGGTGAACTCGTGCAGCCGCGGATGGTCCCGCAACCACCACAGCAACCCGCGCACGCCCAAGTCTCCAGCGCGCCGAAGTCCAGGCGCCCCAGGCGATTCGACGTCCGCGACGTGCACCGCCTCCTGCAGTGCCGCCGGTAATTCGCCGAGCCGACGCACTGGCCCAGCCGCTCCGAACGCGGCTGCCAACCCCTCCGGAACCCCGGCGACCACCCGCTCCAGCAACGCTTTCTCCGCGGCCGTCGAGGAACACGGGAACACCGCGGCCACGCGGCCTTCCGCGAGCACGCCGCCGATCCCGTCGCTGGTCAGCACCGCGTCCAGCAGCGCCCGCTCCTGCCCAGCCCGAGCCGGACGGCACACCAGCACCGTGTAGTACGCCGCCGAGGCCAGCCCCAACGCCCGAGCCCGCGCACGCACCGAACCCTCGTCCGCACCGTGCAACAGATCCCGCAGCAAATCGCCTTGCGCTTCGATTTCCACCGACAGCGGTGAGCGTTCCAGCAGCTTCCCGACGGTCAGCGCCTCGGCCGCGCGTTCGAGCACCATCCACGCCGAGGGTTGTTCCGCCGACCGCGCGGGCACGACCAGCCGGCCCCAGCGTTCGCGCGGCGGCCCGACCGGCGTGCACAGCCAGCCCTCCGGACCGCCTACCTCGGTCGCCGCGGAAAACGGCACCCGCCGCGACCGGGCAGGCCAATCCCGCAGCAGCGATTCCGCCGAACCGACGCCAGCGAACGCGAGCGCCCGGTGGGTCCGGTCCTCCAGCACCACCGGCAGCCCGATCAAATCCGCCGCATGCGCGAGGACCGCGTCCGGTGCCTGCGACGCCGAACCCACCGTGCTGAACGCCTCGTGCGCACGCTCGGCCAACCGCAACCGCTCGTAATGCGCGTTGACGATCCGCGCGTGCACGATCTCGGTCACCTCGATGAAGCGCACCGTGCTGCGCAGCTCCACCAGCGGAAACCGCGCGGCGCGAGCGGCCTGCACCAACGAGTCGGGCAACGACTTCAGATGCTGCCCCGGCTCCACGACCAGCCCGATCGCACCGGCGTCCCGCAGCGAGCGCACGTAGGCCACTGGGTCAAAGCCGGGTTCGGTGAACGCGCGCCCGATCGACAGCACCAGGACGTCGCTGGTCAGCGTCCCGGCGACATCGCTCAGCTCGCTCACGTGCACCGAGCGCACCGGCACGTCGACCGCGTCCGCCGCCGAGCGCACGACGGGTGACCCGGCGGCCATCACCGGCAGCTCGAGGACGTCTCGCAGGGTCAGGTGCACAACGTCAGCATAACCCGACGAAATGTCAAGCAAAGCCCTGACAAACCGACGATTCGTCGGTTACCCGCGCCCGGTGCGGAAGGGACCCTCGGAGGGCGAATACCCGGAAGAAAGGTGGCTCGATGAGCGATTCCGTGCCGACGCTGTCCCAGTGGATCGCCGGCGGCGAGGTGGCAGGCACTCCGGACGGCTACGGGGACGTCACGAACCCGGCGACCGGGAAGGTCACCGCGCGCGTGCCGCTCGGCTCGGCCGCGGACGCCGAGGCCGCGATCGCCGCCGCGAAAGCCGCGTTTCCCGCTTGGCGCAAGACTTCCCTGGCGAAGCGCAGCCGGACGCTGTTCCGGTTCCGCGAACTGCTCGACGCGCGGTCGGAAGAACTCGCGAAGATCATCACCGCCGAGCACGGCAAGGTGCTCTCCGACGCGGCGGGCGAGGTCGCGCGCGGACTGGAGGTCGTCGAGTTCGCCTGCGGGATCCCGCAACTGCTCAAGGGCGCGGCGACGGCCAACGCGTCGACCGACATCGACGTCACGTCGCTGCGCGAGCCGCTCGGTCCGGTCGCGATCATCTCGCCTTTCAACTTCCCCGCCATGGTCCCGATGTGGTTCTTCCCCATCGCGATCGCGGCCGGGAACACCGTCGTGCTGAAGCCGTCGAAGAAGGTTCCGACCGCCGCGAACTGGCTCGCCGAGCTGTGGCGCGAAGCGGGTCTGCCCGAAGGCGTGTTCAACGTGCTGCACGGCGACAAAACCGCGGTCGACGCGCTGCTGCACAGCCCGGACATCGAGGCGGTTTCGTTCGTCGGATCGACGCCCGTCGCGCGGTACGTCTACGAGACGGGCACCGGGAACGGCAAGCGCGTCCAGGCGCTCGGCGGTGCGAAGAACCACATGGTGGTGCTGCCCGACGCCGACCTGGACCTGGTCGCCGACCAGGCGGTGAGCGCCGGTTTCGGTTCCGCGGGCGAACGCTGCATGGCGGTGTCGGTCGTGGTCGCGGTGGGAGACGTCGCCGACGCGCTGGTGCCGCGAATCGCCGACCGCGCGAAGACGCTGGTGACCGGCGACGGCACTCGCTCGTGCGACATGGGCCCATTGGTCACCGCCGCGGCGAAGGACCGGGTATCCGGTTACATCGCCGCGGGTGCCGAAGCCGGCGCGACGCTCGTCCTGGATGGCCGAGAAGGCGAGTTCGACGCGGACGGCGAGGGATTCTTCGTCGGCCCCACGGTGTTCGACCACGTCCGCCCCGACATGCCGATCTACACCGACGAAATCTTCGGCCCAGTGCTTTCGGTGGTGCGCGTGGAAACGTTCGCCGAGGCGATCGAGCTGATCAACGCCGGTCCGTACGGCAACGGCGCGGCGATCTTCACCAACGACGGCGGCGCGGCCCGCCGGTTCTCCGCCGACGTCGAGGCGGGCATGGTCGGCGTGAACGTCCCGGTGCCGGTCCCGGTGGCCTACCACTCGTTCGGCGGCCGCAAGAACTCGCTGTTCGGCGACACCCACGCGCACGGCAGCGAGGGCGTGCACTTCTTCACCCGCGCCAAGGTCGTCACCACCCGCTGGCCGGGCGCCGGCCAGGGCGGGCTCGACCTCGGTTTCCCGCGGAACGTCTGAGAGGGATCAGCGATGGACACTCAGTCGGCAGCAGCCCGGCACCTGTGGATGCACTTCTCCCGCATGGGGAATTACCCCGGCTCGCCGGTCCCGGTGATCACTCGCGGCGAGGGCGTGCACGTGTGGGACGACCGCGGCCGCCGCATCCTCGACGGCCTGGCCGGGCTCTTCGTCGTGCAGGCCGGACACGGCCGCCGCGAACTCGTGGAGGTCGCCGCACAGCAGGCGAACGAGCTGGCGTACTTCCCGATTTGGGGCTATGCCACGAAACCGGCGGCGGAACTGGCCGAACGGCTCGCGCATCTCGCCCCGGGCGACCTCAACCGCGTCTTCTTCACCACCGGCGGCGGCGAGGCGGTCGAGTCCGCGTGGAAGGTCGCGAAACAGTACTTCAAGCTGACCGGAAAGCCCGGCAAGCACAAGGTGATCAGCCGCGCGGTGGCCTACCACGGCACCCCGCACGGCGCGCTCGCGATCACCGGCCTGCCCGCGATGAAGAAGGACTTCGAACCGCTCGCGCCGGGCGGGCACCGCGTGCCGAACACCAACCTGTACCGGCATCCGGAGTTCGCCGACGACCTCGAAGCGTTCGGCCGCTGGGCCGCCGACCGGATCGAGGAGGCGATCCTGTTCGAGGGCGCGGACACGGTCGCCGCGGTCGTGCTCGAACCGGTGCAGAACTCCGGCGGCTGCCTCACGCCGCCGCCCGGGTACTTCGAACGGGTGCGGGAAATCTGCGACCGGCACGACGTGCTGCTGGTCGCCGACGAGGTGATCTGCGCGTTCGGCAGGCACGGCACGACGTTCGCCAGCGAGAAGTTCGGCCTCCACCCGGACCTGCTGACCTGCGCCAAGGGCCTCAGCTCCGGGTACAGCCCGATCGCCGCGCTGATCGCGTCGGACCGGGTGATGGAGCCGTTCCTCGGGCCTAAGGTCGGCTTCCCACACGGGTACACCTTCGGCGGGCACCCGGTGTCGGCCGCGGTCGCGCTCGCGAACCTCGACCTGATGGAACGCGAGGGACTCAACCAGCGCGTACTGGACAACCAGGACGCGTTCCGCGCCACGCTGGGCAAACTGCTGGACCTGCCGATCGTCGGCGATGTCCGCGGCGACGGCTACTTCTGGGCGGTCGAACTGGTCAAGGACAAGGCGACCCGCGAGACGTTCAACGCCGACGAGCGCGAGCGCCTCGTCCGCGGCTTCCTGCCGGGAGCGCTGTTCGACCGCGGTCTCTACTGCCGTCCGGACGACCGGGGCGACGTCGTCGTCCAGTTCGCCCCGCCGCTGATCGCCGGGCAGGCGGAGTTCGACGAAATGGAACAGATCCTGCGGGACGCGCTGCTCGAGGCGCAGAAACTCGTCTGAGCCAGCCGGCGAGGGAGGAGGCCGGGGCCGTCTGGACCCGGCCTTCTTCCGTGCGGTCGCTTATCATGAGTGACAAGGAGTCCTCACCGCGAGGCGGCGCGCATGCCCGAGCACGAACCCGGCCTCGACCGGCGGCTGGCCGACGCCATCGAGCGGCTCGGGAACGGTCTGCGCGCGCTTTCCCAGCGCAGCGCCCGCACGCAGGGCCTTTCGCCGCTGCAGCAGCACGCCGTGCTGTCTCTGTCCCGCCAGCCCGCGCCGCGCCGCGAGGTGAACGCACTGGCCGCGGAGTTCGACGTGACCACACCGACGATGTCCGACGCGGTCAGCGCCCTGGAACGCAAGGGACTCCTCACCCGCTCGCCCGGTTCGGACGGACGCCGCCGCCTGCTCACCCTGACCGACCGCGGCTTCCAGGTTTCCGCCGAATTGTCGGCGTGGGATGCGCAATTGGTGGGCTCGCTGGCGGCAGTGCCGGAGACGGACCGCGCCACGACGCTGCACACGCTGCTCCGGGTGATCGCGGATTTGCAGCGCGGCGGAGCGATCAGCGTGGCCCGGGTGTGCACGACCTGCCGGTTCTTCGGGCCGGACGAACACCCCGACCCGAGGGCTCCGCACCACTGCCATTTGATGCGGAAACCCTTGGCGCTGACGGAATTGCGCACCGACTGCCCGGAGCACGCGCAGGCGACGGCCTGACCCCGTGCCGTGAGTCGCAGCCGGGCTCAGCGCATCACTCCTCGCTGTCGCGCACCAGCAGCGCGATCTGCACCCGGTTCACCACGCCGAGCTTCGCGAACAGGCTGCTCGTATGGGCCTTCACCGTCGCCACGCTGATGTGCAGCCGCGCGCCCACCTCGGCGTTCGACAGCCCTTCCGCGATCGCCCGCGCGGTGTCCCGTTCGCGTTCGGTCAACGCGGCCAGCCGCGCCCGCGCCGCCTCCCGCGCGGCACGCCGGGTCTCGGACGACCGAGGCCCCATCGCCGCGGTGATCAACCGGCTGGTGGCGGCAGGGGAGAGCGCGGGGTTCCCGTCGGCGACCGTGCGCACCGCGGCCAGGATGTCCGGCGGCGGGGTTTCCTTGAGCACGAACCCGAGCGCCCCGGCGCGCAGCGCGCCGAGCACCATCTCGTCGGAGTCGAACGTGGTGAGCACCAGGATCCGCGGCGGGTCCGGCCAGCTGAGGATCGCCTCGGTCGCGGAGAGCCCGTCGCGGCCGGGCATCCGCACGTCCATCAGCACGACGTCCGGCTGGAGCCGGCGGACCTCGGCGATCGCGGCGTCGCCGTCCGCGGCCTCGCCGGCGACCTCCAGGTCGGCTTCGCCGTCGAGCATGAGCCGCAGCGACATCCGCACCAGCTGATCGTCGTCGACGAGCACGACCCGCACCCGGTCCACTCACTCGCTCCCTTCGGCGCGGGCAGGCCACGGCAGCCACGCGGTCAGCACGAACCCGCCGTCCGGGTCCGCGCGATGGTCAAGTTCACCACCGGCGAGCTCGACCCGCTCGGAGAGCCCCAGCAATCCGAACCCGGCCGACGGCGGCGGCGTCTCGCCCGTGGCCGCGCCGGAATCGCGCACCGTCACGCGCAGACCTTCGCCCTCCCCGCCCTCGACCGTGACACACACTTCCGCGCCAGGCGCGTGCTTCCCGGCATTGGTCAGTCCTTCTTGGACAATCCGGTACACCGTGCGGGCCAGCAGATCCGGGGGCGTCCCGACGGATTCCGGCCGATAGACGACGTTGACCCCCAGCGCCCGCGCGTCGGCGACCAGGGCGGGCAGATTCGCGAGCGACGGCTGCGGCGGTTCGAGCCCGCCCGGACTGGCCCGCAGCACCCCGAGCACCTCCCGCAGCTCCTCCAGCGCCTGATGCGCGCCGTCGGCGATCCCCCTCGCCAGCAGCGAAACCTGCTCCGCAGGCAAGTCCGTGCGGTGCCCCAGCACCCCCGCCTGCATCGCGATCAGCGAAACCCGATGCGCGAGGACGTCGTGCATCTCGCGCGCGATCCGATGCCGCTCGACAATCCGCGCCTCGGCCGCCCGCGCGACCTGCTCGCGTTCCGCGCTCTCCGCCCGTTGCCGCAGCGACTGCAACTCCTCGCGCCGCGCCCCGATCGCAGCTCCGACGGCCACGACGATGCCGGTGATCAGGACGATGAACGAAACGGACAGCCACCACGGATCCGGATCCGCGCCGCGCGGATAGATGCTTTCGGTGATCGCCCCGGTCGCGACGCAGGCAAGCCCGATGAACGTGGTCTCGACCGGCCGCCGCCGGGTCGCGAGCGACCCGAGCACGAGCAGCGCGGCTCCCCCGGCGGACGTCGACACCGCCGAAACGATCACCACCCCGGTCGCGAGCGAAAGCGGATACTTCCGCCGCCACAGGGACGCGACCAGGCAGCCGAGCCCGACGATCGGGTAGCCGAAGACCAGCCATTCGGTCCGCGGGTCGTCGGCCCCCGGCGGCAGCTGGGAGGCGACCGCCAGCCACGCGAACCCGCCGATCAGCGCGGCCGCGGCCAGCCGCCAGCCCTGCTGCCACGGCTTGAGCTTGGCCTGCGCAACGATCACGAGCCCATCTTCGCCGATCCGCCCCCGCCGTGCAGCCGCCCTCGGCACACCCGCGTCCTAGACCAAAGTCGTAACCCTCGACTTTGGTCGGCCCCGGTTCGCTCCGCAGGTCCGATGTGCGCCGCAGGCGAAGCCGACACACTGAGACCACCACGAACTCAGGGAGAACACATGAGCAAGGGCGGCTATTCAGCGGTGCAAATCGTCGGCATGGTGATCACCGTCGTATGCGCGCAGGCCGCGATCCGCAGTTTCTTCGACCACGACGCACGTCAATTGTGGGGCGCGTTCGACTGGGTCCCCGGCGGCTGGGGCGGACAGCTAGCCGCGCTGGTGGTGCTGACGCTTGCCGGAACGGCTCTCGCCGGCTGGGCCCACGACCGAGCCAAGGAGAAAAGCTGAGTCCACTGCGGACTCAACGCACCTCGGGCCCGAGCGCCGCATACGTCTCCGGACGCCTCCGTCGCAGATAGCCCGCCATCGCCAGCCCCGCGACAATCAGGATCGGCAACAACCACGGCAATAGCCCGATCCACGCCGCGTCAGACCCGGCCATCGTCGGGAAATTCAGCACCGCCAGCACAATCACGCCGATCAACCCGGCCCCGCCCAGCCCCGGTGCGACAAACGTGCTCCACCAATGCGGATCACGCCGCTGCCGGAAGAACACCACCACCGCGATGGACGCCATCGCCTGCAACACGAGGATCGCCAACGTCCCAAACCCCGTCATCGACGATGTCAGAAACGCGACCGGGTCGAGCCCGAGCACCGCGAAGACCGCCGCGACGACCGTAGCGAACCCGATCTGCGCAGCACTGGCGTTGCGCGGCGCACCGGAAACCGTACGCCCCAACACCTTCGGCAGGACGCCATCCCGCGCCAGCGCGTAAATGTAGCGACTCGCGGAGTTGTGCAGGGCCAGCAGCGCAGCAAACAGGCTCACCACGAGCAACAACTGCATGACATCGGTAAGCAGGGTCCCGAGAACGTCCTGCGAGGTAGCAAGGAGCAGATCGCCTGCCGCAAGATGGTCCTGTGCCACGGATTTCGCGTTCCCGACACCGATCGCACTCACCAGCGCGAGCGACGTGACCGCCGCGAAGACCCCGATCGAAATCACCGCGATATAAGTAGCGCGAGGCACCGACTTGTCCGGGTCGCGTGCTTCCTCGCTGAACAACGCAGTCGCCTCGAACCCGATGAAACACGTGGCAGCGAACAACAACCCGAGCCCGATCGACCCAGACGTCACCACCGCGGGCGACAACGCGCTGAGCGAGTACCCCGACTTCGCGAGCACCGCGACGTCGAACACGACCAGAATGCTGACCTCAAGAATCAGCGACACCGCAAGCACCTTCGCCGAAACGTCCACCCCACGGCGACTCAGCAAGAACACCGCGACCACGGACAGCCCAGCCCACAACTCCCACGGCAAGTCAAGATGAAAAACCCGGTTGACGACACCGCCGGTCAACGCACCAGATGTCCCGACCGCCCCCGCGACGAAACAGTTGTACCCCGCCAACGCGACAAACGCCCCAGCAAGCCCAGCCGGACGCCCCAACGCCGCGGTGAGGTAGGCGTAGAACCCGCCCGCGTTGGAGACGTACCGGCTCATCCGCGCGTACCCGACGCCGAACAACAGCAACACGACCCCGGCGATGAGGAACGACGCAGGCATCCCGCCCCCGTTGCCCAGCGCGATCCCCAGCCCCGCGATCACCACCATCCCGGTCAACGGCGCGACGGCCGCGAGCACGAGAAACGCGATCCCGCCAGTACCGAGCGCATCAGCACGAAGCCGCCCCCCGACGGCCTCCGATGTCGACTGCTGTGCCATCCAGGCCTCCCGATCCGCAACAGGGCGCCCGTTGCCCCGCGCGCCCCAGTGTGCGTGCCAGGACGCCGATGGCCCTTGTCGCCGCAGGCAGAGGTCTTGCCAATCCGCGCACCCCCAAGCTCGCCGAAGCCAGTGAGGGCCACCTTCACAAAGACGAATTCCCTCAAGGGCCCCTTCACAGCTATCGAGGAGGAGCCAACGGCCGGAGGGCTCCTTCAGCGGGGTTCCCGTCACGGACCGCCGCCGTCCGTTGAAGGCCCCCTTCACGGCCCGCCCCAGCCGCAGCCGATGCACCCACAATCGAGGCACCCAGACCCTCCCCCACACCCCGATACGAAGCCTCCCTGCGGTTCGGGGGTGCTTGTCAAGGCATCTTTCCCGCTTTGACAAGCACCCCCGAACCGTCAGCACAATCCAGCTTCGGGGTACCCCACGCACACACCCACCGGCAATGTCGCCGCCAGGCGACGAGCCGCCCACCAAACCACCTGCAGCACCCGCCGGGGCTACCCCCTCCGCAAATACCGCAACGCCCTCTCAGCCGCCTTCCCCCCACACATCCCATGCGCCCCCGGCCCCGGCGGCGCAGCCGCGGAACACACGAAATGCCCCGGCACCCCCACGTCGTACGGCTGCAAAGTCACCCGCGGACCGAACACCAACTGCCGCACATCCTTCGCCCCGGTAAGAATGTTCCCACCGACGAAATTCGGGTTCCCCGCGGCGAATTCCGCCGAAGACGTGCTCACCGAACCAATAACCCGCTCCCGAAACCCCGGCGCGAACCGTTCGATCTGCGCCGTGATCGCCTCGGTGGCGTCACCGGTGTACCCATGCGGCACATGCGCGTACGCCCACACCGGATGCACGTCGCCGACCGAACGCGACGGATCAGCCAGATACTGCTGACCCAGCAACACAAACGGCCGCTCCGGCATCCGTCCATCGTGGACAAGTCGCTCTCCCTCCGCCACCTCCTCCGCCGAGCCTCCCAAATGGACAGTCCCGGCGACGCGTGCTTCCGGCGAACGCCACGGAATCCCGCCCTGCACCGCGAAGTCCACTTTGAACGCACCGGGGCCGTAGCGGAACCGCTCGTACGAACGCCGGATCCGCGGCGGCAACCGGTCGCCGAGCACCGACGCCAGCGTGTTCGGCCCGACGTCCCACACCACCACATCCGCCCGCGGGAGCTGCGAAACCGACTCCACCCGCGCGCCAGTCTCGATTTTCCCGCCGAAATCGGCCACCAGCGCGGCAAGCGCGTCGCTGATCGCCCGCGACCCGCCCTCGGCGACCGCCCAGCCGTGCCGATGGCCTGCGGTGAGAATGCCCAGCCCGATCGCCGACGAAAGCGGGCGATCCAGCGGACGAAACGCGTGCGCTGCCACGCCGAGCCACAGCGCTCGGGCCTGCTCGGTGCGGAAGTACCGGGCCAGCAAGGTCGCCGGCGCGACCGTCGGCAGGCCGAACCGGCCCAGCAGCAACGGGTGTTTTGGGACACGCAGCAGCGGGCCGAGGATGTCCTCGCTGAGCGCGTCGTAGTTCTGCGCCGGCGAGGAAAACAAAGTTGACCAGCGACGCTCGTCCGGACCGAGCCCGGCGGCGGTGGCGGAGACCGAACGGCGCAGGACTCCGGCGGTGCCGTCGTCGAGCGGGTGCACGCAGTCGATCTCCGGCAGCCGCCAGCGGAGGCCGTACCGATCGAGCCCGAGGTCGGTCAACACCGGCGAGCCGACCGCCATCGGATGGGTCGCGGAGCAGTGGTCGTGGCGCAGGCCGGGGACGATCGCCTCGTAGGTGCGGGTGCCGCCGCCGATCTCGTCGGCGGCCTCCAGCACCGTCACGTCGACCCCGGCGCGCGCCAGCACCGCCGCCGCGGCGAGCCCGTTCGGTCCACTGCCGACCACCACCGCGGTAGTCATGCCAGCACGCTGCCGGTCTCGGCTTGCTGAGCGGTCCAGGTCACGGTGAGCGGGATCGGGCCGTTCGGCAGCCACGGCTGCTCGTTGACCGCGTCGGCCACCGTCCAGTGGCCGCGCTCGATCACGCCCAGCGCCGCGTCGATCACCTGGTAATGCTGCACCTTCGAGTGGATGGCCTGCGATTCGACCCACACGACGATCCACTCGCCGGGCGCGAATCCGACCCGCTCCTGCACCGCGTTGACGAAGTCGAGATTGTGCATGTGCCCGTCGCCGAAGTTGAACCCGAGGATCGAGTTGCAGCCGAACTCGGCCTCCCGCACGGTCCGCGTTTCGAGGTCCGGCAGCTTCTTCGCGAGCACCGAGAACAACCCGCGGCCCTGGCTGTGCATCGACCGCCACGCGATCGTCTGCTGCATGGTGATCTCGGCGACCTCCGCCGGATAACCCATCGCCTGCAATTGGTCGACCTGGTTCTTCGTCGGCCGGTGCGGGAGCGTGTTCAGCTTCGCCTCGGCACCCGGGGCGAACGCCCACAGCGCCGACGCCCAGTTGCCCGCGTACTGCCGCATCGACGGCAGGAACGACACCAGATCCGGCCGCAGGTTGCCCAGGATCGGGAAGAACAGCAGCGCGGCGGCGATCACGACGGCCAGCCAGCCCGGCGTCATGTCGCCGACGCCGTATCCAGCACTCGCCGGGAACCCGAGGAACAGGAAGATCGCGAGGTAGCCGAACAGGATGTTCCACTCCAGCGGCACCGCCAGCGGGAACGTGGACGTGATGAACAGGTGGAACACCACCATCAGCGCGACACCGGCGAGCGTGACCCAGTGGTTGGTCGAAAACAGCAGCACCAGCGGCGTGATGATTTCCACCGTCGTCCCGCCGACGTGCGCCATGAACGTCGCGAGCTTCGACGGCCGGATGTCGTTCGGGAAATCGCGGTAATGCGCCCGCTTCAGCCACTTGAACGGAACACACGGGCTGTTGGACACCATCGGCGGCACCACATTCGTGAAATGCTTGCCGAACTTCGAAACGCCCGCGCCGATCCAGACAATGCAGATCAGCAGTTTCGCGGCGATGATCATGTTGACGAACGGAAGGAAGGCGAAGAACACCAACGCGGGCAGATACTGCTCACCGCGGGCAGCGAGGAAAATCGTCTTGTCCCGCAACCCATTCAGCACGTACAGCACGATCGGCGCGATCAGCAGCGCCGGACGCACCAGACCCGAGGTGTTGCCGGGCAGCGCGGCCGACAGCGCGGCGTCCGGGACGCCGGGCAGCACGATCGCGGTCAGCAGGGTGGCGAGGAACGCCAAGTACAGCAGCACGTCGAAGCCGGTTCGCCGGTCGCCCGCGGTGAACGGCACGCGTTTCCACGGCCGCAACCGGATCGTGCCGGGCCGCGCCCAGAACAGGATCCCGCCGGTCATCGGCTTGAACTTGCCCGCGATCGGGCCCCAGGAACCGGCGACCCCGATCGTTTCCAGCAATACCGTCCACAGCACGAGCTTTTGGTAGACGACCGGTTCGTGCCACCACGCGGCGACATCCCAGAACGGGCCGACGCCGGACGTGGCGGTCGCCAGCACCACCCCGGCCAGCACGTACAGGAAAAGCAGCTTCACCACGTACGTCGCCGGGATCATCTTGGGCGAGCCGAAGCCGAACTGGACCCAGTGCAGCGCGAGCGCCTTGGTCCGTTCGAACAGTGGCTTCCGCAGGAAGGTTTCCGGATCGACCGGGGGAAAGTCCCCTGTCTTGAACCCCATTGTTCTCCGCCTTTCTCCGGGCAGCATCGACCGGACCCGCGAATGCGGGCACGGATGGTTTCTTTCAGAAGAGTGGAATTACCCCGCCGCGGCGAGTTCCCGGCGCAGCGCGGGTTTGTCGATCTTGCCGACCGGGTTCCGCGGCAGCGCGGGGACAATGTCGATCCGCGCCGGCACCTTCACCCGCGTCAGCCGGGCCCGGCAGTGTTCGAGCAGCTCGGCCTCGCTCGCGACCGCGCCCGGGTACAGCGTCACGGTCGCGACCGGCAGTTCGCCGAGCACCGGATGCGGTGCGCCGACCACCGCGGCTTCCAGCACCGCCGGGTGTGCGTGCAGTGCGTTCTCGATCTCCTTGGGGTAGAGGTTCTCCCCGCCCCGGATGATCATGTCCTTGATGCGGTCGACCAGGACGAGGTAACCGTCCTCGTCGAACCGTCCGACGTCGCCGGTGTGCAGCCAGCCGTCGACGATCGTCGCGGCGGTGGCTTCCGGCCGGTTGAGATAGCCGCGCATCACGTTCGGGCCGCGGACCACGACCTCGCCGGGACCGTCGGTCACCAGCCGCCCGTCCGGATCCATCAGGGCGACTTCCTGGCCGGGCAACGGACGCCCGACGGTGCCCGGTTTACGGGGCCCGGCCAGCGGATTCAGCGTCGAAGCGCAGGTTCCCTCGGACAGGCCGTAGCCCTCGACCACCACTACTCCGAACCGCTGCTCGACGCGCTGGATCAGCTCGGCGGGCATCGGCGCGGCACCGCACACCACCAGCCGCAGCGACGAAGTGTCCGGCCGCACGGCGTCCGGGAGACCGGCCAGCCGCGCGTAAATCGCCGGCACGGCAGAGAAATACGTCGGACGGACGCGTTCGACCACGGTGAAGAAGTCGTCGGCGCGGAATCTCCCGGCGATGGTCGAGCGACCGCCGGCGAGCAACGGCGCGAGCACGCTGACCACGATTCCGTTGACATGGAACAGCGGCAGGATCAGCAAACTGTGGTCCGCCGGGCCGAGTTCGAGCGCGTCGACGATCATCGAGGTCATCGCCCGAACGTTGGCGTGGTCGAGCACCACGCCCTTCGGCTGTCCCGTGGTGCCGCTGGTGTAGATGAGCAGGGCGACCGCGTGCTCGTCCTCGGCCACTGGACCGTCGTCGGGCGCGGCCGTCGACAGCTCCTCGATCCGCATGGTCACCAGGTCCGAATCACCCTGTCCCACGACGACTTTCGCTTTCGCGTCGGCGATCTGGAACGAGGCCTCGCCGTCGGTCAGCTCCGGGTTCACCGGCGTGACCGCGGCACCGAGCCGCCAGGCGGCGAACAACACCACCGCGAACTCGACGCGATTCGGCAGCAGCACCGCGACGACGTCGCCCGCACCGACCCCTCGGGCCCGCAACGCGGCCGCCGCGCTGCGCACCCGTACCGCGAAGCCGGCGTTGCCGAGTTCGCCGTGTTCGTCAGCCAGACACGGCAGGTTCGGATTCCGCCGGGCCCGCTCTTCAGGCAGCGCCGCGAGGTGCATCGTCGAAGTCCTTTCCAGTGCGGCTTAGTGGGAAATGACGGTAAGGACGCGTAGTGACCCAGGCCATAGGCCGCAGAACCGAAGGCGCCGCGGGTCGTTGTGCCGGGGTCACAACCGCCTGCACCGAGGGGGTGAACGACGCCGCTCGCCTGTCGCCGGGGCGGTCCGGTGGCTACCCTGACCGCCATGTCCGACGCCGTCGACGCCGTCGTGGCAGAGATCGCGCACGCCATCGACGCCGACCTCGCCGCGCGCACCACCGAGCTGACCGACTGGTTCGTCGAGATGATCCCGGAGTTCCGGCACGACGAGACGGTCCGCAAGCTCATGATCGCCAGCACGTCGGCGAATCTGGTCGCGATCCTCGACATGCTGTCGCATTCCATCCCGCTCGACCGGATCACCGTCCCGCCCGCCGCGGCCGAGTACGCGCGCCGGTTCGCTCAGCACGAGCTGTCGCTGGAAGCGCTGCTTCGGGCGTACCGGCTCGGCGAGCACCGATTCGAACAGTGGGCGATCGAGGCGCTGGAGCGGCAGCCGAACATCGACACCCAGCTCGCGCTCGCCGTGCTCGCCGAACTGTCGCGGCGCACCAACCGCTACATCGACCAGGTCATCGAGGGCCTGATCGACATTTTCGAGACCGAACGCCGGCGCTGGAGCAGCCGCACCGGTGCGGCACGGGCGGCGCAGATCCGGCTGGTCCTGGACTCGGACACGCTGACCGAGGACGCCGCGCAGCAGTTGCTCGCCTTCCCGATGCGGCAGTGGCACTGCGCGGCCGTCGCCTGGTTGCCCGCCGAGGGCGCGGGCGAACTGCAGGCAGCGGCGCGGCTGCTACAGGAGGTGTGCGGGCGCGGTCCGGCGCTCACCATGCTGGCCGACGACCGCACGCTGTGGAGCTGGACGGTCAGCACGGAACGTGACGACATCGAGGTCGAACGGCTCCGCGCCGGCGTGGCAGAAATCGGTGGCGGCCTGCGGCTGGCCTTGGGCGCGCCGGGCTACGGGCTGCCCGGGTTCCGCGGGTCCCTGCGCGAGGCCGTGCGGGCCCGAGCGGTCGCCGAGACCGACGAGGACCAGAGCCAGAACGTGGTGCTGTTCGACGACGTCGCGATCGCCGCGCTGCTCACCGAACACTCCGACGACGTGTACCGGTGGATCGCGCGGGTCCTCGGAGACCTGGTCGCCGACGATCCCGGCACCGAGCAGCTGCGCGAGACGCTGCGGGTCTTCCTCGACACCGACGGCAGCTACACGCACGCCGCCGCCCGGCTGCACCTGCACAAGAACACCGTCCACTATCGCGTCCGCAAGGCCGAGGAACTGTGCGGACGGCCGCTCGCCGAACACCGGCTGGAAGTGGAGGTCGCCCTGCGTGCGGCCACTTTGCTGCGCAAGCGGCTGCCGTGGAACGAACCCGGCTGACCCGTCTGTCCTTTGTGGATTGGTTTGCCTTCGCGCGTGGCCGTGTTAACCTGTCGCCGTGCTGCGCCTCATGACGTCCGAGCGACTCGTAACCCGGCGCGCCGGCTGAACCAGGCTGCCGGCGCGCGATGTCGGTATGCGGTTTTGCTTCGGGACCTGGCCCTTTTCCCGCCAGACCTCTCATGAGTTCCCGGAGAAACGCCATGTCCCTGAGCACCTTTTCCTCCGCCCCGTACACCTCCGCCCCGGCCATGCTGGTCCGCCGCCGGATCGCGACGTATTTCGTCGGCGGCATCGACCAGATCCCCGGCCTGGTCGCCACGCTGAGCCAGCACGGGAAGCTGATCCACGAGCTGTCCGTCGACGTCCGCGAGGGGGTCCGGGAAAGCAGCATGGTCAGCACGGTCCTGGTCAGCCCCGACGCGCTCGACGCCCTGCTGGACGCGCTGCGCGACCTCTCGTCGGTCGTCTCCGCCGAGCTGGCCTGAGTCGGTCCCGCTCCCGGCCCGGCGTCAGACTGGGGTCCCCACCAGCGAAAGGGACCCACATGCGATTGGCGGACAAGATCGCCCTGATCACCGGCGCTTCGAGCGGAATGGGCCGGGCAGCCGCGCTCACCTTCGCCCGCGAAGGCGCGACGGTCGTCGTCACCGACATTGAAGACGCTGACGGCACCGCCGTGGCCGAGGAGATCCGCGCCAACGGCGGCCAGGCCGACTACCGCCGCCTGGACGTCACCGACGAAGAGTCCTGGACGGCAGCGATCGCCGGTGTGCTGGACCGGCACGGCAAGCTCGACGTGCTGGTCAACAGTGCCGGCATCAGCGGCACCTTCGACCCGGACCTGACCAGCACGGCGTTCTACGACCGCTTGCTGCAGGTCAACGCCCGCGGAGTGTTCCTGGGCATCAAACACGGCGTGGCAGCGATGTCCGGCCGAGGCGGAGGTTCGATCGTGAACCTGACGTCGATCGCGGCGTCGATCGGCCAGGTCGGCGTGCACCTGGGCTACGCCGCTTCGAAGGGCGCGATCAAGGCGATGACGACCGCCGCGTCCGTCCACTACGCGGGCGAAGGCATCCGAGTCAACGCGGTAGCGCCCGGCTTCCTGCCGCCGATGCGCACCTCCCGCGGCTCGACCGATCCGGTGTGGCGAGCGAAGCAGGTCGCGGGGGTGCCGATGGGACGGACTGGGGAGGTGCAGGAGGTCGCCGACGTGATCTTGTTCTTGGCTTCCTCGGAGTCCTCGTATGTGACCGGGGTGGAGATCGTGGTCGATGGGGGCTTCACGGCCCAGTAGGCGTCCTTGGGGCTCCCGCGGTCCTCCGCTGCGCGGGCGGGAGCCCCTCCTGCGTTGTCTGGCGTACGGGCTCCTCGAGCCGCCGTCCCCCACTCGCCCGCGCGGTACGTTGACCGGATCACTCCCCGGTGGCGAGACGGAGGCGAAGCCGATGGAGCTGAGGCAGGTCGAACACTTCCTCGCCGTAGTCCGGCACCGCAACTTCACCCGCGCCGCCCAGGACGTGCACGTCGTGCAGTCCGCTCTCAGCGCGTCCATCCGGAAACTGGAAACCGACCTCGGCGCGGAACTGTTCGACCGCACCACCCGCCGGGTGACGCTCACCCCCGCGGGCGAGGCCCTGCTCCCCCTTGCCCGGCAAATCGCCGCGGACGTCGACTCCGCCCGGGGCGAGGTAGCCGCGGTGACCGGACTCGCGCGCGGCCGGGTGTCGATCGGAACCATCCAGACCCTGACCGTCCTCGATCTGCCCGCGAAGCTCGGCGAATTCCGCGCCCGCTACCCGGGAATCCGGCTGCGTGTCCGGGAAGGCACCATCCCCGGACTGACCGCCGCGGTGTCCGACGGCGAGCTGGATCTGTCCTATGTGGGCGGTCCGCTGCCGGAGGACCTGGCCGAGTTCGCCAGCTGGCAGCAAAACCTCGTCCTGCTCACCCACCCCGGACACCGCCTGTCGACCCGCCGCAGAGTCCGGCTGGCGGAACTGGACGATGAACCGTTCGTAGATTTCACCGGCAGCGGCCTGCAAGCCTTGGTCGACCGCGCCTTCACGGAGGCTGGAGTCCGCCGCGACCAGGTCTGCGAAGCGACCAACGTCCCGCTGCTGGTCGACCTCGTCGCGGCTGGACTGGGCGTCACCGTGGTGCCCGAACAGGTCGCCGCCCGATCCGGACTGCCGTTCGCCCACCTCACCCAGCCGACGCTGGCCCGCACCATTTACCTGACCGGCCGCTCGGCAAACCTCACCAACCCGGCGGCACGCGCGCTGCTGGCCCATCTCCTCGCCTGACCCCACGCACCGGCGCGAGCACCAACGCGAACCCGACCAAACCCACCACCAGCGCGACAGTCGTCAATCCGGTAATCCCGGCAACGAACGCCAGCGCGAACGCCCGGCCGCCAAACCGCCGCAGCAGCCGGACGACATCCCGAGTCTCGCCATCGACCGACTCGACCTCGGCTGCCGGGCTGGCGTCGGCGTTCGCCGAAGGCTCAGCCACCCGACTGCCGCGCGCCACCGGACCGACGTCGGCCACCGCCCAGTTGACGTTGGTCGCAGGCTCGGCGATAGCCGACCGGACAACGGCGGCCATCGACTCGTCGCCCGCGGCTCGGTTGATGCTAGCCACCGGGCTGTCGTCTACCGCTCGGACGGCGACGCGGTCAGCCGCGATCCCAAGCTCGCCCACCGAACCTGGGACAGCGGCGTCCGGAGCGATCCTGTGACCGTCGAGGACTCGCTCAGCGCTCGGGCCGGTCCCGGCGTCGCCACCGGACCGGTCCGCCGACTCGGCACCGTCGAGACACCGGTCATCGTTTGGGCCCGAGTTCTCGGCGGAATCGCCAGGCACAGACGTCATGGGCTGAGTATTGGCTCGCGTCGACCTTCCAGTCCAACGCATGTTTTCGCTGCGATTCAGCGATGAAATCGATCGGTGTTCCTCGAGGAATGTTCCCGCCGCGGTTCATCTCGGCTGTCCCGAATTCCGGCGGGCTACGAGTCGCGACGTTCCCGTGCGGACTCCTGCCGCGTCGACGGTCGCGGATGCCGCATCGGGCGCTGCCGGGCGACTGGGTAGCGAGCCAGGGGGTGCGCCTCGTCCAGCCGGTGGCGGGCGCGGCGAGGCAGGTCGTCCGACGGGGAGACCCAGCGGCGGGTGGAGTCGGCCGGAGAAGAGGCCGGGGAAGCGTTCGGCGGCGGAACGGCGGAGCGACGCCGGGCGGCGCGGCGCAGGAACACGACGGCCAGCACCACGAACACCGCGGCGACGGCCACGAGGAGCCACCAAGCTTGCATTCGTCCTCCCGTCGTGGGTGGGTCGCACGCAAGGGTGCCCGCTCAGCCCGGGGACAGCCCGATATCCACACCGCCGGGTGTCACCGGAACGGGGGTTGCTCGCTGGGTAATCGCGGAGGGCCGGGCCACCTTCAGCGAGCACCTCGCCGCGAGGAGAAGGCACTAGCAATACCTAAGCGCGGCGCCGAGAGCCGCCTTGCGCGGGCATGGACACCAGCGGCCGTGACCGAGCACGACGCCAGCACTCACCCAAGCCCCGTCGGAAGCGTCACTTCACCCCATCCCGCAACGCCGACACCCGGTCCACCGCCGCGGTGAACTCCCCGCTCGGCAACGATCCGTTCGACAATCCGGCGGCCAGCGCGGAAGCGGCGTCGTCCCCCTGGCTCACCTCGCGGGCCGAAGCCAGGATCAGGTCCATCCCCGCCTTCGCCGCCAGCACGGCGCGGTTTCCCGATCCGCCATAGGACTTCAGCGCGCCGGCCTCCAAGGCGTCCGTCACGGTCACCCCGGCGAACTTCGTGCCGTTTCGGAGTTCCTGCACCGCCGCGGGCGAAAGTCCGGCGGGGCGGGAGGGGTCAAGCGCGGGATAGACGGCCCACGAAAGCATCACGAGCTTCACGCCAGCGTCGACCACCGGGTGGTAGGGAGCCTCGTCCTTGGCGCGCAGTTCAGACAAGGGCACGTTCAGCGTCACCGGACCGACGTCTGTGTTGCTTCCGGCGGGCGCGGCGCCCAGGCCGGGGAAGTGCTTGGCCGTCGCGGCGACGCCGGTTGCCTGCTGAGCCGTGACGAAATCCTGGCCCAGTGCGCCAGCCACCTGGGGGTCCTGACTGTAGGAGCGGCCGTATTTGTCGATGAAATTCCCCGGTTGGCGGTAGACATCCAGAACCGGCGCGAGGTTGAGGTTCATGCCTACCCCGGCGAGGTTCTGACCAGCGCCGGTGCCTGCCGCTTTGGCCGCGGCGGAGGGATCCGCGGACTGGCCGACCTGCTTCTCCGACAGAACTGGCTCGCCGGGCAACCGGCGGACCTTGCCGCCTTCCTGGTCGGTCATCAGCAGCAACGGGCGGTGCACCGGGCTTTGCGCGTTCGCGTCCCGTAATTGTCGTACGACGCCGCTAATCTGTTGGGTGCTCGAGATGTTCTCGCCGAAGAAGATCACGCCTGCCGCCTCGCCGGCGCGGATGCGTTGCAGCAACGAGGCAGGCGGGGTCAGACCAGGATAGGAGTAGATCACCCGCTGTCCGGCCAGCTGCCGCGGCGTGAGTCCGGACGGGGCGGCGGCGACCGTGCTCATCGCGAGCACCGCCACGGCCAGAGCCTGCAATGCCTTCCGACGCTTCATGCGACCTCCGTTCGCGAGCCGTGACACAACGCTAACCCCCGGCGAGCGGGTGTGCGCGGTTAGTGCCCGCGGGAACCAGCACGGTGCACAAGAGCGTGGCGAAACAAGGAGCAATCCCGGCCGCTTCCCATCCGAAGGCGGTTATGGCCGAAGCGACGGCGGCGGTGTTTCACGAGCGAAGAGAATGTCAGACCCAGTAAGCGACCCGGGCCCGGTAATTGCGGAGCACCAGCATCGCCAGCGACCAGCCGACCACGGTCACCACTCCCGCGACGAGCCAATGCGTCCAGCTCTGCTGCTGCCCGACCAGCGGTGCGCGCACGATCTCGACGAAGTGGTACACCGGATTGAGCTGCAGCAAATTCACCGCGACGGAACCAAATCCTTCGTGCGAACTCTGGTTCATCACCCGCACCTGGTCCATCGACCACATGATCGGCGTCGCGTAGAAGAGCATCGTGATGAAGCTCTGGATCACCGGCGGAATGTCGCGAAACCGCGTGGACACCACGCCGAACAGCAGCACGACCCAGGCGCCGTTCAGCAGGACCAGCATCAGCGCGGGCACCGCGAGCAGCATCCCCCAGCCGAGCCCAGGGTGCAGCAGCGCGCCGTCCTTGTCCACCAAGCGGTACGGCTGCGACAGCTTGCCGAAGAAGATCGCCAGCACCAGCACGTACACGACGAGGTTGTGCGCCAGGTACAACGCCTGCCGCCACACCGTGCGCAGCGCGTACACCGACACCGGAGCCGGAAGCTGCTTGATCATCCCTTCGTTGACGATGAACGTTTCCGAGCCCTCAACGATGCAGCCGTTCATGAAGTTCCACAGGATGAGCCCGGTGGTGATGCTCGGCAGCAACGTCGAGATGGAACTGCCGAACAGCGCTGAGTTCACGACACCCAGCGCGAGCGCGGTGACCGCCATCCCGACGGTGATCCACAACGGTCCTAGCGACGAACGCCGGTAGCGCTGCTTGATATCCTGCCACGCGAGCAACGCCCACAGTTCCCGGGCACGCAGCCCAGCCAGCAGGTCAGCGAAGGCGCGACGCCAGCTTCTCGGGTCCGCGGCGATCGCGGGTGGAGCGGTCATGACAGCGAACCTAGCCGCGATCGCCGTTCTCGGCCAACACACGACTACGGTGTGCCGGGTGAGCTTTTTCCTGTCCCGCGTCCTTTCCGCGCTCCGCGACGGCGGCGACACCGTGCTGTTCCACCACGACGACACCACGATGACGTACCGAGCGGCGTCAGAGCTGCTGTCGCGGCTGTACAGCGGACTCGCCGAGGTGCGCGGCATGGTGGCGATCGACGCCGCGAACCGGCCGGAAGTGGTGCTCACCCAGCTTGCCGCACAGCTGCGGGGACTGGAAGTGGTGCTGATCGCGGCGTCCGCGAGCCGTCCGGCGCGGGCGGCGACGCTCGCGGCCACCGGGGCGACCTTGCTCACCGACGCCGAACTCGACACGCTCGCCGCCGCGCGTCCGTCCACTCCGGACATGTTACCGAATAGCGTCACGGCGATTTTCCCCAGCGGCGGCACCACCGGGGCTCCGAAACTGATCCGGCACAGCGGAATCTACGACGGCGTCGCCCACATCTTCCAGCCGGACGGCACCAAGACGGCCCTCGTCACCGCGCCGCTCACGCATATGACCGGCAACGCCGCCGTTCTCGGTGCGCTCTGTTGCGGCAACACCGTGGTACTGCACCGAGAGTTCAATGCCGAGAAACTTCTCGCCGATGTCGAGCGTCATCGCGTCACGACGCTTTCTCTTACCCCGCCCCGGCTCGCCGCGGTGCTCGACCATCCGCATCTGTCCACTACGGACGTATCGAGCGTGCAGCAGCTTTCTCTCGGTGCCGCGCCGCTGCCGCCGCGCCGGTTGGCCGAAGCGCTCAAGGTGTTCGGTCCGGTCGTCGGACAGGGTTACGGACTCACCGAAGCGCCGATGATCGCCAGCATCTCCGCGGACGAAGTCCTTGCCCGGCCGGAACTTCTCGGTTCCGTCGGCCGCATCGTGCCAGGGATGGAAGCCCGGATCGAGGACGGCGAGGTACTTGTCCGCGGACTGTCCATGATGGACGGCTACCACGGGCAACCGCCGATCGGCGACGGCTGGCTGCGCACCGGCGACCTCGGCCGCTTCGACGAGGACGGTTACCTCTATCTGGAGGACCGGGTCGACGACGTCATCGTCACCGGCGAGCATGGCACGAAAGTCTCGTCGACCACAGTGGAGCACGCACTTCTCAGCCACCCCAAGGTGAAAGCCGCCGCGGTAGTCCCCGCACCAGGACCAGACGGAACCCTGCTGCACGCGGTGGTGGTCGCCGATGGAACAACGGCGAGCGACCTGCGCGAGCGGGTTCGCGAAGAACTCGGCGGCGAGCACTTCGTACCGTCCACTGTGGAGTTCCGCGACGAGTTGCCGCTGACTCCGGTGGGCAAAGTGGACAAACAGCGGCTCAAGCGGTGATGGACCGGCCCAGCAACCGTTCCCGGTGATGCTCCTCGTGCAGGTCCCGCCGCCGGGCATGCAGCAGTTGCGCCAGCGTCACCTTGCCGAGCACCCGCGAGGGCTCGTGCCGGTCGACCACCAGCGCCTGCGTCGTATGCCCAAGCGCGAGTTCGTTCGCGACGTCGCGCAGCGTGTCGTCCGCGTACACGACGACATCAGCCGACATCTGCACATCCGGTTGGTGCGTCATCACCTCATGCACGAAGAACGTCTCAAGTGGATCAGTCGTGTACTCGCGAGTGAGGTGCAGACGTCGCCGCGCGATCTTCTCCGTGAGCACAGAACGCTTGAGCAGCAACACCGAAAGCGCGTACGCCGAGAATGACGCGACGACGAGCGGCAGCAGATAGCTCCACGCGTGCGTCAGCTCCAAAGTGAACACGATGCCGGTCAACGGCGACCGCATCACGCCGCCGACCACCGCGGCCAGTCCGCACGTCGCCCAAAACCCCGGCGCGACGTGCGGCAGCAAACCGCCTTCCGCGGCACCCAGCGCGGCACCGATCATGAAGACCGGCGCCAGCACCCCGCCGGACGTCCCGGATCCCAGCGACAGTGCCCAGATCAAGGTCTTCACGACCAGGATTCCGACGATCAGCGACGCGGTCGCGTGCCCGGTGAGCAGCGTGTCGATCACGTCGTAGCCGACGCCGAGCGCGTGCGGTTCGATCAGGCCGCCGATGCCGATCACCAGGCCCCCGATCGCGGGCCACCACATCCAATGCACCGGCAGCCGTCCGAAAAGATCCTCGGCGAAGTAGACGAGCGCGGTCGCGCCGATCGCCAGCAATCCGCCGGTCAGGCCGGGGATGAGCGCGAGACCGTCCGCGGCCGGGCCAGGGTTGGCCCCGGCGAAGGGGACCCCGAAGACCGGTCCGGTGCCGAGCAGAAAGCCGCGGCACACCGTCGCGACCGACACCGCGGCGGCCACCGGCACGAGACTGCGCGGCCGCCACTCGAAGAGCAGCAACTCCACTGCGAGCAGGACGGACGCCAGCGGCGCGTTGAACGTCGCCGCCATCCCGCCCGCGGCACCGGCGACCAGCAGCGTCTTGCGTTCGTCCGCGGACAGTTTCAGCAGCTGCGCGAGGATCGAACCGACGGCGCCGCCGGTCATGATGATCGGCCCCTCGGCGCCGAACGGACCTCCGGTGCCGATGCTGACCGCCGCCGACACCGGCTTCAGCACCGCGACGCGCGGGGCCACCCGGCTGCCGCCGGTGAGAATCGCTTCGATCGCCTCCGGCATGCCGTGGCCGCGGATCTTCTCCGAGCCGTAGCGCGCCATCAAGCCGATCACGAGGCCGCCGGCGACCGGCGCGAGCAGCACGAGCCACCACGGATGCTGCTGCGCGCCCGGCGCGACGAGATCCGTGGCGACGCGTTGGTAGAACACCAGATTGGTGATCAAGCCGATGAGCTTGAGCAGCGCGAACGCCGCCACCGCGGCCGCGCCGCCCACCGGCAGCGCGATCGCGGTGATCAGCAGCATCCGCGGATTGACCGCGAAGTCGCCGAGGTGCGCGGCCCGCGCCGGAACCTTCACAGCCGGCCCGGCCCGGCCGTGGGCACGCCCGGTGCCGATTCCGCCGCCACGACCAGGTCGCAGACCGCCGTCGAGACCGCCTGGACCCGGGCAGCCGGCACTTGCGCCAGCAGCTCGGACAGCGCGCGGTGCCGTCGCTCCACTACGCCCGCGACGACTTCCCGCCCGGCGGCGGTGACCTCGATCGTCACCACCGTGCGGCGGTGCTCGTCTTCGCCGCGCACGACGTACCCGTGCGCCTCCAGTTTGTCGGCCAGCCGCGTAACCGAGGACGCGTTCACGCCCATCGCCTCGGCGAGCCGCGAACACGGCACGCGTCCCAGGCTGTCGAGCACCACCAGCAACCGCACCTGCGGGAAGGTGACGCCGCGCGGGGCGGCGTGCGCGCTGTCCCAGGCCACGGCCACGAGCACGCGAGTCAGCCGCTCGAGATCGGCCACGTCGTCCGGCAAACCTTGCATAGTGCAAAAGTTGCTATAACCATGACTCTGGGTCAAGGGTGTGCTCGGTCACCAAGGGTTCTCCCCCGGCTGCCCGTTTTGTCGGTGATCTTGACTAGGGTGGGTTCCGGCGACGCGGAGGTGAGCCGGTGGAGGACCACCCACTCCGGGGCAACCCCGGGGAGCAGCACGACACGTACCCACAGCGCCCCGCGCAGCGGCGGCACGCTCCGCGTACAAGACAGCGCGGATGAACGGAGAACGAGTCGCCTCCGCGTCGCTGCCCGAACCGATGCCGGTGTGGCGCTGGCCGGTCGCTCGGTGGACCACGTTCGACGAATGCGCCGCCGCCCTCGACCTCACGCCCGGCGAGCTGTCCTGGTTCGCCGACGAACGCGGCTGGCACCGGCGGTCCCGGCCGGTGCTGCGGCATTACAGCTACCGCTGGATCCCGACGTCCACCGGCGGCGCGCGGCTGATCGAACGGCCGAAACCCCGGCTGGCCGAGCTGCAGCGCCGGGTCCGCGGGCACGTGCTCGACGCGCTGCCGGTCCACGAGGCAGCGCACGGTTTCCGCCGCGGCCGCTCGATTCACACCTGCGCCCGTCCGCACGCCGGACAAGACCTGGTGGTGCGACTGGATCTGGCCGGCTTCTTCCCGACGGTCTCCGCGACCCGCGTGCGCTCAATTCTCGATCTGGCCGGTTACCCACCAGCCGTCGCGGCCGCCATCGCCGGAATCCTCACCACCCGCACTCCGGTCGACGTCCTGCGCTCCGCCCCCGCCCGCTCGGCCATGCTGAGCCATCTCGCCGGAACGCACCTCCCGCAAGGCGCACCGTCGTCGCCTTCGGTGGCGAACGCCGTCACCCTTCATCTGGACCGCAGGCTCTCCGGCCTCGCCGCGGTGCTGGGCGCGAACTACACCCGCTACGCCGACGACCTCGCCTTCTCCGGCGACGCGACTTTGCCGTTGCATCGCTTGCTGCCGGGCGTCCGGCGCATCGTGACCGACGAGGGCTTCCGCTTGCGCAACGACAAGACGTCAGTCAAACCGGCTTACCGGCAGCAACGCGTCGCGGGTTTGGTGGTGAACGCCGCGCCAGCCGTCGCCCGAGCCGAGTACGACGAGCTGCGGGCTGTGCTGCACAACTGCACCCGCACCGGGCCGGGGCCGCAGAACCGCGCTGGGCACCCGGATTTCCGCGCGCACCTGCTGGGCCGGATCGCGTGGATCAGCGCCACGAACGCGACCCGCGGCGCGAAATTGCGCGGTCTGTTCTCCCGGATCGACTGGTCGCGAGAACCGGGTTCAGACCGATAACAGGCTGAGGTTCCGCTCCATCTCGGCCCACCATCCGGCCGCCGGAACATCTCGCGGCTGAATCAACGACGCTTTGACCAGAATGTCGGGCCGGTTTTCTCGCCAAGCGTAGGAAAAAAGCTCGTCATAATGCACGCGCGGAAGCCAGCCCTGTTCCCGGCCCGCTTCCAAACGCATGAGCTGCCGAGCGAGATCCACGCTGCTTCGCTCGCACCCGCGAAACGCACTCGAAAATCTTTGCACGGCCGCCGCGTCACCTCGTCGGAACGCCTGACAGGCAAGGAAAAGCGCCGTCACGGCAAGGATGTCCGACCGGTGCACCCCGCCCTCCGCGGCCAGATGTTCCGCCAGCTGAAAACTGCGCTTCCGCCGTCCCCGGCGCACCATTTCCGCCAGCGCTCGCTGCTGACGAGTGAGGTATTCGTCTTCCCGCAGGTACTGCACAGCGTTTCCTCCCCTGCGCCCGGTCCCGACCCAGGCCGTTTCGCGGTACAGGATGCTCCACCAGAGTGACAGATACGTCGGCGACACTCAGCCGTTCGGAGCAAAATATCACCCAGGGGAATCGACAGTACTCGACCGCGCAAGCCGGGGAATCCTTGGTGTTCCTCAGGAATCGAGCCTATCGGCGGGGTTGCGGGATTTCCTGGCGCGAGTCGGTTTCCGCAGCAGTTTCGCGCCGCGGGTCGGCTTGTCGGCGCGGCCGGGACGAGTTGCTGCGGAATCCGCATTCCGCGGCGACTGGCCCAAGTGGACACCCAGCAGTGCGCAGGGGCGACGGTTGCGAATCGCTTTCATACCAAGGTGTTGTTCTGCCCAAGCGGAGCGGGCCTCCGGGCGATGCACGCTTCAACTACCCGTGGGCGGCGCGGGCTTCCAGTGCGCTTTCCCGTCGCGCTTTCACCCGTTCGGCCCAATCGGGATCGTGGGATCGAGGTGGCGGGTTGCTCTCGGGTGCACGGTGAAGCGATGGGAGAGAAAGCCTCTTGAGCCGCCTACGGCGGCCACCATTCCCCGCCTCGCGCGGCACGCAGAATGACGCGGCACAGGACTCGATTTGCCCAGACAGGGCAACACGTCGCGGGGCAGGCTCGCACACACGGTCAGCCCGTCCGGTCGCCAGACCGTCTACACGTCAAACTCAAGCCCATCGCCCGGCGATTACCCGACCAGCCAGCGCCCAAACCTCTCGCCACCACGGCCCGGCCACCCCCCGCAACCGAGCCGCCCAGCCCGCTATCGCTCAGACACGAACAGCCTGGCCCTCCCAGGGCCAGGCTGGCACAAAGCTCACGCGCAACCGGTCCGCACACCGGCCGGGGCGTGTTCTTCCCCCGAATACCTCGGAACACTCCGGCGGAACCGGAGCGCCTCAGGCGACCTCGGTCCGGCTGCTGCCCGGGGCGTGCAGGCCCAGCATGTCCAGCAGCAGGGCGCATTCCTGTGCGTCCTTGGCCCGGGACGCGACGGCCAGCGCTGCCTTGCGGCGGCGTTCCTCCTGGCGGGCCGCGTCGGTGTCGTCCACGAGGTCCGGCGCCGGGTGCAATCCGGTGGTCAGGTCTCGCATGGTGGCTCCTCCCCGATTGGCGTGGGCGCGGGTCTTCCGCGCTCGCTGCACACCCCTTCAACGGCCGAGCGGCACCGGATGTTCCGATGACTCCGATCACGTCTGCCGGCCAGGCCAGAATGGCACACGTCGAGCGACGCCGGTGCGGTGCCGGAAAACGGGGCGTGCGCAGGGCGGGAGCACTGATCGTCCTAAGTGGACACCGGCCGGAAAGCGCCCATTCGGGTGGCATGAGTGGCCTCACCCGGCTGGGCGAGCCACTATCCACGCTGTGCATCCCGCCCGGCACCCTGTGCGCACCGCTCTCGTCGGGATGACTGTGCTCGTCCTCGGGGTCCTCGCCGCCCTCCAGGCGCCGAATCTGCCGATCATCGGCGACGGCACCGCGTATGCCGCCGAGTTCAGCGAGGCCGCCGGACTCGAAACCGGCAATGACGTGCGGATCGCGGGAGTGAAAGTCGGCCGGGTGTCTCAGGTTGCGCTCGACGGCGCGTCCGTCCGCGTGTCCTTCCGGGTGTCGGGAGCGTGGCTCGGGGACCGGACATCCGCTTCGATCCGGATCAAAACGGTGCTCGGCCAGAAATATCTCGCGCTCGACCCGGTCGGCGCCGGGTCGCTGGATCCCGACACGCCGATCCCGCGCGACCGGACCACTGTTCCGTATGACGTGCTGCCCGCGTTCCGGCAGCTGGCCACGACCGTCGACGCGATCGACACCACGCAGCTGTCGCAGAGCTTTCGCGCTCTTTCCGACACGTTCGCGCACACCCCGGCGGACGTCCGCGGCACGCTGACCGGACTGTCGCGGCTGTCCGATTCCCTCTCCACCCGCGACGCGAAACTGGCTCACCTTTTGACTCAGGCGCGGACGATTTCCGGCACGCTCGCCGACCGCGACGCCCAGCTGTCCCGGCTTCTCACCGACGGCAACCAGTTGCTGGCCGAGGTGCAGAAACGCGAGTCGGCCATCCAGTCGCTGCTCGCCGGAGCCCGCCGGTTAGGCACCGAAGTGTCCGGGCTGGTCGCCGACAACGACCGCGAGCTCGGCCCGGTGCTCGCCCAGCTCGACCGGCTCACCGCGCTGCTCGAACGCAACCGCGCATCGCTCGCGGAAGGAATCCGGAAACTGGCCCCGCTCGTCCGTTTCGCCGCGAATCTCACCGGCAACGGCCGGTGGATCGACGGTTATCTGTGCGGCCTGATCCTCCCCGCGATCGGACCGGTCAACGAGGACGGCTGCTTCACTCCATGAGCCCCGGTCCGCCGGTGATCCGCACGGTGACCTGGTTGTCGTTGTACGTGTAGGCCTCGTAAGCGAACTCGACGCCGGTCTTCTCGACGTGCTCGGTCCACGCCCGGTATTCGTGCCGTTTCCAGCCGGGGAAGTTGAAGAACTCGTCGAAGTGCACGATGCTGCCGACGCGCAGCCGCGGGCCGACGTTGTCCAGCACGGTCTTCGCGGAGCTGTAGAGATCCCCGTCGATGTGCAGGAAATCGACCGGACCGGGGTGCTTCTCCAGAAAACCGGGCAGGCTGTCGGCGAACAGGCCGACGACCAGTTCGGCTCCCGGCACGTCAGGCAGGTCGTCGCGGGCGAAGGCACCGGCGGGCATGCCGTTGAGCCACGCTTCGGGCAGGCCGTCGAACGAATCGAAGCCGTACACCTCGGTGGCCCCGCGTGCGGCGGTGATGGTGCGCAGGGTGTTGCCGGACGCGACGCCGAACTCCAGTGCCAACCCGCCGGTGGGCGCGAGGGAAAGCGCGTACTGCAGCGTTTCCTTCGGGCTCCCGAAATGCTTGGCCCCGATCAGGTTTTCGCGCGCGAAGACGTTGCTCTCCAACGCCGCGTCCTGATCGCCGGCGTACACGATGTCGCGGCGGCTGCGGATTTCGAACTCGACCACGCGGTCCAGCAGGCGGTCCCCCTGCCGGAGGATCTCGGACCGCAGTTCCTCCCGCGTCCGCTCCAGTTCCGCGCGCAGTTCGGCGAGCTGGTCGGTGTGCGGATCGTGCAGCCTGGCCGCGGCCCGGCGCAGCACCAGGCCGGCCTTCCGGCGCAGCGCAGGGCCCAAAGTCCTTGTCGTCAGCCGATCTTGGCTTTCCTGGTTCATTCCGGGACGATAGCCGACAACCGGACACCATCCGGCACCGCCCGGTTTACCCGGGAGTAGCCGGCCGCCTGAGCACCGCGGATCCCTGCGCGGCGGCGCACAATGTCGAATTGCCTTCTCCGTCCACTGTGTACAGATCGCAGCGGCAGGTGGCCCGCGAACGGCTCGCTTGGACGACGGTCGCCTCCGCCCGCAGCACCGTGCCGTCGGCGGGCACGAGATAGTCGATGGAGAAGCCGCTCGTCAGCAGCTGCGGACCGAGCACTGTTCCGGCGGCGAAGGTGAGCGCGTTGTCGGCGGCGTAGGCGAGGACGCCGCCGTGCAGGTAGCCGTTCTGCTGTCGAAGGTCGTCGCGGACGTCCAGTTCCAGCACCGCGCGTCCGTCGCCGAACTCCTCGACCCGCGCGCCGAGCAGGACGCTGAACGGTTGCGCGGCGAGTGCGGCGCGCGCGAAGTCCAGGTTCATTCCCGATCCTCACTTCAGTAGTGAAGTACTTCAGTAGTGAAGTGAGGATGGCGGCGAGAGGAGAACACTGTCAAGATCCCCGCATGGCCGCCGACGAACGTCTTTTCTTCCTGCTGCAGAGCGCGGCGCACCGGCTGCGAGTCGAGGGCGACCGGCGCTGTCTCGCCGCGGCCGGCGTGACGACCGCGCAGCTCGGCGCGCTGTTCGCGGTGCACGACCGGCCGGGGCTCACCCAGCGGGAACTGGCCGCGGAACTGGGCCAGCGCGAATCGGCGATCACCGCGATGACCGGACGGCTGATCGAGGCGGGACTGATCGTCCGGCAGCCGCATCCGGAACAGCACCGGGCGCTGGTGCTGGACCTGACCCCGGAGGGAAGCGCGACGATCACCCGGTTGCGGCCGGTGATCGAATCGTTCAACCGCGAACTGCACGCGCTGCTGGGCGACGCGTTCGGGCCGACCAGCGAAGCGCTGCGCCACCTGGCGGGGTGGCCGGGCTGAGATGCCCGAGGTTCGCGAGGGGAACCCCGTGGGAATCAGAGTCCTTC
>NZ_JACJHR010000140.1 GCF_014174495.1 Amycolatopsis echigonensis
ATCGTCGACCTGGTAGTACGAGCCGGTCACCCACGGTCCCCGCACCTCCAGCTCGCCGACGGCCTGCCCGTCCCGCGGCTGAGGCGTGCCGTCGTCGCCGACGATCCGCATCTCGACACCACAGACCGGGCGTCCCTGCGTCGCCCGCATCCGCCACGCATCGGCTGGGCCGGCGGTGACCGCCGGGCGAGCCACCGACGCCATCGGGGAGGTCTCGGTCATGCCCCACGCCTGCAGGATGGTGACGCCGAGCCGGTTCTCGAACGCCTCCATGAGAGAGCGCGGCACGGCGGACCCGCCGCAGACGACCAGCCTCAACGACGAGAAATCCAGACCGGCGTCCTTCTCCGTGTCCAGGAGCACGTCGTTCCAGATCGTCGGGACCGCGCCGGCCACGGTGGGCCGTTCCGTGTGGACCATCCTGGCCAGCGGGGCCGCCTGCATGAACCGGTCCGGCATCAGCAGTTCCGCACCGGCCATCAAGGCCGCGTACGGCAGGCCCCACGCGTTGGCGTGGAACATCGGCACGACCGGCAAGATCCGGTCTTGCTCGGCGATGCCCAGTCCGTTGCCCGTGCAGGCAGCCATCGAGTGCAGATACAGCGAACGGTGGCTGTACACCACACCCTTCGGGTCGCCCGTCGTGCCACTCGTGTAACACATCGCCGCCCCGGCGTCCTCGTCCGCGTCGGTCCAGGCGAACTCCGCTGACTCCGCGGCGAGGACGTCTTCGTAGCGGAACACCGCCTTGCCGCTGCCCTCCAGCCCTGCCAAGTCACCGTCGTCGCCGGTGACCAGCACGACTTTGACCGAATCTAGCCCGGGCAGGACGCGGGCCAGCAGCGGCACGAGCGACGAGTCGACGATGACGACCTTGTCCTCGGCGTGTCCGGCGATGAAGCAAATCTGCTCGGCAGACAACCGGATGTTGAGCGGGTGCAGCACCGCGCCCATAGCGGGCACCGCGGCGTACGCCTCCAGGTGCTCCTGGTTGTTCCACTGGAACGTGGCCACCCGGTCGTCGCCGGCGATCCCGAGGCGGCGCAACGCGTTGGCGAGCTGACCGCACCTCCGGCCCACCTGCTCGTAGCTCGACCGGCGGAACCCGCCGTCCGTAGCGGTGATCACCCGCCGGTCGCCGTGGACCTCCACGCCGTGGCGCAGGATCGACGCGACCGTGAGCTGGGTTCCCTGCATGGTGCTGAGCATTGCTTGACCTCCGTCACGCCGAGGACGTCGTCATCGGAACTCGGTTCTTAGCTCACGCCTTCAGCAGGTCGTCCCGGCCGTCGCGCTCGAGCAACGACTCGTAGGCGGGGAACAGCGATTTCGCCGCCGGCACGAGCTTCAGGATCTTCGAGACCGGACCCTTCGCCCGGACCTGTCCCTTGGCCATCGCGACGGACAAGTTCACCTTGCCCAGCCAGAACCGGTTGCCGGTGTCGGCGGTCATGAACAGTTCGACGTGCGGCGTCAGGTCGCTCGCGCCGGTGCGCACTTCACCGGCGGGGAAGTCGACCGTCAGGATCGAGTCGGGGTCGGTGTAGGTGATCTGGAGGACGACGCCGGAGCCTTTCAGCTTCGGGCCCACCTCCGGGTCGGCCAGACCGTTTTCGAAGACGCCGCCGATGTACTTGTAGACCTCGGAGTCATCCTTGAACGCACCCATTTTGCTCTCCTCGCTGAGTTTTTTGCGGAAAACTGTGTAATGTGGACGGACGGCTGGTTCAGTCCATCCCGATCCAGACCGACTTCGTCTGCGTGTAGCCCAGCAGCGACTCCTCGCCGAGGTCACGGCCGTAGCCCGAGGACTTGTAGCCGCCGAAGGGAGCCGCCGGGTCGATCATGTTGTACATGTTCACCCAGACCGTGCCCGCCTCCAGATCACGCGCGACGCGGTGCGCTCGCTTCAGGTCGTTGGTCCACACGCCCGCGGCGAGTCCGTAGACGCTGGAGTTGGCGCGGCGCACCGCTTCGTCCTCGTCGTCGAACTTCAGGACCGAGAGCACCGGGCCGAAGATTTCGTCCGCGGCGATGGACATCTCGTCCCGCACGTCGGTGAAGATCGTCGGCTCGAGGAAGTGCCCGCCGGCCAGCGCGCCCGCGGGCCGTTCGCCGCCGCACACCAGAGTCGCGCCGTCGCGAACGCCCTCGCCGACAAAGCCTTCCACCCGGTCCAGCTGCCGCGCGGAGATCAACGGACCCATCTGGGTTTCCTCGTCCAGGCCGTGCCCCAGCTGGATTCCCTGGGCCTCGGCGGCGAGAGCGGCCACGACCTCGTCGTGGATGTCGCGGTGGACGAACAACCTCGAGCCCGCACAGCACACCTGGCCCTGGTTCAGGAAAATGGCGTTGAGCGCGCCCTGCGCCGCCGCCTCGACATCGGCGTCTGGGAAGACGATGTTCGCCGACTTCCCGCCCAGCTCGAGCGTGAGCTTCTTCAAACTCCCGGCGCTGGCGGTCACGATCCGCCGCCCCGTCTCGGTCGAACCGGTGAAGGAGATCTTCGCGACGCCGGGGTGGTCGATGAGGGCTTGCCCGGCTTCCGGTCCCAGACCCGTCACGAGATTCAGCACGCCCGGGGGCAGACCCGCCTCGAGCGCGACCTCGGTCAGCCGCAGCGCGCTCAACGACGTGAACTCGGAAGGCTTGAGCACCGCCGTGTTCCCCGCGGCGAGCGCCGGTGCCACCTTCCACGACGCGATCATCAACGGGAAGTTCCACGGCACGATCGCCCCGACCACGCCAAGCGGCTCGCGCTGGGTGTAGACCAGCGCCTCGCCCACCGCCGGCGACACCGGCAGCGTCTGGCCGCCGAGCTTCGTGGTCCACCCGCCGAAGTACCGCCAGATCTGCGCGGACAGGCTGACGTCGAGGTAGGTCGACTCGGTGAGCGGCTTCCCGTTGTCCAGCGTCTCGAGGATGGCCAGCTCCTCGGCGTACTGGTCGATCGCGTCGGCGACGTCCAGCAGCACCCGGCCGCGCGCGGCCGGGCTGAGACGCCGCCAGCTGGCGAATGCCTTGTGCGCGGCCTCGACGGCGCGGTCCACGTCCTCCTTGCCGCCCGCCGCGATATTCGCCAGCAGTGCGCCGGTGGCCGGGTCAGTGGTCGGTATCTCGCCTCCACCGGCCGCCGTCGTCTTCGCGGCACCGATGACGATGCTCGCCGCCGCGTTCTCCAGGAAGGGAGCCACCGCCGGCGGAATCCCGACTGACATCATCGTCATCAGCGAACGCCTTTCTGACTGGGTTGTTCACGAAGCACCTTGTGTTCCACCTCGGGTTTCACTCCACCGCGACCGGGTCGACCAGCTCGGCCAGCCGGCGGACGGCGCGGTGTTGCAGCGCGCGCACGGCGCTGCTCTTCCGCTGCATGGCCTCCGCGGTTTCCGACACGGACAGACCGTCGAAGAACCGCAGCCGCAGGCAGATCCGCTGGTCCTCGCTCAACTCGAACATCTGCCGGGCGATTTCGTCCCGGCACGGCTGCGAGAAAACGCTGAACTCCGGAAGCAGGACGACCTGCTCCTGCTCGGAAAACTCGGAGACCGTCACCTCGTGCCGGAAGCGGCCCGACTTGATCTGGTCGAGGATGATGTTCCGGGCAATCGTCAGCAGCCATGCCCGGACACTGGACCCGACGTACCGCACCGTGCCGATGCTGCGGAGCGCGCGGAGGAACGTTTCGCTGGTGACGTCTTCGGCAGCGTGTTCGTCGCGCAGCCGTCCTCGCGCGAAGCGGAACACATCCGCCGAGAACCGGCTGTACAGCAGGCCGAACGCCCGGGGGTCCCCCTCTTGCGAAGCGCGGACCAAAGACCATGGATCCGTGTCGGAAGACGCGAAGGATGCCTGGCCGTGCCCGCTGGCCTGGTCCGCCCGTTCGCAGTCGATCGTCGCCATTGACGTCATCCGGAACTCCTTTGTGGCCGCCCGCGGCCGAAACCGGTCCGGAGCGCGCAGTTTCGCGGCTAGTTCTTTTCGAAGTTCTTCACGTACTCCGTGTCCTCGATCGGGACGTCGACCTTGGTCGACCCGCCCGGGTTGCCGAGTACGTCGAACGCCGACTTCGCCGATTCCTGGAACGGCCGCCAGCGGTCGTCGACCTGCTGGGCCGGCTTGATGGCCTCGACCGGGCAGACCGGTTCGCAGGCCGCGCAGTCGATGCACTCGGAGGGGTGAATGTAGAGCATGCGCTCGCCCTCGTAGATGCAGTCGACCGGGCATTCCTCGATGCAGGTCATGTCTTTCACGTCCACGCACGGTTCTCCGATGACGAAAGCCATCAGTTCCACCTCCTCGGGTCGTTCGTTGAATGTCGCTGTGCTTCAGGCGCCGGTCGGCGCGGGAATCGTCAAGTCACTCGAGTGCCCCGGCGCGAGCCCGGCCCGCGGGTCGAGTGCCACGGCCGCGTTGTTGACCGCGGTCGCCACTTCGCCGAAGCCGACCGCGATGAGCTTGACCTTGCCGTCGAAGGTCGCGGCGTCGCCGGCCGCGAAGACCTCGGGCAGGTTGGTCCGCATCCTGCTGTCGACCCGGATCGCACGACCATCGAGTTCGAGCCCCCATTCCTTGATCGGGCCCAGGTCCATCAGGAACCCGAGCGCGGCGACGACAACCTGCGCCTTGGTCTCGCGGACCTCGGCTTCACCAGCCACCTTGATGGCGACGCTCTCCACTCGGTCCCGTCCGCGCAGTTCGGTCACGTTCGCGTCGACCAGCACGGTGCAGGCGGACTGGTGGAGCAACTGAACCGAGTGCTCGTGCGCGCGGAACTGCCGCCGGCGGTGCACGAGTGTGGTCGAGCGCGCCCGCGGCAACGCCGCGAGCGCCCAGTCGACGGCGGAGTCGCCGCCGCCGACCACCACGACGTCCTTGCCGTCGAGCACATCCAGCCTCGGGACGAAGTAGCACAGGCCGCGACCGAGGAAGTCCTCGCCTGCCGGGATGGGCCGGGGGGTGACCGCCCCGACGCCAGAAGTGATCACGACCGCGCGTGCGTCGACCACCGCACCGGCCGACGTCGTGGCCCGCCACCCGCCGGCACGGCGCTCGAGCCGCAGTACCTGCTGCGAAAGCAGGTACCGCGGAGCGAACGGCGCGGCCTGCCGGACGAGGTTGCCGATCAGCTCCTGTCCCGGCACGCCCGGCAGGCCGGCGATGTCGTAGATCTTCTTCTCCGGGTAGATCGCCTGGACCTGGCCGCCGACCTCGGGAAGGGCGTCGACCACCGCCATGCTCAGGCCGCGAAATCCTGCGTAATACGCGCCGAAGAGACCCACCGGCCCGGCGCCGATGAAGAGCAGATCGACGTTCGTGTTCGCTTCTTGCGCAGAGCGGTCCTGCAGCATGACGGTGATTTCCTTGGGTTCGAGGTCGGCATCGACCTGGTTGCCGGGGAGAACGCGAAAGGTCAGGAGCCGACGGCCGCCAGCGCCTGCTCGACCGCCGCTTCGTCTTCCGCGGCGAACTTGTCCTCGAGCTGCATCGGCGAGTAGTCCTCGTCGATGTCCTCGACCTGGCAGCCCCGCGCGCTCTCGATCGACCCGAGCCTGCGGTTGACCTTGTCCAGCGCGTAGTCGGTCATCTCGTCGATGTTGATGCCGAACGGCGTGTTGTCACCGAAAGCGTCGAACAGCCCGACGATCAGCTGCAGCGCCGGCTGGAGCAGCTCCTGCATCCGCTCGTCGACGACGTCCCAATTGCGGTCGTCGGCGGCGACGTGCCGCCGGCAGGTGAAGGTGCCCCACGCCATGTGCCGCCGCTCGTCGTCGCCGATGTACTTCACGACCTGCTGCATGCCCGGCAGGATGTTGCGGCTCTTGCACACCTTGGCCCACGCGAAGTAGCCGGTGAGGGCGAGACAACCTTCGACCACGTGGTTGTAGGTCACGGACGCACGGATCTGGGCGGCCGGGGACGGGTCCGTTGTCAGCGCGTACAGCGATTTCGGCAGCTCTTCGGTGAAGATCTTCGTGTACGCGTCGCTGTACTCGACGAATTCGTGGAGGTCGGTGCCGAGACCGACCGCGTCGAACCACAGGCGGAACGCCTGCATGTGCTTGGCCTCTTCGAAGGTGAACTGCGTCAAGTAGGCCTCGTCGGCCAGCCGGCCTTCGGCGGCCATCGCCGTCGTGAACGGCTGCAGGTCCTGCGTCACGGACTCCTCGCCGGCCATGAACTGGGCGGCCAGGATCGACGTGAGCCGCTTCTCGTCCGGGCTCATCGCCGCGAAGTCCTTGGCATCCTGGGAAAAGTCGATGTCTTCGGGGTTCCAGAACTTCTTGTTCCCCTTGCGGAACAAGCGCATCGGGAAAGACTCCATGCGGAGACCTCCCTCGCTCAGGCTGCCGTAGCCGGTGCGCTTGCCGTGTTCGATGTTGCGTTCGATAGCCATGAAACCGTCCTCCATCAAGAAGTTGAGCCGTTGCGGGCGAGCGGGGCGGGTCAGTACCGAATGAGGCCGCGGATGTTCTTGCCGTTGCGCATGTCCTCGTAGCCCTGGTTGACGTCCTCCAGGGAGTACTCGGTGGTGATGAGCTCGTCGAGCTTCAGCAGCCCGGCGTTGTAGAGCTCGAGCAGCCGCGGCACGTCGTGCTGGCCGTTGGACGAACCGAACAACGAACCGCGGAGCTGCTTTTCGTACAGCGTCAGCTCGATGAGACTGGTCGTGATCGACGTTTCGTCGGGGTGGCCGATGGCCGTGACGACGACCCGGCCGCGCTTCCCGACGAGCGAGAGGGCGGGCGTGATGTGCGCGCCCTCGGCGACGTCCGTGGTGATCACGCAGACGTCGGCCAGCTGGCCGCGAGTCAGCTCGCTGACGGTGTTCCACGCTTCGTCCATCGACGCGGCCGTGTGAGTGGCCCCGAACTCGAGAGCCTTGGTGCGCTTGAATTCCACCGGGTCGATCGCGACGATGAGCCGGGCGCCGGCGATCCGGGCGCCCTGGATCGCGTTGACGCCGATCCCGCCGGCGCCGACGACGACCACCGCGTCACCGGCCCGCACTTCGCCGGATCGGACCGCGCTGCCGAAACCGGTCGTCACGCCGCACCCGACGAGCGCGGCCTTGTCCAGCGGAATGCCAGCGTCGATTTTCACGACCGACGCCGCCGGCACGACGGTGTATTCGGAGAACGTGCCGAGCAGGCACATCTGGCCGACGTCTTCGCCGCGGGCGTGGAAGCGGTAGGTGTTGTCGAGCTGCGGGCCGAGCATTACGGCGGCGCCCGCGTCGCAAAGGTTGCCCAGACCGCGCGCGCAGTAGGAACACCGGCCGCACGCGGGCAGGAAGGTCATCACCACGTGGTCGCCCTCGGCGATGTCCGTGACGCCGGGGCCGACGACCTCGACCACACCGGCGCCTTCGTGGCCGCCGACCAGAGGGTAGGGGAAGGGCAGGTCGCCGGTGACGAGGTGCTCGTCGGAGTGGCACAGTCCGCTGGCGGTCAGCTTGACCAAGACCTCGCCGGCCTTCGGTGGATCCAGGTCGATTTCCTCGACTTGCCACTTTTCGTGCTGTCCCCAAAGGACCGCAGCCTTCGTCTTCATTGACGTCAACTCCTCACAGCTGAAGGACTTGAGCCATCATCACAAGATCCGGCGCGAGGAACACCGATCGCGCGAGCCATCGGTGGCCCGCGTGGGCCAACCCCGTCTGCCCGCGTGGGCCAGGCAGCCGGAAACGGAAGAGAAAGGCGTCGGAAACCGAGAAGTACCCGGCCGGAACGGCGAAACGTGCTCAGTCGACCGGCACGTCGAGGCAGACGACCAAGCCGCCGCCCGCGCGCGGCCGGAACCGGATCCGGCCGTCGAGCGACTGGACGATCTGGTCGGCGATCCACAGCCCGAGTCCCGCGGTGCCCCGGCGTTCGCCGATGGACACGAACCGCTCGGTGACGACCGGCGCGAGTTCGGCAGGGAAACCCGGCCCCCGGTCGAGGATCAGGACCCGGAGCCGTCCTCGTCCCAGCCGTGCGACGACCTCGACGGGCGTGCCCCGGCTGTGCCGTCCGGCGTTTTCCACCAGGTTGGTGATGACGCGTCGCAGCAGTTGTGCGTCCAGGCGGGACTGTGCGCCCGGCGGCGTGACGGTGATCCGCAGCTCGGAGTCCTCCAGCCCGGCGGCGTCTCCGGCCGCGTGCAAGAACTCCTTGATGTCGACGAGCCTGCGGCGCCCGGTGCTGAAGGTGGGGCGCCGGCTCGCGGCGACGTCGCCGAGCGCGTCCATCATCGACGAAAGGTGGCCCGCGTGGGCGGCCAGCAGCCGCAGGCTGGTCCAGCTGTCGTCGTCGGCCACCGCCGTGCCGGCTCGCTCGACCAGGTTGTCGGTCAGCGCCTTGAGCGAGGCGATGGGAGTGCGAAACTCGTGCAGGATGACGTGCAGGCCGGTTTCCTGGGCCTCGTAAGACTTCAGGAGCCGGGCGCGCAGGTCCCGTTCCTCTTCCGCCGCCGCCCGTTCCGCGACCGCCTGTGCCCGGGCGGCGCTGTGCGCTCGGGTCGCCCGTTCGGTCAGCAGCGCGAAGCCGCCTGTCAGTGCTGCGGTGAACACCAGGTAGACCGGCCACCAGAACCCGGCCTGCGTGCGAGTCTCCGAAGACGTCTGGCCGACGTCCATCAGCATCGCGACCAGGAAATAGGCACCACCGAGTGCCATCGAAACGGCCACTGTCGCCACGAACGACAATCGCATCGCCGCGGCCGCGATGACCAGGAACAGCAGCGACACCGCGACGCTGCTGGCACCTCCGGTGAACGCGATGATGGCCAGCGAAAGCACCGCGTCCAGACCGGTCACCACCGCGGCGGACCGGATGCTGCGCAACTCGATCGTGGGGTCCCAGAAGACGATCAGCGCGTAGATGCTGCCGACAGACAGCCACACCAACCCGATCGCGAGGTGGTGCCGCACGGAGTCCGGCCCGAGCGCGAGGAGCAGGCCGACGGACACCACGACGCCGAGCCGGACGCTGGCCGGCACCCGTTCCACGATCCGGATGTCTTTCTCCCGGAACGTCTCCGTCTGAAGGATCGTGCTTGACCGCACAGAACGCCACCACGGTACGGTCGACATCGGTGCCTCCACGACGCTGCCGCCAGCGCCTCTGCTGACGGCTCGTATAGTGACTTTGTCATCCTCCGATGAGGAGAGCCATGCAAGACGACAAACTCGTTCTGGTGCTCGTCGATGACCACGACCTGTTCACTCAGGGGCTAGCTCTGCTGCTCAAGGCGAAAGCCGGTGACCGGTTCGAGATCGGCGGTACGACGAACCGCGCGGAGGAAGCGGCCTCGCTCGTCGGTTCGTGCGGCGCCGACATCGCGATAGTCGATCTCGCCATGCCGCCCGTCAACGGGATTCCGGCGATCCGCCACATCAAGTCCCGCCATCCCGACACGAAAGTCCTCGCTTTGTCGGGCACGTCGGACCTGAAGCTCGCCGAAGAAGCTCTCCGGGCCGGTGCCGACGGATTCCTGCCGAAATCGGCTGATCCGGATGTGCTCGTCGCTCCCCTGCTGTCCGTGGCCGCGGGCTTCCGAGTGGTCGAGGACACCTTGTTCACCGCGTTGCTCGACGCGGTGCGGCGGCCGCCGGAGGAGATCTTCGGTCCGCTGGCGGTGGAAGAGATTCGGCTGTGGGTACTGCTGTCCCGCGGCTTGGAGACCACCGAAATCGCCGAACGCATGCTGGTTTCCGAGCGGACAGCGAAGCGCCTGGTCGCCTCGCTCCTGAACAAGCTGGGGGCTCCGAACCGGATCGTCGCCGCCGGCATGGCCGGTCATTACGGCTTGTTTGGTAAGCAGGCGCCGAGCCCGGGCCGACCAGGCTCGGCACCCGCCGGCTAGAAGAGCGCGGCAACCGACACGACGACGAAGACAGCCGCGACAACGTAGGCGCTGACGGCGCCTCGGCGGACGACTTTCGCGCGCCGCTCGCGCTCGGCCATCGGCAAGTTCGCCGGAACGAGATCCTGTGAGCGCCAGCTACCCCACCGTCCCAAAAGGACAAGCAGAACCGCCAAGACGAGGAACGGAGCGGCCGTGCTCATCGCGAAGGAGCCGGCTGTCCTGGTGAAGGCGGGCCCGGGTTCGCCGCGCCCTGCTGACCGGCAACCGGGCTCTCGCCCGGCTTCACGTCCGGCGCGGCGTCGGGATTGTCCGGCCGGTACTCGTCCGCGTACTCCACGCCGGCGCTCTTGATCTGGTCTCCCAGCCAGGAACGCCACACGGCGAGCATCTTTTCCATCTTCAGCTGCTGTTTGAGGCTGTCGTGCACCTTTTCGAAGGTGGCCGGCACCGGAGCCGTCACTTCATTGACCCGGCCGACGTTCCAGCCGAACTGGTTCTGCACCGGACCGAAGACTGTCCCCGCCGCTGCACCGAAAGCCGCTTTTCCATAGTCGTCCTGCAGCTGGCTACGGGAAAGCGTGCCGAGGTCGCCGCCCTTGTCGCGCGTCGCGGTGTCGATGCTGCGCTGCTGGGCCACGGTTTCGAATTTGGCTCCGTGCGACAGGTCGGCGATGACCTGGTCTGCCTCTTCCCTCGTCCGGACCACGATGTTGCCGATCTCGCGCCGCTCCGGGGTGCCCAGCTGGTCCCTTCGCCTCGCGAAGGCGTCCTTCACTTCCTGCTCGCTGACGTCGCCGGATCCCTTGGTCACCGCGTCGAACAGCTGAGAGAGAGCCAGCTGCTGTTTGATTTCCTCGATCACGGCCGGTTCGGACGTGCCGACGTTGCCCAGTTGCTGAACGAACTTGTCGTGCGCTTCCGTCCCCTCGCCGAGCTGCTGCGAGATCAGCCTGGTCAAGGCGTCCTGCGCCACCTTGTTACCGATCACGATCCCGCGGTCCTGCGCGGCTTTCTGCAGGATCAGGCTCACCGCGTACGCCTTGGCGGAATCCTTGCGGAACTTGCCGAGGGTCGCTTCGTCCTGCGGCGGCTGGACCCCGTACATGGCCCGCCAGGTCTCGAGGACGCCGCTGAGCTGGTCGGCGGTGACGGTTCGGCCCGCGACGCGGAAGGCCGCGTCGTCCGGCAGCCGCTGGGAGTCGTACCAGACGTAGCCGCCTACCCCGCCGCCGGCCAGAAGCAGCAGGACCACGAGCAGGATCACGCGCACCTTGCGGGTTTTCGGCAGTTTGGCCCGGATGACGTCCTTCAGACCGATCTTCGGGCTCTCCGGCCCGGCTTCGGCGTCCTCGCCGGACTCGTCCTCGCCGTCGTCCGATTCGGACAAGTCGTCCGGGCTGTCGCTCTCGGCCGGTTCTTCCGCCTCGTCGTGGCCGTCCTGGAGGTCGACGACGTCGGCTTCCTCGTCTTCGATCGTGCTGGGGCTCGAGGTCTTCACGGTAGCCTCCTCGTCGTCAGTCTTCTTCTCGCGTTCGACTCGCAGGCTCATCGACCCACCTCCGCCACGACTCGTTCGACAGGTTCGGGAACGGGTGCCGCCACCCGGGTAACGCGATCACGCGGTGGCCAGAGCCACACCACG
>NZ_JACJHR010000141.1 GCF_014174495.1 Amycolatopsis echigonensis
TGTGAAGTCTGGGCCCCGGTCCGAGAACCCCTGGTGGTTCTCCCGGGGCCCAGACGCATATCCAGGCCCAGACAAGGCCCGAACCCCGAGACCAGGGTCCGGGCCTTCGTCATGCCCAGGTCACAGCGGCAGCCCGCGGCCCCGAACCGGAGACGAGAACACCAGCGAGGTCGTCGTCTCGCCGTAGCGCTGGGCCTGTTCCACAAACCGCTCCAGCTCCGCCGTCGTGCGGCAGTGCACCCGCAGCAGCCAGCACTCGTCCCCGGTGACGTGGTCAGCGTCGGTGATCTCCGGCAGCGGGAGGATCGCCTCACGGAATCGTGACCCGTCGAGGCTGCGGACGCGGACCCGGACCATCGCCTGGATCGGGCGGCCCAGCTTCTCCGGGTCGACGCGCGCCGCGTAGCCGGTGATCACCCCGCGCTGCTCCAGCCGGCGCACCCGCTCCGTCACGGCCGGCGCGGACAGCGAAACCCGGCGGCCGAGCTCCGAGAACGTCAGGCGACCGTCGGACTGGAGAAGCTCCAGCAAGCGCCGATCAACATCGTCCAGGTCCACCGCGGCACCCTCTCCAGAAACTCCAAGCCAACTGCCGTCCAGACCCGGAAAACCCCGGCGAAGACGGCGGTACACCTGGATCTTCCCCTGTCCCCGAGCAAGGCCGGAACGGGAGGATCATCAGCGTGAAACCTCGCATCCTCTCCCTTCCCTGCGAAGCCTCAGACGCCGTCCAGTACTTCGGGCGCGAACTCGCGTTCGAGGTCGATCCGGTCGACCTCGCCCAGGATCTCGCGGACGGACGAACCGACGGCTACGTCCTGGTCGAGACCCGCAGCCCCGGCGCGTACGCCGAAGCCCACCTGCCGGGCGCGATCTGCTTGCCGTATCGGGAAATGACCGAGGAAAGCACCCGTGACCTCGACCGGAACCTCGTCTACGTCTGCTACTGCGAGAGCATCTACTGCAACGCTGCCACCCAGGGCGCGTATCGGCTCGCGCGGCTCGGCTTCACGGTGAAACGGCTCTCCGGCGGCATCACGACCTGGCTCGCCCACGGCTATCCGACAGAAGCGGGATAGCCCGTACCCTGGACGCCGTGACTCGTCTGCTCATCATCCAGCCCGACGCCAGCGACCCCCTCGGCCCGCTCGGGGAGTGGCTCACCGAGGCCGGCGCTGAACTCGACGTGCGGCTGCCGCCGGAGCAGGAGCTGCCGTCAAGCCTCGACGGGTACGACGGACTGGTCTGCCTCGGCGGCGGCATGGGTGCGCTCGACGACTCCCAGCACCCCTGGCTCGTTGACGTCCGCAAGCTCCTCGCCGCCGCGGCCGGAAAGGCCGTGCCGACGCTGGCGATCTGTCTCGGCGCGCAGCTGCTCGCGGTCGCCACCGGCGGGCAGGTCTCGGAGGGCGAGTCCGGGCCCGAGGTCGGGCCTGGGCTCGTGTCGAAGAAGGACGCTGCGTGGGTCGATCCGCTCTTCGCGGACATGCCCTTCCTCCCGGACGTCCTGCAGTTCCACCGTGACGTCATCACCGTCCTGCCGCAGAGCGCCGAACTGCTCGCGTCCACGCCGAAGTACCCGCACCAGGCGTACCGGATGAACCGTTGTGTCTACGGTGTCCAGTTCCACATCGAGACCACGCCGGACGTCGTCCGGGCCTGGGCCGAGGCGGAGCCGGAAATGGCAGAACTCACCCGTCCGGGCGCACTGGAGGACGACACCCTCATCTCTGTGCACGCGGACATCGCCGAGACCTGGCGTCCGTTCGCGCGCCGGTTCGTCCAGTTGGCCGCCGGTCAGCTGGAAGCGGCTCCGGAAAGTCAACGCCGGTTGCCGCTGGCTTAACGGATGACGTCGGGATCACTTACGGCGAGTTAACGGTTCACCCAAACGGTCAGGTACCTTGCGAGAGGTATTTCCGTAGGGTTCGGAGGTCGGGGTGGACCCCTCGCTGCTCGTTGTCGTCGTGATCTGCACGGCGCTGATTTTCGATTTCACCAACGGCTTCCACGACACGGCGAACGCGATGGCGACCTCGATCGCCACCGGAGCACTCCGGCCCCGCGTCGCCGTCGCGATCTCCGCGGTGCTGAACCTGGCCGGCGCCTTCCTCTCGGTCGAGGTCGCGAAAACGATTTCCAGCGGTCTCGTCGACGAGACCAGGATCGGGCCCGCCATCGTGTTCGGCGGGCTCATCGGGGCGATCGTCTGGAACCTCTTCACCTGGTACGTCGGCCTGCCCTCGAGTTCGTCGCACGCGCTGTTCGGCGGCCTGATCGGCGCGACCTGGGTGTCCGCGGGCGCGGATTCCGTCCACTTCGGCAAGATCGTGGACAAGGTGCTCGTCCCGGCCGCCGCGTCACCGGTGATCGCGGGAGTGGCGGCGGCCGCGGTCACCTATCTCGTCTACCGGTTCCTGGTGCGCAAGCGCGGCAGCAGGGGTTTCCGGATCGGGCAGATCGTCTCGGCGTCCCTGGTTTCGCTCGCGCACGGCACCAACGACGCGCAGAAGACCATGGGCGTCATCACCCTGACGCTGGTCGCGGCCGGCAGCCTTCCCGCCGGGTCCGCTCCTCCCGTCTGGGTGATCATCAGTGCCGCGTCCGCGCTGGCACTCGGCACGTATCTCGGCGGCTGGCGGATCACCCACACCCTCGGCAAAGGCCTGACCGACATCGAAGGCCCGCAGGGCTTTTCCGCGCAGACCAGCAGCGCTGTCGTGATCCTGCTGTCCTCGCACCTCGGGTTCCCGCTGTCGACCACGCACGTCTGCTCGGGCGGCATCGTCGGGTCTGGAATCGGCAGGCGCGAGGCTCCGGTGCGCTGGCGGATGGCAGGCCGGATGGTGCTCGCGTGGCTGTTCACGCTGCCCGCGGCGGCGGTCGTCGGCGCGGTGGCGGGCAAGATCGCGTCGCTCGGCGAGGTCGGAACCATCGCGGTCGGCGTCGCGGGGATTCTCTTCGCGGCCGGGATCTACCTCCTGTCTCGGCGCAAACCTGTCACCGCACACAGCTTCCAGGTCCCCGAACCCTCCGTCGTCGACACCGAACCGGACCGCCTGGCTGCCTGAACCGCCCCGGGCCCGGCTACGGTGTGAGCGATGGCAGAGCGCGCGCGGACCACAGCTTCGGCGGCCAGGTACGGCTTCACCGACACCCGGGCCGACGGTCAACTGCGCGCCGCGGGCTGGTGGAACGAAGGCGGGGCCGCCGAGGGCGCCACGGACGTCCTCCTCGCGCTCTCGCGCGCCGCGGATCCGGACCTCGCGCTGGCCGGGCTCGACCGCATTCGCGAGGCCGACGAAGCCGGTTGGCCGGAGCTGGACAGCACACTCCGCGAGAACCGCACGTTTCGCGGCCGGCTCCTGGGCGTGCTCGGCACCTCCACCGCGTTGGCGGATTTCCTCGTCGCCAATCCGGGCGAGTGGCGCTGTCTCGCGGGCAACCGCTGCACGGACCCGGCACAGTTCGCCGACCGGCTGCTTGAGCGGGTCCGGCAGGACGACGGGACCTATGCGACGGGAACCGCGGCCGAACAGGCGTTGCGCGCTGGATACCGCGGGCTGCTGCTCGGCATCGCCGCCGCCGACCTCGGCCACCTCGTCGAGCCCGGGCTGGACCATCCGGAGTTCCGTGACGTAGCCAGCGAGCTGACCACTCTTGCCGAGGCGTCGTTGCAGGCCGGGCTGGTGGTGGCCGAGCAGGAGGTCGGCGCGTCCGCCGAAGGCACGCTCGCGGTGATCGCGATGGGCAAGACCGGCGGCCGCGAGCTGAACTACGTGAGCGACGTCGACGTCATCTTCGTCGGCGCCGGGGACCTCGGCGTCGCGACCCGGCTGGCCAGCACGATGATGCGGGTGGTCGGCAACGCGTGCTTCGAGGTCGACGCGGCGCTGCGGCCGGAAGGCAAGAGCGGTGCGTTGGTCCGCACGCTCGAAGGGCACACCGCGTACTACCAGAAATGGGCGAAGACCTGGGAGTTCCAGGCTTTGCTGAAGGCGCGTCCGGTGGCCGGTGACGTCGAGCTGGGCCGCCAGTACGCGGAGATGGTCGCGCCGATGGTGTGGTCCGCCGCGGATCGCGAAAACTTCGTGACCGAGGTCCAGCAGATGCGCCGGCGGGTGGAGGAACACGTCGCGTCGGAGCATCTCGAACGTGAGCTGAAGCTGGGTCGCGGCGGGCTGCGGGATGTCGAGTTCGCCGTGCAGCTGCTGCAACTCGTGCACGGCCGGGTGGATCCCGCGTTGCGTTCACCGTCCACTTTGGAGGCATTGGCCGCGCTGGGCGACGGCGGGTACGTCGGCCGCGCGGACGCGGCGGAAATGAGCTCGTCGTACGAGTTCCTGCGGACTGTCGAGCACCGGCTGCAGCTGCGTCGGCTGCGGCGGACGCACTTGTTCCCCGCCTCGTCGGACACCGATGAGCTGCGGATCCTCGCGCGTGCCTGTGGGATTCGGGCGGCTCGCGGGCGTAGCCAGGGCGAGGCGCTGCTGGCCGAGTTCCGCCGCCACGCGCAGGGGATTCGGCGGCTGCACGAGAAGGTTTTCTACCGTCCGTTGCTGCAGTCGGTGGCGAATGTGCCGACGGAAGCGTTGCGGCTTACCACGAAACAAGCCGCCAGCCGGCTCTCCGCGCTCGGGTATGCCGCGCCGGAAGGGGCACTGCAGCACATCAAGGCGTTGACCTCCGGGGTGTCGCGGCGCGCGGCCATTCAGCAGGCGCTGCTCCCGGTGTTGCTCGATTGCCTGGCGGATACGCCAGATCCGGACGGCGGGCTGCTCTCGTATCGCAAGGTTTCCGAGGCACTTCAGGACACGCCGTGGTACCTGCGCGTGCTGCGCGACGAGGGCACCGTCGTCGAGCGGCTCGCCTTCCTGCTCGGCACGTCGAACCTGGTTCCAGACCTGCTCGTCCGCGCGCCGGAAGTGCTGCAGCTGCTGGGAGATCCGGCTCGGCTGACCGGACGCACGCCAGCCGAAGTAGCGACGTCGCTTCGGGCCGCCGTGCGTCGTCAGCCTGGGCTGAGTGCTGCGGTCACCGCTGCTCGGTCGCTGCGTCGGCATGAGCTGCTTCGCGTCGCGTGCGCGGATTTGCTGGGACTGCTGGATGTTCCGTCGGTCTGCGAAGCGCTGTCGAGCGTGTGGGTGGCGGTGTTGCAGGGAGCGTTGTCGGCGGCTTATCGGCAACGGCAGGCTGAGCTGGGGCGCACTCCGGCGACGATCGCGGTCATCGGCATGGGACGGCTCGGCGGAGCGGAACTGGGCTACGGCTCGGACGCGGACGTCCTGTTCGTCTGCGAGCCCGCCGAAGGGGTTCCGGACGCCGAAGCGCTGCGGTTCGCCTCGTCGGTCGCGGAGACGGTGCGGAAGATCCTCGGCGCGCCTAGTGCGGATCCGGCGCTGATCGTCGACGCCGATCTCCGGCCGGAAGGTCGCAGCGGGCCGCTCGTGCGGACGCTGGAGTCGTATCGGGCGTATTACCAGCGCTGGGGCGAGGTGTGGGAGTCGCAGGCGTTGCTGCGGGCCCGGTTCGTCGCCGGTGACGAGGAGCTTGGCGAGCGGTTCATCGACCTGATCGACCCGCTGCGTTATCCGGAAGGCGGGCTCGACCCGAAGGACGCGCGCGAGATCCGGCGGATCAAGGCCCGGGTGGAGACCGAACGGCTCCCGCGCGGAGCCGACCCGACGCGGCACACGAAACTCGGCCGCGGCGGTCTCGCCGACGTCGAGTGGACTGTCCAGTTGCTGCAGCTGCAGCACGCGCACGAGGTGCCCGGCCTGCGGACGACGTCAACTCTCGACGCGCTGACCGCCTTGGCGGAAGCCGGTCTCGCGCCGGCTGAATCGGTGGACTCGTTGCGCGAGGCCTGGTTGCTCGCCACGCGCGTGCGCAACGCGACCATGCTGGTGCGCGGCAAAGCGGCGGACGAGGTGCCCGGCACCGGCCGCGACCTGGCCGCGGTCGCGCGCGTGTTCGGCTACTCGGTGGACGACGATCCCGGCGAGTTCCTCGACGCCTACCGCCGTGTGACGCGGCACGCGCATGCCGTGGTCGAGGAACTCTTCTACGACAACTAGCCTGGTCGTCGTGACCGACCGCGAACCGTTCCGCACTCGCATCAAGGTGCGCCACTACGAACTCGACACGCTGGGCCACCTGAACCACGCCGTGTACCACTCGTACGGCGAGGTTTCGCGGCTGGAGGTCTTCGAAGCAGCCGGCGACGCGAATCTTCGCGAATCGCGGCTCGCACCGGTGCTGCTGGAGTCGAACATCGTCTACCGGCGGGAACTGCGCGCCGGCGACGTGGTGGACGTGACCTGCGACGCCTCGTTCGGCGACGGCAAGGTGTTCTGGATGACCTCGCGCATCATCAAACTGGACGGGACGCTGTCGGCCGAGATCAAGTGCACGCTGGGGCTGATGGATCTGGAGAAGCGCAAGCTGGTGCCGGATCCGAGGGGACATTTCGAGCGGGCCGGGCTCGATTTGAAGGTATTGTCCACTTCGGAGTGATTTCGCGCCGCCTCCGGTGGCTCGAAGAACCCAAGGGGGAGTGCCGGCAGCGCGAAGCTCGTTGGAGGTATCGCTGGACGGCTGCACTCCGCATGAGCGGAGACCCATCTGCTCAGCGGCGCAGCGCGAGAAGAAGCAGACGCCGGCCTCGCTCGCCTGGCACAGACTTTCGACACTGACGGCGTGGGAGCGGCATTGGCACAACTCGCCGCTCTGATCGGCCTGAATCCGGCCGACCGCGAGGCCGATGCTCCCGAACCCGAGGTGACTCCGCGGTTCATGCGGGACATGTCGTTCTACTTCGGGCACAACGGTTCGACGGCTTATCCGAAAGCCAGCGCGAGGACCGTCATCGAAGCCCTCGCTTGACGCGTGGCCTGGTCAGTTCAGCCGCATTCCGTGCCACACCAGGTCCACCACTCCTTCGGTTTCCGCCTTCCAATCTCCTTCCGGAGTAAGGAAAAACAGGCCGCCAAGGCCGCGCATCAGCGTTTCCGTCTTCAGGTCCGGCCGGATCGTGCCCGCTTCCGCGTTCGCCTTGCGCAGGGTGTCCAGCGCGGCGAGCATCCGCGTGTACGCCTGCGTCGGCAGTTCGCTCTGCGACGCGCGCAACGCGTTGGCCAGCCCGCGTTTCGTCATCATGTAGTGCGCCAAGTGGTCCACGATCCAGACGCGCAAGGCCTGATCGGGGGAATGGTTGGCAAGCAGTTCGGGCACGATCTCGACGAGCTGGTTCACCTCGCGTTCGTAGACGGCCAGCACCAGCGATTCCGGCGTGGGGAAATGCCGGTACACCGTGCCGACGCCGACGCCCGCTTCCTTGGCGACCGCATTGAACGACACTTCTCCTGCCCGGCTCACGGTTTCCGCCGCGACCGTCAGGATCCGTTCGTGGTTGCGCCGGGTGTCCGCCCGCCGCGGGCTCACCGGCATCGCGCCTCCCGCGTTCCTTCGCTGGTCTGGACCTGGAGCCGCTCCAGCACTACCTGGAGTAGCTCCACTTCGTTGCGTAGCGGATTCTAATCCGCTAGCCTCGGTCAAAGCGAGCCAAGCGGATGAATATCCGGTTTACCCGGACGGCTCGTGTTCCCGAAGGGCCGTCACCACCACCATCACGCCGCAGGACGTCCGCCGCGGACGGACTGCGGGAAAGCGAACCCTACTGTGGACATTTCCCTTGAAGTCAATGGAAGAACCGAGCAGCTCGGCGTCGATCCGGGAGTGACCCTCCTGGACGCGCTGCGCGAGCGGCTGGGCATCACCGGCCCGAAGAAGGGCTGCGACCGCGGTCAGTGCGGCGCCTGCACCGTGCACGTCGACGGCAAGCCGGTGCTGTCCTGCCTCACGCTCGCGGCCGCGGTGCGCGGTCCCGCCACCACCGTCGAAGGACTGTCCACTGAGGACGAACTGCACCCGGTGCAGCAGGCGTTCGTGGACCAGGACGCGCTGCAGTGCGGGTTCTGCACGTCCGGGCAGGTGATGTCGGCGGTCGCCGCGGTGCGCGACGACGTGTCCGACGTCCGCGAGTTCATGTCCGGCAACCTGTGCCGGTGTTCGGCGTACCCGAACATCGTGCGCGCCGTGGAGCAGGCGAGGCAGGCCGATGCGACCGTTTGAGCTGACCGCACCCGCCACGGTCGAGGACGCGCTGGGCAGCGCGGGCACCTACCTCGCCGGCGGCACCACCCTGGTCGACCTGATGAAGCTCGACGTCCTCACGCCGCAGCGGGTGCTGGACATCAACGACCTGCCGCTGCGGGGCATCGACACCGCCGACGGCCTGCGCTTCGGCGCGCTGGAGCGGATGGGCGACATCGCCGCGCATCCCGGCGTGTACCCGGCGATCTCGCGCGCGCTGCTGCTGAGCGCGTCACAGCAGCTGCGGAACATGGCCACCATCGGCGGAAACCTGATGCAGCGCACGCGATGCTCGTATTTCCGGGACGTCGCGATGCCGTGCAACCGGCGTTCGCCGGGCAGCGGCTGTTCGGCGATTTCCGGCGTCAACCGGATGCACGCGATCCTCGGCACCAGCGATTCCTGCGTGGCCACCCACGCCAGCGATGTCGCGGTCGCGCTGGTCGCGCTCGACGCGCAGGTCGTGCTGGCCAGCGCCGAGGGAACCCGGACGGTCGCGCTGACCGACTTCTACCGGCTGCCGGGCGACACCCCGGAAATCGAGCACGACCTGCGTCCGGGCGAGCTGATCACCGAGGTGCACGTGCCGCGGCTCGACTGGGCGGAGAACTCGACCTACGTCAAGGTCCGCGACCGGCAGTCGTACGAGTTCGCGCTGTGCTCGGCGGCGGTCGCGCTCGACGTGCGCGACGGGAAGATCGCCAACGCCCGCGTGGCGGCGGGCGGGGTCGCCACGGTGCCGTGGCGGCTGCCTGCCGTGGAAGAGGCGCTGCGCGGCGCGGAGCTGACCGAGGAAGCTTTCGCAGCCGCCGCCGAGGGGGCGGTGGAGGGGGCGAAGCCGTTGTCCGGCAACGTGTTCAAACCTTCGCTGCTCAAGCGGACCATCGTCCGCGCGCTGCTCGAACTGACCGAAGGGAGCCGGGCATGAACGCGCGGCTGGACGCTCCGCGGAAGGTCACCGGCCAGGCCGATTACGCGCTGGACCGCACGTTCCCCGGCATGCTGTACGGGTACATCGTGCTCAGCACGATCGCGCACGGCGAGATCACCGCGATGGACGTGACCGCGGCGAAGAGCGCGCCCGGGGTCGTGAGCGTGTACAGCCCGTTCGATCCGCTCGAACTGCACCCGTTCAAGTCGCAGCTCATGGGGGACCTGTGGCTCCCGCTGCACGACCGGGACGTCGTGTTCTACGGGCAGCCGATCGGGCTGGTCGTCGCGGAGACGTTCGAGCAGGCGCGGGACGCGGCCGGGCTGATCGAGGTCTCGTACCAGGAAAAGCCCGCGCTGACGTCCATGGAGGACGGGCTCGCGACCGCGGAGGACGCCCCGGAGAGCCGCGGCAGCGCGCCGTCGATCGAGGTGCTCGCCGACGGCGTCGAGTCCATTGAGGACGCCTTGGCGCAGAGCCCGGTCGTCGTCTCGGAGACCTACCGCACCGCGACGCAGAACCACGCGGCGATGGAGCCGCATTCGGCGGTCGCGAAGTGGGACGGCGGCGAGCTCACCCTCTACAGCGGAAACCAGGCCAGCTACCTGCAAGCCATGGAAATGGCGGGGGTGCTGGGCGTTGAGCCGTCGGCCGTGCACGCGGTGAACCCGTACGTGGGCGGCGCGTTCGGCGGCAAGGCGGGCACCTCGGCTCCGGGGATGCTGGCCGCGGCCGCCGCCAGGGCGCTCGACCGTCCGGTGAAGTGCGCGCTCACGCGCGAGCAGGTGTTCACGGCGACCGCGAACCGGCCGGCCACGGTGCAGAAGATCGCACTGGGCGCGGACCGCGACGGCACCTTGATCGCGGTCCAGCACGACTCCTGGTCGGCCACGTCGATGAGCCGGTCCTTTGTGGAGCCGACGTCGCACGGCACCTCGCGCGAGTGGTACGCGACGCAGAACCTGTCGATCAGCCAGAAAATGGTGCCGCTGCACATCCCGCCGGGCACGTTCATGCGCGCGCCCGGGGAGGCGTCGGGTTCGTTCGCGCTCGAAAGCGCCATCGACGAACTCGCGATCGCGCTCGAGATTGATCCGATCGAACTGCGCAAGCGCAACAGTTCGCTCGCTCCTCCCGGCGTCGATCTGCAGTGGTCGAGCAAGCACCTCGACGAGTGCTACGAGATCGGGGCGCAGCGGTTCGGCTGGGCGAACCGGTCTCCGCGCGGGCACGTCGACGGGGACTGGCTCGTCGGCATGGGCACGGCGACCGCGATGTTCCCGGGGCTGCGCTTCCCGGCGACGGTCGAGATCACGCTCAACGCGGACGGAACCGCGGACGTGTCCACCGGCGGGGCCGACCCGGGCACCGGGCTGCTCACCGTGCTGGCCACGATCGGGGCCGAATCCCTCGACATCGACCCGGAACGCGTCACCCCGCACCTGGGCGATTCCCGGTTCGCGCCGGGCGGCATGTCCGGCGGCTCGACCGCCACGGCGAGCACCGGCACCGCGATCATGCTCGCGGCCACCGAACTGCTCGACGAACTGGTGGCGCTCGCCGCCGAGCCGGGCGCGCCGTTCGAGGGCGAGGTGGTCACGTACGCCGAGGGGCTGCTGCACGGCAACCACGGCACCATGCCGTTCGGTGAACTGCTGCGCGCGATCGGCCGGGAATCCTTGTCCGCCAAGGGGTCCTCCGCCCCGGGCGAGGAGATGACGAAGCATTCGTTCAGCTCGTTCGGCGCGCAGTTCTGCGAGGTCCGCGTGCACCGGCTGACCCGCGAGGTCCGGGTGTCGAGGATGCTGGGCGTCTTCGACGGCGGCCGGATCATCAACCCGACGCAGGCGCGGAGCCAGCTGTCCGGCGGCATGATCTGGGGCGTGTCCGCGGCCCTGCACGAGGGACTGGAAGTGGAACCGAGCGGACGGCCCGCGAACGCGGACTTCGCGAGCTATCTGCTGCCGGTCAACGCCGACATTCCGGAGATCGACGTGCAGTTCGTCGAGTACCCGGACACGCTGCACAACGCGGTCGGAGCCCGCGGAGTCGGCGAGATCGGCGCGGTGGGCATGGCGGCCGCGGTGGCGAACGCGGTGTGCAACGCGACCGGGATCCGGGTGCGGAGCATTCCGATCATGATTGAGGATCTGCTGGTGGAGTGACCCGGAAGGGGGCGTCCAGGCG
>NZ_JACJHR010000142.1 GCF_014174495.1 Amycolatopsis echigonensis
ACGGGCCCCCGAAGGCGGCCCCGGCGGCGGTCCGGGCGGCGGAGGCCCCGGCGGTTCGCTCCCGCCCATCCCGGCCACGAACACCGACCCCGATTCGACGAGGGCGCAGGGCTTCACCCCGCCGAGCATCCCGCCGATCCCGGGCGGCGGGACTCCCGGCGGCACGAACTTCACCCCGCCGAACATCCCGCCGATCCCCGGCGGCGGCAACCCGGGCGGCACGAACTTCACGCCGCCGGCGTTTACCCCGCCGACGTTCAAGGACGGGGACCCGTACAAGCCGAACTCGTACAAGCCGCAGCCGTTCAAGCCCCCGTCCCTCGAGGGCCCCGGCGGGATCAAGCCGTACGAGCCGAAACCGTTCAACCCCGGCAAGATCGGCCCGGACGGCAAACCGCTGTTCCCGGGCGGCACCGGGCCGAGCGGCGAGAAGCTCGGCGGCATCGGCAAGGTCGGCGGCGTCAACGGCGAGAGCATCAGCAGCAGGCTCGGCGGCGGCGCGGGCGGCGGCGGTGCCAAGGGCGGCGGGGGAGCGTTCAGCGGTGCGGGCGGTTCCGGCCCGGCCGAGGAAGGCGTCGCCGGGCGCGGCGGTCCCGGTTCGGGCGCGGCGGGCGGCAAGGGCACCGCGGGCGCACCCGGCATGGGAGCCATGGGCGGCGGCAAGGGCGGCAAAGGCCCGGAGGACAAGGAACACAAGGTCGCGAGCTTCGTCGAGTCGGACGATCCGTCGTTCTTCGCGCCGGACGAGGTCGTCGCCCCGCCGGTGATCGGCGACTGGAAGAACAAGGACTGGAAGTGAGGCGGCGATGAGCGGAGGCGCACAGGGGTTCCGCGTGGAACCCGACGACCTCGTGGCGCACGCGAGCCACCTGGACGGCCTGGTGGACCGGCTGAACACCGCGGCGCAGGCGGCGAACTACGCGATGTCCGACGACGCGTACGGGGTGCTGTGCGCGTTCCTCCCGCCGATCATCAACCCGACCGGCGAGAAGGCCAAGGAAGCGATCAGCGGGGCGATCGAGGGCGTCCAGGCGACCGCCGACAACGTGCGGACCGCCGCGAAGTCCTACCAGGAGGGCGACGAGGGCCAGTCGAAGCCGTTCAGGAAGGTGGCGACCGAAGGGCCGCTCAGCGACGAGAACGGCGCGGAGCTCAAGGAGCGCTTCCGGGCCGGCGGGGCTGAGCCGGTGCAGCCGAAGGAACGGGTCGACGCCTCGTTGCGGGTGAACCGGGACGCTGCGCCGGACGAGACGTAGCGAGGCGGTGGCGCCCTCGCGGCGCGGCGGCGGGCGGGTACCGTCGAGGGAATGACGGTGCCGGTCGCGGCGAGGACACGACCCGCCCGCAGCGGCGCGGGCGACGGGATTCGAGGAGAACGAAAAGCATGACCAGCGCGGGTGGGCTGGGCGACCTGATCAGGGACCCCGACGACGCAATCCGGCGAATGGACGAATGGGCGGCCGGGTTCGCCCGCAAGGCGGAGCGCTACGCGGCGGCCCAGCAGGAAACCGAGCGGCTGCGGCTGACCGCGACGAGCCCGGACGGGACCGTCAAGGTCACCGTCGGGGCCGACGGGGTCGTGTCGGACCTGGTGTTCAGTTCCCGCACGCGCACCATCCCGCCGGAGGAGCTCTCCAGGATGGTGCTCGAGACCATGCGCAAGGCGCAGTCGGGCATCACCGACCGGGTGGCCGAGGTCATGGGCCGCAGCCTCGGCGACGAGGACCCGGACACCCGCGCCGTCATGCTCGATTCGCTCCGCAACCGGTTCCCGGACCCCGACCCGGACCCGGCCGACCAGCAGGACGGCCCGGACGCGGAACCGGAGCCGCCCGCCGCGACGCCGCCCGCGGCGGGAGGCGCGGCCCGTCCGCCCGCTTCGCCGCCCGCTCCGGGCGGACCGGCTTCGCCGCCGCAGGGCCGCCGCCCGGGCGGCATCGACCCGGACGAGCAGGACAACAACCCCTGGTGACTCGGGCGGTGCGCCCCGGCTTCGCGGCCGGGGCGCACTGTCGTTTGTGGACAGTCTGATGTGGACTCAGGGTGCCGGGTCTGTTCGCAGCAGGCCAGACAGCGCAGGCAGATCAGCGCCAGCCGCGCCCCACTCGGCCGGGTAGGGCGCAGGCAGGGCCGCTTCGCCGGTCCCTCTGGGGAAAGCCCGCTGGTACCGCAGAACCACCCCCACGACGAGCCCCCGGACGCCGCCAGCACTTGCACCGACCGCCACGACACCGCCAGAACACGAAGAAGTTCGCCGGGCCGTTGCGCGGTGCCGGATTTTCAGAGCCGCGGCAGCGGAACCTCGGCCGCCAGGTCCTCCGGGGCCGACAGCCGCCACGCCTCGTAGACGAGTTCGGCCAGTTCGTCGGCCTCGATGCCGCCCAGTCGCACCACCACCCAGCCGAACCCGCCGGACGTGAACTGCTCCTCGAAAACGTCCGGCCGTTCCGCGACGAGCGCCTGCTGTTCCGCGATGGTCTGCTTGAGCCCGACCGTGTCCGTGCGCGGCCAGTGGTAGCCGAAGCGCTTGCCGCGCACGCTGAACGACGTGTAGTCGCGGCCGCTGCCGCGTTCGACGTCGCGCAGCTTGCGGATGATGCGATCGAAATCCGTGCTCGGCACCGGCCCTGGCCCCCTCCATCGTGGACCCGGCCATCTTACGGCGGCGGATCCGGCGAGTTCGGCTTACGGTGGTGCGCGGAGGTGCCCGAATGTCCGAACTGGCCGGTGGCATGCCGCCTGCGATCGAGCCGATGCTGGCGTCGCCCGACGGCGGCAAGCTGCGCGACTCCCCGGCGTACGCCTACGAGTTCAAATGGGACGGTTACCGGGCGACCATGCGCGTCGCACCCGACGGGAGCACGTTGCTGACCAGCCGCAACGACAACGACTTCACCACCAGGTTCCCGCAGCTGTCCGGTGCGCTCGGCGACGCGCTCGGGGGACGCCCGGCGGTACTGGACGGCGAGATCGTCGCCCTGGACGAGCACGGCCGCCCCGACTTCGGGCTCCTGCAGAACCGCACGTGGAAAGCGGTCGCGTACTTCGCTTTCGACCTCCTGAGCCTCGGCGGCGAAAGCCTGCTCGACGCGCCGTACGAGGAACGCCGCGAGATGCTCGCCGAGATCGAACCGCCGGACCGGAAACTGGTCGCGATCACGCCCTGGTACCGGCACGGCGACCTCGCCGAAGACGGCCTGACCCCGGCCGGCCTGCTGGACGTCGCGCGGAAAATGATGCTCGAAGGCTTGATGGTGAAGGCTCGCACGTCGCGGTATCACCCGGGACGGCGCAGTCCGGAATGGCTCAAGCATCCGCTCGTGCAGACGACCGAGGTGGTGCTCGGAGGCTGGCGCGCGGGCCAGGGCCGCCGCGAGGGCACGATCGGCGCGCTGCTGCTCGGCGCGCACGACCCGGAGTCGGGGGAGCTGCGGTACCTGGGCGACGTCGGCACCGGCTTCACCGACGCGATGCTCAAAGACCTTCAGGCGCAGCTCGTTCCCTTGGAGCGCAAGACAAGCCCGTTCGCCGAGCCGGTGCCGCGGGACCGGGCGCGCGGCGCGCATTGGCTGGACCCGAAGGTGGTCGGCGAGGTCGTGTACCGCCGCCTGACCCCGGGGGACGGACGCCTGCGGCATACGGCGTGGCGGGGATTGCGGCCGGAACGGCGTCCGGACGAGGTCGAGGTTCCGGAGCGGTGACGGGCTGACCGCCGCGCGCTCACGGAGACCCGTCCGAGAACTCAGCCGGTCTGCCGCAGCCCGGTGATCAGCAGCGCGGCCAGCCGGCGCGCGTCGTAACTGTCGTCGGCTTCCGCGCCGATGCACAGGTTTCCGACGCCGCGCATCAGGTGGATGGCCTCCAGGTCGGTGTGGATTTCCCCGGCCTTCTCGGCGGCGTCGAGCAGTTCGGTGCACACCGGGACGAGGCGGGTGAGGAAGTATCCGTGCAGCGCCTCGAACCCGCTGTGGTCGGACTGCATGATCCCGGCCAGCCCGTGTTTCGTGACGAGGAAGTCGACGAACAGGTCGATCCACTGCGCGAGCGCGGCGTGCGGGGACTCGTTCTCCGCGAGCAGTTTCGGTCCCGCGTCGGCGCACGCTTCGACCTGGTGCCGGTACACCGAGATGATCAGGTCCGCGCGGGTGGGGAAGTGCCGGTAGATCGTGCCGACGCCGACGCCGGCCTTGGCCGCGATGTCGCGCACCGGCGCGTCCACTCCGGACGCGACGAACACCGCCGCCGCCGCGTCGAGCAGCGTTTTCTCGTTGCGCCGGGCGTCCGCCCGTTTCGTGCGGGCCCCCGCGTTCTCACCCACGTGCCACTCCCTCCGCGTGCCGCCGGTAGACAAGCGGAACCATGTTCCGTATAGTTACCGGAGCAACGTTCCGTTTGCTCATGATGCCAGACCGGGCCGTCGGCCACCACACCCTCCTGCCCGGACGGCGAAAGAAGGTATTCCCCATGTCCGCAGTACAGCCCGCGGCTCCGGTCGTCTCGGTGAAACCGGTGCGGCTCGACGCGCCGGGCCGCGGCGAGGACCTGCCGGTGCGCGTGTCCGCCCCGGCCACCGGACAGGACCTCCCGGTGATCGTTTTCTCCCACGGTTTCAGCTCTTCCCTGGACGGTTACGCCCCGCTCGTCGACTACTGGGCCGCGCACGGATTCGTTGTCGTGCAACCGACTCACCTCGATTCGCGGACCCGCGCACTGCCCGCGGAAGACCCGCGCACGCCGAACATCTGGCGCTTGCGGGTCGAGGACCTCCGGCACGTCATCGACCAGCTCGACACCGCCGAAGCGGCTCTGCCCGGGCTGAGCGGGCGCGTCGACCACAGCCGGATCGCCGTCGCCGGGCACTCCTGGGGTGCGCAGTCGGCGAGCATGCTGCTGGGCGCGCGCGTCGTCGAGGCGGACGGCAGCCTCGGCGAGGATCTGACCGATTCGCGAGTGTCCGCCGGGGTTCTGTTCGCCCTCACCGGCATCGGCGGCGCGGACCTGTCGCCGTTCGCTGCCGAGCATTTCCCGTTCATGAGCCCGAATTTCGACGGCCTGAAGGCACCCGCGCTCTTCATCGCCGGAGACCAAGACGATTCGGCCCTGTCGGTGCGCGGCCCGGACTGGTTCACCGACGCGTACCGGCTCAGCCCGGGGGAGAAGAGCCTGCTGACGCTCTTCGGCGCGGAGCATTCGCTCGGCGGCATCACCGGCTACGGGGTCACGGAGACCACCGACGAAAGCCCCGAACGTGTGGCCCTTCAGCAGCGGCTGACCACGGCGTATCTCCGCAGCGCGCTCATCCCTGGCGACGACAGCTGGGCGGGGATCCCCGACAGCCCGCTCGGCCGCGTCGAATCCCACGAGTGAGAGGACTTCCCCCGATGACCGAGAGACCTCGGTTCGGCATCATGACCGCGCCGATGCAGACTACGTACGCCTCGCTGCGGGAGGTCTGGCGCGAGGCGGACACCGTCCCCGCCATCGAGCACGCTTGGCTGTTCGACCATCTCCTGCCCATCGCCGGAGAACTGGACGGGCCGATTTTCGAAGGCTGGACGCTGCTTGCGGCGATGGCCGCGCAGACCGAACGGCTCCGGCTGGGGCTTCTGGTGACCAGCAACCGGTTCCGCCCGCCGGCGATGCTGGCGAAGATCGCCGCGACCGTCGACGTCGTGTCCGGCGGACGGCTCGACTTCGGCATCGGCGTCGGCTCCCGGCCAAGCCACCCGATCGCCCGCCGGGAGTACGAGGCGCACGGCCTGCCGTATCTGGAGACCGCCGACGCGGTCGGCCGGTTCGCCGAAGCGTGCACGGTGATCCGGAAGCTGTGGACCGAGGACAAGCCGTTCGATTTCGCCGGCGAGCACATCCAGCTCACCGGTGCGTTCGGCAACCCGAAGCCGGTGCAGCGCCCGCACCCGCCGTTCGTGATCGGCGGCCGGGCCCGCGCGACGCTGCGCGTGGTCGCCGAGCACGCCGACGTCTGGAACATCCCCGGCGGCGACATCGCGGACGTCGTCGAGCGCAGCGCGATGCTGGACGAGTACTGCGCGGAAATCGGCCGCGACCCGGCGGAGATCACGCGCTCGATCCATCTGCCGGTGTCCTACGACCAGCCCGCTCTCACCCGGACGGCGATCGGGCAGGCGCTCGAAGGCGGGTTCAGCCACGTCGTGCTCGGGCTTCCCGCGCCGTATCCGGCCGGGGCCGCGCGGTGGGTCGCCGACGAGCTGATCGCCAAGGCGGGCTAGCCGTTTCCTCAGCGCGCGGCTCGCTGGAGGCGGAGCTGGCCGATCTCCGCGACGTTCTTCATCAGCTCCGCGTTCGCCCAGGCGATCAGGTGCCCGAGGGTGCGCCGGGGGTCGTCTTCGGGGAAGAACGGAACGGCGGAAGCCAGGTCGGCGTCGGCGAGCCGGTCCAGTGCGGCGAGCCAGTCCGCGCGCAGGCCGCGGAGCCACGCGACGGCCGGCTCGCCGGGGCCCGGCCAGGCGACGTCGTTCCGTTCCCGCGGTTCCCGACCGCGAACCCGGTCGAGGGCGACGCTCCACCACCAGCCGAGGTGCCAGCTCAGCCAGCCGATGGTCGGCACCGGAACGGGATCGGGTTCGTGCTCGGCCCAGTCCGGCGTCCACGTTCCGTCTTCGGCCCGGTGCATCGTCCAGCACAGCGCGGCGGGCTCCCAGCGGAAATCGGCGGGTTCGAGCTGCTCCAGGTGGTAGTCGAACAGCGACCACGTCAGGTCGAACTGCCAGCGGAGCAGCGCAAGGGAGGAATCGGGCACCGGCCGACCCTCGCACACCCTCGGGCGCGGCGGGAACCGAGTTTCGCGGCGACAGGCGCCGCCGCCGGGCAGACCGCCGACCTGCGGCAGGGCGGGCAAAGCACCCGCCTTCCGGTGGTCGACCGGAGGGGAGTGGCCGTGCCAAGATGACGCGCCTGAACGAGAAGGGGGCTCGGCAGTGGTGCTTGAGCAGGAAGTGAACACGGCGGGGCGGATCCGGCGGGTGGCGCTCGCCAGCGCGGTCGGGACGACGATCGAGTGGTACGACTACTTCGCCTACAGCACGGCGACCGCCTTGGTCTTCAACAAGCTCTTCTTCCCTTCGCTCTCCCCGGCGTCCGGCACGCTCGCCGCGTTCGCGACGCTCGGCGTCGGGTTCGTCGCGCGGCCGCTGGGCGGGATCGTGTGGGGCCACTTCGGCGACCGCGTGGGGCGCAAGGCGATGCTGGTCGCCTCCCTGGTGCTGATGGGGCTCGCGACCGCGGGCGTGGGCGCGCTGCCGACTTTCCGCCAGGCCGGTGTGATCGCCCCGGTGCTGCTCGTCGTTCTCCGCGTGCTGCAAGGGATTTCGGCGGGCGGCGAGTGGGGCGGCGCGGCGCTGATGGCGGTCGAGCACGCGCCGGAAGGCAAACGCGGCCGGTACGGATCGTTCTCGCAGATCGGCGTCCCGGCCGGGCTCATTCTCGCCCAGCTGGTGTTCTTCCTGGTGAACAGTTCGCTGTCGCCGGACGAGTTCCGGTCGTGGGGCTGGCGCATCCCGTTCCTGGTCAGCTTGGTGCTGGTGGGGGTCGGGCTGGTGATCCGGTTGCGCGTGGAGGAAAGCCCGGTGTTCGCGAAGCTGCGCAGCACCGGCGCGCGCAGCCGGCTGCCGATCGTGGAGGTGCTGCGCGCGCGGCCGAAGCAGGTGCTCGCCGCCGCGGTCAGCTTCATCGCGAACACCGCGCTGGGCTACATCTTCTTCGCTTACCTGCTGTCGTACGGCACTTCGGTGCTGAAGCTGTCGAGCACGACGATGCTGGTCGTGGTGATTGTCGGCAGCGTCGTGTGGCTCGCGAGCATCATCGCGGCGGCGATCTGGTCGGATTCGGTCGGGCGGAAACCGGTCTACCTCGCGGGTTCCGTGCTGCTGGTCGTGTGGTCGATCCCGTTCTTCCTGCTCGTGGACACCGCACAGCCGTGGCTGCTGATCGTCGCCGTGGTGGTGCTGAACATCGGCCTCGGCGCGACGTACGGCCCGCAGTCGGCGCTGTTCTCGGAGCTGTTCGAATCCCGGTTCCGCTACAGCGGATCGTCGTTCGCCTACGCCGTGGGCGCGGTGCTGGGCGGCGGGTTCGCCCCGCTGATCGCGGCCTCGCTGCAGAGTTCGACCGGGACCTCGTTGTCCGTCTCGCTGTACATGGTGGGGGTCGGCGTGCTCAGTCTCCTTGCCGTGCTGGCGTTCCCGCGCAAGCCGCTCGTGCCGGTCACAGCAGAGTGAGCGGCACCGCGTCGGCCATCCGCTGGTATCCGGCGTCGTTCGGGTGCAGGTGGTCGCCGGAGTCGTAGGCGGGGAGCATCGCGAGCGGGTCGGCGGGATCGCGCACGGCGGCGTCGAAGTCGACGACACCGTCGTAGATCCCGCTGGTCCGGATGAAGGAGTTCACCGCCTGGCGGGTTTTCTCCAGCGTCGGGTCGTAGACCTTCCAGCCCTTGAACGGCGTCAGCGTGCCGCCGATGACCCGGATGCCTTGTGCCTTGGCCTGCGCGACGATCTGGCGCAGCGCGGAGACGATCATCGCCGGGTCGGTCTGGTGCGGGTTCTGCTGGATGTCGTTGATGCCTTCCAGCACGATCAGCGTGCGGACATCGCCGCTGGTCAGCACGTCGTCGGCGAGCCGGGCGAGCGCGTTGCGGCCGGCGGTGCCTCCGTCGAGCAGCAGCCGGTTGCCGCTGATCCCGGCGTTGAGCACGCCGAGCTGCCCGTGCAGCCGGTCGCTCAGCCGGTCCGGCCAGCGCCGGTTGGCGCAGGGAGTGGAGTGCGCGCCGTCGGTGATCGAATCGCCGAGCGTCACGACGGTGCCTCGTGCTGGCCCGCGTACGTCGACTTCGCTGACGTAGTGCCACACCGCGGTTTGCTCGGTGAACGACGCGCCGGATTCCTCGCCCGCGAAATCGCCGGCGCGAGTGAAGTACGACGTCTGCTGGGCGAGCGGATGGTAGGTCACCGGTCCGGACGGCGTCGGCACGTAGGTGGTCACGAGGAGGTCGGCGTCCGCCGGAACGCGCAGCCACGCCGGGTCGCTCAGCACCTCAGCGCCCGGCGGAACGACCACAGTGGACTGTCCGCCGAACGTCAGCGTGCGCATCGTGCCGCTCGCCGCGCGCGGGCCGTCCGCGGCGACGGCCAGCGTCACGTGGCCGAGGGTGAGCGGCGCGGTGCCGAAGGTGTTGGAAAGCCTTACCCTGGCTTGATTTCCGCCGGCGCTGGTGTGCACGACATTGCGGATCGAGTAGTTCGGATACCCCTGCGGCGTGTTCGCCACCGCGGCCGCGGGCGACGCCGCCCACGTGCCGACCCAGCCGTGCGCGGCCAGATCGCCCTCGGCGCTGCCCGACGCGGTGACCGCGCCCAGCGCGAGCACGGCGGCCGTGCCCAGAGTCAGGATCCGTTTCATGGAGACACTGTGCGCGCCTCCGCGCGGCGCGGCAGCCGCGATCCCGGTCATCGGGTCGACAGAAAACTGGACAGGTTCTGCCTCCGGACGGGGGATACGACGGTGGTGTTCCGGTCTCCAGGGGACGACCATGGAGTGATGACAGACTCACAGTGGGTACCCCTATCCGGAAGTCTGCGTCCCGCGCTCGCCGAGGCCGAGGTGCTCGGCCCGCTCGACGCGGACGCCACCGTCACCGCGACCGTCGTGCTGCGGCGGCGTGCCGAGCTGGACGTGGCCGCGCTGAGCGAGCCGCTCGCCCCCGAGGAATTCGCCGACCGCTACGGGGCGTCCGCCGACGATCTCGACCTGGTGCGCACTGTCCTCACCGACGCCGGGCTCACCGTCACCGACGCGCACGCGGGCTCGCGCCGCGTTTCGGTCCGGGGCCCGGCGCGGGCGATGACGGCCGCGTTCAAGACCGAACTGAACCGCGTCCGCTACGGCGAGACCGGCGAATTCGCCGCGCGCAGCGGGGAACTCCAGGTGCCCGCTGAGCTCGGGGACGTCGTGGTCGCCGTCCTCGGCCTCGACGAACGACCGCAGGCGCGGGCGATGTTCCGGCGGCACAAGAAAGCCGCCGCGAAGGGGTACACACCGGATCAGGTCGGGCAGCTGTACGGGTTCCCGGCCGGCACCGACGGCACCGGGCAGACCATCGCGGTGATCGAACTCGGCGGCGGGTACAAGCCGGAGGACCTCACGAAGTACTTCTCCGGCTTGAAGATCACCGAACCGAAGGTGACCGCGGCCGGGGTCGACGGCGGCAAGAACGCGCCGACCGGCGACCCGAATTCGGCGGACGGGGAAGTGGCGCTGGACATCGAGGTGATCGGCGCGCTCGCCCCCGGGGCCGCGCAAATCGTGTACTTCGCGCCGAACACCGACCAGGGTTTCCTGGACGCGGTGAGCACCGCGGTGCACGCGTCGCCGACCCCGGTCGCGGTCAGCATCAGCTGGGGCCAGTCCGAGGACCAGTGGACGCCGCAGGCCCGCAGCGCGATGGACCAGGCGTTCGCCGACGCCGCCGCGCTCGGCGTGACGGTGTGCTGCGCGTCCGGCGACAACGGCAGCGCCGACGGGCAAACCGACGGGGCGCAGCACGTCGATTTCCCCGCGTCGAGCCCGCACGCGCTCGCCTGCGGCGGCACCAAGCTCGACGGCACCCCACCGTCCACAGTGAACTCCGAAACAGTCTGGAACACCGCCGGCGGCGGGGCGACCGGCGGCGGGGTGAGCGACGCGTTCCCGGTGCCGGACTACCAGAAGTCCGCGGGCGTGCCGACGCGGGCGGGGGACGGAAAGCCCGGCCGAGGCGTGCCCGACGTGGCGGGGAACGCGGATCCGGCGACGGGGTACCAGGTTCTGGTCGACGGACAGCAGATCGTCGTCGGCGGCACGAGCGCGGTTTCGCCGCTGTGGTCGGCGTTGCTGGCCAGGCTGGCGCAGTCGGCCGGGCGCGGATTCGGGCTGGTGCACAGCAAGCTGTACGCCGGGGTCGGCGCGGGCAAGGCACAGCCGGGGTTCCGCGACGTCACCGAAGGCAGCAACGGCGCGTACTCGGCCGCGGCGGGATGGGACGCGTGCACCGGGCTGGGAACACCCGACGGCGCGGCGCTGCAGAAGCTTCTCGGCGGCAAAGCGTCCTGAATGGACAGTCAAGAGGCGGCGCCGAATTCAAAACCCGTCCAGCGTGAGTCCGAATCCTCCCCCCGCCGGTCAACCGGTCGTTGACGGATGGGGGGCGATCGTGCTGGCCGGTCCCGATG
>NZ_JACJHR010000143.1 GCF_014174495.1 Amycolatopsis echigonensis
CCTGGCGGGTGTCGCGCTCGCGCGCCGCACCCGCCGGGACCAGCCCGCCGCGTGATCTGATCCGGCGAACGGTTCCGGCACCTCACTGGCCCCGCCGCCGATGCCGAGGATGCGGGCATCGCGGTAGTGGCGGTCCACTTCGGACTCGCGCATGTACCCCATGCCGCCGTGGATCGATCGGCCCGGGCCGGCGCGGGGCTCAGGCGGGGAAGGCGCCCGCGCGGGCCAGTGCGCTGGGCAGTTTCTTGCCCAGCCGCTCCTCGAGCCACACCGCCGCCGAGATCGTCTCGGCCAGGTCGATCCCTGTCGCGTGGCCCATCCGGGCGAACAGGTACGCCAGATCCTCCGTGGCCACGTTGCCGGTCGCGGCCGGCGCGAACGGGCAGCCGCCCGCTCCCCCGATGCTCGCGTCCAGCACCGCGACTCCACTGTGGACAGCCGCGACCGCGTTGGCGACCGCCGTGTTGCGGGTGTCGTGCAGGTGCAGCCGCAGCGGGGTGTCGCCGCCGACGATGTCCCGGGCCAATGTCAGCCGCTCGGTGACGTCGGTCGGGACCGCGACGCCGATCGTGTCCGCCAGCGCGATCTCGTCCGCGCCGGTGGCGTGCACCCGCCGGAGCACCTCACCGAGCCGGTCCAGGGAGACCTCACCCTCGAACGGGCACCCGAACGACGCGCCGATCGTGACCGTCGTGAACTTGCCCGCCTGCCGGGCCGCCGCGACCAGCCTCGCGGCCGTCTCGCACGCCTGTTCCGTGGTCATGCCCTGGTTGCGGCCGCAGAAGGTGTCCGTGGCCACGACCACGACGTCGACCTCGTCCACCTTGCCCTCGAGCGCCCGGTCGAGGCCGCGTTCGTTGATCACCAGGCCCGCGTAGCGGACGCCGTCGTGGCGGGGCAGGGCGGCCATCAGCGCGTCGGCGTCCGCCAGCTGCGGGACCCGCGCCGGGTTGACGAAGCTGGTCACTTCGATGCGCTTGGCTCCCGCCCGCACGGCTCGTCCGACCAGCTCCACCTTGTCCTCGGTGCTCAGGACGGCCTTCTCGTTCTGCAGGCCGTCCCGCGGGGACATTTCGACGATCTCGATGTTCATCGTTCCTCCGCCAGGTAAGCCAGCGCGGTCGCCTCGCCGACGACCTCGCCGCACTTCGCCTGGATGTCGAACAGGTTCGCTTCCTGGGTCTCGGGCGTGCGGTCACCGACCGCCTCCCGCACCACCAGCGGGACGAACCCGTGCTGGAGCGCGTCGAGCGCGCTCGCCCGGACACAACCGCTCGTGCTGACCCCGCCGATCACCACGGTGTCGACGCCACGGGCCCGCAACGAGGACGCCAGCGGAGTCCCGAAGAAGGCGCTGGGGTACTGCTTCACCACCACCTGCTCACCCTCCGCCGGCGCGACCTCCGGCATGAACTCACCGAGCGGGCCGCCCCCGCCCTGCAGCATCCGCAGCGCCGGGACCTTGCGGAGGAACAGGCCACCATCCACGCCGTCCGCGCCGTAGGCCACCCGCGTGTGTACGACCGGGATCCCGTGCCGCCGCGCGGCCGCCAGGACCCGGGCCGCCGAGCCGAGACAGTCGCGCGACGGCAGCAGCAGCGGGCTGCCCTCGGTGAAGTAAGCCCGCATCAGGTCGATCAGGACCAGTGCTGGACGGCTTCCGCCGGCCAGCGTCCCGTCGAACGGGTCCGAAGTGGACATGTCGCTCACGAGACGACGGGCCGCAGCGGGGCGGGCAGGCCGGTTTCGGCCAGGGCCCGCTCCAGGATCGTCGCCAGCTCGGGACCGCGGTCGAACGTCGGGAGCGGCTCCGGACGGGTGCCGCGCAGCTCCGCCCGCAGCGCCTCGGTCGCGGCGGCGTCCACCCGGCCATCGCCGTCGCAGACGACGCCGTAGCGGCGCGCGCCCGGGGCGGTCACGAGGCCGCGGCGGACCTCCAGGCCGACCAGCTCCGGGTCGCGGGCCAGCGGGTCGCCCCACCCGCCGCCGCCCCACGTGACGAAGTGCAGGAGGTCGCCGCGGTGCACGGGCACGTCGTGCACCTTGCTGCCGAGCACCTCGGTGCTGCCGTCGGCGCGCTCGATCCACTTGCGGCTGCGGGCGCCGGGCTCGCCGCCGTTGACGCCCCATGGGTAGGTGAGCCAGCGGTCGTCGTGGATCGCGATCGTGCCCGGCTCGAGGAACCGGTAGGCCACGTCGACCGCGTTGCCGCCGCGATGCAGCCCGGACCCGCCGGTGTCGGCGACGGTCTCCCAGCGCTCGATGCGCAGCGGGTAGTACGACTCCAGGTATTCGCACGGGATGTTCACGAACGACGGCCACAGCGAGTGTCCGTCCGGCCCGTCGCCGAGGGGCCGGCCGGGGATGCCGCCGAACCCGATGGAGTAGAGCTGGAACCACTCGCCCTTGCGGTCGCCGTCGCTGTAGGTGCCCGAGTACATGAAGTGCGGCGACGACGAGAACCCCGCGGCGTTGAGCAGGTCGGGGTTCGTCTGGCCGAGCAGCCCGCCGAAGAGGTCGAACACGCGGCCGATGCCGTGGTTGCGGGCGTTGAGCGCGGCCGGGTACTTCGGCTTCCAGAACGAGTCTTCGGGGATGATGACGTCCACCAGCGGGTAGAAGCCGTCGTTCCAGAGGATCTGCGGGTCGGCGACGGTGATCATGTAGATGCCGAAGAACATCCGCATGAGGTTCTCGTTGATGAAGTAGTTGATCGGCCCCTGCGCCTGCGGGCTGCTGCCGCTGAAGTCGAGGGTGACCTTCTCCCCGTGCCGGGTCAGGCTGAGCTTCAGCTCGTACGGGCCGTAGCCGAGGCCGTCGTCGCAGATGTAGTCGGTGAAGGATATTGTCTCGCCGTCCTTGAAGACGGCCTGCAGCAGCACCTTCATCGCCCGGTAGTTGCGGTCGAGCAGCTGCTCGAGCGCCGAGTCGTAGGTGTCGACGCCAAACCGGGCGCACATCTCCTGCACACGGCGCGCGGCCGTGCGGCACGCCGCGACGATGCCGTTGAGGTCGGCGCGGTTCCAGTCGGGCTTGCGCACCTGGTTGAGGATGATGCGCAGCGCGTCCTCGGCCAGCTCGCCCTTGCGGTAGAGCTTGAAGGGCGGGATGACCACCCCCTCCTCGAAGATCGTGCGGGCGTCGGTCGGCATGGACGCCGGGGTCTTGCCGCCGACGTCGGACATGTGGCCGAACATCGCCGACCAGCCGACGATGTGCCCCTCGAAGAAGATCGGGATCACCACGAGCCAGTCGTTGGCGTGGCTGATCGCGGCACCGCACGAGTAGGGGTCGGACGTCAACAGGACGTCGCCCTCCTCGATGTCGCCGGCGAAGTTGTCGAGGAAGTCCGGAATGGACAGTCCGAACTGGCCGACGACCATCTTGCCGTCGCGGTTGGCGATCAGCGGGAACTCGTCGTGCTGCTCGCGGATGCCCGGCGAGAGCGCCGTGCGGAACAGCACCTCGTCCATCTCGTAGCGGGCGTTGCGCAGCCCGTTCTCGACGAGGTCGAGGGTGACCACGTCGACGTCCACCCGCCGCAGCGATCCGGTCGCGGTTTCGACAAGCCGTGCCATGTCAGTTCTCCGTGGTGTGCTCGGCGGTCTCGGCGACCGGGCGGATGAGCAGGCTGCCGCTGGCGTGCACGGTGGCCGCGTGGCGGGGCAGCACCAGCGTGGTGGAGTCCATTTCGGTGACGATCGCCGGACCGGTCACCACGTTGCCCGCGAGCAGCTTCGCCCGCTCGTAGACGCCGGCTTCGACCTCTGCGCCCTCGACCCAGATCGCCGTGCGGTCGCGCAACGCGGGCGCGGCGTCGGTGCCGCCGTCCGCCAGCTTCGGGGAGGCGACCTGCGGGCGCGGCCCGTGCGCGGTGGCGCGGATCGTCACGACCTCGTGCTCGTTGTCGAGCACGAAGGAGAACAGCCGCTGGTGTTCGGCGTCGAACGCGCCGCGCAGGCTGTCCAGGCCGGCCCCGCCGCCGGTGAACCGGGTGATGTCGACCTCGACCGGGATCTCGAAACCCTGGCCGTGGTAACGCAAATCGGCCGAGTAGACGACGCGGATGTCGGACTCGGGCACGTCCTGGCCGACGAGCGTGCCGCGCGCCTTGTCGGCCAGCTCGGTGAGCAGCTCGCGCAGGCTCTCGTCGGTGAACTCGCCGAACCGGCGCACGAGCGTGCGGACGGCTTCGTCGCGCAGGTTCGTGGTCGCGTCGCCGTAGGCGCACAGCACCCCGGGCGACGGCGGGATGATCACCGGCCAGGCACCGGTGAGCTTGCCGAGCGCGTTGGCGTGCAGCGGTCCGGCGCCGCCGAACGCGACCAGCGCGAAGTCGCGCGGGTCGAACCCCTGCTGCACCGAGACCAGGCGCAGGGCCCCGAACATGTTCTCGTTGACGATGTCGATGATCCCGGCGGCGGCCGCCTCCACCGACCCGAGACCGGTGGCGTCCGCGATGGACTTGACCGCCGACCGGGCCGCCTCGCGGTCGAGGGTGATCTCGCCGCCCGCCAGCTCCGCCGGCAGGTAGCCGAGCACGACGTTGGCGTCGGTCACCGTGGGCTCGGTGCCCCCGGCGCCGTAGGCGGCCGGTCCCGGCGACGCGCCCGCGGACTGCGGGCCGACCCGCAGCGCCTGGGTGAGCGGCGGGACGTGGCCGATGGAACCGCCACCGGCGCCGACCGTGCGCACGTCGACCGAGGTGGCGCGCACCTTCAGGTCGCCGACGGTGGTCTCCCGGCCGATCCGCGGCGTCAGGTTCTGCACCAGCGCCACGTCGGTGGACGTGCCGCCCATGTCGAAGGTGAGGAAGTCGGCGAAGCCCGCCTGCTCCGCCACCCAGGTCGCGCCGGTGACACCACCGGCGGGGCCGGACAGCAGCAGGCTCACCGGGTTGTCGGCCGCGGCGCCGGCGGAGACCAGGCCGCCGTCGCTGCGCAGGATGCTGAGCTGGCCGGTGATGCCGTTCTCTTCGAGCTTGTCCGCGAGGTTGGCCGTGTACAGCTTCACCTGCGGCTGCACGGCGGCGTTGGCGACCGTGGTGATGGTGCGCTCGTACTCGCGCAGTTCCGGCAGCACCGAGGAGGACAGCGAGACCGGCACGCCGGGCAGTTCCTCCGCCGCGATCTCGCCGACGCGGCGCTCGTGCGCGGCGTTGGCGTAGGAGTTGATCAGGCTGACGCTCAGCGCCTCGATGCCCGCGGACCGCAGCTTCGCCAGCTGGGCCCGCACGTCGTCCTCGGCCAGCTCGTCGACCACCGAGCCGTCGGCGGCGATGCGGCCCCGGACCTCGACGGTGTTCTCCAGTGCCGCCAAGGGTTCCGGCTTGGGCCAGATGATCCAGCCGGCGAGGCCGCCGGGCACGAAGGAGCGGGCGATCTGGAGCACCTGGCGGAAACCGTGGGTGGTCACGAGGCCGACCTTGGCGCCCTTGCCCTCCAGGATCGCGTTCGTCGCGACCGTGGTGCCGTGGTAGACGGAAGCGATCTCCGCCGGGTCCGCGCCGGCCACCGCGCACACGCGCTCGATGCCGCGCAGCACGCCGATCGACTGGTCCCGCGGGGTGGAGGACGTCTTGGCCCGGTAGGTCTGACCGGAGTCCTCGTCGATGAGAAGGATGTCGGTGAACGTGCCGCCCACGTCCACGCCGAGCCGGTAGGTCATTGGTGGTCTCCTCAGATGACACCGGCCGAGCGCAACGACACCAGCTCGTCGTCGGCGAGGCCGAGCAGATCGCGGTAGATGACTTCGTTGTGCTCGCCGAGCTCGGGCCCGACGTGGCGGACCTTCCCCGGCGTGTCCGAGAGCTTCGGCACCACGTTGTGCATGGCGAACTCGCCGATCTCGGGGTGGACCAGGCGGACGATCGCCTCCCGCGCGGCGAAGTGCGGGTCGGTGAGCATGTCCTTGGCGCGGTAGATGCGCCCGGCCGGCACACCCTTGTCGTTCATCAGCTCCAGCAGGTCGTCCGCCTTCATGGTGGAGGTCCACTCGGCGATGAGGCCGTCGAGCTCTTCCATGGACTTGCCGCGGGCGCCGTGCGTGGCGTAGCGCTCGTCGGTGGCCAGCTCGGGCCGCCCCATGGCATCGGCCAGCCGCCGGAACACCGTGTCCTGGTTGGCCGCGAGCAGGATCATCTCCTCGTCGGCGGTCGGGTAGACGTTGCTCGGCGCGACGTTCGGCAGCGTCGCGCCGGTGCGCTGCCGCTGGTAGCCCGCCACCTGGTACTCGGGGATTAGGGACTCCATCATCGCGAGCACCGCCTCGTAGATGGCGGAGTCGACGACCTGGCCCTTGCCGGTGCGTCCCCGGTTGTGCAGCGCCACCAGCGTGCCGATGCAGGCGAACGTCGCGGCGAGCGCGTCGCCGAGGGAAATGCCCGTGCGGGACGGGGCGCGGTCCGGGTCACCGGTGATGTACCGGATGCCGCCCATGGCTTCGCCGATGGAGCCGTACCCCGCGCGCTTGGCGTACGGTCCCGTCTGGCCGTAGCCGCTCACGCGGGTGATGATCAGGCGAGGGTTCCGCTCCCAGAGCACCTCCGGGCTCAGCCCCCACCGCTCGAGCGTGCCGGGGCGGAAGTTCTCGATGAGCACGTCGGCCTCGACGATGAGCCGGGCGACGAGCCGCTGTCCTTCCTCGGTCCGCAGGTCGGCGGTGACCGACTGCTTGTTGCGTGCCACGACCGGCCACCAGAGCGACCGGCCGTAGGGCCGTTCCCGCCCCCACTGGCGCATCGGGTCACCGGTGCGCGGGTCCTCGACCTTGATCACCTGGGCGCCGAAGTCGCCGAGGAGCTGCCCGCAGAACGGCCCGGCGAGCAACTGCCCGAGCTCCACCACCCGCAGACCGGCCAAGGGCATCTCTTCAGGCATCCAGCACTCCTCGTTGTATGCAACTTTTCGCGACACGTGATCTGCGTCGCCGCTCGACCAGGAAAAAAGTAGAGCTCACGGCGGCAGTGTGTCAACGGCTCAGTGAAAGTTGCATACAATTCTGGTCGTCCTTTAGGGTCGTCCTCGATGAGCGACACGGCGTACGAGCAGGACGGCCGGCACGCGGCCGATCACGCCTACCGGCTGATCCGCGACGAGATCCTCTCCGGCAGGCGGGCAGGCGGGGAGTGGCTGCGCGAAGGCGAGCTCGCCGACTCGATCGGGGTCAGCCGCACCCCGGTACGGGAAGCCCTGCGCCGGCTCACCGCCGAGGGGTTGCTGATCTACGAACGCCATCGCGGCGTGCAGGTCAAGCGCTGGGACATCGCCGACCTCGACGAGATCTTCAGCCTGCGCATGGTGCTCGAACCGTGGGGCTGCAGCCTCGCCGCCGAACGTGCGACGGTCGACGTCGACCGGCTCGAGGAGCTGGCGTGCGCGATGGACGCGTTGGTCGCGAACGGCCAGCCGACCGACCTCGACGAGCTCACCGATCTCAACAACCGCTTCCACCGCGCGATCCTGGAGGGGTCGGGCAACAACCGCCTCGCCGCGGTGCTCGCGTCGGTCGTGCAGCTGCCGATCGTCTGGCGGACGTTCGCCCACTACCGACCGGAAGCACTGCGCCGCAGCCTCGCCCACCACCACGAACTGATCGCCGCGCTGCGCGCCCGCGACGCCGACTGGGCCCAGTCGGTGATGTGCAGCCACATCAAGTCGGCATGGCACTCCATCCGGGAGCAGTCGCAGGCCTGAACTCGCCTCCCCGACGCACGCCTTCCGCCGGAAGCGCAGGTCTGACCTCCCCCGCGCAGCGGTCTGCGATCATCCGTCAACGGCAGGCGCAATCGCGCCTCGGGTCTGCCCAGACTTCGATTGGGGACTGTTCCAAGATCGGTGTTTCCGGCCCGACACGCCGGGCTGAGGTCCGGCGAGATGGGCACGGTGAGTGATGACATCGGACCTTGTGAGTCCACGCAAGAGTGAGTCCAAGCCGGCGCGGGAGCTGTCGCCGGAGCAGGCCGCCGCGGCGGCGATGGTGGCGGAGGCGAAGGCCCGCGGGCTGGCGCTGACCGGACCGGACGGGCTGCTGAAGCTGTTCACCAAGAACGTGCTGGAAACCGCGTTGAACGAGGAAATGACCGAGCATCTCGGCCACGAGAAGAACCAGGCCGACCCGGACCGTGAGTCGAGGAACGTGCGCAACGGTACCCGGTCGAAAACGGTGGTCTCGGACGCCGCGGGCGAGGTCGGTATCAACGTGCCACGGGACCGGGAGAGCACGTTCGAACCGCAGATCGTGCGCAAGCGACAGCGTCGACTGACCGAGGTGGACGAGATCATGCTGTCGCTTTATGCGAAAGGAATGACGACCGGGGATATCTCGGCGCATTTCGCCGAGATCTACGGGTCCTCGGTCAGCAAGGAAACGATCTCGCGGATCACCGACAAGGTCGTCGCCGACATGAACGACTGGGCCAGCCGTCCACTGGATGCGGTGTACGTGGCTGTGTTCATCGACGCTATCCACGTCAAGGTCCGCGACGGGCAGGTCGCCAACCGGCCCGTCTACGCCGCCATCGGCGTCACCATCGACGGCCACAAGGACGTCCTGGGGCTGTGGATGGGCACCGGCGGCGAGGGTGCGAAGTTCTGGATGAGCGTGCTCATCGACCTGAAAAACCGCGGCATCCGGGACGTGTTCTTCCTCGTCTGCGACGGCCTCAAAGGTCTGCCCGAGGTCGTGGCGAACGTGTGGCCGCAAACCGTCGTGCAGACCTGCATCGTCCACTTGATCCGCAACACCTTCCGGCTCGTGTCCCGCCGGGACTGGGACGCGGTGAAACGCGACATCAAACCGATCTACACCGCACCGGGCCCGGGCGCCGCGGCGGCCGCTCTCGACGAATTCGAAGAGAAATGGGGCGCAAAGCACGCAGCGGTGATTCGTCTGTGGCGCAACGCATGGGATGAGTTCACGCCGTTCCTTGACTATGACGTCGAGATCCGGACGATGATCTGCTCCACGAACGCGATCGAGTCGCTGAACGCCCGTTATCGGCGGGCGATCCGTGCACGTGGACATTTCCCGACCGAGCAGGCCGCGATGAAGTGCCTGTACCTTGTGACCCGCAGCCTGGACCCGACCGGGACAGGCCGCGCTCGATGGACGATGCGTTGGAAGCCAGTGATCAACGCGTTTGCCATCACGTTCGGTGACCGCTGGCCGGGAGCCGAGACCTACTGATCAACAACGCCGGAAACACCGATCACGGGATAGACCCGTCTCATGCGTGCACTCCTGTTCGATCTTCAATTGTCTTATCGGTGATTTGATTTCGCGGGCCGGTTGGCTTCACGCTGCTCCGGCTACGCCTTGTGGTGGTTACGGATCCGTTGGCGGATTCACCACGGTTCGGCCGGCGAGCGGGCCGGAAAGGTCAACCATGTGTTTGCCGGTCAGGGAATGAAGGGTCCGTGCCCGACGCGGCGGCAGTCGGCGAACCCATACCGTCAAGTAGACGTGGTGATCGTCTTCGGAGAGGCTGATGCCCTCGATGGATGCGATGTTCTGGCGGCTGTGATTGACGATGACTTCCAGGCTCAGATCGTCATCGGTTCGAGCGCCGATGGTCCACTCCGCGGCCTGGAGATCCGGTCCGGAGTCGCTGATGATGGCCAGTCGTGGCCGATCGCGGACACTGGATACTGAGATCACGTTGAGCGGTATGGAATGCATCGACGTCCCCTCCCAATAGCGAAGCTAACCACGAGGCCAGGATGATCGTACCGCCAAACCGGTGAGCAAACACCGTCATGACTGCACACTTCGAAAATCTGACACAAAGGCGGTCTTTAGCGGCAAAATGCGATTTTCGGAAAGATCGGTCAGAGTGAGGGGATCCGCGCTGCCGAGATTTCGGTGCGGCCTGCTGGGTGCGCGTGGCGGGAAACCGGGGCACATGCGCGTCCTCGACCGCTGGCAGGTAACGCCGCGATCAGCTCGTCCGCCCGGACTTTCTCGTGTCGGATGGAGTTGCGATGCTGAGCAGAGGTTGCCGGGATCAGCTTCGCCAGGCGTGCCCTGTCGCCGGCGCGCGTTGTAGAGCACCGATGCCATTCAGCACCGTGGAGCCGTGCAGCTGGGCGGTTCAAGACCGGATCGACTCGATGAACTTGGCGAGCATGCCGCCCGCCACGCCTGCCACTGCGCCGAGCAACAGCGTGGCCAGCGCCAAGGACACCCCTATTCCCAACCAGGTCAGCGCCCCAGGCCACGTACCGTTGATGAGGGTGTAGAGCACTGTCGCTCCGAACACGACGACGTGGCCGGTCAGCGCAGTCACCGCGCCGGTCGTCACTGCTGACGCGACACCACCACGTCGTGCAGCCAGGAATCCTGTCCGATGTAGTAAGGGACGAACAGCACGACATCGATCATCGGGACCGGCGCGTCCCAGTGTCGCATCGGATACGCCGACACCGACATCAGGAACCCGCACAGCAGTCCGTACGGGTGGACCGCGCGAGACCAAACACCCGGCAGGGATTCCACAACCGGCGTGTCGCAGGTGCGACGCGCTCCGTTACTACGACTACTACGACCGGATCCGAGCTCACGAGCGACCAGGACGGCGGCCCCGGCACCGCCAGGCGAAGTAGCCCAAGCCGTGTCCCGCGACGATTGCCGCGGGACACCCACGGTAAGCACGGCGTCGTGGGCGACGTTGTGTAGCGCCCTCGGTGACCGCGGGTGTCGGACAACGGCGATCCGGGTTCCTCGAAGGCCGGGCTGTCGAGCAGCTCGGGATACAGCGGCGCTGCCCGGCCGAGCACATGCGCATCGGCCGCGGTGGCGAGCTCGTCGTCATCGTCTTCCACGGCTACGGTGAGGCGTTCGTCGTCGAGTTCGGCGAGTACGCCAACGGCGGGGCTAAGGTCGTCGCATTCCAGCGTGTGCAGCCCAACCCGCAGCGCGACCGGCTAGTGTCGCGGATATCATGCCTGGCGTCCATCGCCGACAGCCCCCGCGGCGTCGCGGCCATCGCCACCGGCACCCGTCCGACCCGGCTCGTCGTATCGCCCTAGTACTGCAACGGCAGTTAGGTGTATGAGGTCATGACGTTGGTGACGCCGGTGTGGAGCCGGGTGACTGGTGGCTGGTTTCCGGCGGCGGTGTGTGGTCGATGGTAGTTGTAGTGGATG